>JAJYBU010000057.1 GCA_021778845.1 Acidobacteriota bacterium
CTTTGGGCAGAGGATTGGTTTCAATCCACGCCCCCCGCGTGGGGGGCGACTTACGCCAGCGAGCGCAGAGGCCCTGGATGGATTGTTTCAATCCACGCCCCCCGCGTGGGGGGCGACCTCCAGCAGGCACCTCTCGAGGGCGGATGCTGGGTTTCAATCCACGCCCCCCGCGTGGGGGGCGACGCAACCGCGTGCTGCTGCTCTATTGCCTGGAAATGTTTCAATCCACGCCCCCCGCGTGGGGGGCGACCGATTGTGTGTGGATCCCTATGGATTGCATGAGGGGTTTCAATCCACGCCCCCCGCGTGGGGGGCGACGGGAGCAGTGGGCGGACGACAGCATCAAGCGCCACGTTTCAATCCACGCCCCCCGCGTGGGGGGCGACTCGGTGCAGCCGTTGGCACCGCAATGGAAGATGCGCCGTTTCAATCCACGCCCCCCGCGTGGGGGGCGACACCACATCCTCGTCGCGTAGATGTAGTACCCGCCGTTTCAATCCACGCCCCCCGCGTGGGGGGCGACCGCTGTCCTTGAAGGTGTGCGAACCGCCCACCAGTTTCAATCCACGCCCCCCGCGTGGGGGGCGACCAACGCGCTGCGCAGGTCCCCCAGCACGCCGTTGTTTCAATCCACGCCCCCCGCGTGGGGGGCGACTGAATCGTCACAGCGTTGCCGCCAGGTGGAGACGTTTCAATCCACGCCCCCCGCGTGGGGGGCGACATGAGTGATCTCTTCCACCCCAATGTCAGCGATGTTTCAATCCACGCCCCCCGCGTGGGGGGCGACCTTGGAGCATCTCCTGTCCTGATCTCCAGCCAAGGTTTCAATCCACGCCCCCCGCGTGGGGGGCGACTTCTACTATCGGCGCTCGCCCTGATCCATAATCCGTTTCAATCCACGCCCCCCGCGTGGGGGGCGACGACACATGTCGTAAACAGCTCCATGTGCTAGAGATAGCTTGCCACAAATGCGACCCCGACTCTATTCGCTGGCATATCAATCATGCTTTCAAGCGGACCCAAGAGTATCTTCTTGCCATCAAGGAACTTAGCTGAAGTTGCGGATGTTCCCGAGAATCTGTGCTCGCTTAGGGTTCGCGCGAATGAACTCGGCTTATCAAGAACGCCTAAAGGATGAGAGGTGCTTCAGGGTCATAGGAAACCTTCGCGCCAACGTGTTCGACCCGTCTTCTCCATTCGGTTCCGAGAAAATAGAACCGGAGACTGTCCTGATCAGGATCGGCTTCCGACTCAAGCCTGGCTCGAAGCACAACCCATTGCGCTGAGTCCACGACACACTCGAAGACGGAGTTCTGCACCCGCTGTCCATGATCTTCGCACAACCGAGCTACTCGGCGCAGTCTGCGTCGTCCTTCGTCGTCGCGGGTGCTTACGTCGTAGCTGACAAGAACCATCATTATCGAATCACCTCCAGAAGAACGCGGGATAGGCGTCGAGTCCCCCACGTACATGACGTGCGAGGAGTAACGCCTGCACATACGGCACCAGTCCGAGCGGAATGCGCTCCTTGAGGTAGGGGTGCTCAATCTCGTCCTGTTTCCGAAGCTGCCAAGCGGAGACGACTTGTTTGCGAGTGTCGTCGTCCATCTGAATGCCGCCCCCGTCCTGCTCCGTAAAGCCCGATCCCTGTACCTGACGCCGGTTGATGAGCGTCAGCACCAGACGGTCAGCCAGCGCGGCGCGGAGTTCCTCCATCAAGTCGAGAGCAAGACTCGGACGCCCTGGACGGTCGGTGTGGAGGAAGCCCACCGCTGGGTCAAGGCCAACGCTCTCCAGGGCCGATTCGATGTCATGGCGTAAGAGCGCATATACAAATGAAAGCAGCGCATTCACCCGGTCAAGTGGAGGCCTGCGCGAGCGACCTCCAAAATGAAACGTCGCGCGGTCGCCCCCAATTATCTGATCGAAGACCGAGAAGTACGCCTGTCCTGCAATACCTTCATGTCCCCGCGCTGCGTCGATGGAGATCGCCCGTGATGCCTCCAGGCCAGCCCAGGAGAGGCGGTTCGCCGCGTCTCGCAGATCCTTCTCGCGTTTATCCTCTACGATCTCACGGGCTGCTCGCAGCAAAACAACGCGGCTGTTTGCAATCTTGGCCGCCACGATATTGCGCACGAGGGGGAGTGCACCTATCCCGTCATCGGCGATTCGGTATTGCTGCCTCCGCAAAAGCACGTTGCCGGAGACAGGCCCATTCACGCGGGCTATGAACCTTCCCTGCTCGGTCAGAAACGAGATGCCCACCCCTCGCTCACAACACAACCCCAGCACCGGAGGACTGCACGACACGCGGCCCCAGCACACCAGCCCTTCAAGCGTATGCACTGGAACACGTAGCTTCAGCTCGTCACCAACCTTGATCGCAACCGTCTCGCCGTCGCGGTGCAGGTAGGCGCCTTGAGTCATGATATGCAGTGTGTTGAGAAGTTTTCGCATGAGGCAGAACTAAACCTCCTGCTGTAGAAAACACAGTTGGAGCGCCACCCAACCCGCGGCGTCAACATGAGAAGTAGCCTCTGGAAGGCACACATCGACCAACGAGCAGTTGCGACAATAAGGCCCCGGAGTCGCAGCGGGCGTCACCCGCCTTCGGTAGAGGCGGTGCATGGCGGCAGCGAGCTCTTCGGTTCGCGAGCGCAGTTCCGGCGTGAAGTCAATCTCCAGCCGTCGTCGTGGGCTGCCGTAGAAGATTGCCCCACGCTCAATGGCCGTCTCCAGCATCTCCTCTAGGCAGAGTGCCTGTGCGCAGAGCTGCACTGTATCGCAGTCGTTAGGTTTGCTCTTACCGCGCTTGTACTCCACAGGATAAGGCGCAGGCCGAAACTCGACGATGTCAGCACGTCCCGTCAGACGCAACCTCTCCGAGCGCAACCACATGCCGCGCACGGTGCGCACACTGGCACGGCGGCTCTCTCCTGAAAGGTCGGCACGCTCATGCAGCAGTCGTCCTTCGGCGGTACGGACGTTCTCCACCCACACCTGCTCAAGATGGATAAGAGCCCACTGACGCGGACAGAATGCCAGATGCTGTAGTCCGCTGATCGGCAGCGCATCATCATCGGCTTCTGGGGTGGAGACGGCCATGCTAAGGACTCCTATCTACTTTAATCTAGAAGCCGTCAATCTCCTCGGGGGTAAGCCCTTCAAGGTTGTTCAGCGTATAGGTGCCATCCGGCTTGACTTTGAGTGTCCCATGAACCTTTGCGGAGGAATACTGGCCGATTTTACCGGGATTGTGCTGCCACCAGACCAACTTGAGGACAGCCATACTACCTTCCGGGCGAGCTGAAGAGGCATCGTTCTCGAAGAGCTTAGGCAAAATCTCCTTGATCGCTTCGGCATCTGCATCGCTGAAACCCGTGCGTTCGGCCAGTTGTGGGTTCATGCTGCCGTAAAAAACATACACTGCTTCATCGACTCGATGCTTCATCCCCATCGTGTCCGAACCACGTTTTGTGCCGTCACCGTCGCCGCTGACACTCTTGGTGATTTGCGTACTGGTTACGTCCACAGGCGCAAGACTGAACGCGGACTGAATGGTCACAGGTCCTCGGATCGGAATGGATACGCCTGTATCGCCGTCCTCGTCCTGCCCTTTAGCCTTGCTTTTCTTTGGTAAGGCGAAAAGCTGGCCGAAAGCACGCACATCGAACCAGGTCTCGCTTGCAAGTTTGGCAGTCTCACCGGACCCGAACTTGTTACTAAGGGCCTTCTCCGCCCGATCCCGCAAGCTCTTTGCATCGTCGTTCTTACGATCATCCGATTGAACGAAAATATTTTGCCCGCTCTCGACAAGTCGGTCACGCAACTTGCGTTTTATGCAGACATCGGTGATCTCACCGTAACCGTTATAGTCTGTGCGTGGTCTATTCCCATTTAGTGGGTCGCCGTTTGGGTTAGCGTGCTTCACGCGAAGCACGACGGCAAAGTCGATCTTATGTTGTAGCGAACTCACGGGCTTCTCCTTATACGGTTGAATGCGGGCAACTTTATACCGGTTGCGGTTCTTGACTGCTCTCTTCTTTGGCTTCACTCTTTGAATCTTCCGGGCGTAACGCGGCGCGTTGGCAGTGATAGCCAAGTAAAAACTCTGCATCGAGGCGACCCGGTCGGGTGAAATCGTCTCCCTGAAAACGGCTGATGACATCATCGAGCAAACTTTTCCAGACATAGAGTGCTGCTGGACGGCTACCCTGCAAACGCTGCATGTAGGGGCGAAGTGCTAACTCTATGGTGCGCCACGTAGCGGAAGGGTGGTCGGAAAATCGCTGCATCAGCCGTTCAGCCGTAGTGCCGCGAGTCTCTTTGGCAAGATATAGCGCATACCCCTCGATCTTCTCGGCAATGGCCAACAGCCTTCCGAACAAATAGTCCCGTGAGTTTCGATCTTCTTCAAGCGACATCGAATAATTCTCCTCTCTTCTGCTTCCACGAACCAACGCACAGGCAATACCGAGACATCGCTCCCATTCCCAGTATTCTTTCCCAGCGGGATTCGTCGCTTGCTGAGCGCAGGCCGTTACAAGGTCACGTGGGATAGGTCGCCCATCTACTATGCAAGGAAGCAGTCGCTCGACAGTAGACTTTTTGAGCTTGTCATCCACACGCCGACCATACGCTGCCTCTGCAATATCGCGAGGAGCTGGTGCACCGATGAACTTGCGATCCTTGCCCATGTTCTGCGGCCAAGCTGTGTGCTCGTGCCAGCCTTGGATGCGCTCCAAGAACTCCGAGGCTGACAACTCCCGGTAATAGGTGATGGCTAAGCCGCCCTTGTCCTTCATCGCGGAATCAACTGCCATCACAACGATATCGTCGCGCTCTGTCAGCTTCGCTTCGTACCCCCGAATAAGCTTGCTCATCTGTTTTGCAAAAAGCTGACCTGCATCCCCCTTGTAGGAGGTAGATGTAGCAATGAGCTGAAAATCTTTCCCAGAATCCAGCCCAACCTCTTCGGTAGCATCTTTTTGGATTTCATTTGAACCTGCGATCACTTTCGGAATGGGCTTTCCACTTACGGCCCAGGCAACAATAGCTTGTGTGTCGTTCGAGTATCCCTGCCTCTCGATCAACCAGCGCAGAGCACTATGTGCTTTCTGAGTCGGTAAACTCCCAAGTCCGTAGGCCTGTTTGGCTGCCTCGAACTTCCCCCTAAAACGGAAGTTATATCCGGTCTTGTCGTTAGATGAAATCAGTTTAGCGCCATCCGCCCCATGCCTTATTCGCTTAGGATGATTCGCCGCCTGAACGAGCAACTGACCTGTCAACATACATAAAGTGGCCTCCTTTGCTTGCTTTGCCACGAAACGCTGCCAAGAATGCTGCACGTTCTCATTCTTCCAAAGATGGGCGGCTCCTTGAGGTTCACGCAGTTCGACAATCCAACGAACCACAGCAGCTCGCTGGTTTCGTTCCCCCGCAGTGGCAGGCAAGACCTTGAATAGAGCTGGCTGCGTACTTGGATTCTGCCATCGTGTCAGTAGATTTCCCGAAGCGTCGGCGTGCAAGACAGACTGCTGCAAGAGGTCTGCGATGATAGTGCCGCCTTCCACATAACTGAGAACCGCTTGCACATGAGGATCAGGCTCTGAAGCCACCCAACTGCGAAGTTGATTGAGGTATAAGCTATGCGGCGAATCCTTTTCATCCTTTATTTTCTTGTTTGCCTTAGCAGAGGCCTTGATTTCAGCAACTGCGCCCTCGTGAATTGAGGAGCCATTTTGTTCGGGGGCAACATATTCCAGCTTGTCCGCCAGTCCATGCGCCACAGGAGCCGAAGTGCGTCCAGCCGACTCCTCCGTAGCCGGAATAAAGGTCGTCTCTTTGGAGACAACGGAAGCCGAGCGAAACTTACCCGCGCCATTCAACGTGATCTCGATATGAACCTGTTGCTCTGCATGATCGACAGGCATCAGAGGGTTCTTATCGAACTGCGGCTGTCCGGCGCAGCGATCATAGGTCTCGTAAAGCTTCTGAATCCAACTCAAGCCATGCCTCCGACGATTGCGGCGTACTGCTCTGATTCGGTCTCGACATACTGGAGGTTCTGTTCTAGGCCGAATGCCTTCGGTGTCATGGCGCGTATCTCCTTCTTGTGTTCAGCCGAGATCTGATCGGGCCGCGGAAAGGACAGTACCCCATTGACTAGCTTTGGCCGCCAGAAGTTGCTGGCGAGTCGGTTTTCGCCCGTCTCGTCCGGATAATCGAAGCTGTGGAACATGAAGCCATATTGCAACTCGCCATCATGGTCACACTCGCCATCATCCGAACCGAACTCACACGGCTCGACGTAGCCGTGACA
Organism: Acidobacteriota bacterium; assembly: GCA_021778845.1. GTDB lineage: Bacteria > Acidobacteriota > Terriglobia > Terriglobales > Acidobacteriaceae > Granulicella. The sequence continues at coordinate 6,323 of JAJYBU010000057.1, forward strand.
TTCACGCGTCCCGAGAAAGATGTCCTGCCGTCCGCCGCGTTCGAGGCTGCGCGTTGCAATCTCGAAGTGCTTGCCGTCGTTGCGGTCGCGTTCCAACTCAGGACGGTGTTGATTCCACTCGAAGTGAGCGCGAACTTGATACTCCACTCGTTGCTCTGTCGTCTCAGAGTCAGGATCGCCCGTCAGGTAGGTGTAGATTGCCAGCGTATTTCCACCGCCATAGTCCAGCGGTTTCACGCCCTTTGTCTGAGTGCGAATGCGCTTCATCACTCGTACCTGGTCGATGTACCAGATGAAGGTAGGCTTCCAGTAGATACTCTTTGCGATACCCTTCAAGGCTTCATACGTCGGCAGATGGTACGAGCACTTCTCCCCGCCCACACGGGTAAGCGGATCGGTAAACATGGCGTACCGGCCCCAGACGCGAAACTCGATCGTATTCTTCACCGTGTTATGCAATCATGCTCTCCATTCTTCCGCTGCCGTCGAGCGTCAACCCAAACTCAGACGAATAGAACTCTGCCCGCAGGCAAAACACACCGGTGCCCATCTGTGCCTCATAGATGGCTCCATTTCGAGTAAGAGAATCCATCTCCGACTGAAACACATTGACAGCGAACCGCTGCGCTTTTCTCAATAGCTGAAACTCTACCGCAAGATCGTGTGCAGCGCTAAGGGCTGCAATCAAATCTTTACCATCCGTGCCGAACGGAACGACGATCCCTTGCGTCTGGCTATCGATTACGTGAAATTCTCTAGCCGCACTAGCAAATGACTGCATGAAGCCATGCCGCTTCACGCCTGCCAATCTTGAATCCGCGACGGCCATCCCATTCTCGCCCAGCATTTGGAGCAGGGTGTCGTCCCGCTGCACCTTCACTGGATAATCCATCTGATCTCTACGCGCGAAGAAGTGAAGGCTGAAAAATCGTTCCATCTGGAGTGGGTCTGATAACGGGAAGGGCGCATCGCCCTGCTCATCTCTCCAGTCTTCCAGAACACGACGGGCGTTTTGCTGGGCACACCGAATCTCCTCCAACTGCTTCGGAAGCGGCTCTACCATCTTGACAATGTGTACCCTCCCGCTTGCTCGGTCGCCATTGCGGTTACATCTACCCGCTGCCTGCGCGATGGAATCCAGTCCCGCTAGATCCCGCACCACAGTGGCAAAGTCAATGTCCACACCTGCCTCGATCAACTGCGTACTGACGCATAACACTCGTTTTTTCTGTGCTAACGCTATCTTCATTCCCTCTAATGCTTCAAGGCGATGTGCAGGGCACATACGAGTACTCAGGTGGACAAAGCAGCCCTCCTCTATCGGGTCAGATAGAGCTTCGAGTCGCTCCTTGCAAGCCATGTATATCGCCAATGCATCGCGTTTTGTATTCACAATGACAAGGCAGCTTCCATACCCTGACAGCTCCTGGACAGCCAGATCGCTTACTTTCGCCGCGCTCCAGCCACCACGCTCTTTCGACTTGTCGAACGTCTCGTACCGTTTCAGGTCGCGGAAAAGTTGAGGGGCATCACTGATTAGGTCGGCATCTGCCGCGAGCCGTATCGCTCCTTTCACTTTGTCTACCCGATGGAGGAGTGGCTGTGTCGCGGTACACAACACAACGCTCGCGCCACACTGCTCTACCAGAAAATTCACTGCGTTGTTGAACATATGAATCATCCGTACTGGCAAGGTCTGCACTTCATCGAAGACAATGACTGCATTGGCGAGCGCATGAAGTCTCCGGGTAGAACGTGTTCCACCACCGAAGAGTGCTTCGAGTACCTGCACTGCTGTGGTGAAAACCACTGGGGCATCCCAATTCTCAGCCAACACCGATCCTCGCCAGCTCTCTTTATCGGGTGTCAGGCTGGAATGGTGCTCGAGAACGATGGAAGCATAGTCGCATCCCGCTGGCTCCAGCACCTCACGCACCACCTGTGCGTTTTGGTCGGCAATGGAAATGTACGGGCTGACATAGATCACACGATCCATGTTCCAACGTTTCGCATGATGTAGTGCAAAGCGTAGGCTCGCCAGTGTCTTGCCTCCACCCGTCGGAACCGTGAGGGTAAATGTACCGCGAGGGCGCTCAGATGCGGACTTGCAATGATCGGATATTTCGCATCGGAGCCGATCAACCCACTTTTCGTTCGAAAACGTCGCCAGCTTTACTTCCAGGCGCTCGATGAGTTGCGCCCACGGAATGTACTCGCCATGCTGTCGCAGAAGAGCTGCTTTCGGCTTGTCGAAGTCCGCCGTATTGGTCCGGTCGGCATCGATCAGGCAGCTAAAGAGCATCCTCAACAGTAGTCCTTGTTTGAACGGCTGGATGACCTCATCGGAATCCACCACCCGGATACGCTCCATGGCTGCGGCTATCTCTGTAGCAGCCTCCGGCCCATTAAGCAGACCCTCCAACGCATTCCGGATCGGCAGTTCTGCGTTACTCCATGCCTCGCTGCGATGGCTCAAGACGTCATCCTTTTTCAACCTTCCTGTCAGTCCATCGTCACCGTTCGGGAGAATGCAGTCGACCAGCCCCGAATGGTGCGAGGCCACACACAAGGCAAGTGCCTCAGCCGCCAAGCCACTCTGGGCTAGACTGTGCGAGACCCTCTGCGCCCCTGCGGTGGAGTGATCGACACTGCCCTTCAACGAAAACTCCGGTTCCATTTCCATGGAGGCGTTGCCGGCACCTTGGTGGAGATACTGCTGAAAGGCGTCTGAATACTTTCCGAGGTCATGTGCAAGACCGATCAGCTCACCGGCACGCGACAATCCGATCTTCCCAGCGAGACGAGAAGAGATCGTCGCGACCGCCTCCAGATGGTCCTTGAGTTCCTGCCAGCCATCTGTACCTGAGTCGAGCTTGGTATGAGCGTAATAAGCCATAGAACACAACTAACACCGAACAGAATTGCTGCCAATGATGCAGATCACGCTCTATCAAGGGAGACGTACAAAACTGATGCGAAGAGGGAAGTCATATCCCTCGGAGCGTCACTATCACCCTTCGACGGCCTATGTTGGGCGTGTCATCCAGCCAAACCCTCTGGCCGCCTTGACGCTGGCAGTCAAGGAGATCCCCTTACGGCAATCTCCATCGCTTGCGCGGAGGATGTCGTCTCGACAGCTTCCGACCCGACCGTTACCAATCACGCCGGTGCCGATAGGCTACTGCGGACGGAACTGCAGGTTCACTTCATGATGAATTCATGTTGAACCATCTTTGAGTCAGCTTCATGTCACACGCCGTAGCGCATGGCTGTCGCGCAATCCCCGCAGCAGCCCGGCCTGACTGATCATAGGAACAGCGGCGTCCAACTCGTCAGAAGCTTGCGTCCTCCGTTTTTCGTAACGCCATCCGGACTACTGGTGGCCGAAGTTCCCTACGATCACCTTCTGCTCTGTAACCAAGGAATCCACGTAATCGGCCCACCATTGCAACATTTCCTTGCGTTGCTTTGCATACTCCGCACGGTTGTAGATTCCGGCAACCCCGCCCAATTCATGGCTGAGGGCCTTTTCCACCCAGTCCTTGGCCCAACCATTTTCGCCGAGCAAAGTCGACGCTGTCCTTCGCTGGTCATGGATCGTGAACGGCTCCATCTTAAACGTCAACCCCTCGAGCGCCTTGTTGAGCGCGTTCTGTGCGAATGGCTTGTTTAGCGTGCTTCGTCCCGGCAGAACGAACCTGGATCCTCCCGAGAGTGCATTCAATTCACGGAACATCGCTGCCACTTGCTTTGACATGTACACGACGTGTTCGTGCTCCTCACCTTTTTTTGCTTTGACGTGTTCCTTGGGGATATTCCATTCGCCTGCCTCGAAATCGAACTCATCCCACGTGGCCAGTAGCAGCATGGACTTTCGCACAAGAGTAAGAAGGAGGATGTGTAAGGCAAGCTTGAACTGGCGGCGGATATTGCTCCGATAGATCACCTGAAGGAATTCGCGGAGTTCGCGAGGATTCAGGTGGCGTTTTCGTCTTACAGCCTTGCCGATGAACCTTGTGGCCACCATAGTCGCCGGGTTCATCGTCGTAAGGCGCCGCTCAACAGCGTAGTCATACATTCGCTTGATCGCACTCCGCAACCGAAGCGCCGTTGCCTCATGACCATTATTCTTTTTGCGATACACCACCGTCTGCACGTCGATTACGCTGATGTCCTTCAGAGGCCGATCTCCAAATTCCGGGAAGAACTCCTTTTCTATATAACGACGCTCGTGACTTGGATCCTTCCAGTTCTTGTCGACCTGCTCCTTCAAATAGCGCTCCCCGAACTCTCTGACGGTGAGCTCCCCCGCCGATCTGGCCGTCGCATCGGCCCGCAGCTTCCGCTTTTCCTCAACCGGTGAGATTCCGCTCGCAACCTTGCCTGCCAATGTGTCCCGTTTTTCCCGAGCATCCTTTAACCCCAGTACCGGATATGGACCGATAACGATCTTCTCTTGCTCGCCATTCAGGCGGTAGCGGAACAGCCAACTCATTGCACCATTTGGGGTTATATCAAGGAACAGCCCCCGGCCGTCGGAGGCCGTGTATCGCTTCAGCTTTGGGCGTAAGCTATTTATTTTTGTTACGGTTAAGCTCATATTGAGTCTCCATAACTTCGATCCATTGTACAGCAGCACTGGAGACTCACTGGAGACTCAAAGCGTCGCGGCTCTCCCCGAACGCCTTCGAACGCATCCGAACGCTAATCTATTTATTTACAATGACTTATATGTACATTTCGGCCCACGCAGAACGCCCCCGAACGCCATGTTATTTTCCAATGCAGAAGGTAGAGAAAATGCGTGCCAGAATATCGTCTGGCGTCGTCGCGCCAGTCAGCGAGTCGAGTGCCCGCAGCGCCGCATGCAGGTCCATCAGGATCATCTCGTGCGGCAGCCCTGACTCATTCGCCGTGGCCGCAGCCCTCAGCGCTGCCAGCGTCTCGTTCACCGCCTCCTGCTGGCGAAGATTATTCAGCGCGCCGCTCTCGGCCACGGCACCCGCCGCGCCCAGTTGCGCAAGAATCGCCGCCCGCAACGCCTCCATCCCCGCGCCCGTCAGCGCGCTGGTGCGAAGTCGCCCGCCCGCGCCCATCCCCGCATCCTCATCACTCCTCGCGTCCACCCCCAGCAGATCCACCTTATTCTCCACCAGCAGATGAGGCCGCCCCACTCCCGGCTCGTCCAGCGCCGCAGCCATCTCCATCTCTCCCGCGGTCATCGGCTGGGTCGCATCATGGATCAGCAGCACCAGGTCCGCATCCGCCAGCGCCTCACGCGACCGCGCAATCCCCTCCTGCTCGGCAAGGTCGATCGTCGCCCTCGCCTCCCCGCCCTCGCGCAACCCCGCCGTATCTATTAGTCGTAGCGGAATTCCACCCAGCGCCAGCGACTCCTCGACCGTATCCCGCGTTGTTCCTGGCAGCGGCGTCACAATCGCGCGCTCCCTCTCCAGCAGCCTGTTGAACAGCGAACTCTTCCCGGCATTCGGTGGCCCAATCAGCGCAATCGCTGCTCCGTGGCGCAGCAGCGCTCCCCGCCGAAAGCTCGCTGCCAGCTCCGTCAGCGGCTCCTGCACGCTCGCGATCGCTGCCGCAATCTGCGCCGGCGGAACAATCTCCACATCGTCCAGCTCCCCTGACGCAAAGTCCATCCCGGCCTCCAGCAGCGCAATCAGGTGCAGCAGCTCGCCCTTCGCCGGCGTCACCCGCTGCGAGATCGCGCCACCCATCTGCTGCGCCGCCACCCGCGCCTGGTCCAGCGTCTGCGCGGCAATCAAATCCTGCACCGCCTCAGCCTGCGTCAGGTCCAGCCGTCCCGCAAAAAACGCCCTCTGCGTAAACTCTCCCGCCCGCGCCAGCCGCACCGCCAGCCCCATCCGCGCGCCCTCCTCCAGCGCTCCCCTCACCATTGCCTCCAGCACCACCGGCGACCCATGCGCCGCAATCTCCACCACCGTCTCCCCTGTATAGGAGTGCGGCGCAAAAAACGCCGTCACCACCGCCTCATCAATTCCTACTGCGTCCCGTCCCGTCCCCGCCTCCTGGCCCGTCCCCGCCCGACGCCTCGGGTCCACCACATGCGCCCGCCGCGCCCGCGCATGCTCCATCTCCCCGCGCATCCGCACCAACGCCCCGGCAATCCGCACCGCCTCTGGCCCCGACAGCCGCACAATCCCAATCCCCCCGCGTCCCGGCGGCGTGGAAATCGCGACAATCGTATCAACCCCAGTCATCTCAACCCCATCCTCACCCGGCACGCTCTCCTCCTTCCCGGCCGCAAAGCCTCACTCCCAACCTCACCAACGCTCCATCCTAAACC
>JAJYBU010000058.1 GCA_021778845.1 Acidobacteriota bacterium
TCACACCCGAGTTTGGCGGAGAATATTTGAGAACTTGAGAGAGCGCTTCCCTACCCGCTCGGGAGTGTTGCGTGGCAACTCGTGCAACCGGCTGTTACGGGGTTTGGTTTTGGGCCTAATCCAAGAATAGGGATATTTACTTGACGCCACCAGGCCCAAGATGTAGTGTTCGGGGGCATGGACGAGGATTATCCGCGGACTTTACTCGAACTGGAGCAGCGCTTCAGCAGTGAAGAAGCCTGCATTGAGTATCTTGCGGCTCTCCGTTGGCCCTCCGGCTGGAGCTGTCCGCGATGTGCCGGGACCGACGCCTGGTTGATCCGGAGGGCGCGCTGGCTCTGCGATGATTGCCGGTATGAGATGTCGGTGACCGCCGGGACCATCTTTCAGGACAGTCACCTGCCGCTGACCCTCTGGTTCCGCGCCATGTGGCAGATCACCAGCCAGAAGAACGGCGTCAGCGCTCTCGGCCTGCAGCGAGTGCTCGGCCTGGGCAGCTACAAGACCGCATGGGCCATGCTGCATAAGCTGCGCCGCGCGATGGTTCGTCCTGGCCGCGACCAGTTGGCGGGCGTCGTCGAGGTGGACGAAGCCTACTGGGGCGGCGAGGAAACCGGCGCAAGAGGGCGGAAAACAGCGTCGAAGACGCGCCTCATCGTTGCCGCCGAGGAGGACGGCAAAGGCATCGGCCGCATCCGTCTGCGCACCATCCCGGATGTCTCCAAAGCCAGTCTGCACAGCTTCATTCGGCAGTCGATTGCGCCGGGAAGCACGGTTCGAACCGACGGCTGGCATGCCTATAGGGGACTGGATGGCTACGTCCATGACCGCCAGGTGCAGATGCATCAACCAGAAGATGAGCACTTGCTCCCACGCGCTCACCGCGTGATCTCGCTGCTCAAACGCTGGCTGCTGGGCGCCCACCAGGGCGCGGTTGGCCCCGAGCATCTGGACGACTACCTCAACGAGTTCACCTTCCGCTTCAATCGCCGCACCTCCAAATCCCGCGGCAAATTGTTCTACCGACTAGCTCAACAAGCCGTACAAACAGAGCCCGTCCCATTCGCCACCCTCGTCAAACCACAACCCGTTGTACGAAGTGGCGTCAAGTAAATATCCCTATCCAAGAAAAACCACCGGGCGCACGGAGGACAGCCCCGTGTTTCCATGCGAAGTCCTGATCGCCACATCCTCGCTTCTACGCAGCTAAACGATCTGAGGCGCCTTCTTGTGAACCCGTACGAAGGTAGGAGTAAAGCGTTTCACGGCTGATGCCGAAGGATTTCGCAATTTGGGTCTTTCGCTCGCCGGCCGCAGCACGTGCCAGCAACTCGGCAACCTTCTCTTGGGTTAGAGAGCGAGCCCTTCCTTTGTACTTTCCTGCAACCTTCGCCAGCGCAATGCCTTCACGCTGACGCTCAAGAATGAGGGAGCGCTCGAACTCCGCCACGGCGCCGAGCAACGACAACAGGAGGATTGCCATAGGCGAATCGTCTCCGTTGAAGCGCAGGTTTTCTTTCACGAATTCGACAGCGACGCCGCGCCCGGTTAGTTTCGTTACCATACCTCTAAGATCGACGAGGCTGCGCGCCAATCGATCCATCGAGTGAACGACAAGCGTGTCGCCTTCGCGACAGTAGTTGAGTGCTGCTTGAAGCTGAGGTCTGTTGGTGTCCTTTCCGCTGGCCTTGTCTTCGAACAACTTATCGAGCGGGACGCCATCGAGTTGCCGCGCGGTGTTCTGATCAATAGTGGACACTCGTTTGTAGCCGATTTTTTGTCCATTCATCTTTGCTTCCTTTGGATGTCAGGTTAAGATCTAGAACTGCTGGTGAAGGTGTCAGAAAAGAGAAAAGCAACTCTATTCGCACACATTTTCAGCCATGTTTTGTCAGGGGCGCGATGTGGTGGTGGGGTTTACCCTAGCCGGACACCGGGCGATGTCCGACGAATCGCAAATCGTACGGCAAAACTCGTCAAACAACTGCTCTTGCGTCAGAGCGGTCAGTGCGTCGTTGGCCTCGGCGCCAATATTGAACGCTCGATTGCGGCCTTCTGGCAGAGTGCTGTGGTGTCAATGGCTAACCATTTTTCGATTACCCAGGGGGGTGAATTGAAAGCTGGCTTTGCGCTCTTTCTCTATAAACGCGTTTCGCCCCAGGGGGAAGATTGCATTAGAAGGCGCTTCGTGTCGCGAAATTGCCCGCCATTACAGAGGTTGGTCACGTCCGCCCGTGTGATGGGAACTCGATGCGTGTTGGTTCAGACTGCCCTTCAAGCAACTACAGCTATAAGAGAAATGCTCTAATCGTGCATGGAGCCGGTGGAGTTGTACAGGTCAGGATAGGGTGCGGTGACGGTGATGGGGTCGTCGCCGATGGCCTGGGTGAGGAGCGTGTCGTTGCGCGTGAGGGTAAAGTGTGGTGCGGGGCCTGGGGTTAGCGGGAGTTGGACGTCGGTTGAGCCGGCGGGGAGGGCGATGGAGTGGGTGGCGCTGCCGATGGTGAGGCAGAGAATGGCCGGCGCGGCGAGATTGGCGGTGACGTAGACGGCGTTGGCGACGGGGCCGTAGAGCTTGATGGGCGGATGGTTCGCAGGAGGCTGGGTGGAGAGGACGGTACGGTAGGCCCAGAGGATGGTGTCGTTGTGGAGCGTGGGCTGGCGGCCGGATTTGTACCACGCGATGAAGTAGGCGAGGAGATCAGTGGCGCCGCGATGGCTATGGAAGAAATGCTGCGTGGAGACGGGTGCAATGCTGGCTGCGAGGTCGTTGGCAGCGGCGTAGCTGGCGGGATCGTCGATTGGGGAGACGTAGGTGCCTTCGATGAAGTCGTTCCACGTGATGATCTCGACCCAGTCGGGATGGGTGGTCTGGATGGCTTGCATCCAGAGGGCTCGCATGCCGGAGTAGCCGCTGTATTCGTAGTAGCGGTTGGCATTGGCGGCCCAGAACTGGAAGGCGATGGGGGCCATGTAGAGTTTGTGAGCGGCGTGCAGCGTGGAGGCGTAGGCGGCGGAAGATGGGAGTTGGTCGGGAGGATGGCCGAGGTTGGGAGTGCCGGCGATGCCCCAGTAGAAGGCGCCGTCGATGATGTTGGCGTAGTCGGAGAGGCCGGTGTGGATGTCGTAGGTGCGGGGGAGTTCGCCACCCCAGAAAAATGAGGGGACGAGGAAGATGGGGAGGGGCGCGCTGGACGGAATGCCGCTGGCGTAGGCGAGTGCGGAGGGCGCGGGGAGAAGCGAGGGATCGGTGCCGTACTCGAGATGGTCTCGCAGTTGCAGCCAGAATTTGGGGCCGCGGCTGGAGCCGGCGAAGGTGGTGAGGACGAAACGGCCGTCGTGCTGAAAGTAGACGGCGGAGTAGCGCGGGTTGTTGGCGAAACGGCGCATCATGTCGAGAAGGTCAGAGGCGTCGTTGGAGCAGCACATGTCGGCCGAGAACATGAGCTTGAAGCCGGTGCGGAGGCGATAGGCTGCTTCGAAGATTTCGGAAGCGCGGCGGATGTAGCGGGGCTCGCTGAACCAGCCGCCGGCGTTGAGCGCGAATCCGTCGATGCCGATGGATTGGGCCTGACGGATCTCGCGCTCGTAGGAGGCGATGTTCAGCTCTCCGGTCGGCGTGTCGGCTGCGTAGTCCTGGTTTGCAAGCATGTAGTGCGCGAAGACGATGCGCTGCGCGCTGGCGGAGGCGCAGGCCATAAGACACAGAACCAGCAGAAGGTGCGCTGGACAGCAGCGACCGCGCTGAGAACTGCTTTGCATGTAGATCAACTTATCAGAAGACCGCACGGGTCTCAGGAGAAGGAAGACTGCGGTCGTGTCAGCGGAACATCACGGGCCGTTATCGCCAGCGCCTTCTGATGATTCCTTACCAGAAGTAGGCAGCAACAACTTTCGGCGGAGAGGAACTTCCGTCGATGATTTCGGTGCTGAGGACGAACTCCATATTCTTTCCATCCCAGTCTTTGGGAGCACGTGCCCTGATGGCATCCATCTCACCGGGCTGGGTAAGGAACTCGCCCGCGGCGACGGTTCCGCCGCGCGCGATACCCGCGGCGACGACGGCGAGCTTGCCGGTGTTAGCGTCGCGGAAGCGGGCAACAATGGCATAGTCACGGTAGTTATGGGTGGTCTGCTGAACTTCGCGATCGACGCTCCAGAGCTGCTGGGGACGGGACTGGGTGTCCTCAATCCAGAAGCGGGTCATAGCGGGATCATTGCCGAAGCGATAGCGGAGATCGTGGGTCATGCGCAGCGTCCAAGCATTGTCAAACGCTCCCAGGAATATGGTGGGGCCCTGGCGCAGATCGGCGAGGGTGACGGTGTCTTCGGCGAGGAGGGTGTAGTGACGGCGGCGCATCTCGAGCAGACCGGAGAAGCTCATGAGGGGCTGGAGGTCGTCGAGAACGACGCCGCGCATATGCTCGTCGAGGTGCCTCTCCTGGGTGGGAGCGGAGGCATCGCGGAGGGTTTGTCCTGTGAATTGGCTCTGCGGGAAGCACAGGGCGATGGGCTCGTTTGAGCCGAAGATGGGGGCCCAGAATTTGTCGAGGGTGGAGGGACGTGAGCTTATCCAGAGCCAACCACCGGCGGTGCATGCGCAGATCAGGATGCCGGCAAAGACTAGCCACCAGGGGTGAAAGCGTGGCCGGGCCTGGTGCGCGGGGAGATGCTGCAAGCTGGCCTCCGACTCAGACAGAGCGTGAGGAGATCCGTTGAGGGGCAGAGCAACGGCCTGCTGAGTTTCGAGCGCGGTCGAGGCCGGCCGGGGCCAGTCGAAGCGGGGGATGTAGGAGCCGGGAGGGAGGGAGATGCGGAGTTCATCGGGGCTCTCGGAGTCCTGATAGTACTGCGCGATGCGCTTACGGATTTCGGCGGCAGTGACGCGGACGATCGGGTCAGAGGTGGTGTCGTAGCCAGCGTGGCGGCCAAAGACCTCGATGCCTAGCGTACGCTCCTTGAGTTGGTCACCGCGGCCTTCGAGTTCTTCCTGGACGATGAAACGGAGAAAGGTTGGAAATCGTTTGCTGTGGGAGAAGTGGGGGTTTTCAAGGAGACGATCGAGCTGGCGCAAGATGTCCAGCTTCATATCTTCACCATAAACGGTGGTCGATACGCCCTCAAAGTCCGCCATATATGTCGCCAGTGGCGGATTATAACGATTTGCGGCCGTCTTTGTCGCGCGCGAAAATCGCTGATTCTGCCAATGACTTTGCGATTCTTATCGGGATAAGAATTTGTGCTTAACCGCAAGGCTCTAGACATTGACGGGGCCGGACCCTATAACCGGGCGACACTTGAAGTCGACTGGAGCACTTCACGAGAGTGGCCCAGGCTGCTACGGAAGACAGACAAATTTTGGAGGCAATATGAAGCAATATCTGATAAAGACTGACGCAATTCGCCCCTGGTACCGGCGGAGGAGTCGAGGCGTCCTAAGTATTTCTGTCTGTCTGACGCTGCTGCTGAGCATGCTATGCGGCTCGGCAAGCGGCCAGATAGGAGCTGGATCGCTGAGCGGGATTGTCCAGGACCAGACGGGAGCGATTGTTCCGGGCGCTACGGTGACGATCAAGAACGCGGCCAGTGGAGCGCGGCGGACGACTCAGAGCAACGGATCGGGATCGTTCACCTTCTCGGCTATCCCCAGCGGCGACTATCAACTGATGGTGGAGCACGCGGGGTTCAAGGAACTGGTGCGGCCGTCGATCCACCTGAACCCGGGTGACAACCTGTCGCTGACGGATTTGCAGCTCAATGTAGGGGCTGTGAACCAGAGTGTTACCGTGAGCACGACGGTGGCGAGCCTGCCACTGGACAGTGGCCAATTGAGCTCGACCATCACGGCCAATGACCTGACACGGCTGTCGGTGGTGGGACGCGATGCGACGGAGCTGGAACGGATTCTGCCGGGATTCGCGATCCGCAACCTCGGATCGACGAACTCCGCGCCAGACTTTACCCAGGTGGAGGTGGGCCAGCCGACGCCGTATGCGTCGAATGGCGCGCCGGTGGCGGGCATTACGCTCAAGCTCGATGGCGCGAACCTGACCGACGCAGGGAACTTCGGCGCGAACCTGCAGAATATCAATGACTCGTTTGTGAGCGAGGTGCAGGTGCAGACGTCGAACTTCGGCGCGGACCAATCGAATGGGCCGGTGGTGATCACGGGAGTTACGAAATCCGGCACGGATAAATATCACGGCTCCATCTATACCTATGCCCGCACCTACCAGTTGAACTCTAATGACTGGCTGGCCAAGTACAACGGGATTGCGCGGCCGGACGATCGGTTCGTTTATCCTGGCGGAACGATCAGTGGGCCGATTCCGCACTTCAAGAAGCTGACGTTCTTCGCTGGCGCGGAGTATGACGCCCAGCGAAACGTGTTCGCCTATGGAAGTTCGGGCAGCGCGATCATCCATGCACTGGTACCGACAAAGGCGATGCGATCGGGCGACTTCAGCCAGACGGCGCTGGCCGCATATCTGGGGCCGGAGGTGACAAACGGGAATTATGGGACGTTCAACACGGCACCGACCGTGGGCGACGATGGCTCGGCGCTGAGCAACGGCAACATTGCGGCGTTTCTGAACCCCGGTGCGATGGCGCTGGTGAATGGCACGCTGCCGATGCCGACGAGGGAGCAGACCGGCACCGATGGATTCAACTATGACGCGCTGGATCTGGTGAATAACAACGTCAGCCAATTTGTTGGCCGCATGGATTACAACATCAGCCCACGCAATATTCTCTTTGCGCGCTATAGCTTTGAGAAGGGGAAGCAAGGTGAGCCGCAGATTCCCTATTACTCGCCGGCAGCATCGAGCGTTATGGGCGCGGTGAATACGCCCGGCTATGGCGTGAACAACGATACCTGGGTGCATAGCGCGGCGGCGAATTACGTTACGGTGTTTACACCAACGCTGACCAACGAGCTGTATGCCACCATTACTTCCTTCGTGCAATCGTTTGATGCGCGTGAGCTTTCTGCGCTACAGAAAAGCGCTATCAACTATCCCTACAATGGTGCGTTCGACAACAACGATACGCAGTATCCTCAGTTGGGTACTTATACGACGTATGGTGGATTGCCGCTGGGCCTGTGGCCGGATTATTCCGAGAATCCGCTGCAGCTGGACAAGCTGCAACCGAATATTGGCGACAACCTGACCAAGGTCTGGGGCAAGCATACGGTGAAGATTGGCATCTTCAGCCAGCGCACGAAAAATAATCAAACAGCGACTAATCCTTCCACCAATGGGATTATCCAGGACTACTACTACGGAGCTGCGGGAAGCTATTTTGCCGATTACAACGGTACCTATCCCGATGGGTCGCCGGCTTATGGCAATCCGCACTTCAACAGCGGCAACGCCCTGGCGAATTTCTTTGAAGGGCAGATCCAGGATTGGCATCAGCAGAACTTCAATCCATATACGAACCTTTATTTCTGGAATACGGACTTCTATGCACAGGATGCGTGGCACGTTACTTCGAGCTTCTTACTGACCTACGGGGTGCGTGTAAGCAAGCTTGGCGCGTGGCAGGACACCCATGGGATCGGCGCCGCAATCTGGAATCCGGCGCTTTACACATCGACGTACAACGCGACGACGAATCCGCTGCCCGGCATCACGTGGCATGGAAACTCGCCGTCCATTCCCGACTCGGGTACAGGAGCACCGCCGATTTATTTCGAGCCTCGCGTTGGGTTTGCGTTTGACCTCTTCAAGAACGGCAAAACAGTCGTACGGGGTGGCGTAGGCATCTATCGCTTCCACGACTCCGTTGTGGATGTGACGAGTGAGTTTGCCGAGGCGGAGAACGTGCGGTATGCCGACCTACAGGGCTTCGGCGACAATACGCTCGAAGGCGTGAATACGCTGCATCTCGATCCGAACACCTACGGAAATACTGGACCAGGCAGCACCGAGACTTACATTCCTCCGTCGACCGTGTATGGTCTCGACCCAACGGATAACAAAGAACCAGTGACCAACAACTATAGCTTGAGCGTGGCGCAGACGATGCCGTGGAAATGGATACTGCAGGTCTCCTATGTGGGCAACAACAGTAACTCGCTGATGGACAACGGCACGACGCAGCCCGTGGTGCTGGATAATGTCAACGCGATTCCTGTGGGAACGTTGTTTACCGCGACAGCTGCAGCTGCGATCAATGCGGGCGCGGGATACGATGCCTGTAATCCTGCGGGATGCACACCGCAACAGGCAGCCAGTCTCGATAATATTTATAACTACACTGGCGACAAGGCGGTGCAGAAGGCGCGACCTTATCCGAACTATAGCCAGATTCTGGTGCCGCGGCACAACACGTATGCAAACTACAACGGTCTGCAGATCGAGGCGATCAAGCAGGTTGGAAAATTCAACTTTAATGCGAACTACTCGTTCTCGAAGGCGCTGGGCATTCTGGGATCTTCGGCGGACTTCAACTGGACGGCTGGGATTGATCCCTTCAATCTACAAAATAACTACGGACCGTTGAACTTTGACCGCACGCAGGTGCTCAATCTGAGCTACTCGTACCAGACGGGCAAGTATACGGACGAGCGGCTGCTGGGTGGTTTCATCAACGGTTGGTTGATCTCGGGGATCACCAATATTCAGAGCGGACCGAATATGCAGACCGGTGTCAGCGCTTCGCCGGGATACTATCTGCAGGGAAATATCGGGCAAGGTGCAACGGCGTATCCGGTGGAGTCGCAGTCGATTCTGGGGACGCCGGATGTGAACCTGCAGCCTGTGCTGACGTGTAATCCGGCGAGAGGTCTCGGATCGCATCAGTATCTCAATCCGAACTGCTTTGCCCTGCCGGCGATTGGAACCAACGGCCAGTACATTGAGCCGTACGCGCATGGGCCGGCGTTCTTCAACTCGGACCTGACGCTGGAGAAGAGCTTTGGATTGGGAGGAAGCCGGAGCCTGCATATTCGCTATGCGGCGTTCAACTTCATCAACCATGCGCTGAACAGCTTTGGCACGGGATACGCGTCGCAGACGACGCTGCAGTTGAGCGATACGTCGCCGAACGGATCTCCATCGACCGCAACATATAACCCGAGCGAAGGGTTTGGGTCTGCCCCGTTGAAACTTGGCCGACGGCTCTCGGAAGTCTCACTGAGGTTTGCTTTCTAAGCCGGGCTCTGGCTGCGGCGGCCTGGATGGTGCCGCGGCTTTTGCTTCTTTTGAACACATGCGCAACAGCACGTTGGCTACAGTGTTCCTGCAATCATGTTGGACTCTCTGGAGAAGCAAATGCCCGCACCAAGAGCACTCGTCGCTGTCTTTTCACTCTTTCTTTGGGGCGCAGCAGGTATTTGTAGCGAGGCGCAGACGAGTTCGGACGCGTCTCCCGAGATCCATTCGTTTTCAGTGGTTACCAGCGCTGCGGCGCTGCCCAATGGACTTGAACTACGAGACGGCTCGCTGATGATGCGGGTGACGGCGTTACGCGACGACGTGCTACGCATTCGGGCTTCACGTACAGGAGTGCTGCCGGAGGATGCATCGTGGGCGGTGCTGTCCGCGGCGCGGGCTGCGTCCGTTGAGGTGAAACAAGACAGCGATGCGCGAGTCGTTGGATTTCATACCGCGAGTCTTCGGGTCACTGTCGATCGAGGTACAGGGGTGATGAAATTGTTCGACATCGATGGGAACCTGCTGCGCAAGGACGCCGAGCCGATGCAGTTCCAGGGCGATCGCTTCCGGGTTGCAGAGACGATGCCCATTGATGAACATTATTTTGGGCTGGGCGATAAGACGGGGGCCTTCGATCATCGCGAGGCAGCGTTTCGGATGTGGAACACCGATGCGTATGGGTGGCAGGAATCTACTGACCCACTCTATAAGAGCATTCCTTTTTATGTGACCTATCGTGCGGGTGTCTCGCTGGGCGTGTTGATGGATAATACGTGGCCGTCGTCGTTCGACTTCGGGAAGACGCTGGGGGACACTGTGCAGTATCGCGCGGAAGGAGGGCCGGCGGACATCTATATTTTGTACGGGCCTTCGGCGAAGCAGGTTCTGAAGAGTTATGCGTGGCTTACTGGTCCGGCGCCGCTGCCGCCGCTGTGGACGCTAGGGTTTCAGCAGTCGCGTTACAGCTATATGACCGAGGCGCGAGTGCTGCAGGTTGCGGAGCGGTTGCGTAGAGATAAGATCCCCGCAGACGCTATCTATCTTGACATTGATTACCAGGAGAAGAATCGTCCCTTCACAATTAATGAGGCTACGTTTCCGGACATGCCGGGGATGGTGAAGACACTGCATGGCGAGGGATTCCATGTGGTCGCGATTACTGACCTGCACATTGCGTATCTTGCGCGGCAGACGTATGCACCCTTCAACAGTGGCGTTGCGGGCGATCAGTTTGTTAAGAATCGCGATGGCTCGGTATATGTCGGACCGGTGTGGCCCGGACCCAGCGTGTTTCCGGATTTCACGCGGCAGCAGACGCGGATGTGGTGGGGAACGCTTTATAAGAGCTTCACGCAGCTGGGCATTGACGGCTTTTGGAATGACATGAATGAGCCAAGCGTGTTCAACGCGCTGAAGACGATGCCGTGCTCCGTCGTGCATCGCATCGATGAGCCTGGATTTGCGACGCGCACCGCTACGCATTGCGAGATCCATAACGTCTATGGCATGGAGAATTCGCGGGCGACATTTGATGGTCAGCTTGCGTTGAGGCCAGATGTGCGGCCGTTTGTGCTGACGCGCGCTACATACGCAGGAGGACAGCGCTATGCGGCGACATGGACCGGGGACGACTCTGCTACCTGGAATCATCTGCGGCTGACAACATCCATGCTGAAGAATCTTGGGCTGAGTGGGTTCTCGATGGTCGGGGCTGATGTGGGTGGGTATGCGGGCACGCCTACCGCAGCGTTGCTGACCAAGTGGATTGAGATTGCAGCGTTTCAGCCGATTGATCGCGATCATGCAGAGAAGGGAACGGGAGACCATGAGTTGTGGGCCAATGGGCCCGCGCAGGAGGACATTCGCCGACGGTTCATCGAGACGCGCTACCGGCTGCTTCCCTACTTGTACACAGTGATCGAGGACGGTACGCATACGGGGCTGCCCCTGCTGCGACCGCTGTTTCTCGAGTTCCCGAATGCTGCGCCGGATCGGCATCCGCTGGATGTTGACCTGAACACTTCGGGCGAGTTCATGGTGGGGCCCGATTTGCTGGTCGCGGCACCGGCGTTCGCGGACAAAGCCGGCGACTATGACGCTGCTCTTCCTACTGCTGGATGGTATGACTTCTGGACAGGGAAGGAAGTGGGTAAGGATCGGGCGCGCGTCCTCGCGGGAGGGCTCCAGTCTGAGACCGCGACAGGGCCTGTGCTGCCCGCAGTGCGCGTGCATCGGGAGTTGGCGACGCTACCAGTGTTCGTTCGTCCGGGCGCGATGCTCCCGATTGAGCCTCTGGTGCAGAGCACGAGCGAGCGACCGGTGGGACCTCTGACGCTTCGTGTTTTCCCCGGACCGAATTGCAGTGGCCATCTTTACCAGGACGACGGAAGTAGCTTCGCCTATCAACAAGGGAGCTTTTTGCGGATGAGCTTCACTTGTGAGATATCGGCGGACCATCGACAGATCAACATTCACATTGGAAAGCATGATGGATCATATCCGGCATGGTGGAAGCAGATTGCGTTGGATATTAATGGTCTGTCCGGGCCGCCGTTGTCGGTGAGCGTTGAGGGGCACGCCGCGCACTATGTTTATGGCGTCCATTCGATTAAGATAAATGTGACGGATCGTGGGAATGGAATGGATATAGTGGTTAGATCGGCGGTTCGGTAGCTGGTTGGGATGTTCTGCTCTGCGGCGATAGAGGTGAGTGTCAGTCAAGTCCCGATAGTTCTGTAGATTGTCTTTCCTTGGGGTAGTTGTTGCTTGTTCTTGTTGGTTGAGGGGCCGGCTCGCGGAGGGCGTAGCCCGGAGCGAGTTGGCCCCTCAGGCGGCTTGTGCGTGTGTCTCTGTTCCGGTGTCCTCCTCCATGCGCAGGTAGAGTCGCCCCATCCATTCCTGGCTGGTCTCGATCAGCAGCGCCGAGACCAGGCACAGACAGGACTGTTCGTTGGGAAAGATCCGCACAACTCTTCCGTGATCGCGCTCCCCTTGCGCGTCGACTCGCCCTCCAGATACATCTGCACCATCGCCAGCACCAGCGCCTTCTCGCTCCGCTGGTAGCGCTCGAACAACTCGGTCTGGAACTCCCCCTCGCGGTCCTTGGGCACCATCAACTCCAGCCCACCCACCCGCGTCTTCAGCGTCCTGGGCTTG
>JAJYBU010000059.1 GCA_021778845.1 Acidobacteriota bacterium
GGTAGCCCTCCCCCCCCCCCCCGACTTTTTCTCGTAAAGTATTCAGCGGGATGGGGTTAAGGCTGTTTTCCTCGTAAAGTCTTCTATTCAGGCGGGTTGCAGATAAGATATTGCATCGACAGGGGTTAGCTGCCGCAGGATGTGGGCGTGGGGTGGGTCTAGTTAAATTGTAGTGGGTTGGTGGGGGTAAGTATGCCAAGTTGGCGGGAGAGAAATCGGCAGTGGGGATGCGCGTTTTGTAGGATTTTGGGGTTGGTGGGGGGTTGACACGCGAGTTTTGGGCTGTTTTTGAGGGAATTATTTTTGGGGTGGGGGGCGCTCGCTTCGCGAGCGGGAAGCAGGTTCCTCGCTGCGCTCGGAATGACAGGCAGAAGGGCAAGGGCAAGTGCAAAGGCCAATACGGAGATCCTTCGCTTCGCTCTGGATGACGGCGTGAAACAGACAACGGCAAACTCAACGGCAACGGCAACGGCAACAGCAACGGCAACGGCAAAGGAAGAAGCAGATCCCTGCGGGATGACAACCAAAAAGGCAAAGGCAAAGGCAAAGGCAAAGGCAAAGGCAAGGGCAACGGCAACGGCAACGGCAAGGGCAACAGCAACGGCAACGGCAACAGCAACGGCAAAGGAAGAAGCAGATCCCTGCGGGATGACAACTAAAAAGGCAACGGTACAGCTATGGCACAAGCAACGGCAACGACGGGGGCACGTCCTTGACCTGCGGTGCGGGTGTGAGGGCGGGGTGCGTCCATTATGGGCAGGTGCGTCCATAATGGACGGATGAGTGAAGGCGTGCGTGCGGAGTCGGTGCTGAGTGGATCGCCGGCGGGTGGATCGATGACGGTTGATTCGGCGATGGCGGTGCCGATGGAGGAGTATCGGCGGCGGTTGAAGGGGCATGAGGAACGGGCGGCACGGTTGAAGGCCGGACAGCTTTGGCTGGGGTATGTGCGGCTGGCGCTGGTGGCGGGATTTCTGGCGGCGGCCTGGTACGGGTTGTTTCTGCGCGAGGTGCCGCGCTGGTGGGTGACGGTGCCGATGGTGCTGTTTGTGGCGGTGGGCGTGTGGCTGGGAAGGGTGTCGCGGCGGCTGGGGGTGGAGCGGCGCGCGGCGGAGATCTACAGGCTGGGGATGGCGCGGGTGGAGGACCGGTGGGTGGGGCTGGAGGAGCGTTCGGTGGGGGTGCTGTCGGCCGAGGTGCGGGGGAAGGTGGCGGCGAGTTTGTATGCGGGGGACCTGGATATTGTGGGGCGTGGGGGGATGTTCGAGCTGCTGTGCCGGGCTCGGAGCCGGATGGGCGAGGAGACGCTGCTGACCTGGCTGCTGGAGCTGGCGGGGGTTGGAGAGATTCTGCAACGGCAGGCGGCGGTGGAGGAGTTGCGCGGGAGGTTGGAGTTTCGAGAACGGATGGCGGTGGCGGGCGAATCGGTGGCGGTGGGCGTGGAAGCGGCGGCGCTGCGCGAGTGGGCGGCGGCGGAGGATGTGCTGACGCAGCGGTGGATGCCGTGGGTGGCGGGCGTGCTGGCGGTGGTGGCGGGGATGTTGGGCGTGGCGGTGATCCTGCTGATGGCTGGAGGCTCGATGGGGCCGGTGGGGCCGGGGGCGACGAGCGAGGCGGTGGGGATGCTGCTGGTGGTGCTGCTGGCGGAGGCGGGGGTGCGGCGGCCGTTCGAGAAGACGATGGAGGCGGTGCTGGGTGGATCGGATGAGGCGCTGAAGAATTTGCAACTGCTGGCGGCGCTGCTGGAGGTGATGGAGGGAGAGAGTTTTCAGTCGGAGCGGCTGAGGGAGATTGCGGGGAAGCTGCGGTCGCATGCGGTGGCGGGGTCGGCGGCGATTGGACGGCTGGCGCGGCTGGGGGAGTGGCGGGACTCGATGGACAATATGATTTTGAAGGCGGTGAATCTGCCGCTGATGTACTCGGTGCAGGTGGCGTGGGCGGTGCAGCGGTGGCGGCGGAGGCATGGAGCGGCGGTGGGGCTGTGGCTGGAGGCGGTGGGCGAGATGGAGGCGCTGCTGTCGCTGGCGACGTATGCGTATGAGCATCCGGGCGATGTGTTTCCGGAGTTTGTGGAGGGCGAGGCTGCGCTGGAAGCGGAGGCGATTGGGCATCCGCTGATTGCCGCGACGAAGTGCGTTCGGAACAGCCTGCGGATGGGCGGAGAGACGCGCGTGCTGCTGATTTCGGGATCGAATATGAGCGGCAAGAGTACGCTGATGCGGACGGTGGGCGTGAATACCGTGCTGGCGATGTGCGGAGCGACGGTGCGCGCGCGAAGGCTAAGGCTGACGCCGCTGCGGATTGGCGCGAGCCTGGTGGTGAATGACTCGCTGCAGGAAGGGCACTCGAGGTTTTATGCGGAGATTGAGAAGCTGGGACGGATCTGCGCGCTGGCGGACTCCTGCGCGGACGGCGAGGGTAAGAACAGCGGCGGCGGGGTGATGTTTTTGCTGGATGAGCTGTTGCAGGGGACGAACTCGAAGGACCGGATGGTGGGGGCTGAGGGGGTGGTGCGGGCGCTGGTGGAGGCAGGGGCGATGGGGATTGTGACGACGCATGATCTCGCGCTGGCGCAGATGAGCGGGCTCGCGCCGGGGGCGATGCGGAATATGCACTTTCAGGATGAGATTGTGGACGGGCAGATGCGGTTCGACTTTACGCTGCGCGAGGGCGTTGCGATGAAGAGCAATGGCGTGGAGTTGATGCGGCTGATCGGGCTGAAGGTGTAGGCCGGCCACCTCGCGATGGCCGGCTGTGGGAGTGCAGTTTAGCGGTTGGTCATCTTTTCGAGGGCTTCGGGGTAGCGGGCTCCTTCGGGTGTGATGGTGGCCGCAGCGGTGTTGATCTCGGCGAGGTCGGCGGGGGTTAGCTCGATGGCGGCGGCTCCGATGTTTTCTTCGAGGCGCGAGAGTTTGGTGGTGCCGGGGATGGGGACGAGCTGGCATTTGCCGCCGGGGTTCCGGGCGAGGAGCCAGGCGAGGGCGATCTGGGCGGGGGTTGCGTTCTTCTGTTTGGCGATGGCGGCGAGGAGATCGACGAAGGCCTGGTTGATCTTCATGGCCTCCGGGGTGAAGCGGGGGAGCTTGCTGCGGAAGTCGTTGGCGGCGAAGGTGGTTTCGGTGGACATGGCTCCGGTGAGGAAGCCTTTGCCGAGAGGGCTGTAGGGGACCAGGCCGATGCCGAGCTCTTCGAGTGTGGGGATGATTTCGAGCTCGGGCCTGCGCCACCAGAGGGAGTACTCGGACTGGAGGGCGGTGACGGGCTGAACGGCGTGGGCGCGGCGGATGGTGGCGGCGGAGGCTTCGGAGAGGCCGAAGTGGCGGACCTTGCCGGCGGCGATGAGGTCTTTGACGGCTCCGGCGACGTCTTCGATGGGGACGTCGGGATCGACGCGGTGCTGGTAGAAGAGGTCGATGGTGTCGATGTTGAGGCGCTGGAGAGAGGCGTCGGCGACCTCGCGGATGTGGTCGGGATGGCTGTTGAGGGGAAGGGCTCCGGGAGCGGCTCCGGCGACGCAGTTGAAGCCAAACTTGGTGGCGATGACGACCTTGTTGCGAATGGGGGAGAGAGCCTTGCCGACGAGGAGCTCGTTGGTCCAGGGGCCGTAGACTTCGGCGGTGTCGAAGAAGGTGACTCCGAGGTCGACGGCCTTGTGGAGGAGGGTGATCATTTCGGCTTCGTCTTTGGGCGCGCCGTAGGAGAAGCTCATGCCCATGCAGCCGAGGCCGAGGGCGGAGACTTCAAGATTTTGTCCGAGTGTGCGGGTTTGCATGTGAGTTCCTCTTGGGTGGTGGGGTGGAGGGCTGTCTGCCAGGAGCAGATTCCTGCGCGATGACAGACAGACAGGCAAGAGCTGAGAGTTGGAGGCTGAGAGCTGGAGGCCAAGAGCCGCTGGAAGCGGCTACTCGGATTTGAGCGAGGCCATGTCGATGGAGAAGCGGTACTTGACGTCGGACTTGAGCAGACGCTCGTAGGCTTCGTTGAGCTTCTGGATGGGGATGACTTCGACGTCGGAGGTGATGTTGTGGGCGCCGCAGAAGTCGAGCATCTCCTGGGTTTCCGCGAGGCCACCGATGGGGGAGCCGGAGAGACTGCGGCGGGCCATGATGAGGCCGAAGATGGCGATGGGCAGCGGCTTTTCAGGGGCTCCGACCATGGTGAGGTTGCCGTCGCGGCGGAGAAGGTTGATGTAGGCGTTGAGGTCGTGGTCGACGGCTACGGCGTCGAGGATGAAGTCGAAGCTGCCGGCGTGTTTGGCCATCTCGTTGGCGTCGCGGGAGAGGACGACTTCGTCGGCGCCGAGGCGGAGAGCGTCATCCTTTTTGCTGGGCGAGGTGGTGAAGACGACGGTGTGGGCTCCGAAGGCGTGGGCGAACTTGACGCCCATGTGGCCGAGGCCGCCGAGACCGACGATGCCGACCTTCTTGCCCTTGGTGACGCCCCAGTGGCGCATGGGCGAGTAGGTGGTGATGCCGGCGCAGAGCAGCGGGGCGGCGGCGGCGAGGTCGAGGTTGGAGGGAACGCTGAGGACGAAGCGCTGGTCGACGACGACGGAGTCGGAGTAGCCGCCGTAGGTGACGCCGCCGGTGTGCTTGTCGGGGAAGTTGTAGGTGAGGGTCATGTTGGGGCAGAACTGCTCGAGGTTGGCCTGGCACTCTGGACAGGTATGGTCGGAGTCTACGAGGCAGCCGACGGCGGCGAGGTCGCCGGGCTTGAATTTGGAGACGGCGGAGCCGACGCGGGTGACGCGGCCGACGATCTCGTGGCCGGGGACGCAAGGGTAGACGGTGGGCATGACCTCTTTCCACTCGTTGCGGGCCTGGTGGAGATCGGAGTGGCAGATGCCGCAGAAGAGGATCTCGATCTGAACGTCGGTGTCGGTGGGTTCGCGGCGGGAGATGGTGGTGGGGGCGAAGGGTGCGGTGGCGCTGGAGACGGAGTAGGCTTTGGCCTGGTACATGGGATTGTCCTCGATTCGTGGCGGGTGACGTGTGACCCGCTCGAGTTACAGAGTATGGGGATTGGGGGCGGAAGCGGTATCCCGATCCTGCCGATGTGTTGCCTATTTCTGTCAGACGCAGGATTTTGGTAGAGAGGGAGATGCGTTCCGCGTTAGCGTGGACTGGAGGGAGCAAGGATGGCGACGGCGACGAATCAGGGTGAGAGTGTAGAAGCTCGGCGGGTGCATCTGGTGCGGAAGATCAGCCAACGGACGCCGGGCGAGGGCGATGTGATGACGGAGATAGCCGGGCTGCGTCTGTATCGGCGGTCAGTCCCTACGGCCTGCGTGTCAGCGGCGTATGAGCCGAGCCTGGTGGTGTTTGTGCAGGGCGAGAAACATATCAACGTGGGCAAGACGGTGCATGTGTGCGATGGGTCGAACTTTCTGCTGACGTCGGTGGACCTGCCGGTGGTGAGCCAGGTGGTGAAGGCGACGAAGGAGGAACCGATCCTGGGGCTGCTGCTGCGGCTGGAGATGCCGATGGTGCGGGAGATTCTGAGTCAGCAGGAGTTTTCGGCGCTGGGGGAGAGCCGGGACGCGCGGGGGATGGCGATCGGGGTGAGTTCGGCGGAACTGCTGGACGCGTGCTGCCGGCTGGTGGACCTGTTGGATGCGCCGGGAGACATTGGGTATATGGGTGGGCTGGTGCAGCGGGAGATTGTGTACCGGCTGCTGCGGTCGCCGCAGGGAAGGCATCTGCGGGCGATTGCGACGCTGGGAGAGCAGGGACAGCGGCTGTCGAAGACGGTGGAGTGGCTGAGGCAGAACTATGCGAAGCCTCTGCGTGTGGAGGAGCTGGCGGAGATGGCGCGGATGGGGGTGTCGACGCTGCATCACCAGTTCCGGTCGCTGACGGCGATGAGCCCGCTGCAGTACCAGAAACAGTTGAGGCTGCATGTGGCGCGGGAGCGGATGCAGCATGAGGGAATTGACGCGGCGAGTGCGGCGTTTGCAGTGGGGTATGAGAGCGCGAGCCAGTTCAATCGGGAGTACCGGAGGTTTTTCGGGCTGCCGCCGGTGCGGGATTTGAAGACGCGGCTGCTGGCGGGCGGAGAGATTGACGGGGAGTGAGGCGAGGACGGTTGGATTTCGCGGGGGCGCGAGTACACTGATGGAGGTGTGCTTGTTTCGCGGAAGCGCGCACCGGGATCGTTGGGCTGTGAAGCGCGTAGGTTTGGCGCAATTTTCTTTAGAGGACAGGAATGACCGACAAGCAGCAGGATGCACTAGATCAGTTGTCTATCAATACGTTGCGTTTTTTGGCTGTTGACCAGGTGGAGAAGGCCAAGAGCGGCCATCCGGGAGCCCCGCTGGGATGCGCTCCGATTGCCTACCTGCTGTACCACAAGATTATGAAGTACAACCCGAAGGACCCGCTGTGGTCGGATCGGGACCGGTTCATTCTGTCCAATGGACATGCGTCGGCGCTGCTGTATGGGGTGCTGCACCTGGCGGGGTATAACCTGCCGCTGGAGCAGTTGCAGCAGTTCCGGCAGTGGGGTTCGGAGACGCCGGGCCACCCGGAGTATGGCGACACGCCGGGCGTGGAGGTGACGACCGGGCCGCTGGGTCAGGGGTTCGCGATGGCCGTGGGTGAGGCGATTGCCGAGAAGCATCTGGCTGCGGTGTACAACCATGAGAATCACACGCCGGTGGATCACCACACCTATGTGCTGTGCGGCGATGGCGATCTGATGGAAGGGATCTCGCATGAGTCGGCTTCGCTGGCTGGGACGCTGGCGCTGGGCAAGCTGATTGTGCTGTATGACGATAATTTAATTTCGCTGGATGGTCCGACGGACCTGAGCTATACCGAGGACGTTACCAAGCGCTTTGAGGCGTACCACTGGCAGGTGCTGATGGTGCATGACGGAAACGACCTGGTGGCGATTGAGAAGGCGATTGAAGAGGCCAAGGCGGAGAAGAACAAGCCGACGCTGATTCGCGTGCGGACGGTGATTGGCTACGGCAGCCCGAAGGCCGGGACGAACAAGGTCCACGGCGAGGCAATGGGCGCGGAGGCTGTGAAGGCGACCAAGAAGAACCTCGGATTCCCGGAGGACAAGAGCTTTTACGTGCCGGAAGAGGCAGGGAAGAACTGGCTGAAGGCGGTCGAGAAGGGCAAGCACGCGCAGGCGGAGTGGCAGGCGAAGTTCGATGCGTACAAGAAGGCGTATCCGGCGCTGGGCGAACAGTATGAGCGCACGTTCGAGCGCAAGCTGGCTGCGGGCTGGGAGAAGGCGATCCCAACGTTCGGGACCGAGAAGGCTGTGGCTACGCGCAACGCCGGCCAGGTGGTGTTGAATGCGGTGGCGGGCGTGGTGCCGGAGTTGTTTGGCGGCGCGGCGGATTTGACGGCTTCGACGAAGACGATCTTCAAGGACTCGCCGAGCTTCCATGTGGACCCGGTCGGGCGCAACGTGTTCTTTGGCGTGCGCGAGTTTGGCATGATGGCCGCCGTGAATGGCATGGCTGCGCATGGCGGGCTGGTTCCGTTTGGGTCGACGTTCTTCACGTTCAGCGATTACTGCCGGTCGGCGATGCGGATGGGCGCGCTGATGGGAACGCACTCGCTGTACATCTATACGCATGATTCGGTGGGGTTGGGCGAGGATGGCCCGACGCACCAGCCGGTTGAGCACCTGATGAGCCTGCGCGTGATTCCGAAGCTGACGGATTTTCGTCCGGCGGATGCGAATGAGACGGCTGCGTGCTGGCAGTTGGCGCTGGAGCGGAAGAGTTCGAGCTTTATGGCGCTGAGCCGGCAGGACCTGCCGGTGCTGGATGCGGCGAAGTACAAGGTCTTCGAGGGCACGCGCAAGGGTGCGTATGTGCTGGAGGCGTTTGGCAAGGACGTGGTGCTGGTCGCGACGGGCTCGGAGGTTGAGTTGGTGATGAAGGCCGCGCTCGAACTGAAGGCTGCCGGGATTAACGCGACGGTTGTGTCGATGCCCAGCTTCAAGATCTTCGAGGAGCAGACGGAAGAGTACAAGGCGTCGATCTTCCCGAATGACGTGCCGAAGATTTCGGTTGAAGCCGGAGCGACGATGGGCTGGTGGAAGTATGTTGGCCGCGACGGCGTGGCCATCGGCATCGACCGCTTTGGGGCTTCGGCGCCGGGACCGCTGGCTATGGAAAAGCTGGGGATTTCGGTTGGACATGTTGTGGAAGCTGCAAAGAAGCTGGTTAAGAAGTAGAGGGTAGTGAGTAAGGAGCAAGGAGTAGAGGGCGGCGGTCAATGCGGCTGCCGCCCGCGCTCTGGAGCAGACAGGGTTTTAGCCGTGGGCCTTCTTTCCTCGCCGATTGAGGGCCCGCGACTAAGACCCTGAGCTGTTGTGGGAGATGTGGCGGAAAGGGACGAATAATGACGCAGGATGAGGCGAAGGCACTGGTGGGGCAGCGGGCGGCAGAGTTGGTGGAGGATGGCATGGCCGTGGGGTTGGGGACCGGGTCCACATCGACGATGTTCATCAAGGCGTTGGGGACGCGGGTGAAGGCGGGGTTGAAGATTCGGTGCGTGGCGTCGAGCGACGCGAGTCACCATCTGGGGGTGTCGCTGGGGATGCAGGTGGTGACGCTGGCGGAGTTGCCGGAGCTGGATGTGTACATTGACGGAGCGGATGAGGTGGGGCCGGAGCTCGCGTTGATCAAGGGCGGGGGTGGGGCGCTGCTGCGGGAGAAGATTGTGGCCAGCGCGGCGAAGAAGTTTATTGTCGTGGTGGATTCGACGAAGGTGGTGCCGGTGCTGGGGCGGTTTCCGCTGCCGGTAGAGGTGGTGAAGATGGCGCTGCCACTGGTGGAGCGGCGGCTGAGTGAGCTGGGGTTGCGGCCGAAGCTGCGCCGCCATTCGGATGGGGCGCTGTATTTGACCGACGAGAATAACTACATCCTGGACTGCGCGTGCGGAGAGATTCCGGAGCCGGAGAAGACGGCGGCGGAGATTCGCGGGATTGTGGGGGTGGTGGAGCATGGGCTGTTTCTGAAGATGGCGACGGTGGCGCTGGTGGCTGGCGAAGAGGGCGTGACGGAGCTGCGGGCGTAGGGTTGGTCTTTGCCGGGGGCGGGTGCATCGCTTTGGCTAGAGAAGACGTCTGACTGTGTATGGAAAACGCAGCGAAGACAACGCCGGGCGGCAAGGTCTGGTTGATCACGGGAGCGGCGGTGGGTTTGGGCCGGGAGCTGGCGGAGCATCTGCTGGCGACGGGTGCGCGCGTGGTGGCGACGTCGCGCAAGCTGGAGCCGCTGCGGGAGCTGGCGACGCGGTATCCGGCGACGCTGCTGGTGACGCCGATGGATGTGACGGATCAGCACCAGGTGGAGGCCGCGGTGACGGCGGTGGTGAAGCGGTTTGGCCGGATTGATGTGCTGGTGAACAATGCGGGCTATGGGATGGCGGGGGCGGTGGAGGAGTCGGCCGAGGGGGAGTACCGGCCGCTGTTTGAGACCAACGTGTTTGGGTTGATCCGGGTGACGCAGGCGGTGCTGCCGCAGATGCGGAAGCAGCGGTCGGGACATGTGGTGAACCTGTCGTCGATTGGGGGACTGGTGTCGACGCCGGGATTTGGGATGTACAACGCGACGAAGTTTGCGGTGGAGGGGCTGAGCGAGGCGTTGGCGCAGGAGTTGAAGCCGCTGGGGATCCGGGTGACGATCGTGGAGCCGGGGCCGTTCCGCACGCAGTTTCTGGGGCGGCCGGGGACGCTGGCGGCGTGCCGGATTGCGGATTACGACGAGACGGCAGGCAGGATGCGTGAATATTTTGTGGAACAGGATGGGAAGCAGCCGGGCGATCCGCGGAAGGCTGCGGAGGCGATGGTGAAGGCCGTGGAGGCCGAGCATCCGCCGCTGCACTTGCTGCTGGGCAAAGTCACGCTGGCGCGGCTGAAGGGCAAGCTGGACGCGCTGGAGCACGATGTCGCGACGTGGGAAGAGACGACGCGGAGCGCGGATTTTCCCGAGGGTGAGTGAGGGCTCGAGATTTGAGGACGGCGGCGCTCTCGCCCTGTGCCGGTTGCCGGGAGCCGATATTTGGAACGGAGGCGTGATGTAAGGATTTCTGGACTATACATTTCGCGCCTGACTATACATTTTGCGCCTGAATATACATTCCGCGTCGCTAGGCTTTGACAAGGATTGCGTTTACTCTCTAAATGGTACTTTCCGCGTGAGGGCGGTCAGAACATGGAACTGGGATTGATTGGACTGGGAAAGATGGGTGGCAACATGGCGGAGCGTCTGCGCCATGGCGGCCACAAGATTGTGGGATTCGATTTTTCTACCGAGGCCGTGCAGCGACTGAATGATACGGGTGCTGTGGGCGTGAACTCGCTCGAGGACCTGGTGAAGAATCTGCAGGCGCCGCGGGCGATATGGATCATGGTGCCGGCGGGCGATCCTGTGGATCAGACGATCGCGAAGCTGAAGCCGCTGCTGGCAAAGGGCGATATTCTGATCGACGGCGGGAACTCAAACTACAAGGATTCGCAGCGGCGGTTTGCGCAGTTGCAGCCGGAGGGATTTAACTTTGTCGACGTGGGAACGTCGGGCGGAGTGTGGGGCATCACCGAGGGGTACTCGATGATGATTGGCGGCGATGAGGCGGTGGTGGAGAGCCTGCGGCCGATCTTCGAGACGCTGGCGCCGACGGCGGACACGGGCTGGGGACGAGTGGGTCCGACGGGCGCGGGACACTTTGTGAAGATGATCCACAACGGGATTGAGTATGGCCTGATGCAGGCGTATGCGGAGGGCTTTTCGATCATGCACTCCAAGCATGCGCTGGACCTGGACCTGACGCAGATTGCGAATATCTGGCGGCATGGGTCGGTGGTGCGTTCGTGGCTGCTGGACCTGACGGCGGATGCGCTGAAGAAGAATCCGACGCTGGATGGGCTGGAGCCGTATGTGCCGGACTCGGGCGAGGGCCGGTGGACGGTGTTTGAGGCGATCGACCTGAATGTGTCGGCGCCGGTGATTACGGAGTCGCTGATACGGCGGGTGCGGTCGCGTGAGGATGATAACTTTTCCGACCGCATGCTCTCGGTGATGCGGCATGAGTTCGGTGGGCACTCGATGAAGAAGACGTAGGAGCAGGGCTTAGGACCCGGAGGGTTGTGGCGGATGGTCGCTAAGCCCGGCGGGTGGACGGAGCGTAGTACGAACCAGCGGTAACGACAGGTCAAGGAGCAGTAGATGGCGAATGAAGTGAAGCAGCCTTACGGGCAGGCGGGATTGGATCAGGGCAAGAAGAAGGAACGGGTTCCGGACCCGTGTGTCGTCGTGATCTTTGGAGCATCCGGCGATTTGACCAAGCGCAAGCTGCTGCCGGCGCTGTACCACCTGGAGCAGGAGGAGTTGCTGCCGGAGTCGTTTACCGTAGTGGGAGTGGCGCGCCGCGACATCTCGGACCACTTCGCAGCGGACATGGAAGACGGCATCCTGAGGGGTGGCGGCGTGGAGGAGGACGACCCGAAGCTGAAGAAGTTTATGGAGCGGGTGAAGTACTTCACGACGAACTTCGACGACGATGCGGGCTTCGAGAAGCTCAAGGGATTTCTGGCCGACATCGACGACACGATGGGGACCAAGGGCAACCGGCTGTTTTATCTGGCCGTGGCGCCGGAGTACTTTGCCGATATTACGGACCGGCTGGGCAAGCATGAGATGACCACGGCGAAGGTGCCGGGGCAGTGGATGCATGTGATTATCGAGAAGCCGTTCGGAACCGACCTGGAGTCGGCGCGCAAGCTGAACGACGACATCAACCGGGTGCTGCACGAGGACCAGATCTACCGCATCGACCACTACCTGGGCAAGGAGACGGTGCAGAACATCCTGGTGTTCCGGTTCGGCAATGGAATCTTTGAGCCGATATGGAATCGGAACTACATCGACCATGTGGAGATTACAGCGGCGGAGTCGATTGGCATTGAGGGGCGCGGACCGTTCTATGAGAGTGCGGGAGCGCTGCGCGATGTGGTGCAGAACCATGTGATGGAGGTGCTGAGCTTCGTGACGATGGAGCCACCTGACAGCTTTGAATCGAGCGCGGTGCGCATGGAGAAGCTGAAGGTGTGGAACGCGATCGATCCGATCGAGG
>JAJYBU010000060.1 GCA_021778845.1 Acidobacteriota bacterium
TACGACTCTCTTTCCAAGGCATGAACGTATCTTCTTGCGTTCAACCAATGCTTAAGAGCCCTCAGACCTCCGTATTTGTAAACGATGTCTCCGGTCTTTCGTGTAAACCATGTCCTCGGTACCTACTTGGGCTCTGCCCCCCGCGCGCGTAAAGGGGTTTCCCCAGTCTTCCGCGCTTCGCTTGTGCAGACCTTCGCTGCGCTTCGCCCTTTCCGTTCCGCCTTCGGCTCCCTCTCCAAGGGTGGGAGATACCCCTCCCCTTGACGCTTGCTACCCCCGCCTCCGCCAGGTGGCGTTCGGCATGTACATGCCGCGTTTCAACGCGGACGTGCAGAAGCCAAACACCAAGGAGAAGACACCATGAGCAGCCAAGCCAACACCGCTACAGCAATCGCCAGCAAGAAGCCAACCACCAAGCAAGAACTCGTCGCAGCCAACATCAAGCTCTTGATTGAGCAGTTGGAAGCTGGACACTCCGAAGCCCTCACCAACTACCTCACCGCCATGAGCCGTTTCCATAACTACAGTTTCGGAAATGTGCTGGAGATTGCGCGGCAGATGCCCACCGCGACCCGCGTCGCTGGATTCTGGACATGGAAGAACCTTGGCCGCAGCGTGAAGGCCGGACAGAAAGGCATCCGTATTCTCGCCCCCATTGTCGGCGTTCACCGCAAGAAGGAGGAGGAAGTCCAGAAAGACATCACCAAGCAGAACGAGCGGGTCTTGCTCGGCTTCCGCAACGCCTACGTCTTCGACGTTTCGCAGACGGACGGCGTAGAGCTTCCCGCCCTGCACGAGGTCAGCGGCGACCCCGGCGAGAGCATCGGCCTTTTGGCCGCGTTCGTTCGTTCGCGTGGAATCCAGCTTGTCTACAACTCCAACATCGCGCCAGCCCTCGGCATGAGCTACGGCGGACGCATCGCCATCCTGCCTGGACAGTCCAAGGCAGAAGAGTTTTGGACCCTCGTTCACGAGACGGCGCATGAACTCCTGCATAAGACGGAGCGCCGGACAGCGACCACCAAGACCGTGCGCGAGACAGAAGCCGAAGCCGTCGCCTTTGTTGTCGGTAAGGCCGTTGGTTTGGTAAGTGGAACCGCGTCGGCGGATTATGTGGCGTTGCCAGTTATGTGACGTTCAGCAGTTGGAGGTTTCTGAACAGAGGGTTTTTCGTTTCTGAACGTCACATAACTGAGGCTAGAGTTGGGCAAGGAAGGACATGAGATCGGGATTGTCGCGCCAGGCCTTTCGTGTGCTTGGAGGTTTCATCTCACACATGCCGAGTGCCTTTGCCTTCATGTCCAGGTCGGTTTCAGCGTAGATGTTGGTTGTGTTGATGGAGACGTGACCGAGCCAGGCGCGGATCGTATTGATATCGACGCCAGCCCGAAGCAGGTGGGTTGCGGTCGTATGCCGGATCACATGAGGTCCGACACGTTTTTGTCGCATCTCCGGGACTTGAAGCATAGCGGCTCGGGCGCAGCGAGTGACCACATCATGGACGCCGAAGCGCGTG
Source organism: Acidobacteriota bacterium (assembly GCA_021778845.1). GTDB lineage: Bacteria > Acidobacteriota > Terriglobia > Terriglobales > Acidobacteriaceae > Granulicella. Next base: position 1,517 of record JAJYBU010000060.1, read on the forward strand.
AGCGGCTTCTCGTTGCGATTGAGGAACACAGGCTCTTTGCCGTCCCGGCCAGAGATCAGTTTCTTCAACTCCGCCGATGTGGACTACCATAGCGGACAGGTTCTTACCTTTCCGCCCTTTCCGTTCAGACGCACAGAAGAGAGAGCACTGTTTGCACCGGCATGGAGATTCAGATCTTCGATCCGAACATGCGCCGCCTCATCGGCTCGTGCGCCGGAGTTGTAAAGGAGCAACAGGAGTGCATGGTCCCTGGACCCGATTTTGGTAGCCCGGTTTGGAGCTGCCAACAGTGCATCGATCTCTCGTTTCTCCAGATAGCCTATTGGGACCGGAGCCGACCGTTTGGATTTCACGGCACGGATTTGAGCGCACCACTCCATATACTCAGGACGGCGTTCGGCGATGAAGGTGGCAAGCCCATGCACAGCGGCGAGTCGCTGATTTCGGCTCGCGATACTGCACTTCCGTTTTTCTTCGATATAGCGCAGGAACTTCCTCAACAGCTCTGCATGGATATCGGAGATAAGAAGATCGTCCACCTTCCGATGAAGACTGGTGGATGCATAGAGGACCAACAGGCGTATGGCATCACGATAGCTTCGCTGCGTATTGCGAGCGAGATTCCGCTCTCCTGGAAGATGCTCCATCAGGAAGCGCCTGATCCAGGGACCAAGGGTTTGTTTATCGCGCATCGGAGCCTCCGTAGACATACCGCTGGAAGCGTCGATTGGCCTCATCCAGAAGCTCTGGTGTCATGGTCAGATATCGCTGGGTCGAACTCAGATCGACATGCCCCAGATAGGTCGATAAGGCTGGAAGAAGTGCCTGAACATCGGCCCCTTGCTGATACCAGGTCGTCACCCGATGCACGGCGAACGTATGCCGCAGATCGTGGACGCGTGGCTGATATGGGTTAACGTTGGGCCGAGAGACAGATGCGATCCGGCGCAGACGCTGGAAGCTCTTCTCTACGACCGGACGTTTGATCGCCTCGTGTATTCGGGATTGGAACAGTGACTGCTCCTGCTGATTTCGTCTTCCGGGCATGGCCGCATATTGACGAAGCAACTGATGAACATCGTTCCCAAGAGGAACAAGTCGTGATTTATAGAACTTCGTCCCCCGGATGGTGATCACTCCATTGGCCAGGTCCACGTCCATAAGCCGTAACCGCAGTGCCTCTCCAACACGCATTCCGGTTCCATACAGGAACAGCAACAGCGTACGGAACGTCTCTGCAGACAGGAAGCACTGGGCGTTCTTCTGGCAGATCGGCACCGCATTCAGCAGCGCCTTCAGCTCCTGCCGCGAGTAGATATAAGGAACGAACGCAGAGACGTACTTGGGTGCGGCCAACGGCATCGGTAGGCTCTGCAACTCGCCGCGCCGACGCCAGTATTCGAAGAAGACCCGCAGCATCCCATACTTCTGCCGCCAGGTCGCCGGGCCGGTGAACGGCCCATCCAGGAACACCTTTACATCGGCAGAAGTGATCGAGCGCAACATCCTGTTGCCATAGCGCCTGCAGAAGGAACGAAGCATGGCGGCTGGCGTGTAGAGCTTCTCTCCACCAGCCTGCCGGCGAGAGATATAGAGGTTCGCTGCATCCTTCAGCTTCATAGCAGACCTCCCAGATCGATGTCCGCGACACGTCGCAACGCCTTGAGATGGACCTTCGCATAGATGCCTGTCGACGCAGCATCACGATGACCAAGCAGATCGCCGATCGTTTTCAGCGAAGCTCCCTGCTCAAGAAGATGTGTGGCGCACGCGTGGCGCAGACTGTGCGGCCCATGTCTTCGGCAACGTATACCCGCCCGCCGGATTCTTCGGCTCGTAATATCCCATAACGCCGCCGTGCTCAGAGGCCGATACGGCGGATTTAGCGTCAGGAACAGACTGCGACAGGACGACTGGGGGCGCGCCTTCCTCAGATATGCCAGGATCGCTTCTCCTACCTCGCGCTGAAGGGGATACCGTTGGGCTCCGCCGCGCTTGGAGTGGTTCACGACGAACATCTCGGATCGCCAGTCGAAGTCATTCAACTGCAGCCGCGATACTTCACCGCTGCGTAGCCCGTACACGATGAAGAGCAGCAGAACGGCCCGTGCTCGTAACGCATAAGCACTCTCTCCTACAACATCGCGGAGCAGGCGCTGCACATCGCTCCACTCCGGCCCCTCCGGTAGCCCCTCATACACATAGAGCCGGGGAGATTCGATCCCCTCTGAGATGCCCCGTCGGCACCAACCACGCCGCTCCGCGTGCCGGAAGAACACGCGCAACGCCTGTGCCGCAACGGCAACCGATCTCCGACTCCAGCCATGCGCGGCTTTGAAGATGAGGAACTCGTCGATATCCTTCACCCGGATCTTCGCAAGACTACGCGATTGGTCCGAAAACCACCTCAGGAACCATGTGGCCTTCCAGCAGTAGGAGCAGATAGAGTGCGCAGACAGTCCCTCCTCTTCTCTCATCCACAGAGCGAAATCCTCCACCCGATCTGCATACCGCATGCGAGCTACCGTGGGCTGTTTGAGTTTGCCCGCGAAGCGCAACCACTTCTTCGCCACGTAGGTGAAGTAGACCGCAGATCGTTCATACGACCGTGCCCTCGGATTGGACCGCTGCTGCGTGTTCCAGCGTTCTGCCGCCTCTTTGATCTCCTCGATCGAAATACTGCGCATGCGCTTGAGTTGCAGTTGATCCATGACGTTCAGCATCTGCCAGCAAATACTGCGCAGTGCTGCGTGGCTTGTTCCCTGATCGCGGAGGTGCTTCAGAAAAGCCTCTCGCTCTCCCCGCAACGGAAGCTCCTGATGACGAGCAATAAAATACGGACGCTTCAAGATACTTGTCAGCATGAAAGGGACCTCCTTGAGTCCCGGTTCATGCTAGCTACCCCACCTCAATTATGTTGTCTTCAAAGCAGCAAGACCCGCTAACCATGCGGGTATCTCCATCGAACGTCACATAACTGGCAGCACCACATAATCAGCCTTATGTTGTGCTCAACATAACGCCGATTACATCAGCCTCTACCAAGGCAACGCGTCCCTCTTGGCTGAGAGCTTGGAAGTCATTCAGGAGACCGCCAGTGTCGTCCTTGCGGCTCTGGAACCGCCTGCGCAAGTAGGCGCAGAGGACCGAGTTGAGGAACCGGAACCAGCGGACATAGCAGCCTGAACTAGTCGTCAATGCTCAAGGCAGGCGGGAGGCGCAAGCGCTCTCGTCTGCCTGGCCGGGCGGCAGGGAGACACCCTGCGGGTTTCTCCCTGCACCCTCTTCCAGCCGTCCGGCCTCCGCTCGCCGGCTGCGCGTTGGTGCAAAGCTATGTTTAGCGGGTGGTCGCTGTCCCCGTGAAGCGGCGTAACGGTACCGATCAATCAGGTTGCCTCACTGAAGTGGGCGGATGAACAAGTCCCAGAAGAACTCGGCAGCACCTTGCGGTGTCAGCTTCTGCTTATCTGTGTTTCCGTAGGACTGCATGCCGAGGGGTTCGAAGTAAAGAGTTTGATCGTCGCTCTTCACGTAAACGGCTTCGTTCATTCCCCCGTCGCGCGGCGTATCGGTCATCGAATATTGAATGCTGTCGGAGCCCATGTGTCCTCCACCGACGGAGGCAGACCCTTTGCAAACCTTCTCTCCATTTTGATAAAGAGATGCCATGAAATGGTTCGCGTCCACACGTTGAAAGCGTTGGGCTAAACCTGGATTGCGGTTGGCGATCTCAAGCAGAGACGCTTCGAAGAACTTGGCGATAAAGTCGAATCCTTCGTGCCGGAAGGTGTCTCGGTCGAGATCGGAAAACTGCTTACGAATTCGGAGGTTGCTGGAACGGATCGGTACCGCAGCGCTTGTGGGTGTTGATGAGGATTCGGTCCGGCGGGAGCTAACGGATGGGCTGGCCTTTCCGAGTTCCTTGAGCGCATCTTTGATAGCCGTCACGATGTCCAGAAAGGCGTCGTCTTGATCCGCCCATTTGGTGACAGGTTTGCCGTCCTTCGGGGCGGCCAATAGCTTCCCGAACGGTAGACTGTGCCAGTCGCATGGTCGCAGGATAACGGGGATGACCCTTGCCTCAAGTCGGTCGTGGCGCTCCATCGCTCGCAACATTTCGCACTCGTAGCAATAGTCAGAATTGATGAAGTCAGGGCTGATGAGCAGAAGAATCACATCCGCTTCGTTCAGATTCTCGTCAATGGCATTGCCTAGCTCCGTACCAGCCGAGATGCGCCGGTCGTGCCATGTCGAAATGACACCCTGGCGCTTCAGGGCAGCCAAGTGGACTTCGAGCGGATCGCGTAACCTCTCGTCCTGATGGGAATAGGAGAAAAACAGAGTCGGCATCCGCCATTACCTTCTTTCGTCGCCAGTGTGCAGCGTCTACAAAAGCTTACGCTGCTGCGCAGCGGATTAAGGGTGACACGTCACCCCAGAATGGGTGCTGCGCAGGAACCGGAAGTTCCTCTTGGGGAACTTGCGGAAATATAGAGGCTAATAGACAAAAATATCCATATTGGCGTTATGCTAGATGCGAGCTTACGTTGCTGTAGGGGAACCATATGAGAATCAATCCCTTAGCCCGTCTCTGGCCTCGCTGCCCGATGTTGAGCAACGCACGGCGAGCGTGTGGCCTCTCCCCGAAAATCTTCTTAGGCGGTGCGCGATGAAGCCGCCGCTCCGTACAAAATCCGTTGGCACCAAAGTCAGCGAAGCTGAGTTCGCGCTGCTCGAAGAGCGTGCGCGTGGAGCTGGGATGCGGCTGGGCGAATGGGTTCGGGAGGCGTTACTGTCCGGGCCGGCTGAGTCCGGGCCGGACTCTGGCGAGGTTGCGTTAGGCGAAATTCTGGCCCTCCGGTCGCTGCTTCTCAACCTCCATTTCCGGGCGGCGAAGGGTGAGGCAATCCCGGAGCCCGAGATGCGCGGGCTGATCGAGCGGGCGGACGGATCGAAGATCGAGCGTGCGAGGGAGCGCATGGAGGCGGTTCGAGCGGCGGCCAGAACCACCGTGCCGGAGCCGGAGACGGCGAAGGAAACAACGACAGAGACGGAATCTGAGGAGGTCTAGTCATGGCGGAATGGGGACGCAAAGGGTACAGCAAGAAGTGGCCGAGCCGGACGCCGGTGTGGACGTGGACGGCGATCCTGTCGACATTGTTTTTCTTCGCCGCAATGCTGACGCTGGAGTACGAGCAGAGCTGGACAGTTGCCGAGCGGCTGTACCTGTCGGACTACTTTAAGAGCGGGGCGCTGGGCAAAGCGTCGGCAACTTCGGCGAGCAAGTACACGCTGCTGGAAGCGGTGATTGGGAAGGGCCAGAGACTTGTCATGGGCGACGAGATCGAGCAGATTCCATCGCTGGACGGGAGGCCGGGATACCGCCTGACCGAGCAGAGGGTTAAGGACGGCATCGTTCGGCTGACCTGGGTGACCGGGACATTCAATGATCGTGGGCTTCACCGGGTAATGGGCGAGGCCGTGTACTCGAATATCGGGAGCTGGGACTTCTATCAGAAGCCGTTCTGGGCGACCGTGGCGTTCTTCTGTCTGGCCCTATTCTTGGCGGTTCCGAAGGACCGGACGCGGCGGATGCTGTACAAGCATGGGCGGCGGTTGCGCGGGCCGGAACTGGTGACGACGGCGGAGTTCAACGAGAAGCTGGGCCGGTCTAAGATGATCCGTGTGCAACTGCCGGACGGTGTGTCTTTCATCAATGAAGACATCGGCTGGTGGGACAAAACATTCCATAAAGACCTTAGCCGCTGGGCGCGTGTACCGCGCGACCGGGAGGCGATGCACTTCCTTATAGTGGGCGACAGCGGCACGGGCAAATCGGCGGCGATCCGGCAGCTTCTCTCGCAGATATGGGAGCGCGGGGAGGCCGCTATCGTCTACGACCCGGCGATGGAGTATCTGCCGCAGTTTTACAACGAGGCGCGGGGCGACGTGATCCTGAATCCGATGGACGCGCGGTGTCCATTCTGGAGTCCCGGCGACGAGGTCCCGCACGAGGCCGAGGCGCTTACCTTAGCTGCTTCTCTGTTCCCCGATCAGGGGCGGGAAAACCGGTTCTTCGTCGAAGCTCCGAGGAAAATCTTCGCTCACTTGCTCAATCTGAAACCGACTCCGCAGGAGCTTACCTACTGGATGAGCAATGCGGGCGAAATCGACAAACGGGTGGAAGGGACGGAGCTTGCGGCGATGATCGACAAGGGCGCGGCGAACCAGAGATCGGGCGTTCTTGGCTCGTTGAATATGGTGGCGGATGCGTTCAAGCTGCTCCCCAAAGAGTCTGAGACGACGTGCCGGTGGAACACTGTCGAGTGGGCAAAGGAGCGCAAGGGATGGGTGTTCCTTACATCAAAGGCGACGATGCGGGAGAGGATGCGGCCGCTGGTGAGTCTATGGCTTGACCTGCTCGTCTTGCGGTTGATGAATGAAGAATCGACGAAGCGCAAGACTTGGTTCGTGTTGGACGAGCTAGCGAGCTTGCAGCGGTTGCCGCAGCTTACGACGGCCGTCACGGAGAACAGGAAGTCGAACAATCCGATGGTGCTGGGCTTCCAAGGGAAGGCCCAAGTGGAGGCCCTGTACGGCCATGTTGCGGAGGCGATGCTGTCGCAACCGGCGACGAAGATCTTCCTTAAGACGAGCGAGCCTCATGCGTCGGAATGGATATCGAAGGCCATCGGCGAGATTGAGATCGAGCGGTTCCGGGAGACGCGGACGCACGGGCAATTCCCAGTGGGCCGGAAGTCCGAAAGCGAGGCGCGGGACATCACGCGCGAACCATTGGTGATGGCCTCGGAAGTGGCGGGACTTGATCCTCTGCATGGTTATCTGAAGCATGGGAATCTCGTCTTGCGGATGCGCTTTCCGTACCTGGAGCTGAAGGACCATGCGGAGAAATACATCGAGCGCAAGGCGACGGCTGTGCCGTCGCCCGTAATAGTAAAGTCGGAGCCGAAAGTCGTAGCGCCGCAGCCCGAGGTTGTGCAGATGGCTCCGCAGAGGAAGCCGCCGAAGGCCGCAAAACAGCAAGAGCAACAACCCGCCCAGGTAAACGAGCAACATCCTTACTTCGAGTAGACGAACATGGTGACGATCTCGAAACCTATCAGCTCGGGACAGGCTCAGGCGTATCACAAGCAGGAGTTCGCTAACGCTAAAGAGAACTACTACACGGTGGGCGAACGTGTACGCGGCGAGTGGCAGGGCCAGCTTGCCGAGCGGTGGGGATTGACTGGCGAGGTGAACGAACAGCAGTTCGCACGGCTCTCCGAGGGGCAGCATCCGACGACCGGCGAACAGCTTGTGCGCTATCAGGTAGCACGAGAATACAAGAATGAGCGCAACGAGACGGTGCGCTCTATGGAGCATCGGGCCGGGTGGGATGCGACGTTCTCCGCACCGAAGTCCGTCTCGCTGACGGCGTTGGTTGGTGGCGACGAACGGATCAGAGAAGCGCACAAGGAGAGCGTGACGGTTGCGCTCAATGAGATGGAAAAGTATGTGCAGGCGCGGATCGGTGGCAACGTAGCGGCGCAGACGACGGGCGCGTGGGCTGTCGCCAAGTTCGAGCATGACAGCAGCCGACCAGTCGAAGGCTATGCCGCGCCGCAGCTTCATACCCACGCCGTTGTCTTCAATGTGACGGAGACGGCAGACGGCAATACGCGGGCGTTGCAGCCGCAAGAGCTATACAAGACCCAGCAGTACGCCACGGCGGTCTATCGGTCGGAGCTGGCGGCGCGATTACGGGTCATGGGTTACGAGATAGAGCGCGGGGAGCACGACCAGCCGGAGATCAAGGGATACAGCCGCGAGTATCTGGAGGCTTCGAGTCCACGGCGGCAGCAGATCGAGGCGCAGATGGCAGCGGAGGGGCGGACAGGAGCGGGAGCCGCGCAGATCGCCGCGCATCAGACGCGCGACGCGAAGCAGCCGCTCTCGCACGATGAGGTCCGCGAACGTCATCAGACGATGGCCCGAGTCTACGGAAATCAGCCGCAACGTGTGCTTACCGAGGCAGCTCAGCGGCCAGGTGTGGAGTTGATGCCGGAGCCGTCAAGTATCGCCGCCCATGAGGGGATGAGCTATGCGCGAGAGCGCGGCATGGAGCGAGAAGCTGTTTCGGACGAGCGTTCATTGATGCGCGATGCGCTGAAACATGCGATGGGCGAGGCCCGTTTGCCGGAGATCAAAGCAGAGTTTGAGAGCAGGGTCGAATCTCGGGAGTTTATAGGGGCTAGCGGGCCGTGCCTTCACAACCGGCGAGATGCAGGGGTACGAGCGCGAGCTGATCGACCGGATGAAGAGCAGCCAGGGCAACCGCGACGTGCTGGCGGACGGCAACGTGCGGCAGCAGACGATGGAGCAGCATCCGCATCTGAGCTTGAGCCAGCGGAACGCGGTCGATACGGTGCTGATGAGCCGTGATCAGATGATGGCTCTGGAGGGCGTTGCCGGAGCCGGAAAGACAACTTCCTTAGCCGCCGTTCGTGAAGCCGCCGTCCTTGCGGGCTTCGAGGTCGAAGGGCTTGCGCCGACATCGAGGGCCGCGCAGAAGCTCGGCGAAGCGGGCATGGAGACGCAGACGTTGCAGAAGCATCTTGCGCGTAGAGAGCAGCCGGATGACGGGCAAAAGAAACTCTATGTGATCGACGAATCGAGCATGGCAAGCACTAAACAGATGCACACGTTCGTCGAGCGGCTAAAGGAAAATGATCGTGTTCTCCTCGTCGGTGACACGCGACAGCATGAGTCGGTAGAGGCGGGGAGGCCCTACGCGCAATTGCAGGATGCGGGGCTTCGCACGGCGCACTTGGATGAGATCATTCGACAGCAAGACCCAGCGTTGAAAGAGGTTGTCGAACAGCTTGCGCGTGGGGAGGTTCGCCAGGCCATCGCCAGCCTCAATCTACAAGGCCGGGTGCATGAGATCAGCGACCGGCAGGACCGCATCGCGGAAATCGCCCGCGAGTATGTGCGACAGCCTGAGAGTACGCTGGTTGTCTCTCCCGACAACGAAAGCCGCCGCGAGATCAACGGCAGCATCCATCGTGCAATGCAGGATGCAGGTCAGGTCAAGGATGAGGAGCATCGAGTGCATGTCCTCTATGCACGGCAGGACATCACTGGAGCCGACCGGCAGCACGCGCAGAACTATGAGACAGGCGATGTCATTCGCTACTCGAAAGGGTCGAAGCCGCTCGGCATCGAGGCCGGAGAGTATGCGCGTGTTACCGCCACGGATCGGGAGACGAACACGGTCACGGTAAAGCGACGGAACGGCGAGGAGTTGAGCTATGACCCACGCCGGTTACAGGGAGTAGCCGTCTACCGAGACACCGAGCGCACGTTCGCCGAGGGCGACCGTATACAAATGACCGCCCCGTATCGCGACCACAAGCTAGCGAATCGTGAGCTGGGGACGGTCGATAAGATCGACGGCCAAGGTAATCTCAAACTCCGCATGGACTCAGGCAGGGAGGTGGCGTTCAAGACGCGTCAGCATCCTCATCTGGATTACGGATACGCGGTCACGAGCCATAGCAGCCAGGGCCAAACAGCGGACCGTGTTCTGATCCATGTGGACTCGGCACAAGGCCACGGCGAATTGCTCAATAGCCGCATGGCTTATGTTTCGGTCCCGCGTGCTCAGTACGACGTGAAAATGTATACAAACGATGCGAAAACCCTTGGGTTTGAGTTGAGTCGAGATGTCACGAAGACGACAGCCCTTGATCATCCGGAGGCGGGAGAAAGAATCAAACCGCAATCTGTAGGTTTGGACATTTCGCTGGGCCTAAGCGGAGAATGAAGCCTTCACCGTACTGCCGATACTGGGATATACTCTAGCTAATGGCCGAGTGGTGAAATTGGCAGACACAGCAGACTCAAAATCTGCCGAGGGCAACCTCATGTCGGTTCAAGTCCGACCTCGGCCACCATCTACATCTCTCATTCTGAGATATTCTTCTCCAAAATCTGTTGGAACCACCCTCGTCCGGTCCGCTATTTGATAGCGGAGTCTAGTTTCGTTGCGTCTCTCACGTATGTCGGATCAATGGATGAAGTGACTGGCAGGGTGGGAGGGGTACTACAAACGAGGTTTCCTGCTGGGTTTGAAGTGCTGGTGGAATGCCCGGCCTTTTCTGTACCAGTTGGGAACGATAAAACTGGTAATGAGAGGAGTGTTCGATGGCACGAGGGAAGAAGCATACGGCTGAGCAGATTGTGAACCTGGTGCGGCAGGTTGAGGTT
>JAJYBU010000028.1 GCA_021778845.1 Acidobacteriota bacterium
CGAGGATGACGAGGACGATGCGCTCGGGACGCTCCATGAAGCCGACTTTGCAGGAGCCGATGAGGGCTTCGGCGCGGGAGCGGGTGTAGCTGACCATGAGCGCGGCGGTCATGACGAAGGCTACGAGGAAGACGTAAAAGAAGCGGTTGCCGCGGGCGTAGAAGACGAGCAGGCCGAAGAAGAGAGCGACGTCGGAGTAGCGGTCGAGGACGGAATCGAAGTAGGCGCCGAAGACGGAGACCTGGTTGGTCTGGCGGGCGACGCGGCCGTCGACCATGTCAAAGAGGCCGGCGCCGATGATGACCAGGCCGGCGTAGAAAAACATGCGGACGTAGTTGTCGGCGCGCGCGTAGCCGAAGAAAAAGGCTGCGATGACGTTGATGATGAGGCCGATGAACGTGAGGGTGTTGGGGGAGATTTTGGATAGAGCGAGGCCGTTAACAATCTTCTGTAGCAGCCAGCCGCTGCCGTTGCCGAAGGCACCTGTCCAGGTCATCGCGTCAGATTAGTTTATCGCGGATGGGGGATGAGGTGGGCTGCGGGCCAGGATTGCTGCGCTGTGGGGTGGTGGAAAGGCTGGGGTGGGAGTGGAAGGACGGCGCTTGCTCGGGCGAGCGGGTTCCTCGGCTGCGCTGCGGGATGGTGGACAGAAAGGCAAAGGCAAAGGCAAAGGCAAAGGCAAGGGCAAGAGCAAGGGCAAAGGCAAAGGCAGAGGCAGAGGCAAGGGCAAGGGCAAGAGCAAAGGCAAAAGCAAAGGCAAAAGAAGAAGCAGATCCCTGCGGGATGACAACCAAAAAAGCAAAAGCAAAAGCAAAAGCAAAAGCAAAAGCAAAAGCGACGGCAACGGCAAAGGCAGTACTAAACCATCTAAATACGAAGTCGCTCCGGAACGGCGCGTGGGATGCGCGCGTTCGGGAGAGATGAGCGGGTGGGGGGGGGGGGGGTAGGGGTTATTCGGTGATTTTGATCGTGTCGTGGATGGTCGTTAGCTTGAGGACTTCGAGCTCGCGCTTGCCGTTGGGGGTGACGACGGTGGCGATGTCACCGATTTCCTTGCTGAGCAGGGAGCGGCCGATGGGCGAGGTGGTGGAGATCAGGCCCTTGGTCACGTCGGACTCTTCGCTGGTGACGAGCTTGTAGGTGAACTCCTCACTTTTGGTGCTGTCGAAGACGACGACGGTGGAGCCGAAGCCGACTTTGTCGCGGGGGATGTTGTCGAGGTTGACCATGGCGAGCTCGCCCATGCGCTTCTTGAGCTGGCCGAGACGGGCGTTGACGAAGACCTGGCGCTGCTTGGCCATGTGGTATTCGGCGTTTTCGGAGAGATCGCCGAGGGCCACAGCCTTCTTGATCTCCGCGGGGAGTTCGGTGGTGAGCTCGTACTCGAGTGCCTTGATCTGTTCTTCGATGGCTTTTTTGATGTCTTCCATGCGGGTGTCTGCTTTGCTGGCCCAGCCTTAAGGTGGCAGGGCAGAGAGTGAAAACTTGATTATACGAAAAGGTAGACGGGGGAAGGGACTAGGAGGCTTCAGGGTCGGGGAGGAGGGTGGGATTCCGCGCGGAAAGGAAGCTTTCGAGGAGGAGTGTGGCGGCGACCTGGTCGATGATGTTTTTGCGGTCGAGGCGGGTGGAATGGCCGGAGGAACGGGGGGCGTGGCCGGAGAGATTGAGGAGGGCGTGGGCGTCGTGGGTGGTGAGACGCTCGTCGAGAAGATGGTGGGTGAGGGTGGGGTGAGCCTCCTGCAGAGCCTGGGCGAAGGCCTGGGCTTTGGCGGCCTGGGGGCTGGGGGTGCCGTCGGCGTGGAGCGGGTTGCCGACGAGGAGGACTTCGACGTGGTGCTGGCGGATGAAGCGGGCGATGGACTTGAGGTCGGCGCGGAGGGTGGTGCGGTGGAGGGTGAAGAGAGGCTGGGCGGTGAGTCCGAGGGGGTCGGTGATGGCGAGACCGATGCGGCGGTCGCCTACGTCGAGCGCGAGAGTGCGGGGATGAGGCACGAAGGTAGTGTACGGGGGAAAGACAGCGTGCAGAGGGAAGAGTGTGGAGGATAGAGTGGGCGGTGAATAGAATATCGGGGAGAGGTGGCGTTTGTGCGGGTACTGAAGGCTTTAGTGGTGGTGGGGATTGTGGCGGCGCTGGCGGTGGGGTTCCTTGTGTATTTGCCGTTTGGGCCTGCGGGGGAGACGTTCGTTGAGATTGCGCCGGGGACGGGGACGCTGGGGATTGCGCGGCAGTTGCAGCAGGCGGGGATCGTGCGCAGTGCGGTGGCGTTCGATGCGCTGGCGGTTTGGAAGACGGTGACGCGGAGGGGCGCGGGAACTCTGAAGGCGGGGGAGTACCGGTTCGACCATGCGGCGACGGTAGAGGAGGTGTATGACCGGCTGCGGCGCGGGGATGTGTATACGGTGACGCTGGTGGTGCCGGAGGGGTACAACATCTTCGACATTGCGAATGCGGTGGCCGCGGCGGGACTGGGTTCGCGGGAGGATTTTCTGCGCGCGGAGCAGAAGGATACGGAGTTGATTGCGGAGTGGGTGCCGGAGGGGAGCGCTGCGTCGCTGGAGGGGTATCTGTTTCCGGACACGTACAAGTTCAGCCGCCGCGCGACGCCGCTGCTGATGCTGACGACGATGGTGAGGCGGTTTCGGCAGGAGACGACGCGGCTGGGAGTGGCGAAGGGGCAGGTGGCGCGGACGGTGACGCTGGCGTCGCTGGTGGAGAAGGAGGTCCATCTCGATGCGGAGCGGCCGGAGGTGGCGAGCGTGTTTGAGAACCGGCTGGCGGCGGGGATGCCGCTGCAGACGGATCCGGCGGTGAGCTATGCGTCGTTGCTGCGGGGGACGTGGACGGGGGTGATCCATCAGAGCGAGTTGAAGTCGGACTCGGCGTACAACACGTACACGCATACGGGGTTGCCGCCGGGACCGATATGCAATCCGGGGGTGGCGGCGCTGAGGGCGGTGCTGCATCCGGCGAAGACGGACTATCTGTACTTTGTGGCCGATGCGAATGGAGCGACGCGATTTGCAGCGACGCTGGCGGAACATGATGCGAATGTGGCGGCGTACAGAGCAGGGGCGAAGCAGTAGGGCGAAGACGGACGCGGCTTGTGGTGGGAGTGGGAAGAGCACAAGGCCTTGTGGTGGGAAAAGGACGGAGCAGAGCAGGGGGCAGGCAACCTATTGATGGGCGAAGATTTAGCGAATCTCTGTGGATATAATTTCGGCAAAATACACCCAACTTATTGTAGTTATTGTGGTTATGACACTTAGATGCGGACGAAATTTAGAGGTTGACAGTATGCGGGCGCCGAGATATAACCGCAGAACTTCAACTAAGGCGATTACTCGCCGGAGCCCATGGAAACGAGGAGCTGCGGAGGGCGAAAGTCTTCGAGGGGACAATGGGGCGGAGCGGGTTTCCCAGGACCGGGCTCTGCCACAACACGATAAACAGAATGCGCCGCCCGGTGGGATTTTTCGACGAAGAGCGTGAACCACCGGCGAAGCAGACCTTATAGCAACTGAGCGAGCCCATCCGACCGCTGAAAAAGACCGAGGCTCGCCGGGGGAAAACTGTGCCTGGAGATATAAGAAAATGAAGAACTTCCGCGTTGATTTGAAGGTGTGTGAGGCCTGTGGTGCGCTCTGGCTGCGCGCTACAGGTCATGGAGTGTACTGCCGTGGATGCGCTCGGTGGCTGTCGGAGTTCCCGGCACCGCGGGCGTCAAGCCGACGGGTACAGAGACGCTCAACGGTGAGCCCAACGGTGAGAACGATGGCGTGCGAGGGAGGTGCCCGATGAAGCAGCAACTACGCAACAGAGAGCATGCGACCGGGTTGAAGCTGGTTCCGAAACCGATGCGGCAGACCCGGCAGGAACGGGTCATTCGAGAGGGAAGCACGGGGGGAGTGGTAGGGACACTGGCCAATGCGTTGATGCTTCCGCGGGTGTGGGCGGTGGCGGAGCGGGTGGATGCTGCGCCGTCGAAGTCGACGCCCGAGATGGATGGCAGGCCGAAGGTGGAACTGGCGTTCTATCGCAAGTACACGGAGGCGCTGCTGAGGCGGTATCTGCGGCTGTCGATCCAGGCCGGAAGGGTGCCGTCGCTGATGGGACGGGAGCTGTTTCGCGGGCATGTGACGAGCTATCGGATGCATAGCTTTGAGGATGCCGTGGTCTTCTGCTTCGATGTGGAGAAGCGGCTGGGCAGGCTGACGGTGATGAATCAACAGTTGATCAAGCGGATTGCGCTGCAGGAATATACGCAGGGCGAGGCCGCGGGCATGCTGGGACTGAGCCTGCGGAACAGTATTCGGCAGTATGGGTATGCGCTGGACCTGCTGACGGAGATGTTTCTGGAGGCGAAGATGCTGGAACCGCTGAAAAGCTGTCAAGGGGGGCAATGCGAGGAAATCAGCCGAAGTGCTTCATTCTAAAACAAATAAAACTTTTGAAAAGTTGGCATAGTTACTATACTCAGCCTGCTATTCTAAATAAGTAGAGATAAAGCGGGAGGCCCTTCTGGGGTCTCCCGTTTTGCGTTTGGAGGCAAATGGCAGCGATGGCGGAGAGCAAAGAGCTGGATGAGGTGAAGGAAGCGGTGGGCGAGGGGAAGGGCAGGCGGTTGCGCCCGAGTGAGTGTCGGAGCCATATGCGACGGACGCTGGCGAGTGAGTTCCAGGGGATTGTGGACGGGTTTGTGGAGGCGGCCAAGAAGGGCAGTTGCCCGCATGTGAAGCTGGCCACCGAGCTGCTGAAGCCGATACGGAAGAATCCGTCGCGGAAGAATGGGTCGTTTACGAAGATCCTTGAGGAGCTGGATCGGCGGAAGCGCGAGAAGGCGCGATTGCAGGCGGAAGAGGGCGGAGCGAAGTAGAGCGGACGAGACGTTACGCTCGCGGTGGCAGGTGGGAGTGGCTGGAGCGGTCTTCGTATGGATGAGATGGACGTAAAAGAACGACGGGTGAAACCCGCCAGGAGAGATGCATGAGTGTTTTCAGCAATGTGATTAAGGATTTGAAGTCGTTTGCGGCGAAGGTGGAAGCGGCGTTCAAGAAGCTGTTCGGAACGGCTCCGTCGTGGATTGCCATCGCACAGGGTGTGCTGACCTACCTTGGGCCGGTGGTGGTGACGATTCTGACGGTGGGCGGTGGTTCGGCGCTGGGCGAGGAGGCAAACACCGTGATTGCCAATATCAAGTCAGACCTGGCGACGGCACTGGCGACGGTGACCACGGTCAATGCGGCTACAAGCCTGCCGGTGCTGCTGAAGAGCGTTCAGGCGCAGCTTCCGGCGCTGCTGGAGGCGGTGAAGGTGAGCAATCCGAATACGGTGAGCGAGATCGAGAACTACACGAACATCATCGACACAGAGATTACGGCGCTGCTGAATGCGATGCCGGCGGCGGCCTGAGATGAGCCAGGCCAGAACGTATTCGATTGCAGATCCAGCCGCCATTGCCGCAAAGGTGAAGGCGGCTGGTGGGCCGGCGCTGGATCCGACGCAGGCTGAGGGTCGGGCGTCGGCGGATGGGGTGACGATCGGCTGGAGCATGAGGCCGGGGCAGATCGTTGTCACCATCATCAACAAGCCGTGGGTGGTGCCGTACAGTGCGGTCTGGAGCCATGTGGATGCGGTGCTGGGCTAGTTGCGGGCGCGGGTGCCGAGAATTTGAGCTGTTCTTTTGATAGCTGCTGCGGGACGGGTCAAATGGAAGCGAAAGATTGTGCATGATTCTGCATCGCGGAGGGGCCGTTGTGAGTCGATATACTTAGAACTTGCGATTGATGAAGAATTTCAGGGCGTTATCGGTGCTGGTGATGGCGATGACAGGCGGGTTGACCGGCTGTATTTCGACGACGCGGCTCGTGGTGAAAACGCAGGCGCCGACGGTGTACCAGACGGCGACGGTTGAGCAGTTGGAGAAGGACATGTCGGAGCGGGATGCGGCTGTGAGGACGCTGAAAGCACAGGTGCAGATTACTGCGACGACGGGCGGATCGAAGGAAGGCAAGCTCAAGGAGTACACGTCATTTACGGGGTACATCTTTGTGCAGAAGCCAGCGAATCTGCGAGTGATCATGCAACTGCCGTTGATTGGGTCCAGTGCGCTGGATATGGTGAGCAACGGGGAGACGTTCACGTTGAAGATGGCGTCTTCGCATGGGAATGTGTGGCGGCAAGGGTCGGACAAGGTGACGATGCCCTCGAAGAATGGGCTGGAGAATCTACGGCCGGATGTGTTTCTGGACTCGCTGCTGGTACCGGGTGTGAAGGCGAATGAGTTTGTGACGCAGACGGAGTCGACGCGGGTGCTGCATGAGGATGCACATCATCGGACGGAGATGGTCGAACCGGATTATGACCTGTCCGTGCTGAAGGCAGGGATCGGGAATGCGCTGCACGTGGCGCGGGTGGTGCATATCAGCCGAGTGACGATGCTGCCGTTTCAGCAGGATATTTATAACGACGTTGGCCAGGTCGTGACGCAGGCGACGTATGACGCGTACCAGGAGTATGACGGGCAGCAGTTCCCGACGGTGATTATGATTCGGAGGCCGCTGGATGAGTACTCGCTGAAGATCGTTGTGATGAAGTTGACGCTGAATGAGCCGTTTGAGGCGGACCAGTTCGAGCTGACGATTCCGCCGGGGACTGTGGTGAAGCAGATGCCGTAGGGATGTTAGAGCAGGCCGGCGCGGTGGGCGTGCGTGGCGATTTGCTCGTTGATGGTGAGAGCAAGAGAGAGAGCGGCGCGACCGGCTGCGGCGGGGACGCGGGGCTGCGTGCGGTTGCGGACGGCGTGGAGGAAGTCTTCAAGCTCAAGGCGAAGGGGTTCGCCTTTGGGGATGTCGGCCTTGGTGAGGGAGAGGCCGGCGGTGGGGTGGGCGGTGGGCATGGTGTGGGGCGTGGCGGCGGTCGCGGTGGGTGCAGGGGTGGGCGATGAACCTGCAGCGGCCGTCGCTGCCATTGCGGCTGCGACGACGGTTGGATCGACGCTGATGGTCAGGAGTTCCTGGCGAGCGAAGTCGAGCGAGAGGTACTGGTGGGGTTGGAAGAGACGGAGCTTGCGGACCTGCTCGGTGGAGACGCGGCTGGCGGTGAAGTTGGCGACGCAGCCGGAGTCGAACTCGACGCGGACGTTGGCGATGTCGGTTTTGCGCGAGAGGATGGGCAGGCCGACGGCGCGGACTTCGCGAACGGGGGACTGGGTGAGGCTGAGGACGATGTCGATGTCGTGAATCATGAGGTCGAGGACGACGTCGACGTCGAGGGACCGCGGGGTGAAGATGCTGAGGCGGTGGGACTCGAAGAACATGGGCCGGTTGAGAGCGGCGATGGCCGCTGTGACGGCGGGGTTGAAGCGCTCGAGATGGCCGATGGCGACGATGCGTTGGTGGGTGCAAGCGAGATCGAGGATGTGATCGGCCTGAGCGAGGGTTGCGGCGAAGGGTTTTTCGATGAGGAGATCGAGGCCGGCGAGGAGGAGCTGCTCGGCGACCGCGGCGTGATGGATGGTGGGGACGCAGACGGATGCGGCGCCGAGCGAGAGGTTGGCGGCGAGGAGTTCGGTGAGGGTGGCGAAGGCCGGGATGTTGTAGGTAGCGGCGAAGGTGGTGCTGCGCGCTGCGTCGGGTTCGACGAGAGCGGCGAGCTGAACGAGCTCGGGATGAGCGAGTTCGAGCTCGCGGTAGACGCGAAGATGATTGCGCCCGAAGGCGCCGGTACCGATGACGGCGACGCGCAGAGGAGGCACGGCTACTTCTGCGCTGCGACGTTGGGGAGTGGAGACTCAACGGCGACGCGGCAGCGGGTGTAAAGCTCGAAGAGTTGCGTGACCTGATCTTCAGGCTTGACGGCCGAGGGAGGGCCGAAGCCGGTGGACGAGGCGCCCTTGCTGCCGAGGTTGGTGTGGGCGGCGACGAATTTGAGGAGATCGAGAGCGATGTCTTCAGAGCGACGAGGAGCGGAGTTGTTGCTGGATTCCATGGGTACCTTTCGGAGCGCGTTGCTAAAGGTGATGGTAGCGGTTTGACGGAGATGGTTGCAACGTGTGCGCGGTGAAGAGCAGCAGAGATAGGACGTGGATGGACCGCGCAGGTGGAGGAGAACAATATGAACTCAGATGAACTGCAGAGGATTCTTGGTTATTTGAACATTGGCCTCGCCATTGCTCACGACAGCGGCGTGTCGATTGGGCACTTTGGAAGCGGGGACTTTATTCAGCTTGCGCAGACGGTGAACGGAATGTTGCTGCATGCGATTGCACCCGTTGCGGGAGTCGCTGCATCGGCTGCGCCGGTGGTGGCAGCCAATGCGACGCCTGCGCTGATGAGTAGCCCGGCGGATGCAGGCGGCTGTGCTAAAGGCTAGAGGGTTTGGCGGCGACACGGCATGGTCGCAGTGTGAGTGGATTTGCAAGACGGCAGTGGAAGTTGGAGGAGCAATGAGCGGAACAAGGCGAGGGTGGATGCTGCTGGTAGTTCTGGTGGCCATGATGATCGGAGGCGTTCGCACGGCAGCGGCCCAGGTGGCGACGACGACGGTGCAGGACACGGTGTATAGCGCGAATGGGACACCCGCGAGCGGAACGGTCCTGGTGAGCTGGAGCACGTTTACGACGGCGGGCGGGCAGACGGTGCCGGCAGGGAATACGTCGGCGACGATAAGTGCGGGAGGGCTGCTGTCGATTGCGCTGGCCCCGAATGCAGGTGCGACACCGATGGGTAGTTACTATACGGCGGTGTTCCACCTGAGCGATGGGACGACGAGCCGAGAGTACTGGGTGATTCCGGTGACGGTGCCGGGTGGCGGCACGGTGACACTGGCGGCGATTACGAACCAGGTGTTGCCGATCAGCGTTGCGATGCAGACGGTGTCGAAGCAATATGTTGACCAGGCGATTGCGGCAGCGTCTACGGGGTTTCCGCTTGCCACGTCACCGTATGTGCAGAAGGTGGGCGACACGATGACGGGGCCATTGGTGCTGCCGGCAGATCCGGTGAGTCCGAACCAGGCGGCCGACAAGAATTATGTGGATGAGAATGCGGCGGCAACGTCTGCCGGGTTGGGACAGAAGGTGAGCCTGCTGCCGACGGCTACTCAGGCGGTGGCGCAACCGAGCGGGACCAGCTTCAGCATCAGCGGTACTTCCGCGAGCACGACGTTTTCGGGTACCGGGACAGTGTCGCAAGCTACGATCACTTCGGCCAATACTGCGGCGAGCCCTAACACTGGTAGCTACAACCTGTTCACCAACGACGCGAACTGCTTTCAATCGGGATACGACCTGGGAAATAACGGAACCTCTGCGCAGGGGTGGAGTGTGTGCACTCTGGATGCGAGCAACTTTCAATCCGCCACGAGGGGCATCACTCAGATGAACGGCGGCACCTTTTCACACTTCGCGCAAGGCGACACGGCCTTTGATTATGGATATATGAGTTCGTTTGGCGGCACTGTAGCGGCTTCCGACGAAGGCGTGACGCACACGGTTAAACAGGCCCACCAGATCGGCTACTACACGGGGGTGATTGCGACCGGAGGGGTCACCGGATCAAATCTTCTGACGACGACTTCGTTTACATGCCACGGAATGTGCACTGCTCTTAGTGGAAATCAATTTGCTGACGGGGGGATTCTGCTCGATACGTCGAAGGGCGGAAGCACGGCCACGCTTGCGTCTACAGGTTCGGCACTGAATGGCACTTATTACACGCTGGCGTCTGGGACGGTTCCGGTATCGACGGCGTGGGGCAACATCGTTCCAAGTTCCTGTACGAATAATGGCAACGGGCAGTGGCAGAACTATACTGCGACGACCTGCAATGTGACGCTGGGAAGCTCACCGGCGAGCCCTGGGAACTTTGTGGCGGGGACGGATGTATGTCTCGCTGGACCCTTTCAGGAAGAGGCTGCCGTAACAGCGGTAGGGACGCCGGCCAGTGGGGTGCAGTCGATTACCTTCAACACGCGGTATGCGTGGGATGGTACGAACGGGAATACGAATGCGGCTCTGGTGATGCAGGGTGGAGCGTGTGGACAATCGCTGGTGGCAACCAGTGCGGTGAGTTCATGGCCGATTGCGTATGCGGTGGTTGGGGCAACTTCTTCGACGCAGGTGTTCTTAAGTAATTGCGTGGTAGGAGGTTGCAATGGGAGCGGAAACATTATTCCTGGCACACCAGTTGCGACTGCCACGGTGATAAATTACGGGGCCTCAATCGTGCGCGCCAGCAACGTTGTGACCGTGTCAGGATTTATGGGATACCCATTTTATTTTCCTGCGGGATCGACGGTTATCGTTACGGGAGCTACGCCGACGGACTTGAATGGAACCTTCACGGTTTTGACCAATAGCGAGGATAGTTTCAACCCATCCATGACGTGGGCTCAAACCGGAGCGAACGAATCGAGCACGACAGACATTGTGATGAGGGCACCGAATACGAGTGTCACATTTTTCCCCTCGGCTTTTATTACCGGGACCAACAGCGGAGTCGGAGGCGACGCTCAACTGGCGACGAACACGGTTCCGTTCGCTGCGGGGGATACGGTAGTGGGTGCTCCGACCTCGCAGTATCAGCAGGCGGGGTTGAACATCTATATTGGACAATCGACAGCATCTACAGGGAGCTACAACTCGCATGGGGTGATGGTGGATGATGCAGGTCCGTCGCAACTGACGCATGCATTCCAGGCCTTGAACAGCACGAACAACGGTGTCGCCCAAGACATGTTTGACGTTGACGGTTCCTACCAGAATGACTTCTACATAAAGTATCGTCCCGCAAACAACGGAACGATTCTGTTTGTGCAGGGCAATGAACCGGTGTCATCGAATCAAAAGCCGTATAACATCTTCGAGGATGATGCCAGCCCCGGCTATTCGTTTGTCGTTGATCCACGGAATGTTCGCTTCACGCTGAACCAGCCTCTGTTTGTGGCTGGGAGCGAAGTCTGTACGGCGGCGAATGGGATCTGTGGTGCTGGAGGCGGAGGAACAGTTACCAGCGTCGCGGTTGGCACATGGCCTAGCTGGTTGGCGCCTACAGTGACGAATGCAACGACGGCTCCAAGTATTGCGGTGGCGGCAAGTGCCATTCCGAATACGGCGTTGGCGAATAGCGCCACAACCGTCAACGGGATCGTGTGCACGCTCGGTGCTACATGCACCATTCCGACCGGAAGCACAACACCGCCGCTGACGTACAACTACTACCCTGCAGCGGTGTCGGATGGTGGATCGGCGTTTGCTGGCGGGTTTACGCGCTACAACAACAATGAGCCGCAGACTGGCTCGGTGAATCCGGCGTCGAGTGCGCTGGGCTACATGCTGTTTCAGGCTACGCCAACTGCACCACAGTATGCGGAGTTGACCACGACGGCTCCGCCCTATTGGACCAGTTCGGGTATGTATCTTGAGTTCTACTCGACGGCAGTAACGGGCAATGCAGTGATGGACGTGCAGACGGCGTGCGTGACAGCGAACCAGGTCGTAGGTTCTCCGACCTTCTCGACCGCGATTGTGACGACAACGGCGGTGAGCACAACAGCCAATGGAAAGGTGCGAACGGCGCTGATTCCGAATATTGCCGCACCGGGAGCCAACGGGTGCCCTGCGACGGGCATGACCACACCTACGACACTTACGATTCGCGTCTACGCGGATGCGACCTCGGCGGTTCCTGTGTACCTGCTGGGAGCGACGCTGGTAACGGGAAGGAGCCAGTAATGCGCAGACTGATGGATGTGGTGGTGCTCTGGTGTCTCTTCTGCGGGGTGGTGTTCGGGCAGGCGACTAACCCGCAGAACACCTTCGCCAACGCGGTGAACGCGGCAGGACCGAGCGTGTGGCTGAACTTCAACGACCCGACGACGGCGTTCAAGGATCAAGTATCGCGGACATCGTTTGTGAATACGGGAACAACTACGACGACTACGACACATTCGCCCGCGCCGCCAGCCGCAGCGTCCAATGGACAAACTTATTTCGGTGCCTTCAATGGCACGAACGACTATCTGACAGTTACAACTTCAACGCTCAACCCGGCGGCTTATACCTTCAGCGCATGGGTATATCTCACCGCGATACCTACGAGCGGGAATTACGTGACAATCATGGCCCAGGGAGCAGGGGGGTTTACAACGATTCTGGTGCAATCTTCCGGCACAATTTTGGCGGGCATCACCACAACGGCAGTAAACACGAATACAAACATAAGCTATGCAGGGTCTCACGTGTTGGCGGTAAACACCTGGTATTTCATCAGCATGACGTACGATTCTGTTGCGGGGTTGACTGGATACGTCAACGGGGCGGTAGATGGTTCCGCTGCGGCGAATGGAACGGCGGCCGATAACACAGGACCTTTCGAGATAGGCGGAAACTACCCTTGTTGTGGGGGGCGCTATCTCAACGGTCAGATAAGCGACGTGAGTATCTATAGCGTGGCTTTGACATCGGCTCAGATCAACACGCTCTATACCGGCGGTTCGATCACCAGTGGCTTGATTGGGCAGTGGGATATCGACGAGGGAGCTGGTACAACGGCTATCGACTCCAGCACTGGCGGGAACAATCTGACGTGGGCTGGCACAACGAGCGGCAACTTCGGCTACTACTGGGGACCGGCGACGACCTCCGTTTCCACCACCTATAATTCCGGCACAGTCACGACCGATCAGCCCGGATTCGACAACACCAACGCGCAGCAGTTCTCGGCGGAGTTCCCCTACAACGGCTTAAATGTAGCGCCCAACAACACGCTGGGAGATATCGAATGGGACGTTCCCTGGACGATGCTTGTCCACGTGGACCGGTTCAACTGGAATGGGAATGCAAAGCTGGTGCTCGCAAGCAAGGGGGACGTTGCTTCCTCAACGGGAAGCTGGTGGGAGCTATTCCTGCAACAGAACACAACCAACGCTAACGCCTCACAGCTCTGCTTTGAGCGCAACGGGACGGGAGAGAATCAGGCCCAGCAGTTGTCCTGCACGGGGACTGGCTATGATGCGATGCCCAACGGATTCAACTACGACATCGTGGTGGAAGATTCCGGTACCGGACAAGCGTCAGCGGTGAGCATGTGGATGAATGGGCTGCCAGTAGGAACGTCCATCCCATCTGCTATTTCCAGCAACACCTCGGCTCAGGGATTTGGGAATGTGACGTGGACGGTGACGGCAGGTGGGACAGGCTACGCTGCGTCTACTGCATTCACCTCCACGGGGGGTGGAGCAAACTGCGTGGTAACGGGAACGGCAGTAGCCACCAGCGGGGTGATCACCTCCGCCGTCTCAAACGCTGGAGACAGCAACGCTGGCTGCACGTCGGCACCTACGATTGTGTTGACTGCGCCGACGGGTACGGGCGCAAATATCACAGCTAACGTGCTCCCTATGTCGATGAACTCAACGACGGAGCCGCTTATGGTCCCCGGATACGTGAGCAGTGGTGTCAGCTACGGAGTGGGCGGTTCTGACACGACGCAGAATCCGGTCTACATTGATGAGTTTGCGATCTTTCCGGGAAACCTGACGTTTGGGCAGATTTCGAACATCTTCTATGAGACGAAGTTCTACCAGGGGCAACTCTTTCCGGGCATCACGACGAATCCGCCGCTGGTGATCTTTGAGAGCACCGGATGCGGACCGGACTTCAGCGGAGACCAGACTACTGCGATGTTGCTGGGATCGGTAAAGGCCGGCCTTATTCGCCTGCTCGGGCTGGACATTGACGATGGCAATCCGAACGGAACCAACTCCGTAGGCTGGTGGCGGCAGATGCTCGATCAGGCAGGCCTTGCAGACGTGCCCGTTTCATGGGGAGGATCGGCTTCGATTGTCGGCAACACGGGTGGATGTCCGGCTGCGAACATCACGGCCTACAACGCCTCAACTCCGCAGAACCCGGCATCGTACGAGGCCGCCGCTACCATGTACCGCACGCTCTTTGCGAAGTACCCCACCACTCCTATCTATGTGCTGCTGACGCAGGTCTATAACGGCTACGCTCAGTTTCTAGCTAGTCCCGCAGATAGCATCTCTCCGCTGACCGGATTGCAGATGCAGGCGCAGAATGCGGCGAACGGAGGCTGGGTAAATATCTACGAGGGCAACACGAATCTGGACACGACCGACCTTGACACGGTGTGGACGAGCAACGGGGCAATGCCTATCTGGGTGCCTGGAGGGAACGGAGGGAAGGGAGGGCCGGGGATTCTGGTGTCGAAGACGGCCAACGATCCTCTCTATATGACTGCGGCGAAAATGGCTGCGGGCGACAGCATCTATGGATATACCAACCAGAACTTTGCGATGGTGCTGAGCCCCTACTTCTATGGCGGGGTGACTATCTCCTATAGCGGGGGAACGGGCTATGCGAATGCGACTCCGTTCACCTCGATTGGCGGCGGTCCACACTGCCATGTAACCGGAGTGATGACGGCCAGCGGTGGTGTACCGAATGGGATTGACTATTCGTGGGGAGGGCCAATCCCCTCGACCACTACGTACGATGGGCTGGGGTACGGATGCGTGCCTGCAACGTTTACCGCGACGGGAAGCGGAACGAGCCTCACTGTGTCGTCGGTCTTTGGCGTTATCACGGTAGGCGACACGATCAGCGGAACGGGCATTCCGGCAGGGACGACGATCACTGCGCAGACGAGCGGGACGACGGGCGGTGCTGGGGTCTACACCACGAGCGTTGCAACGACAGCATCCGCTGCGGCGGTGACGCGGACGCCAACCATCGTGCTAACGAATCCGACAGGGACGGGTGTCACGCTGACGCCTGCGCTGGGAGTATTTCTCAGCAACTACGGTGCGGGTGCGACGAATACGTGGAAGGTGTGGCCAAACCAGTATGACCAGAACCCCACTGGAGGAACTTCCCCGACGACGGCTCCGATCTTCAGTTGGTTTACCAACTCGCTGATGGACCCGCCGACCAATGGAGCACCACGGGTTCCGTAAGGCGGGTGATTGCCTGGAAAGTGAGAGGGGAGGTGCGGGTCCTCTATTCGCGTAGTCGACGCGGGATGGGGGACCGCGCGCCGGGGTGGGATGAGACGTGAAGGATACAACGAGTCTGTTGGATATAGGCCTGCGACTGGAGTGCGAGCCTGAGTTGATTTTGGATGCAGCCGAGCTGTTGCTGCGCGTGCGTGATCGGGAGGGGAACGTGCGGCCCCTGATCGCCAATGCTGCGCAACGGAGATTTGAAGAACGGCGAGGCCGGCAGAATATTGTGCTGAAGGCCAGGCAGATGGGAGTGACCACGTGGGCGGCGGGAAGATTCTTTCTGCGCACAATCACCAGACCGGGAACGCTGACGCTGCAGGTTGCGCATACACGAGAGGCGGCGGAGTCGATCTTTCGGATCGTGCAGCGGATGTGGGAGGAGCTTCCGGCGTTTCTGCGCGAAGGGTTGCTGGTGCGCAGCCGCGCAAATGTGGGACAGATGGTGTTTCCGGAGCTCGACAGCGAATATCGCGTGGCGAGTGCGTGCGATGTGGGTGCGGGACGCGGATTGAGTGTGCAGAATCTGCACTGCAGCGAGGTGAGCCAGTGGCCGGGTGATGCTGCGATGACGCTGGCCGGGTTACGCGCGGCGCTGGCTCCGGGTGGGGAGTTGGTGCTGGAGAGCACGCCGAATGGTGCCTATGGAGCGTTCTATGCGGAGTGGTGCGCGGGTGTGGATGGCGGTGGCGACAAGGATGCGATGGTGCGGCACTTTATGCCGTGGTGGCTGGAGCAGGCGTATGTGGGGCCTGTTGTGGATGCTGCTGCGATGACCGATGAGGAAAGGGCGCTGGTGGAGCGGCATGGGCTGAGCGGAGAGCAGATTGGATTCCGTCGCGGGTTGGAGCGGAGTTATGGCGGGCTGCGCTCGCAGGAGTTTGCTGAAGATGCGGAGACTTGCTTCCGAGCGACGGGAACGTGCTTCTTCGATGTTGCAGCGATTGAACGGCGGATGGCGGAGGTGGGGCCGGTGCTGGCGACGCGTCGGGGCGGAGCGTTGCAGGTGTGGCTTCCGGCGTCATCGGGTCGGGTGTATGTTGTGGCGGTGGATTCGGCGGGTGGAGGTGAGGATGGCGACTTTGCGGCGGTGCAGGTGATTGACCGCGTGACGGGATTGCAGTGCGCGGAGTTGCAGGAGAGGCTTCGGCCAGCGGAGCTGGCGAAGGCTGCGGTGGAGTTGGCGAAGGAGTATCAGGGGGCGTTGATTGCGGTAGAGCGGAATAATCATGGCGCAGCGGTGCTGGCGTATATCGAGACGAGCGAGCACTATGGCAACGTCTATCGCCAGGGCGGCGAGGCCGGGTGGCTGACGACAGCGGCGTCGAAGCCGGAGATGACGGCGGGGCTGGGATCGCTGCTGGAGCAGAGGCCGGAGATGTTCCGGAGCAAGCGGCTGCTGGGCGAGTGCAGGACGTTTGTGGGGCGAGAACGCGGTAAGACGGGAGCGGCGAATGGAGCGCACGACGACCTGGTAATGGCGATGGCCGTGGCCCAGGCCGTGCGGGCGGAGTTGCTGGCGCGTGGCTCACAGGTTGGCATGCAGATGCGGTAAGGTGAAGGCTTGGGAGATTGACGTTGGCGGTAACGGCGGTGCAGGCGATTCGTCGGATGCGCGGGGGAGCGCAGAGCCAGTTAATGCTGGGTGCGGATGCAAACCTGTGGGTGGTGAAGTTCAAGAATAATCCGCAGCATCTGAGAGTGCTGGCCAATGAGTTGATTGCGACGCGGATTGCTGAGGCGGTGGGGCTGTCGGTGCCGAAGAGTGACGTGGTGGAAGTGAGCGAGTGGCTGATCGCGAATAGTCCGGAGATGATGGTGGATTTGGGGCGCGGTGCTCGTGAACGATGCGCCAGCGGGTTGCAGTTTGGCAGCAGGTTTGTCGGTGGATTGATGCCGGGGCAGGTGGTCGACTATCTGCCGGAGCCGCAGATGGATGAGGTGAGAAACCTGGCGGAGTTTGCGGGTATGCTGGCGGTGGATAAGTGGACGGGCAACTGCAATGGTCGCCAGGCGGTGTTCGACCGGAAGCCCCGGGAGCGGAAGTATCGGGCTACGTTTATTGATCAGGGGTACTGCTTCAACGCGGGAGAGTGGACGTTTCCGGATGCGCCGTTGCGAGGCGTGTTTGCGCGGAACCAGGTGTATGCGAGAGTGCGTGGATGGGAGAGCTTTGAGCCTTGGCTGACTCGCGTGGAGGAGTTCGCGGCGGAGGAGTTGTGGAAGGTGGCTGAGGAGATTCCTCCGGAGTGGTACGGTGGGGACCCGGCGGTGATCGAGCAGCTAATGGAGACGTTGCTGCAACGCAGGTCGAGAGTGAGAGAGTTGATCGGACAGTTTCGAGAGTCGAATCGGGAGCCATTCCCGGAATGGGGTTCGGCGAGGAGCATCGTGGTTCCGAGGAGGTTTGATGCTATCGCAGGTTCAGGACGATTTGTAATGTAGCGTAGGCGGTTAAAGTAGATTGAAGGTTGTGGAGGCTTGGGTGCGCGAGCGGTTACAGTGCGAATTTTCCCTGATCCGGTATGTGCCGGATGTGGTGAAGGGAGAGTTTGCGAACATTGGCGTGGTGCTGCGTGAGGCCGGGCGGGAAGAGACCGCGACGGTGAAGTTCACGCGCGACTGGAGCCGGGTGCGGTGCATGGACCCGGATGCTGATGTGGAGCTGCTGGAGTCACTGGAGGCCGAGATTGCGCAGCGGCTGCAGGCGGGCGTTGAGTTGCGGGTGAATGCGAAGCCGATGCTGGAGACGCTGGAGGATTCGCTGTCGAACAGCGTGCAACTGACTGAGATGCGCGGGACGCTGGCGGAGAGTCTGCCGGCAGAGATGGAGCAGTTGCTGCGGATGTATGTGGAGCCGCTGAAGCTGCCGTCGACGCGCCGGAAGGCGAGTGGGCGTGGAGCGATTGTGTCGACCATGCGTGACACGTTTGAACGTGCCGGGGTGTGGCGGTTGATGCGCAAGAAGATTGCAGCGGCTGCGTATACGCAGGCGGGTGATCCGTGGAAGATCGACTGCGGGTATCGCAATGGTAAGGTGCGAATGTTTCATGCGGTGTCGCTGGAGAACGACGTGGAAGGAGCGAAGGGAATTGCTTATTCGGCGGAGGCGCTGCGGGCAGGCGTGTTGAACAGCGAAGGCGCGGAGTTGGAGCTGACGGCAATTGTCGAGCGGATCGCGTCGGTGGCCGATCAGGAGCAGTATGGGTTTGGCGTGAAGGTGATGGAGCGTGAGGCGATTCGAGTGTTGACGGTTGCGGACCTGGGCCGGGTGGCCGAGACTGCGAAGCGAGAGTTACACGTGTAGAGATATAGAAACGGAAGACTTGATGGTAGGTGAGGCGCGGCCAAATGGCTGCGCCTTTTGCATTTCAGGAGGAGATGGGTATGGGTTTGGGATCGGCGATGAGAGAGATGTGGAAGCGGGCGGCCGGAGTGGAAGCTTCGGGTGTGGAAGCATCGGGCGAGAACATGGGGGAGCGGAAGACGGCCATTACTCCGCTGGGATTGAGCTCTATCTTTGCGCCGTTCCGGACGACGGGCGTGCAGAATGCGCTGCCCAAACCGACGGCGCAGAATCTGCGGCGGTTTGCGGAGATGCCGGTGGCGCGGCGGGCGATCAACTGCATCAAAGACCGGATTGCGTGCATGGATTGGCAGATCGAGGTGCGGCGCGGTGCGGGCGAGGATGTGGCCGGCGATCGCGCGCAGCGAGCCGAGGCACTGACCAAGTCATTCGATACACCGAACGAGACTGACAGCTTTCGTACGCTGATCGAGCAGGTGATCGAAGACACGCTGGTGGGCGGCTTTGGCGCTGCAGAGATTGAGATCGGAGAGGGCGATCTGCCGGTGCGGCTGTATCCGGTGGATGGCGCATCGATCCAGGTGAACGCCCATTGGAAGGGCGATCCACATGATCCGCGCTATGCGCAGATCACGGGCAAGCTCGGAGCGGAGGCGCTGGTACCGCTGCTCGACCATGAGTTGATGTATGTGCGGCTCAATCCGCGCAGCCACACGCCGTTTGGGTTGGGCAAGGTAGAGGTTGCATTTGAATCGATCTCACACTTTCTACAGGCCCACCGGTATGCCGGCAGGATGGCTTCGAATGGCGTGGTGCAGTATGCGCTGTGGATGAATCAGCAGACGCCGGAGCAGCATGAGCGGCTGATTCGCTGGTGGCAGGATGAGGTGGAGGGCTCGGGACGGGTTCCGGTGTTGAGCTCGGAGCAGAAGCCCGAGGTGCTGAAGTTCGCGGCCGGCACGGATGCGGATCTGCATCTGGAGTGGCAGCAGTTTCTGCTGACCATGATCGCGAATGCATTTGATATTCCCGCCATGATGCTGAACGTGACGCAGAATGTGAATCGGTCGACCGCTGGCGAGCTGGCGGATGAAGCGTTTCAGAATGCGATTGTTCCGCTGGCAAAGTTGATCGCCGACCACCTGACGCGCGATGTGATTGCGAAGCGCCTGGGGTGGAACGATCTGAGATTCGTCTGGACGGACCTGGAGAGCCGCGATGAGATGGTCGAGGTGGAGATCCAGACGAAGTTGCTGGCTGCGGGAGTTCTGTCGGTGGCGGAGGTGAGGTCGATGCGTGGCCTTGCACCGGCAGAGTTAGCAAGTCCGTTGGTCGAGCCGCAAGGCGCGTAGTGCTGGCGCGTTGCGTGTCGATTGAAGGAGAGCGAAGAGGAGGCATGTGTGGAGAAAGCAGTGCAGTTGCGTCGAGTGGTGCGGCAACGTTGCAGAGGACGCGAGCTGCGTGCGATGGCGGTGGAGTTTCCGGAGGTAGCCGGTCATCCGAACCGGTTGCCCTTCGAGGGCTGCCTGACGCTGGTGGATGTCCCGAGCGACAAGGCGCCGAGTGGGGCACGCGGTCATCGGGTGGTGCTGACGAGGGAGGCTGCGGAGGCGGCGCTGCCGAGCCTGCTGGGCATGGCGGTGGACTACAAGGCTGGGTGGGATGGACATGATGCGCGGCAGAAGTGCGGCATCATCACGTCGGCCCACCTGGAGGGAAGCAAGCTGCTGGTGAGTGGCTTCCTGTTTGCGCGGGATTATCCGGAGATGGAGGCGAAGGTTGGCGGTGTTGCAGCCGAGGCCGGCAGCGCGATGGGGATGAGCTATGAGTTGGCAGATGCGCATGTAGCGGATATGCGAGACACCGTCTGGCGGTTGACACGAGCGACGTTTACGGGTGCGGCGATTCTGCTGCGCGAGAAGGCGGCGTATCGTGCAACATCTTTTCGCGTGAACCGCAGAGCCGAACACCGGCAGGCACGAGCCGCTGTGACGAAGTAAGACGTCCTGACGGACGCCAGAAAGATGGAGGAGAGCAATGGAAGATAGCAACGTGGTGGATTTGATGGAAGCAACCGAACGATTGGAAGCAGTCGCAGAGGCACTGGAGCAGGCGGCTGCGCTGCTTGCTGAGAGGCAGGTGGCGCTGGCGGCTGAGGCTGAGGAGCATGTCGGGCGGATTGTGGCGACGGTGGAGTCGGCACGCGAGGCTGAGTTGGAGCGGCGACTCGTCGAGGCTGAGGCGAAGATTGCCGAGCTCACGGCGTCGGCTGCTCCGCAGTCGCAGGGACGCAAGACGTTGCCGACAGGCATGGCAACGATGCTCGCAAAACAGGGAGTGACGCTGGAGTTGGGAGCGTCCGGTGCATCGATTGAGGCTGGCGCGCTGGATAGCGCGCTGACGAGCCTGGGCATCGAGCAGCGTATCGCGGTGAAGTCAGAGTTGAGACGCGCCGGCTTGCTGGGTTAGGTGTCGGATCGCTTCGGTCGATAGGACCGCGTGTAGATAAGAAGAAAACAAGGCGCAGCCGGACTTCGATCCGTCTGCGCCTTTTTACAGAGATACGAGGAGACAAAATGAACGCGAAGTTTACGCAGATCAACGCAACGGCGGACTACATCGGACCGGGTGCTATTGAAGTTCCGATCTATCAGACAGAGATCCTGGACCTGGTGCGCCGTCGTGGCGTCTTCGGCCAGCGCATCAAGCAGGTTCCGGCGACGGGTCATCCGTCACGCTACTTTGAGGAGACGGCGATTCCTGCTGCCGCAGCCTCGTCGGCATTCGTCAATCCGCGCGCCATCGTGCCGACCATCGTGCAGCCGACCCGCATCGAGAACAGTGTTCCGCTGAAGGCGCTGGTTGCACAGATCGACTACAACCTGTTCGATCTTGAGCTGGGCAAACAGCAGAGCCAGTTTGCCTATCTGCAGGCCAAGGACCTCACCGACACTGTGGATGGCGTTCTGCGCACGCACGATATCGCGCTGTGGAACGGTACTGACACGAGCCTGAGTTCGCCGACGACCGCGCAGTACTTTGGCGCTGTCGGGCAGATTGCGGCTGGCGGTAATACGACTACGATCAGCACAAGCGAGAGCATTGTCGACGGATTGAAGTCGACCATTGCGCAGATGCTTTCCAATACCAGCTTCGGTGTTCGTCCGACTGCGATCTATGCGAATCCGGTGCTGCTGGATCTGATCGATCGCGAGATGAAGACGGAGTTCAACGTGGTTCTGAACACGAAGAACATCGAGGGCGGCCTCACGGTGAAGACGCTCAGCACGCAGGCGGGCGACATTCCGCTGATTCCTGAGTGGACGCTGCCTTACACCGGTGTCCCAGGATCGGGCTCTGCGGTACTGCCGGCCTACATCGTGACCGAGGACCTGATCGAGTATCACTGGCTGGGCGAGCCGAATCCGCGTGTGTTCCAGCTTGGTCTACAGGGCTCGCTGGCTAGCCAGTATGCCGTGGTCAAGTTTGGAGCGGTGGTGGTGAAGGGCGCGAGCTATGCGCACTATCAGGTGCTGGTCGATCGCTAGAACGAACGGGGGCCGGAGTGTGGTGGGCGCTCCGGCTTCGTCCTGATGCGGGTGCGAGGGAAGAAGGAGAGAAGCGATGGGATATTTGTTGCCAGCAGATTATGTGGCGTTTGGACTATCGGCGGACACGGCCGACTCGTGGGTGACGACCGCCTCGTCGATGATCGAGGCCTACTGTCGGCGGCCGTCGTTGATGTCTGCAAGTTATACCGAGCGGATGAGAGTGCCGATTAGGCGGCAAACCGTACGGCTGAGTTATGGCCCGCTGATCAGCGTGGACTCGATCCGGGCACAGTATGCGCGACCCGGTTATGGGAATGATTTCTACGGCGACTTTGTGTATGAGACCGGATACGCCGCAGCGTTTGCGTTGCCGGGTCAGTGGGTGAGTGTAGACCCAACGACTGTCTATGTCAGTTTGCCGACGGGGGAGTTTCACTTCCCATGGAACATCATGGGCATGCGCTACTGCGAGGCCGAAGTCACCTACACGGGGGGACTGACAGCCGTGCCGACTGCGGTGCAGGTGGCCTGTGCGCAGATTGTGCGCAACGCGCAGGCGACGCCGGGACTCAATGTGAAGTCGAGCAAGATGGACACGCTACAGACACAGTACTTCAGTGACTCGCTGATTGATAGTCAGGTGCAGGCACTGCTGCAGCCGTATGTGGCAGAGAGGCTCGGCTAGCGATGAATGCTCCGTTGGATGTGTTGCAGTCAGGCGATGGTGTGATGCGCTGCGCGGATGCGGTGATGCGCGCAGTCGGTGGCGAAGTCGTACTGCTGCGAATTGCGGCGCCTGCGGTATCGGGCGATGACGCAGAGCAGTTGGGACTGGCGACGCCGGCGTTTCAGGACGTGCCATTGGGGCCGGCGACGTTTCGCCAGTCGGGTAGCGTAGCGAAGTTGCTGGTATCTGGGAGTGCGGTCCTGGCGGTGGTGGGATCGTTGGGGTATGACTCGGCGGACGTGTTGTTTGAGACCGCGGTGGGCGTGGTGATTGGTGACCTGCTGTACAAGATTACGAACAGCATCGCGTCACAG
This sequence comes from Acidobacteriota bacterium, assembly GCA_021778845.1. Lineage (GTDB taxonomy): Bacteria > Acidobacteriota > Terriglobia > Terriglobales > Acidobacteriaceae > Granulicella. The sequence continues at coordinate 22,925 of JAJYBU010000028.1, forward strand.
GCGATGGGCACGGTCTACTCCTATGCGCTGACATTGGTGCCACCCGTTCGCTAGCGGAGAAGACGAGCGAAGAACTGAAGGAGGTTCGTGTGCAGAACGCGAAGGATACGTTCTATGAGGTATTGCGAAGCAGATTGGTCGCGCTGAATCCGGAGCGCACGATTGTGCTGCGCGGCGTGGTGCGGCCCGGCGTGCTGGTGGAGGAGAACGAACTTTTGTCGGCAGTGGCGTTGCCTGATTGCTTTCGGATGCGATGGGAGGTGAGTTCGGTCAACGCAGAGGGAATTATGCCGCTGGTCATGCTGCAGTGCGCTATCGACTACGAGACGGCTGGAACATCGATGAACACAGGGATGGATCGGGGACGCGCGCTGGCAGCGATGGACGCAGAGTTACAGGCCGCAGTGAATGCGTTGCCCAGGACCACGCTGAAGATGAACTACGCGGGTCTCGCGAACGGAGCCGCGACCGTCGCGATGACCACCAGTGTGTGGTGGAGTGAGGTGGCATTTGGCAAGACGGTCATCAAGGATGATCGTCTTGCTCGTACCGCTACGGTTGACGTGATGAGCTTCCAGGAAGCAGGTGAGCTGTGAGTAATTTGACGGCAATGACAACCCCGATGGTGGGTCGCGTGAGTGCGTATTTTTCTCCGGTGAATCGTGCGGCACAGCAACCAACTATCTTTGACGCGGCGCAGAGTGGATCGTTCGCGCTGAATAGTCCACCTGCTCCGTGGATCAGCCTGGGATGGATTGCGGGCTTCGCGCGCAAGTGCGGCACAAAGATTGAACCAGTACGGACGGGTGCGCCTGCGACTACGTTGTTGCAGGCGCGCACGGAGATCGAGGCGACGGTGTCGTTTGCGTTCGAGAGTTGGGGCAAGCTACAGCTTGCGCTCTCGGCCGGCACGCAGCAGATGAACCTGCTCGCAGTTGCTGCTGGCGCAACGGGCGAAGGCTCTGGCGGAACGGCGGTCGCAGCGGTTGCGCTACAGGCTGGCTCGACGGCAACTGTGCTGCAGGTGGGAGCAACCGCGGCCGCTGCATTCAGCGTCGGCGAATTGGTTGCAGTGGATATCGACTACGCAGCGCAGACCGGATTCATCGGCAGTGGAGTAAGTGGAGCGTATGTGCAGACTGCGCTGACCGATGTGGACTATGTGCGACGCGTGACGCTGAACGTCGGGCGTATCGCGTCGATCAACAGCACGACGGGTGCACTCATGCTGGAGTGGCCACTGATCGCGGGCGTTCCGAGCGCCAGCATGAAGGTGAGCGGCGTGATGGGCTTTTGCGACCGTGAGGGCTCGAGCTTTATTCAGGAGTGGTCGGCGGTGTTTGTCGGCGAGGGCCAGCAGGGCGAGCGCATCGTCTGGCACTATCCGCGACTACAGGCGATGACCGGTGCGGCGGAGGCCAACGTTGCGGGCGGCGGTGGATACGAAAAGGTGCAGCTCAGTGCAGCGTTTCGCGCTCTGCCTGTGAAGGATCCGGTGGATGGTGAGACGGTGGTTTGCTTCCGTAGTTATGTAGCGGGTTAGGTTTGCAGTGAAGGAGAGAATGTGCGGATTACGATCGACAATCTGGATGGACTAGGCGCGATCGACTACACCGAGGCGGTTGTTGCAGGGGCACCGATCACCGTGCAGCGCGCGCTCAATGAGCCCTCGCGATGCACGGCGGAGATCATGCTTGGAGTCGAGGGGTTGGCCGTGCCCGTGCGCCGCGGCAAGGTGACGGTAACGGCTGCCGATGCGACGGTGCTGTTCACGGGCTATCTGGCGACGGAGCCGGTGAGAATGTATTCGGGCAACGCGTCGACCGGGCCGGTGTATAAGGCGCGTGTAACGGCGGTGAGCGATGAGTGGCTGCTCGACAATCTTGGATCGGGTGCGGGCCTGCGTGACGCCGAGTCGCTGGGTCTTGCTGGCACCGCGCTGGTGACGCAACTCGCATCGCGCGCGCAGGCTGGAGGGTCGGCGGGTGTGACGGTGACTGAGTCTGGGAGCATTCCGGCGACGGGCTCCTTCTCGGCGCGCGCAGGCTCTCCCTTCAGCGCCAACGCTGCGAACGCGGCGAGCTCTGCGTATGCTGCGTATCGCGCGCTGAATGGGCAGATCCTGATGCAGCCGGTGGGCAACGTGACCCACGCGTTCAGCGATGCCAATGGTACGTTGTCGGTCTCTGAACTCCAGACGACTGCCGTTCGTGAGTTGGCGAACGACGTAACGCTTACAGGAGCGGAAGAACCAGCAGCCTACATCCAGGAAAACTTCTTTGGCGATGGCACGACGACGGTCTTCGATCTGACCGAGGCCGCGTATCGCGATACGAATCGCCTGCTGGTGCTGGATAATTTCACGGAGCCAGGGTTCAATCCGGCACAGTGGATTGTGAGTGATCCGGGCAGTTATTTTTCTCTGACCTCAACCGGGCTGACGATGAATGGCGGCAACGGGTCGGACGGCCAGACGACGCTGACTGCGATCGATGCGGTGGAGATGGGCGGATCGGTCATTGTGCAACTCAGCGGAGTCACGCTTGCCGCGGCATGTGACGGGATGCTCGCCGGAATGTATCAGGGCCTTCCTGTACTCGCCGAATGCTTTGCGGGGTTTCGCGTGCGCCAGAGCGTGAGTGGAACCGGTGGCGTTACGGTCATCGTCCCAGTGGTCAATGGGGTCGAGGTCGGCACGGTGTTTACGCCGACTGCAGGCCACTTGTACACGCTGCGGATGCGGCTGCACTGCGTTGAAATGCAGCGCGTGATGCAGCCGTACTACTGCATGGTCGATGGCGTGGTGCAGGGCTTCGGCAGCACCAGCGGCGTAACCGCGCCGATGCAGGTGGTGTTCGAACTTGTCGATGAGGGAGCTGCGTCGAACACCCCTGCGACGGTGATCTACGACAGCATCGCCGCGGGCGGGACGCTGACCAGCACACCCGCGACATGCGCCTTCGTTCTCGCAAACGCCACGCAGATGTTTGGTTCCGTGGCGGCGATCAGCATCACGCGACCTGGCAGCCTGTGGGTTGTGAGCACGCTGCCGAGTGGAACGTTGCAGACTCGACTGATTGGTGTGGCGGGGCAGGGCGTCGACTGCACGACCAGCTATGGCACAGCCGCGGGAGCACCGGGCAAGGTTACGTTCCTCGCCGGACGTGTTCCTGTCGCCGGAGAGCGCGTGACGGTGTTCTACCGCAACGGACGCCGCTCGGTGGCACGACTTGCGGACGCTGCAAGCATTGCCTCCGAGGCCGTAAATGGTGCCCCGGGAACGTGTCGATGGATGGGGAGAGTTACTCTTCCCATGGCGCGCAGCAGCACGGATTGCGAGAGTGCGGCACAGGCGGTGCTGGCGTTTGCGACCAGTCGCACGGCAGCGGTTGCAGGCTCGTATGCGTTGGTGAATCCTGCGCAGGACATATGGCCCGGCGACGTGCTGGCGATTACCAGCGAGGGGGTGACCTCGTCGCTGATCGTGCGCAGTGTCGTCGTGACCGATGGCAGTGCGGTGCCCGAGGTGCGGCACTACAAGGTGAGCTTCGCGAATGACTGGGCGACGGAGTGGGCTGCGGGCATTGGATTGAAGTTGAGCGAAGAGATTGCGGTGGATGCGTATCTGCCGCTGACGGCCTCGAGCGCGCCCGGTCAGGTGCTTGCGAACCTGCAGCAGTTGACCGTGACGAGCTTGTCGGATACTGCCATGCAAGTGGATGCCGGAATGGATCCGCCTGCTGGCGGTGGGTTTGAGGTGCGGCTGAGAGATTGGTGGTTCGGTATGGGGGTGGATGGTGCGGACCTGGTATTGCGCAGCCCGGTGCGCAGCTTTTCTATTCCATCCACTGCGCAGTTGGAGCGCTACTACGTCCGCATGTACGACGCGAGTACGCCGCCGCTGTACTCGCGCCTTTCCAGCGCGGTGTTCGTGAATATGCCGCTGAATGAAACCGCGTGAGGATAAATGTTTACGGAGGAAGAGGTGGGCGATGACGGATTTTGAAAGCCAGGTGCTTCAGGAGTTGAGCGTCCTGAAGGCGCAGATGCAGCAGTTGATGGGGATCGGACAACCGGGGCGACTGCATCAATTGGAAGCAAGAGTCGAGTCACATGAGCGCAGTGTGCAACGGCTGAAGGGCGTCATCGCAGCCTTGAGCGCGCTGTGGACCGCAGCGCATCTCGCGCTTGCGTATTTGATGGAGAAACACAACTAGCAACACTGCCGGGCTGCGGCGAGGGAACAGCTCCCCTCGCCATCAGCCTGCTATGAATACTTTGCGCGCAAGGCCATACGGGTGAATACTTTATGAAGCACTTGCACGCATGATGCTGACTTCAGAGACTTTGAGGAAACAGGGGGGAGGGGGTATGGAAACTCTCCTACCCGATATCCTCTGACCAGTTCTCGAGGCAGGCTTTGAAGTCGGACATGAACTTGCCGGCGTCCGCACCGTCGATAATGCGATGGTCGAAGCCGAGCACGAAGTGCTGTACGCTGCGGATGGCGATGGTGTCCTGTCCGTCCTTGTCGGTGAGCACGAGCGGCTCCTTGCTGAGACCGCCGATGGCCAGAATCGCCGACTGCGGCTGCGCAATGATCGGGGTTCCGAACTCCTCGCCGAAGATGCCGGAGTTGGTGAGCGTGAAGGTTCCGCCGGCGACCTCGTCGGGGGCAAGCTTCTTGCCGCGGGCGCGGTCGGCGACGTCGACGATGGCGCGGGCAATGCCGAGGAAGCTCTTCTCCTCTGTCTGCTTGATGACCGGTACGATCAGTCCCCACTCCAGCGCGACAGCGATGCCGATGTTGATGTTCTTGTTGTATAGGATCGCCTCGCCCTGCATCGACGCATTGACGATGGGGTGTTTGCGCAGGGCCTGAATGGCAGCCCGCGTAATGAAGGGCATGTAAGTCAGCTTCACGCCATTGCGCTGCTCGTACTTGCCCTTCTCCTTCTCGCGCAGCTTCACAATGCGGGTCATGTCCACCTTGAAGACCGTGTGGACGTGCGGGCTGGTGGCCTTGGATTCGACCATGCGCTTCGCGATGATCGAGCGCATCTTGGAGAGCGGTACAAGTTCGCCGGGCATGGGTGCTGGAGCTGCAACAGCGGCTGTCTTTGCAGGCGTCGCGGCGGCAATGGGTGCTGGCGCTGCCGCGACTGGTGCGGCGACTGCTGCCGGTGCAACGGTATGTCCGCCTTCGAGGTGGCCGAGGATGTCCTGTTTGGTGATGCGGCCGGAGGCGCCGGTTCCGGGGATTGCGCGGAGGTCAACGTTGTTCTCTGACGCAATCTTGCGGACCAGCGGCGAGGAGCGAGGAGCTTCGCCGACGGAGGCCGCGGGAGCAGCGGGTGAGGGCGCGGGGGTACTCGGCGCAGCCGCTGCAGGAGGTGCCACTGCGGGTTGCGGTGTTGCTGCCGGAGCCGCGGCACCGCCGCCGATGATGGCGACCACGGTGTTGATCGTGACGGTCTGACCCTCCTGAACGCGGATCTCCGAGAGCGTTCCGGCGACGGGTGAGGGGATCTCTGCGTCGACCTTGTCGGTGGAGATTTCGAAGATGGGCTCGTCGCGCGCGACGGTGTCGCCGATCTTCTTGAGCCACTTGGTGAGCGTGCCCTCCGTGATGGACTCGCCCATCTGGGGCATCAGGACCTCGGTGCCCGGACCAGCGGCCGCAGGCGCTGTCGCAGGAGCCACCGGGGTTGCTGCTGGAGCGGCCTCAGCTTTCGGTGCGGAAGCAGCAGGTGTCGCGCTCGCCGCGGCGACTGCACCCGATTCGTCGATCGCACAAACGACCGTGCCAACGGTAACGGTTGCGCCCTCCTGCACCTTGATGTCGCCAAGCGTTCCGGCGGCTGGCGAAGGAATCTCGGCATCAACCTTGTCGGTAGAGATCTCGAAGAGGGGTTCATCGCGGGCGACGGTGTCGCCAGGCTTCTTGAGCCACTTGGTGAGGGTGCCTTCGGTGATGGATTCGCCCATCTGGGGCATAACGACGTCGATTGACATGGGGAAGGTTCTCCGGGAGAGTGTGCGGCGCATAACAGCGCAACCTCAAGATTATACGGCTGTCGATAGGATGCGTGAGCACATAAAAGGGCTATTTCATACCGATCGGTACGGGATGATCAGCGGGTTGAGTGGTGTACGGCGAGTAACTCGTCGAGAGATTCGGCGGCCAGCATCTGGCGCTGGAAGACGCGTCCGAAGTTGGCGGAGACGCTGTTGGCGGCCTGCTCCAGCGTGGGTGGAGGAGCCTGCGGGGATTCGAGTTCGAGGGAGGTGACGGTGCGGTCGGTGATGCCACAGGGGACGATCCAATCGAAGTCGCGCAGGTCGGTGGAGACGTTGAGCGCGAAGCCGTGCGAGGTGACGGCCTGCGAGACGTGGACGCCAATGGCTGCGATCTTCTTCTCGCGAACGCTGCCGCCAGCCAGCGTCCAGACGCCGGTGAGCTTGCAGATGCGCTGTGCAGGAACGCCGAAGTCCTTGCAGGTGAGGATGAGGGCTTCTTCCATGAGGCGGACGAAGTCGACTGGACCCAGATGCGGACCGCGTTTGCCGGGAAGGTCGCCGCGCAGATCGAAGATGGGGTAGCCGACGAGCTGGCCGGGACCGTGGTAAGTGACGTCTCCGCCGCGGTTGATCTCGTGGATATCGACGCCGCGCTGGGCAAGCAGTTCATCGCTGGCTAGGATGTTTGCGCGCGACGCGTTGCGGCCAAGCGTGAGCACGGGCGGGTGTTCGAGCAGGAGGAGCGTGTCGCCGATGACGCCCGTCTTGCGCGCGGCGACGACCTCGGCTTGGAGGCGCAGACCTTCCGCGTAGGAGATGCGGCCGAGTTGGAGGAGGTGGATGTGCATAACGTTGCTACAGGCCGAGATCGCTGAGGCACGGGTGATCGTCGGGACGGCGGCCTGCGGGCCAGTGGAACAGGCGTTGTGCCTCAGTGATCGCGAGATCGTTGATGCTGGCGTGGCGAGCAGTCATGAGGCCATTGGAGTCGAACTCCCAATTTTCGTTGCCGTAGGAGCGAAACCACTGACCGGCTTCGTCATGGGATTCGTAGGCGAAGCGCACCGCGATACGGTTTCCGGCGAAGGTCCAAAGCTCTTTGATGAGGCGATAGTCAGCCTCGCGTTGCCATTTGCGCGTGAGGAATGCGACGATCTCCTCGCGACCGTTAATGAACTCGTTGCGGTTCCTCCAGCGGCTGTCGATGGAGTAGGCCAGCGCGACGCGTTGGGGATCGCGGCCATTCCATGCCTCCTCTGCCTTGCGGACCTTCTCGACGGCAGTTTCGTGCGTGAACGGCGGAAACGGAGGCCTTTGTTCCATGTTCACGAGTTCCTCCAGGGGCTGCGTTCCTAAACGTTGATGGCCATGCCCTCGACGCTGGAGAAGGCGTCGAGCAGGCTCTCCGAGAGCGTGGGATGGGCGTGGATGGTGAACATCAGCTCTTCGACGGTGGCCTCCATCTCCATGGCGACGACGCACTCGGCGATGAGTTCGGTGGCTTGCGGGCCGATGATGTGGACGCCCAGAACCTCGCCGTACTTGGCGTCGGAGACGACCTTCACGAAGCCGTCATGCGAGTCAACAATAGTGGCCTTGGAGTTGCCGACGAAGGGGAACTTGCCAACCCTGACCTGATAGCCCTTTTCCTTGGCCTGCGCCTCGGTGAGGCCGACGCTGCCAATCTGCGGATCGCAGTAGGTGCATCCTGGGACGCGGTCCTTGCGGACGGGGCGAGCATACTTTCCGGCCAGCCTGGTGGCGACGACGACTCCGCTCATGGCTCCCACGTGTGCGAGTTGTGGCAGCCCAACGACGATGTCGCCGATGGCATAGACGCCGGGTTCCGTGGTCTCCATCCACTCGTTGACGGGGATGAATCCACGGTCGAGCGTGATCTTCACTTTGTCGATGCCTGCGTCTGCAGTGCGTGGGCCGCGGCCGACGGCGACGAGCACCTTCTCGGCCTCCTTGACCTGCGGCTTGCCCGCGGCGTCGGTGAAGCTGACCTTCGCACCGGCTTTGACCTTCTCGATCTTCTCGACCTTGCAGCCGACGTTCACGTCGATGCCGCGCTTCTTATAGGCGCGAGTAAGCTCCTTGGACACCTCTTCATCCTCAACGGGAACCACGCGCGGCAGGGCTTCGAGGATGGTGACCTCAGCTCCAAAGCTGCGGAAGATGGAGGCAAACTCCACACCGACGGCGCCTGAGCCGATGACGATGAGCGACTTTGGCAGCGCGGGCAGGGTGAGGATCTCCATGTTGGTGAGGATCGTGTCGTCGGCCTTGTAACCCGGGAGCATGCGCGCGTCGGAGCCGGTGGCGAGCACGACCTTCTTGCCGAGGACCTGGGTGGTGGTCTGCTGCTCGGAGGCCTGGGCCTTGCCTTTGTCCGTGGCGGTTACGTCGATGGTGAAGACGCCAGCTTTTGCAGGACCGGTGAGGCGGCCGTGGCCGCGCACAACCGTGATCTTGTTCTTCTTCATCAGGAAGTCGAGACCCTTGGTGTGCTTCACGATGATGTCTGCCTTGCGCTTGAGCAGGTTGGCCCAGTTGAGCGTGGGCGCGGAGACGCCTTCGATGCCGTAGCTTTCTGCGTGCTTCAGATGGTCCCAGACTTCGGCGGTGAAGAGCATGGCCTTGGTGGGGATGCAGCCCCAGTGCAGGCAGGTGCCACCCAGCACGTCGGTCTTTTCGATGAGTGCGACCTTGAGGCCGAGTTGCGCGGCGCGGATGCCGCAGGTGTAGCCGGCTGGGCCGCCGCCGATGATGACCAGGTCATAGATAGTTTCTGCCACGTCAGTGAGCTCCGTTCGTTGGGCGTTCGTCGGAATGCAGCGCGGGGATGCAGCGCGCTCGTTCCGGGTTTATTCGACAGCTTAGTTTAGCCGCTGTGATGGCCCAGCGTCATTTGATGTTCGAGCAGCCATCCGCGATGCAAGGGCGCTGAATCGGGTTTGCAGGAGGCGTTTGAAGAGAATCACGGCGCTCATGGAGGTGCGCTTTTGATGCATGAGTTTACGTATAGCGAGAAGGGGTTGGCGCTCACGAAGAGCTTTGAAGGTCTTCGCCTGGATGCATATCAGGATTCCGTGGGCGTGTGGACGGTGGGATATGGCCATACAGGACCCGGGCTGGGCGAGGGTGTGAAGGTTACCGACGCAGAGGCTGAGGCCATGCTGCTCGCTGACCTTGGGGACGCGGTGCGGTGTGTGAATCGGAAGGTGACGGCGGCGATCTTGCAGGGGCAGTTCGATGCCATGGTGGACTTCTGCTTCAATGCGGGGCGCGGAAATTTCTTGCAGTCCACGCTGCTGCGCAAGGTGAACGCCGGCGACTTCGCGGGCGCGGCGTCTCAGTTTGGTCTGTGGGTGCATGCCGGTGGCGAAGTGGTTCCGGGCCTGGTGCGCAGACGCCAGGCGGAGGCGGAGATGTTCCTCAGTCAGCAAACCGCAGTGGCTCAGCCCAAAACCTTCGCGGCATCTTTCGCGAAGTAAGTGACGATGAAGTCGGCGCCGGTGCGACGGATGCTGAGCAGGCTCTCGATCATGGCGCGCTCGGGTTCGAGCCAGCCGCGCTGGAAGGCGGCGTGAAGCATCGAATACTCACCCGAGACCTGATAGGCGCCCATGGGCAGATCGAAGCGGTTGCGGGCTTCGCGGATGACGTCGAGGTAGGGCATGGCGGGCTTCATCAGCAGCATGTCGGCACCCTCGGCGATGTCCTGCTCGATCTCGCGCATGGCTTCGCGGAGGTTGGCACCGTCCATCTGATAGGTGCGGCGATCACCAAACTGCGGAGCGGAGTCGGCGGCGTCGCGGAAGGGGCCATAAAACGCGGAGGCAAACTTTGAAGCGTAGCTGAGGATGGGGGTGTTGTGCTTGCCGGCTTCGTCGAGCGCGATGCGCATGGCGGCCACGCGGCCATCCATCATGTCACTGGGTGCAACGATGTCCGCACCGGCCACGGCGAGCGAGGCGGCCGTCTTCGCCAGCAGAGCGACGCTGGAGTCGTTCTCCACCTCAAAATGGTCGCCGTCGCGATGCACCATGCCGCAGTGACCGTGCGAGGTGTACTCGCAGAGACAGACGTCGGCGATGACCACCAGCGACTCCGCCGCGCGAACGGCCTTGATCGCGCGCAGGCCGCGCTGCACGATGCCGTCGGAGGCATAGGCTCCTGTGCCAAGCTCGTCCTTCGTGTCGGGAATGCCGAAGAGAAGCAGGCCACCGATCCCAAGCGCAGCGCACGCCTCGACCTCCTTGACGGCTTCGTCGATGGAGAGATTAAACACTCCGGGCATACTGCTGATCTCGCGCCGTACGCCCGTGCCTTCGCAGAGAAACATGGGGTAGATGAGCTCGCTGGGCTGCAGGTGTGTTTCGCGAACCAGGGAACGCATGGCTGCGGTGGAGCGGAGGCGGCGGAGGCGTGTCGCAGGGAATTCCATGCGACTATTCTATGGCCACGGCGCAGGGTCGTATGTAGCCACGATCACAGGCCGTGCAGGAATCATGCTCCGTGTTGTGCGTAGGCCAGTGCCGCGTACTCGTCTCCACTGAGGCGCGGCGCGAGGACCCATAAGGTGTAGATCCCGAGAGCGGTTCCGAGCGGCAGATGGAACATGGCGAGGACGGCGAAGATGATCGCGAGGATCCTTCCCCAGGGCTGCCGCGTAAGCAATGCGTACCCCGTCAGCAGGGTGCAGGCGACGCTAATCATGATGGAGAACAACGCAATCGGCCACAGGCTGGCCAGCCACAGGGCGCCAAACGGGCTCCAGCCGAGGTTGAAGTCAGCGTGTCCGAAGTGGTGGCCCAAAAGCCCGTGCAGAATCATCACTCCGACCAGTCCGGCGAAGGTGCGCAGCCCTGCGTACACGATCCACAGGATTCCCAGAATCTGAAGATTCCGCGACACACGATCATAGGGCAGAAACCCGTGTGCTGGAGGATAAGCCGAGCCTTGTGGCGGCTGGAAAGCTGCCTGGGCGCCGCATCGAGGGCAGAAGCGTGCATCTGGAGCAAGGGTGTTTCCACACGTTGAACAGGTCATGCTGATACCTCCACGCATCGCGGTCTCATCACACGCAATGAGTAAGGACTACGCAAGCATCCTACAACCGGTTCCGCATTTCTCGATGAGCCCGGTTGGTTTTTGGGTTGAGATTTCGAGCATATCGCCAGCGCAGTTTCACCCGTATCCTAAAGGTGTGGCATTCCTTCCTGAGATCCCGGCTCCGTTGTCTGAGACCAGCGCCAAGGCGCTGCAATGGACTGAGCTGATCGAATACCTGTCACGCCGCGCCCAGTCGCCGCTTGGCAGGCAGTGGATCGGCGCGTTGGGACCGAGTTCCGAGGCGGTATGGATTGGCAAACAACAACAGCGCAACGCCGAGATGCAGCGGTTGATCGTCGGTGGCAGCTTCGACTTCCGCGGAATCTTCGATGTGACGGAGACGCTTGATCAGGCGCGGATTGAGGGTGCAGCGCTGGAGGCCGTCGAACTTCGCGCGGTGATTGTGCATGCGGAGCGCGTTGAGGCCTGGCGGCAGATGGTCCTTGCACCGCCGGATACGGTGCGTGCGCAGTGGCCGGGGGTGGAAGAGTTGTCGGCGCCGTTGCTGCCGCACGATCTGGGAAGCCTGTTGCGTTCGTTGAGCGGCAAGATTGAACCCGATGGCAGCCTGAGCGACGACGCCTCGCCGGAGTTGCGGCGGATTCGTCGCGCGCTTGAGCATCAGCATCGTGCGATTGAGGCAAGCCTGCGTCGCGCCTTGGCGAAGCTGTCCGAAGACGGCAGCACGCAGGACTCGCTGATCACCGTGCGCGGCGAACGCTTTGTGATTCCAGTGAAGGTTGAGTTCAAGCGCAAGGTCGGCGGCGTTGTGCACGGGTCGAGTTCCAGCGGCCAGACGGTTTTCATCGAACCGATGGAGACCATCGAGCATAACAACGAGCTGACGCGCCTGCTGGATGAAGAGCAAGGCGAGATTCATCGGATTCTTGTTGCGATGACGTGTTCCATCGCCGCACAGTCCGAGGCGTTGCTGCTGGGTGCGGCGATTCTTGCGGAGGCCGACGCGCATCAGGCGATCGCTCAGTTTGCCACGGAGTTAGCGTGCGTGCGTCCAAGCTTTGCTCCAGACGATCCACTTTCTCCAGACGACGAACCTTCCGACTTGAATCTGGTTGCAGCGCGGCATCCTCTGCTGGAGATGCGGCTTCGCACGCAGGGTGGCGCGATTGTTCCGTTGACCATTGCGCTGCCCGATGACAAGAAGCAGATGATCATTAGTGGGCCGAACACCGGTGGCAAGACGGTTGCGCTCAAGACTGCGGGCCTGCTGGCGTTGATGGCGCAGGCTGGCGTTCCTGTGCCGGCGGACAGGGCGCGGCTTCCGCTCTTCACGGCGATCTATGCTGACATCGGGGACGCGCAGTCGATCGAGCAGAATCTTTCTACCTTTTCGGCGCACGTGGTGCATGTGGAGCGCATTGCGCGTGATGCGGATGTGCGGTCCTTGGTGTTGCTCGATGAGTTGGGGTCGGCGACTGATCCCGAGGAAGGCGCGGCGCTGGCTGTGGCTGTCGCTGAACACTTCCTTATAAGAAGCGCCTGGTGCATTATCACCACGCACCTTACCTCGCTGAAAGTCTATGCGGCGAAACACGAGGGCGTTCTGAATGCGGCGGTGGGATTTGATGAGGTCGCGCTGGCTCCGACGTATGAGTTGCGGCTGGGCGTGCCGGGCTCTTCTGCAGGATTGAATATTGCGGCTCGACTCGGCCTTGATCCAGCGATCGTCGCGAATGCGCGCGCGCAGATGACGACGCAACAGATCGATATCGGTCGCTTTCTCGATGAGTTGCATGCGCAGTTGACGGCTACTGCGGCAGAGCGAGAGCACCTGGCGGCGACTGAGCGTGAGCTTGCCAGAGAGCGTTTGCGACTGGAGCAGGAGGGCCGTGCCGAGCAACAGGCGCGCACGCGCGAGTTGGAACGACAACTCAAGAGCCTTATTGAAGATTTCGAGTCGCAGCTGCGCGACACCGTGAAGGCGATCGACGACAAGACGGTGGCGCAGAAGATTGCGCGCGACTCGGCGCTGCGTATAGCGCGGCTAAAGCGCGAATTCTCCGAGCAGTTCCAGACCACAGTGACCGCGCATAATGCGCCGCCGCAGAGCGAGGCCGCGAGAAGGATTGCTGATCGCCAGCGCGAGCCAAAGACCGGGGATCTCGTTCGCTTGAAGTCGCTCAACCGTGAGGGCCGCGTGGTGCGGGTGATCGATGCGAAGACCTTGGAGGTTGCGGTTGGATCGATGAAGACACGCGTGCCGCGCAGCGATGTTGCGGAGATCATCGCTGTCGCGGAGAAGCCGCTGGATGCGGTGAAACGACGCGGCGGTATCAGTGTTTCAACGAGTATGGGCGCCGACGAGTCCGATTACATCAGCTCGGAGATTAACGTGATCGGCCGCACTGCGGACGAGGCGGAGAGTGAAGTGGAACGGTTCCTCGAACGAGCGTTTCTTGCTGGATTGCCGCGCATTCGTGTGGTGCATGGAGTGGGGATGGGTATCCTGCGCCGTACGCTGCGAGAGTTTCTTGGCAAGCATCCGCACGTGACCTCGGTTTCCGAACCGCCGTACAACGAAGGCGGCCAGGGCGCGACGATTGTGGAGCTGCGGCAGTGAGCTTCGTTGGTGCCACGCCCGCCGGTGGGAGTTGAACGAGAGGGTCCCGCTGAGCTGCCAATTTCCCCGTTCGCTGCAACATATCCCCATTCGCTGCAGAGCTAAGGACTTCCAGTTGCATCTCGCCTAAGCTGACGGGTACGAGTAGCAGATAAAGCTACTCAACTCGGAAGCACTCATGGACAACCGCTTTCTGTGCTGAGTGGGCTTCGAGGATGTGAACCAATACTGGAACGAATCTCTCGCCGCGCGACCGTTGTGGCGAACCTTCAGGAGACGAAAAATGGGAAAAGCAACGAAGCTCTTTGAAAAGGGCGTAGTCCTCGGTGCAAAGGCAGGCTGGGGTGTGTTCAGCAAACTGAACTCGATCAGCCCCAACGAGAGCTTTACTCCGAAGTGGTCGGATAAGCCCCTGCTGAAGTCCTACCAGAAGGAGAAGCCGCCTCTCGGCTGGCCGCGTACGACGGACTCGCTGTGCCCCAAGTGCGTGCCGCAGATCCGCCAGCAGATCGTGGATGGCAAGCTGCCCCATGAGATTCTGCTCAATGAGAAGGTCGGCGAGATCAAGGCGCAGATCATTGAGCGCGACGGCAAAATTCTGATGGTGAAGGATTGCCCCATCCACGGCCACTTTGAAGATCTGATGTCGATTGATCCGCCGATGATGAAGCACCTGGAGGATGTATTCCCGGGTCGAGATATTCGTGCTCATAACGACGGCAACCTGCACAACCACGGCACCTCGACCGTGACGCATGGACGCGGCTCCGTGCTGACCATCGACCTCACGAACCGCTGCAACATGATGTGCGATCCCTGCTTCATGGACGCCAACCAGGTTGGTTTTGTGCATGAGTTGACGTGGGATGAGATCAAGACCATGCTCGACAACGCCATTACCATCAAGCCGAAGCGCCAGATGTCGGTGCAATTCTCGGGCGGTGAGCCGACGTTGAGCCCGTACTTCCTCGATGCGGTCGCCTATGCCCGCAAGGTTGGTTATAACTCGGTGCAGGCAGCTACGAATGGCATTGAGTTTGCAAAGTCCAAGGAGTTTGCGAAGGCTGCCGCTGAGGCGGGCCTGCGCTACGCCTATCTACAGTTTGACGGGATTGGAAATGCCGCGAACTCGCATCGCAAGGTTGGCAACGCGTTCGACGTGAAGCTGCAGGCGATCCATAATCTGCATGAGGCTGGCGTTGATATCGTTCCGGTCACGACGATTGTCAACGGTATTAACAACGAGCAGGTCGGCCGTATCATCCAGTTTGCGCTCGACAATCCGAAGAAGATCAACTTCCTTTCGTTCCAGCCGGTCAGCTTCACGGGCCGCGATGAGGACATCTCGGACGAGCGCCGTGCAGCGCAGCGCTACACGCTCTCGCATCTCGCACATGACATCCGCGACCAGACGGGCATGGGTGAAAGCACGCGCGACTGGTTCCCGATCAGCTTCATGTCTACGTTCAGCGATTGGGCTGATCTGGTGCATGGACCGGAGCATGAATGGGGCCAACTCTCCTGCGGCTGCCACCCGAATTGCGGCATTGGCATGGCGCTGATGATCGATAAGGAAACCAAGGAAGCGGTCCCCGTTACGGCGTTTCTGAATGCGACGCGTCTTGCTCAGGATATTGCTCGTGTCAACGACGCGGCTCGCGGCAAGATTCTGACGATGGTGGGCGCGGCTTTGGCGCTTATCCGCAACTATGAGCCGGCCAAGGCCCCCACGCACTTCAGCATCTTCTCGCTGCTGGCGAAGTTTGATAAGTGCTTCGGCGCCACGGGACGGCAGTATGGCAAGGTTACCGCTGACCGTACGATTGAAGACATCAAGATGCGCCGCGCCGATCGCTGGAACTTCCTGTTCATCGCCGGTATGTGGTTCCAGGACCTGTTCAACTATGACTTCCGGCGCACTGAGCAGTGCATCATTCCGTATGCAACGCAAGAAGGCGAGATCAGCTTTTGCGCGTATAACACGGGCATCGGCTGGCGCAACATTATCGAGAAGATGCACATGACCTCATCGCTTACTAAGTGGTACGAAGAGCATGGCCGGCATGAGATCTTTGCAGGCGGCAAGAAGGTTGGTCTCGAGAAGGAAGCCAAGTATGACCTGGTACTCAATCAGGCGCACGTGGATTCGGCTGCGAACGACACCTTCGACAAGAGCGGCATCGCCAAGAATGCGCGCGAGGAGAAGATCCGCGCTCGCGATCAGAAGCTGAAGGAAGATGCCGAGAATGCTCGCATGGCGAAGTTGTATCGCAAGGAAATCCTCAAGGAGCCAGAGCTTCCTGGCGGGTTCGTTGCGATTGGCGAGATCGGCGGACTGGGTGGCATCAAGCCCGTTGCGCAGCAGGCCGAGGTCGTCAGGAACATCGAAGAGACTGTCGCTGGCGATTAGTTCGCAAGCGTACTCTGGAAAAAACAGAAGGGCCGCCCGAGAGGGTGGCCCTTCTGTTCATGTCGTGGACTGAAGCGTCCCGGGACATCTGCATGCAACGCGTGAGCCCTGTACGCTGCGATGGCTGGGGCTCATTCCTGCGCTGAGTTTCAGGACGTCTGCAAGTCCCGCGCGTGTTGATGCCATCGTCGATCTATACGATTTCTTCGATGGTGAAAAGTAAATATTGAACGACTCTTGTGTCATTCGCGTCCCAAGGGTGCATCCTAATAGTCACCCGGAGGATTACGTGACCCAGGCTTACATCAACCGCATTGCTTGTGCTGTGCCAGAGGATGATGTTCACGGCGCGTTCGTGGCCTTTGCTGACCAGATGCTCGAAGATCCGCGGGTGCAGCCGGTATTCAGGCGCATGGCTGCAAGGTCTGGCATACGGCGGCGCTTCTCCGTGCTGACGCCGAATGCGGCCAGCACGGAGTTCACGGTCAACGCACACGAGTTCTACACTCGCGGCAGTTTTCCCGATACGGCGAAACGGATGCAGATCTTCGAGCGCTTTGCGCCGAGGCTCGCACAGCAGACGCTGGACAGGCTCATGCTCACGGAAGAAGAGCGGAGCGGTGTGACGCACGTCCTGGTTACGTCCTGCACGGGGCTGTACGCGCCGGGGCTGGACTTCGACATCCTCGACCACCTCGGGCTGGACACATCGGTGGAGCGCACGATGATCGGCTTCATGGGATGTTATGCCGCGATCAATGGGCTGAAGCAGGCTCGGCATATCGTGCGCTCGGAGCCTGCAGCGAAGGTGCTGCTGGTGAACCTGGAGCTCTGCACGCTGCACCTGCAGGAGACGCAGGACCTGGAGCAGGTGCTGTCGTTTCTGGTGTTTGGCGACGGCTGCGCAGCCAGCCTGATCAGTGCGGAACCGACGGGGTTCGCGATGGACAGCTTCCGCTCCGTGCTGATTCCAGAGACTCGGGAGCTGATTACGTGGCGGATACGGGGGGTGGGGTTCGATATGCTGCTGTCGGGGAAGGTGCCGGGGGAGATTGGGAAGGCGCTGGCGGTGTCTGGTGGTGAGGTGCTGGGTGGGTATGGCAAAGATGAGATCACGTTGTGGGGCGTGCATCCGGGTGGGAAGTCGGTGCTGGATGCGGTGGAGCGCGGGCTGGGGCTGACGGCGGGCGCGCTGGCGGCTTCGCGGCAGACGCTGGAGTGTTTTGGCAATATGAGTTCGGCTACGGTGATGTTCGTGCTGGAGCGATTGATGCAGGGTGCGCATCCGGGCGAAAAGGGTTGTGCGATGTCGTTTGGCCCGGGACTTACGGCGGAGACGATGCTCTTCCATGCGGTCTGATCCTGGGGTGGATTTGTCGCGGCGCGCGATGCCCTCGGAGCTGGCTGAGTGGATGGATGAACCGTGCTCCTATGAGGAGTTCCGCGCGTGCCTGGTGGATCTGGGGCAGCTCAATCGGCTGACGCTGTCGTATCGGCCGACGCTGGCATTCCTTGACCGGCTGGTTGCGACGACCGGACGAGCAGAGCCGTTGCGGATTGTGGATGTGGGCTCGGGCGGTGGCGATATGCTGCGGCGGGTGGAGCGTTGGGCCAGGCGGCGAGGCGTTGCGGTTACGCTGACCGGCATCGACCTGAACCCGCATGCGGCGCGGGCGGCGCGGGAGCTTACGCGGGCGGCGAGTGCGATTAGGTGGCTCACCGGCGATGCGTTCACCTATGCGGAACCGGTGGATGTGGTGATCAGCTCCCTGTTTACGCATCACCTGGAGGAGGTTGAGGTGGTGCGTTATCTGGCCTGGAGCGAGGCCGTTGCGCGGAGAGGGTGGTTCGTCAATGACCTGTGCCGCGAGGTGGTGCCGTTCCGGCTCTTTGGGTTGCTGGCGAAGACGATGCGATGGCATCGGTTTGTGCAGCATGATGGGCCGGTTTCGTTCCGGCGCAGCTTCCGCGAGGAGGATTGGGAGCGGATGTTGCGTGGGGCGGGGATCGGCGCGGCGGAGGTGCGGTTGGAGCGATGGACTCCGGCGCGATTGTGCGTGGAGCGGCGACGCGGGCGTTAGGAGCCCCCCTCCCCCCCGGTGACTTTTCGACCCAAAGTATTCACAAACTGAGGGTTAGGCTGGTACTTGTGGCAGTCCTGCTGTAACTGCTCCATTCAGAGACTTTACTCGTAAAATATTCTACCCATTGGCGTTAGGGCTGGCCTTGGCGTGGCCGGGGCCGTTCGCTCCCGCCGGTATGTGTCGAGCCTTCAGCCCTTGAATTTTGGGGTTATTGACCTGGGCCTTCGGCCCAGGCTGGTATATGTCGGGCCGTTGGCCCTTGGATTGGTCTGGAGGGCTAGAGGGGTTGCCCTAGTTAAATTGTAGCTACCTGGAGGAGGTAACTATGCCAGGTTTTGAAAAGAATTATCGCCAGTGTTTATAGGGGGTTTGGCGATTCTGGCGGCTTGAGGGGGGTTGACAGGAAATCGGGGGGAATGGGGATTCTGGGAACCTACATGCCAGAAGCGAGCGGTGGGGCACCCGGGGCTCTGCGCGGACGGTTAGAGGCGATTGCCAACGACGGATGTGGTCACCGGTTCAAGAAGCATGTTCCTCCACTTCGCTGGGGAATGACGCAAAATGATTGCGACTACACCTGCAAGCGGAGGGCGGGAGGCTCTGCGTGGCGGGGCGATGACTGGGGTGGTACGAGGCGCTGCGTGCTACCAGCGCTTGAGGATGGGGACGAGGATGGGGGCGAGGAGGGCGGTGATGATGCCGTTGGCTCCGATGGCTACTCCGGCGAAGGCGGCGGAGATGGTGTGCTGGGGGATGACGCGGGAGGCTCCGATGCCGCTGCCGGCGGTGCCTGCGGCGAGGCCCCGGGCGGCGGGTTCGCGGATCTTGAGGCGGTGCAGCAGGGGGTCGATGCTGACGGCGACCAGGATGCCGCCGATGATGGCCAGGACGGCGGAGAGAGATGGGATGCCGCCGATGCTCTGGGAAACAGCGATGGCGATGGGGGTGGTGAGGGACTTGGGCGCCATGGAGAGGGCGACGGTCTGGGAGCCGCCGAGCAGGCGGACGATGCCGTAGCCGGTGATGAGGCCGACGAAGGAACCGGCGCAGAGTGCGGCCATCATGGGCCAGAAGCCGCGGCGCATGTGCTCGAGCGCGCGCACCATGGGGATGGCGAGGGCGACGGTGGCGGGGCCGAGCATGAAGTGGATGAACTGCGCTCCGGTGAAGTAGTCCTGGTAGGAAAGATGCGTCAGGCGCAGGGTGATGCCGATGATGACGATGGCGATGAGGACGGGGTTGGCGAGCGGGTTGCGGACGCGCTTCTGGACCTCGACTCCGAAGAGATAGGCGCCGAGGGTGAGCACGAGCGCGAAGAGGGGAACCACGCCGGGCGAGATGGTGAGGGGGAGCAGTGAGCCGTTCATAGACCCTCGTGACGGATGGAGGCGCGGTGGCCGAAGCGGTGCATGATCCAGGCGGTGGTAAGCAGGGTGATGAAGGTGCTGCCGAGAAGGGCGACGGAGATGGGAAGCCAGGCGGTGCGGAGAAGCGCGAGGTTGGCGATGATGCCGACGCCGGCGGGGACGAAGAGCAGACCGAGCCAGCCGAGGAGACCGTCGGCGATGTGCTCGAGTTCGGGCTCGGGGTCGCGGCGGCGAAGGATGTACCAGGCGGCGAGGAGAACCATGCCGAGGACCGGGCCGGGGACCTTGAGATGCGTGGCGGCGCGCAGGGTTTCGCCGGCGAGTTGGAAGAGCAGAAGGATGAAGATGGGCTTGAGCATCGTCATGGGATGAGGCTACACCAGGGCGAAGTGAGGTGCGGTGATGGGCGATGGAGGGATCGCGGAGGGGAAGTGCAGATAGACTGGCTGGAAGATGTCCACGGCGATGAAGGCGGGAGAGAAGCAGGCGGCGGCGAAGGGTAGCGGCAAGGATGCTGCGGGGATGGGGTTCTCGGCGCTGGGATTTCGGCGGCGGCTGGGGATGTGGTATCGGGCGAATGCGCGGGCGCTGCCGTGGCGGGGAGTGAATGATCCCTATGCGACGTGGCTGTCGGAGATTATGTTGCAGCAGACGCGGGTGGCGACGGTGATTGATCGGTACCAGGAGTTTCTGCGACGGTTTCCGACGATTCATGACCTGGCGGTGGCGAACGAAGAGGATGTGCTGGCGCTGTGGAGTGGGCTGGGATACTACCGGCGGGCTCGGACGCTGCTGCGGGGGGCGCAGTTTGTGGAGCGCGAGATGGAGGGCAAGCTGCCGCGGTCGCTGGCGAAGCTGCGGACGCTGCCGGGGGTGGGCGAGTATACGGCAGCGGCGATTGCGAGTATTGCGTTTGGCGAGAGCGTGGCCGTGCTGGATGGGAATGTGGAGCGGGTGCTGCTGCGGGTGTTGGGGCTGCCGGAGCAGAAGGGGGCGAAGGCTCGGGCGCGGCTGGTGGAGGTGGCGCAGCGGCTGGTGCCGGCGGGACGAAGGAGCGCGACGGAGGGGAATGCTCCGGGGAACCATAACCAGGCGATGATGGAGCTGGGAGCGCTGATTTGTGTGCCGCGGCAGCCGCTGTGCCCGGAGTGTCCTGTGATGGAGATGTGCAGGACGCAGGGGGAGCATGCGACGGGGACGCGCGCGCGGATGCAGAGCCGGACGGTGTCGTACCTGCTGGCGCTGCGAAAACGGGGTGTGGCGACGGAGGTGCTGCTGGAACGGCGGGCAGCGGAGGCGTCGCAGATGGCGGGGATGTTGGAGCTGCCGGGATTGCCTCCGGCAGCGGTGCAGGGACGGGAGCCGGTGCTGCGGCTGCGCCATGCGATCACTAACACGAACTACTATGTGCAGGTCTTTAGCGAGGGTGTGCTGTCCGATGGGGGGCCTGCAGGGGCGGCGCTGCTGGAGAAGATTACGGCGATGAAGACTGATCTCACATGGGTGGCTACCAGCAAGCTGGGGCAGCAACCACTGACGGGACTTGCTCGGAAGGCGCTGCAACGATTGAACTTGATGGCGTTGCCCAGGGTGACGATCGAGCTGCAGGGCGACTAGGGGGTGGCCGTGGGCTGGAGGAGGGTGGCGGCGGCGGGGCTCTGGTTGCCCTTGGCGTCGACGGCCGTGACGCTGTAACGGTAAGGTGTGGCGGCGCTGGCGGTGGGGTCGTGGAAGGCGGGGGTGGGGATGGGGGCGGTGTTGAGCTGCTGGCGGGGCGCGGCGGGCTCGCCGGTGGGGGTGAGGGGTTCGCGGTAGAGGTTGTAGCCGGCGAGGGGGGTGATGAGGCCGGCGTCGTCCACGGGCTGCCAGATGAGGTCTACGGCGAAGGTGGGTGGTGTGGTGGGGGTGAAGAAGCCCAGGGCGGTGAGGCCGGTGGGTGGTGGTGGTGGATATATCTGTTTCAGAATGAATGAGATGGTGGATGATGGTTCGCTGCGGAGGTCGATTGTGGAGGCCCCGAGCTGGAGGGTGAGGCGGCGCTGAGCCAGGTAGTGGTAGGGGGTGTCGGGAAGAGTGGTGGTGTCGAGGGTGTGGTTGGGTTGGGGGGAGTCGGAGGGGTGGGTTTGCAGCCAGAGGATGGCGGGCTGGGTGGGGGTGGTGGTAGCTGATAAGTTGTTGTGGGACTTTGGCTTAGGTGGGGATATGTCTTCGCGGCGGAGGAGGACGTCGCCGGGGGATGGGGAGGGATTCCAGGTGAGGAGGGTGCCGAGACGGGTGCCTTCGGCGTGGAGGTCCTCGACGGGAGCAGGGGCGGGGCCGGTGGCGGTGAAGGCGGGGGCGGAGGGTCCGGCGGAGCGGTTGAGGGGGCTGAAGAACTCGACGCGGTAGGCGAGGAGTTGCGGGGGGCCGACGGTGAGGGCGGGGGGGAGGGTGTCGGTCCAGGTGACGATGTTGTCGGTGCCATTGGGGTTAAGGGTGGCGATGGAGACGCGGGAGGAGGCGATGGCGAGGCAGGGCTGGTGCGGGAGTTGGCGGCAGAGTTGGCCGGTGACGCGGCCGCCGCGGATGGGGAGCTTGTCGGTGGTGCGGGAAGGGGCGGTGAAATGGAGCTGGACGGTGTTGCCGATGCGGGCGGCGGTGAGGTCGCGGACGGGCTGGGGGAGATGCAGGGAGGGGGCTCGGGGAGGGCCTGGGCTGGCGCAGCCGAGGGCCGCTAATGTAGCGCTGAGAACAAGATAGCCGATGGAGCGGGGGGTGGCGCGGAGGTCGGCGGGGCGGAACAGGTGCATGGTGATGAGCCTAGCATTTTTGGTGCAGTCTCAGCGCAATGTTGGGCTGCAATTCGACACGCTCAACACGGATTTGGTACGCGCGAAGTTGGATTTCGCCGGGTGGGGTGGTGGGCGGAGGTTGCTTAAGATTGCGAGGAGGCGCGCTGGTGGTTGAGGGCGAGGAGGCGTGCGAGGAGGTCCTGGTCTGTCAAGTCGGGCGGCCAGTTGTAGGCGGCGAAGACGGCTCGGTCGAGGGTGCTCGTCAGCCCGGCTGTTCTATATCCTTCACCTTAACTCGGAGCGTTGGGGCAACGGGAATAGCAGCGGCTACCGATTTAGTTTCGTGGATTGCTTTCCCGACGGACTCAACGAATTTCAAGGGAATCTTCGGATTGTTGATGTCCTTCCCCCCGGATTCCTTCCACTTCTTCTCCCATGCCGAGAAGTATGGTTCCAATTCCTTCGCAGCGACTTTATAGAGCACAATCAGCTCGATGCCTTCATAGACTGCAAAATACCAATCGACCTTCCGGTACTTGCCTACGATTGTTGGGTTTAGATGATGGTGTGTCGAGAAGCTCTTGGTAAGTAACCGGTTGACCGACTTAAGCTCGCACTCTTTCCCTGTTGCGTCGACGGCGTCATTGCCCTCGCGTCCCGGCAATACCTTTAGCCCGGTGATAAGGATGATCTGGAGGAGTTTACCGCCGTTGTCTTGGAATATGTCCCCGATACCGTGCTTCGTCGCGAGCTGTTGGTATCGCCGAAGAGTCGGTATGCATATTTCAAATAGAGTTTGATCGTCGAGGTTATCGTCGACCCTCGCTTGAGTTAGGAGGTCTACTGCTGCGACGTCGAGAGCGGCGGCGAGTCGGTCAATGTTCTCAAGCGATATGTTCCGCTCCCCACGTTCGATCGAGCCAACGTATGTGCGATGAAGACCAGAGATCTCGGCAAGTTTTTCTTGGGAGAGATGCCTAGCCAGCCGCAGCGATCGAACATTTTGAGCGACAATCTTCTTGGATACCGATTTATTTGCCACAAACTAACAATGCCGACTATGATGCTTTTAGGTCTACAGCTTTAAAGTAGCGTTTATGTATTCAACTCCCGCTTACAACACGATTTACGGGTCGTCTTTTTGCGGCGATTCTCTCGCCCTATTGTCTGAGCTTGCAGACTCCAGCGTGAGCCTCGTAATGACAAGCCCCCCATTTGTTCTGCAACGGCAGAAGGAGTACGGAAATTTAGACCATGACGAATACCTCGATTGGATGGTGAGCTATGGCCATGTGATTAAGCAAAAGCTGAGGGAAGACGGAAGCTTTGTGATTGACTTGGGGGGGGCCTATCAAAAGGGTGTTCCAAGCCGAAGCTTATACAACTTTCGGTTGCTTCTGCGTTTTGTCGACGAGGTTGGGTTCCACCTTGCGGAAGATTTCTACTGGTTTAATCCCTCGAAATTGCCGAGCCCAATTGAGTGGGTAAATAAGCGAAAACTGAGGGCTAAGGATGCCGTGAATACGGTTTGGTGGTTATCAAAAACCCCATGGCCCAAAGCCGACATAACACGGGTGCTGGCTCCTTACAGTGAGCGCATGAAAAGGCTGATTGCAGACCCAGAGAGCTTCTATACGCCGAAGAAGCGACCGAGCGGTCACGACATTGGATCGTCCTTTGGCACAGACAATGGAGGCTCCTTGCCCTCAAATCTCTTGAGCATCCCAAACACAGAATCCAATGGTCAGTACATGGCCTCCTGCAAGTTAGTAAATGCTTCCTCTCATCCCGCGAGGTTTCCCGCGAAACTACCCGCTTTTTTTGTGGATATGCTCACCGATCAAAACGACCTGGTGGTCGACATCTTTGCTGGGTCGAATACGACGGGGCAAGTTGCAGAGGAGTCGCGCAGGCGGTGGCTGGCATTCGAGCTTGATCCCAAGTATGTAGCAGCTTCGGCTCTTCGCTTCTTGCCGAGCTCGTTGCCGGACGCCACAAAACTAGAGGCGTACCGACGAATCTTAGCCGGCGAAACGGTTGATTTGGGCGGCTACTCTCCTTCTCCTACGTTATTCGAGATTCCAGCCTAGCTGTTTGGTCCCAGAGAAAGATGGTGCATACTTTTCTGAACGCCAGAAGGAGGCACTATGGGACAGGTTCTTCACGGGTGCGCCCGCACGACTGAGGCAGTCCGTCGAGCGATACAGCATAGTCAAGAGAGATTGAGCGAAGCGGGACACTGTTTACGTTTTAGACCGGAGAGATGGTTTACAAGCCCCTTGCGGAGGAAGTGGCTCTGGTTCAGGGTTATGGCTGGCTAGGCCCGGTCTTCATAAAGATATATCGTCGC
>JAJYBU010000061.1 GCA_021778845.1 Acidobacteriota bacterium
CGCCAGCACCAGCGCCTTCTCGCTCCGCTGGTAGCGCTCGAACAACTCGGTCTGGAACTCCCCCTCGCGGTCCTTGGGCACCATCAACTCCAGCCCACCCACCCGCGTCTTCAGCGTCCTGGGCTTGTACCCGTTGCGCCAGCCCCGCCGCTCCCCGTTGCGCTCATAGCTCCCCGCTCCCAGAAAGCTCGTCATCCCCGCTTCCAACACCTGCTGCACCGTCCGCTGCACCAGTTCGCGAAGAAAATCCTCCCCGCCAAAACCGCCTTGCAACCCCTCCACAATCCCAATACCCTGTCCCTTGCGAGCCATCTGCATCGTTTCCTCCTGAATGTCGTCTTCGTAAACAACATCCTAAGGAACCGCCGCGATGGTTCGCTCTCGCTCACCCATCACCAGCTTCTACAGAACTTTACGGACTCAATCCGCATGCACCCCGACCTGCTCTTTTCGGTCATCAAGAATCAGGCAGGAACCATCAGCAAGGCGGTACTTGAACTGGTGATGAATTCGATCGACGCCGGCGCCACACTGGTCGACATCAAGATGGACCGCCAGACAGTCAGCGTTACGGACGACGGCAAGGGCGCCGCCAGAATGATTTCAATTTTCAGAAACTCTGAGTCTCCTTCGAAAACGCAAGGGTTAGCAGACGTTCAGAATGACACCTTATTGTCTCCAGACAGCAGGCTGATCTCGGCCAAGCGCGGCACGACTGCTTTACTTTTGATAAAATGTAAAGAGAGGATCCCTATATGGAAGCCATTCTCAGTAGTAAATATCAGGCCAGCATCCCCAAAGGGGTAAGGGAATTCCTGCATCTCAAGCCCGGCGACCGGTTCAAGTTTTTCATTCAGCCTGATGGAATCGTTGCGATTCTGCCGAAGGTTCCTACGTCGACGCTCAAAGGTAGCGTTCCTAAATTGAACAAGCCGATCTCAACCGAAGACATGGACGCAGCTATTGAAGCTGGCGCAACGAAGAGATTTCGCCGGTGATTGGACTCGATACGAATGTTGTCTTGCGTTATCTACTTCAGGATGACCCCAAGCAGGGCCGTCTTGCCAATCGCGTCATGGAGCAGGTGGTCAACCCGACGAACCCTGGCTACATCTCGATTGTTACCGTTTTAGAGATCGTATGGGTGCTGCGGAGTCTCCTGAAGCAGACACCCCTTGAGATAGCCAAACATCTTGAGCACCTTCTCGCGGCGGATTCTCTTCACATTCAAAATGAGCAACAAGTCTTCGAGGCTACCTTTGCCCTTAAGCGTGGTATCGGAGAGTTCGAGGATGCCTTGATCGGTGCCTTGAACCACTGGGCTGGCTGCCCACACACTTTGACGTTTGATAAGAGGGCTCTCCGGATGTCCTACTTCCAACTCCTTACCTGATCAAGCACCCGCCCTCCAGGCCCCGCTATATCCCCCAATACTTACTGAAAGTGAGCTCGCGATGAGCCAGTCCCTTCTTTTTGAGGCGGGAAGGCCATCCCTGCCCCCTCGTCTCACCGTCTTTGCCTCCGGGGCGAACGAAGCCCGTGAGATTCGCGGCTTCGCCCTCGCTGGCGTTTCTATCGGCGTCTCCGTCTCCCTTGTTCGCGAGGAAGCCATCTGTGAACTGCTCCGCTCCTCCGGCCGCGTCTTCGCTGACTCTGGGGCTTTTTCCGAGGTGCAGTTTGGACCCAAGGGCGTAACCATCGTCGCTCCCATTACGCACGTTGAGTGGCAACGCCGTCTGGGCATCTACAACGGCGCTGTTGCAAATTTAGGCCGTGGCCGAGGATATGGAAGACATTGGCCTTGTCGAGCGGTCAAGCAGGTTGAGATTGGAGGCTTTGACCGATGATTGCGACGACCTCAGCGAGCGCACTGGCACCGAGGCCGAAAGCGCGTTCAACGATGCGCACTTCGCCATGGATGTCCTGCGTGAGGTTGAAGATCGCCGTCTGGCCCTTTCGTAGAGCACGCATTACCTAAAATCCTCTGATGGTCGCGTAGGCTGTTTTGAGCGTCTTGAAGCCCCGCACCGGACGAATCAGTTGCTTCAGCCTGGCATGGTCAGCTTCGATGACGTTGTTCAGATACTTGACCTGTCGATGCACCGTTTCCTCGAGACATTTACCTTCGGCCTTCAGTGCTGCAATGGCGATGCCATAGGTCGGTGCCTTGTCCGTGTTGATGACCTTCGGCTTCTCCCGATCCTTCAAACCGTTCAGCGCCTTGCCTGGAAACCGCTTTGCAGCTTTGACATTCCGTGTCGGCCAGAGATAGAAATCGATCGTGTTTCCTTCCTTGTCGAGAGCACGGTACAGATAGGCCCACTTGCCCCTAACCTTCACATATGTCTCATCGACCCGCCAACTCGTTGACTGCGGGCGACGCCACTGCCAGCGCAGCCGCTTCTCTATCTCCGGCGCGTATCTTTGGACCCAGCGGTAGATCGTGGAATGATCCACACTCACACCGCGCTCGCCCATCATCTGCTCCAGATCGCGATAGCTTATGCCGTACCGGCAGTACCACCGCACAGCCCACAAGATCACTTCACCCTCAAATTGCCACCACTTGTACTCTTACATGACCGGCCCCGCTCGTGTTGAGCTAAGTTTTACCCCGCTCCCCAAACTTTGCAACAGAGCCTTCTGACCTTGAGGCGAGAACGGACGTTCATGTATGACCTAACTTCGTCGATGCACCCCGGTACTTGAGCGGAAGGAAGGTCAATTCGAGCTACCTACGGTGTTCTGGCTGCGGCAGCTCAATGGAGTATAGATTTCCTGTTCCGATGCGGACCTCAATCAACGGCGATCCGGTAGGCGTGATGCCGCTGAAGAAGTAGTTTTCAGCCATCGGAGAGCCTAGCTTTGAAAGATCCGCCACAGTAGTCACTTTGCCGTTCAGGTCAACCCTCATGATGGCAGAATCCGGCTGCGCGAAGGCATGAAAGTAGATATACCTGCTATCCATGCTCCAGACTGGGTCGGCGGCGCTGCCCGTGAAGAGTGTCTTCCATGTCCTATCGTTCATGTCGTAAAGCATGAGTCGGGACTGATCGCGCGAGAGGGCGGCGATCCAAAGACCATCTGGAGACCAGCGTGGACTAAAGAGGTCCTGCGACCCTGGAATAGACCGAATCTGATGACTGTGAAGATCGAGGATCCGGATATCATGGGGTCCGATTTCCTTGCCCATCAGATCCGCCTCCAGACCAAACGCGATGGCGCTCCCGTTCACGGACCATTGGGGGTCGGCAAGGTTTTGTTTGTCATCGAGCACGAGATGGATCGCACCACCGGATGCATTCACTGTGAAAATCTGCCAGGTCTTTCCGAACTGCCGCGCCATCAGGAGCAACTGTTTTCCGTCCGGCGACCAGTTGGCGGCGAATACCTCGAGGTCACTGCCGCTGAGTTGTAAGAGGTCCGATCCATCCTTGCTCCGAGCACGCCAGAGCCGCTCTTGCGGATCTGTCCAAGCCACCCATGCGCCGTCACGCGAAAAGGTCACCCGTTGCGCGCTCTGGAGAAAGTACGGTGCGGGAGCGAACCGATGCAGGGCGTTGTCGTAAATCTGGGTGCCTCCGGGCTGAGCCACGCCGAAAGCGAACACGGTATGGCCCTCGCGGCTTGGCAGCGGTGACGTGAAACGGAGTGGCCCATTGGTAAGCTGCACTGGGCGAGCCTGCTCTTCGGTTCCGACGACCCAGAGGTTGCTTTCGTGAAGATCGCCGCTTTGAAAGGTGAATTGGTCGCCCGACGGTGTCCATGACCCACAGCAAAGGTCCTTGTTGCCCAGTGCCGGAAAGGACAGCCGATGAGCCTTTCGCGTCGCTGCATCGAGTTCCCAAAGCGATGAGATATGACTGGTTGGTTCCAGAAGTGTAAAACGGAGCTTCTTTCCGTCCGGCGACCAGCGCATCCAGAAGGCTCGTCCGGGAAGCGATGCATAGGAGGAAGTTGCGCCGTTACTGAGCGTGACCACCCCCAGATCGTTGCCAGATGCAAACAGGACGCTTTGATCGCCTGGCATCCATGTGGCATCGTGGGCCAAGACCTCGCCTACCCGCAGTGCACCGGATCCGGTCGTGGGGACAATCCAGAGAGGTTGTTCTGGTGCTCGCGTCTGGAGGCTGCGGACCAGAAGCTTTGAGCCATCATGGGAGATGTCGGTGATTGCGCCGGAGCTCAGATCCTCGGGCATGCTGATGGGTTCCGGCTGGGTGCCATTCAGGGCTAATGACGATAGCTGCGCCCGGCCATTCACAAGAACCGGGACGTAGAGGCGGGGTCCATCCGTGGCAATTGAAAGGATGGTCTCCGGATTAGGAGGCCCCTGATAGATATCCGTTGCCTGGGTGAGTTGCTCGATATGTGGGGGCGCCAAGTTCACCGCGTTTTTCCCCAAAGTATGGGTAAGCAGAGTGGTCAAGATCACCAGTGCAAGGGCGCCGCAGCTAATCAGAACGACTTGCCAGTGGCGAGCAACAGAGGTTTTGCGTAAGGAGATTTCAGACGCGTGTGGCAACCGGCCCTGAAGCTGAGACTCGACCCTTTGAGCGTGGCTCAGACTGCCGTCAGTGCTGATTGGCAGGCGATCCACAACTCCCGGTTGCGTGTGCTCCTCCCCGACCACATACCCATCGCTCACCCTCACCGGAGCAATAAAACGATATCCCTTGCGTGCCAGCGTTTCTATGTATAGGGGCTGATCGGCAGAGTCCCCTAGGGCCTCTCGCAGTTTGTTGATGGCACTGGCTAGACCTCGCTCGAAGTCGACATTGGTGTTGTCGCCCCAGATCTCGTGCTGAAGTTCCTCCCGGGTGAATAATTCTCCCGGCCGGGCAAGCAGTGCAATGAGCAGCCGAAAGGGCTGGCCAGGAAGTCGGATGCGCATCCCGGACTTATGAATTTCGCCAACATCAATGTCAACTTCAAACGTGCCGAATGAGACGAGCTTGTGTCTGGGTTCAGCAGCCATAGTGTATAGATCCGCCGCCTGATTCTAATCTGCTGATGGCTGCACGTAAAGAACTCGTATATCTGATTGAAAAATAATACTTTATTCGGTGATATACATTCAATCAAAAAATCGGATCCCGTCTATTGCGCCAATCCGCAAAAAGGGAGGAAAGTTCGCAAACGAACCAAGCTTGGCAATTAATTACAGCTGAGCCAATTGACCCACATGGAGGCCTCGCATGAAATTCCCGGATCTATATCACCAGCTTTATAGAGCAGCCATGCTCTTTCTCTCGACATTTATCTTGATGGCGGTTGGAGTTCCCAGCGTCTATGGGCAGGCCGACTCAGGCCGCATTGTCGCCACTATCACTGATCCAAGCGGCGCTGCAATTCCAAACGCCACCATCATCTTGGTCAACCCACAGACGGGTCTTAAATTGTCCGGCACCTCAAGTGGTAGCGGTGAGCTGAACATCCCAGCTGTACCCGAGGGCGGCTACATGGCTACGGTGACGGCGGCAGGATTCCAGACGCAGACGCAGCAGGTCGCGGTCGCGGTGACCCAGAACGTTACCCTGAACTTTCAACTAAAAGTAGGCCAGCCAACAACAACCGTGGTAGTTACGGGCGTTGCCGGCATGGTGGACACGACCGATGCGACCCTCGGGGAGACGATCCAAGGCAAACAGATCACCGAGCTCCCGCTGAACGGACGTAATGCTCTCAATCTAGCGCTGCTTACCCCCGGCGTGACCCAGGGACTTTATGGGGACAGCAGCCAGGACACGGTGAATCGAAATGGGGAGAGCGGAGGAGGCGCGCTTTCGGTCAACGGCACGCGAATCCAGGCCAATAACTTCATCCTCGATGGTGTGGACAATAACGACGGCCTGCAGAATGACATCGTTTTCTTCCCGCCGGTGGAGGCCACCCAGGAGCTTCAGGTGACCACCAGTGTGGCGCCCGCGCAGTATGGTCGTGCAGGAGGGGCCCTGGTAATCGCCTCCATTCGCTCTGGCACGAACCAGATTCACGGCTCGGCCTTTGAGTACTACCGGAGCGGCCACTTTGACGCGAACCCGAACTACCGGTTCCTCGACGCCCCGGCAAGTCCAAATCCGTCGTACAACCGGAACCAGTTCGGTGGCGCTGTGGGGCTACCGATCATCAAGGATAAGCTGTTCATCTTTGGCGACTATGCAGCTTACCGTGAGGCAACGCCTGTGGCTGCCTCGTACCATACTGTGCCTACCCCACTGATGCGTCAGGGAGACTTTTCGGAGCTACTCACCCTCGGGCTCGCCACCGGGGACTATACGACTTTCCCCAGGTGCGTTCCGAACGCCGGCAACATGAACCAGACTTTGAGCACCTACAGCAAGGGTCAGATCTACGATCCCCAGACCTGCGCGCCGTTCCAAGGCAACGTGATTCCCAAAGACCGCCTGAACACCGCGGCCGTGAACTACCTGAACGCCTACCCCCTGCCGAGCCGAACAGATCGGCTGCTACAGAACTACCTGGTGCAGCAGCGCGCGGCCGATAAGTACAACACTTTCGACGTACGTATGGACTGGCATCCGACCAGCAGCGACATTGTATTTTTGCGCTTTTCTTACGACAACTCGACCAATACGCTGACCTCCGTCCTGGCCCCAACCCTGCCGGCCGGTAGCGGTTCCGGATCCAACTACGTACATGATCGTGGATATGACCTTGGTTCGACGCACACGTTTTCGTCTCGCATCGTAAACGAGGCGCGCCTGGCTTACATTCGCGATAACTTCGGCTACCAGCCGCCGTATTACGGGGACAACATATCGGCGAATCTCGGCATTGTGAACGCGAATCGCAATCTTGAGACAAGTGGCGGCGCGCTGATTGGCGGCACCAACAACGAGATCGAATATACGGGCGACTACGGTCTGTTCGCCGTTCCCGAAAACACGTACGAGTTGACAGACACCGTCAATCTGTCGCTGGGCAAGCATTCGATCCAGGCGGGCGGTACGCTTCTGCTGCGAGATGTTGCCTTCTTCCGTCCTATCGCCGGAAAAGGTTTCTTCAATATCGCCGGCAATGGCGTTGATTTTACCGGATACGAGCCTACCGAACTTCTGGTGGGTGGCGTTGATAACTACTCGATCGGCGCACAGAATGGGTACTTCGAGAACCATAGCCAGGAGGACGCGCTCTTTATTCAGGACGATTGGCGCATCAATCCGCGCCTTACGCTTAACCTGGGCCTCCGCTGGGACCTTCTTACCTGGCCGTATGAATCGCACAATAACCAAGCGGCCTTCAACCCGAGTAACGGCACCATCTGGCTTGCGGGGCAGAACGGGATTTCGCGCAGCATCATCAACCAGGATTACGGCAACTTTGCACCGCGCCTCGGCTTTGCCTATGCGCTCACCCAGGATGGTCGCTCCTCGGTGCATGGGGGCTATGGTATTTTCTACTTCCCCGACTACGGCGGCATCAGCAACCAGTTGGGACAACAACCGCCCTTCGGCGGTGATGTCACCTACTATGCAAACAATGGCTACTGCATCACCTTTACCGGCCAGACCGCCGGCCTTAACCCTCCTTACACCTGTACGGGATACACGTCGACTGCGGCCGTTACAACGCCACTTCCGGCTCCGGGCTTCCCTAACTTCAACCCCAACAGTCCGCCGCTTGGCACCAGTGGGCTGGCTGTCGACCGTAATAACAAGCATGCTCAGCTACAGGAGTTCAACCTGCAATTGCAGCAGCAGGTTGGTAAGCGCGACGTCTTCAGTATCGCCTATGTCGGCATGCACAGCGGTCGGTTGTCTTCGTACTATCCCCTCAACAGCTACTACTTCAACACGCCTACGCTGCCGTTCGAGAACCTCGGCGGAATATCGCTGAATCGTTATGACGGCATCTCCAACTATGCTGGTCTGCAGTTGCACTACGAGCACCGCGCAGACGACCTGCTGGTGACAGGGTCATATACCTGGTCGCACACCCTGGATGACTCTCCAGGCGCCTTTGAAGGCTCAACCGTCGACCAGCCCAATAACCCGATGCTGGACTATGGCAACTCCAACCAGGATGTTCGGCACAACGCCTCTGCCTCGGCTCTTTATTTCCTTCCTTTCGGTCGTGGCAAGCGGTTTGGCTCAAACGCTTCCAGACCAATGGACCTGCTGATCGGGGGATTCCAACTTAATCTGATAGCGCTGCTTTCAAGCGGCCAGCCCGATGATCTCAGCACCGGCGTGAATAACCCCGGCAACCGTCCAGACCTGGTTGGCACGCTTCAATATCCTAAGCAGATCGTGGGACATTGGTTTAATCCAAACTCCTTCTCCGCTAACATCCCCACGATTACTTCGACCGACGGCAAAACACAGACCATCTACACTCGCGTAGGCACGGCAGCGCGCAACATCATTGTTGGACCTTCATCCCGCGTGGTGAACTTTGGCGTGCAGAAGAATCTCCACCTCACCGATCGCATTGCACTGGAACTGCATGCTGATGCCTTTAATGTCCTGAACACACCCCAGTTCACCAACCCCTACGGCAGTATGAACAACATGAGCTTGTTTGGCGAGATCACCGGACTGAAGAACAACTCTACCCGTCAGATCCAGCTAGCCAGCCGTCTGACGTTCTAAGTCCTAAAGTGCGGGAAGGCCGCCGCTTGCGGTTGCCTTCCCGCACACTTTTTGTGCCTCTCCATCAGCCAGCATCCAAACAGCCCCTTCCAGTGGAGTTCCGAACCATCTATGCCAGTGCTTACCCTGTTCAACGATCTAAATCGTCGCGGCCGAGCAAGATCATCGTCGCCGCATCGTGGCCGTCGCATGGTATATGTCCTTGCTCTCATTCTTGGTCTTCCCTCCTTGAGTCCCACATCAAAGGCACAAGAGCCATCACGCGAGACGGGTTCGCTCGCGCCGGCGCGGACGGCTCCCGTATGGATGGACAATGCAGTCATCTATGAGGTCTTCCCCAGGGACTTTTCCTCTGATGGAACGCTGAACGCCGTTACGGCGAAGCTGAAGACGTTGCATACGCTCGGCGTCAATGTGCTTTGGATCATGCCTGTGCATCCCATTGGCGAGGTGCACCGGCTGGGTCCGTTGGGAAGCCCTTATGCTGCTCGCGACTTCTACGCCATCGACCCTGCGCTGGGGACAAAGGCCGATTTCACTCACTTAGTCGAAGCTGCCCACGCCCTCGGCATGCGCGTCATCCTGGATATAGCCGCCGACCATACTGCCTGGGACAGCGTGATGATGGCGCATCCAGAGTTCTATACGCATGATGCTGCGGGCCACATTGTTTCGCCGCACGGTTGGAGCGATGTCGCGGGACTCAACTACGATAACCCAGCGCTGCGCCAGTACATGATCCAAATGTTTACCTACTGGCTGAAGACATTCAACCTCGACGGCTTCCGCTGCGACGCGGCAGGATTTATCCCGACCAGCTTCTGGGAGCAGCTGCGGCCGGCTCTTCAGGCAGTCCGGCCCGATGTGCTTCTGCTCGCGGAGGCCTCGAAACCTGAACTGATGACCCAGGCCTTCGACCTGGATTATGGATGGCCGCTGCTTACCACATTCAACGAGGTCATCGAGCATGGTGAACCAGCAACAGCCATCGAGGCCACCTGGAACAAGCAACTGTCACGATTTCCGCGCGGTGCCGAGCACATGCTCATCTCGGATGATCACGATGAACAGCGGGCGACGGTGAGGTATGGAACAGGCGGCGCCTTGGCTGCTTCAGCGCTGGTATTTACGCTGCCCGGCGTACCTCTGCTTTATAACGGCATGGAGGTGGGCGACGCTACGCCGTCAGGCGCTCCCGCATTGTTCGAAAAGTTTCCCCTCTACTGGGGAGCCGAACAGCAGCGCCCCCAGTTCGCTGCCTTTTATCGCGCCCTTATCCCGCTCCGCTTAAGCTCGACCGCCCTTCGCCACGGCGACCTAACCTGGCTGCACAATTCTGACGAGCAGCACGTGGTCAGCTTTACACGCAGTAGCCCTGAGGAGACCGACCTTGTGACGGTCAACCTTTCGAATACTTCATTTCGCGGCAGCATTGAAGTGGCCACGCCCCGGAACCATGCGTGGCAGGAAGTCACCTTGACGCCTGCTTCCGCCTCCAGAAGCCGGTCTGCCGCGACAGCTACCGATTCGCCCGCTCCGGCGTTGCCGGCTCTTTCTCTAGATGCCTTTCAGGTCCGCATCTTCCGGCTGCCCGCGCCCGCTCAACCCTAAGGAGTTACCGTGTCTCGTTTTGCTGTAGCTCGCACTCGCTGTTTTAGAATCGTGGCTTTGAATGTGATCTTTTTGTCCGGGGTCAGCGTCGCAGCGACAGCAAAGATCCCCGGAGACAAGATGGAACACCTCGCCAGCGGGGTGCGTGTTCATCGTGGAGACCAAACGCTGGAGATCACGACGTTGCGCGACGATGTCATCCGCGTGCGCTCATGGAAAGGCACGGCAGAGCCAGAAAATAGATCCTGGGCCGTGCTGCCTGAGGTGCTCCACGCTACGGCACGCGCTTCGCCGGAGCCGCTAGGCTTCAGCACCGGCAAGCTTCATGTCGCAATTGGTCCTGAATTCACTTTGACCGTGACCGACAATGCTGGCAATGTCCTACCCTTGACACGTACTTGGCTGCTTCCGGAGACTCACCGGAGACTCAAAAGCGCACTGTGCCGAGAGTCTCATAGCAGCGGGCTGGGGTGGACGACCCCATACATGAGAGGATCCGGCGACCTCTGATTTGCGCCTTCGGCAGGCTGTGTGTCCTTCCCCCAAAGGGGACTTCTTTCTGAGGGGTAATGTGCGGTCTGCTCCGAACGCCGATCCGTCCGGAAAGGCGTGTGCCCCAACCCGAAAGCCCTTTCAACACACATAGGTGCGCGCAAGGAAGGTCGGGCGAGTAAAGCCTCCCCCTGATGATTAAGGCTCTCTATCTGCGGGCCCTCGCCACAACCATTTTAGGAGAGCATCTTACGAACTTCCGCTTGCAACGTATGGTTTTGAAGGACGAGATCAGCCAGCATGGCCCTGACCCATCTTTCGATTGTTGGGTGAGACCTGCGCAGCCTCATTCGGAGGGGCAGGTCTGAGCAACCTCTCACGATTCCGGGCGCAGTGGCCTACCGGCCGCGGCCACCCCACCACAGCGATGGAAGGTGGGACAGCGCTATTGCCTTTGAGGGCCGCGCTGGCAGGCATGATGTGGTTCCCTCGACCAGGAAAACTATAGTGGCTTTGCTTGCTCACGAAGCAATGACACAGTGCTAGGATCACCGGCATGCAGACCTTTCCTCCCACCTGGGCGGCTTGCTCGCCGGATTTCTAGCAGGAATGGTGCTGGTGCGGCCGGCCTACCGTCTCGTGACGTGTCCCGGGCATCTGCACCGCCGCTAGCCACGCCGCCCGGAACAAAATGGGACTCTAGCGGGACTCCACCTCGGAATCCAACCCATCAATCATCGTAAAACAGTCGATAAATTGCTATTTACACCTTCTGCATTGGGAAATGATTGATAAGTATTTTTATATCAAAAAGATACGTGGATTATATACTGTCTGGCCGAGCAACTTGACCACAATTTCTGAGAGATCTTAGCGACGTGCTGTCACTCGCTACGG
>JAJYBU010000029.1 GCA_021778845.1 Acidobacteriota bacterium
CAGGGAGCCTAATGGACCCTAATCGGACCCGGATTAGCTTGTCACTGTAGGTTGCCATAGCTTCTAAGTCTTTTAGAATCTATGGCGGGGACGACGGGGCTCGAACCCGCGACCTCTGCCGTGACAGCTAATCCGTAACGCGTAACTTGTTGATACTAGGCGTAGCGGATGGCTCCCTGAGCGCCTTATTGGACCCTGGGCAACGGTTATTGGACCCTTATCGGACCCGCGACCTTTGCCCTCTAAACCTTTGCCCTGTCCATCAGTTTCCACGAATTCAGGCTATTTTTACGCCCAAATCCTATGACGGCTTCTTTCGCGGGACGGCAGAGGCCGCGGGTCCAAATGAACCTGAGGATGGTCCCAAGTGGTACACTTGCGTACGCAATGGTACGCAAGGAGAACGCTATGGAAGCGGTGAAGGTTGGTATGAGAGAGTTTCGCGATAAGTTCGCCACCTACCTCTTGGAATCGGATTCGCCTGTAGCAATCACCAGACATGGCGATACGGTGGGCTATTTTATCCCTGCCCGCCGTAAGCGCAGCGAGGCGGACAAGGACGCGCTCCGCGAGGCTGCGACTCGTTGGCAGGAAATCTTAGATGGCGGGGGGATTTCCGAGGAAGAAGCGGTAGCTGGCTTCAAAGATTGGCGGACCAGGAAGAAGCGATGACAGACCGGAAGCGCCTTGTGCTCGACGCGAACATCCTCCTCCGGGCCGTCTTCGGGATTCGTGTGCGTAACCTTCTCGAAACCTACGAAGATTCCGTATCGTTCTACGCCCCAGACATCTGTTTTACAGATGCGCGCAGGTACATCCCCTCCATCGCAGAGAAACGTCGAATCGATCCTGGGCCCGGAATCTTGGTACTCAATCATCTTTCGCGTCTGGTTGAAGTGGTGGGCAGGGCTCTCTATGAGGAGTTCGAGGCGTCCGCTCGCGAGCGCATGATCTCTCGTGATGAAGAGGACTGGCCAATTGTCGCGACATCACTTTTGTTGAAGTGCCCCGTCTGGACTGAAGATCGCGATTTCTTCGGAAGTGGCGTCTCCACCTGGAGCACCGAAACGGTCGACTTGTACCTCCGAGCCTGATTTGAATGTGTGGATAAAGTGGAGTGCCCGGCTTGATTTTAACCAGCGAATGAGAGAGACACTGGAATGAGGAGAGCAGGATGGCACGAGGTAAGCGGTATCCGCCGGAGCAGGTGGTGAGCCAGTCGCTTAGCTCCCGGCTACCCATATTGCCACACGCTGCATCGATCTGATCTCAAAGGTCAATGCGCTACACTAACCCCTCACTGGGACAAAACATCGGGCAGTCCAGATTGCTATGTACGCAGTCAATCCGACGCACTTCGCAGCCTCGCTGAGTTCACAACACTCTTTCCTTCTCCGTGATGGCCAAATCATTGATGCTTGCTTCCCGCCGTTGCATTAGGCCAGACGCAGCAAACTCCCAAAGCTCATTGCCGTACGAACGGAACCACTGACCGCTGCTGTCATGCCATTCGTATTCAAACTTCACCGCCATGCGGTTGTTTCGGAAACCCCAAAGCTGCTTCTTCAATTTATAGGCCAACTCGCGGTCCCATTTCCGTTTCAAAAACTCCAGAACGGCTGCACGACCGGTGAGAAACTCCGTGCGGTTACGCCAGTGTGTGTCCTCGGTGTACGCTGCCACGACCCGTTCGGGGTCGCGGGTGTTCCAGAGATCCTCTGCAATCTGAACTTTCTGAGTGGCAAGTTCCGGGTCTGTGAACGGTGGTGCGATGACTATGCTCATGAAAGATGTCCTTTGGAGTTGGGGTGGAGGAAAATATGGTCATTCACGTGGAGAACGCCGGGGCTTGCTACAGCGCAGTCGAGTGCGAGTTTGCCTTCAACTTCCCGCACGATCTTGCGCAAGACTTCAAGATCTTGATTAAGGGTGTCAGGGTCGAAGGTTGTCATCACGCATCGCGGACGCAACTGCGCCACGTCGATGACGATGCTCCCGGACAGGAGACTTGCGCCAGGCCAACTCCTTTCGGCGTGGCCCAATACATCGCCAATCACGATGTTTGGGCGCAACCTCCGGAGATCCACGTCCAACTCTCGAACGGCTCCATCCGTCGCCACAAGTAAGGGGAGTACATCAAACCGCTCGGCACGGGTTCCAGCATCTACAAGACGGATAGACTCACCAACAGCGTTGCGCGTTAATGCAAGGGCTGCCGAACTATCCCAAACGTGGCCTTCAATCAAGGTCATACCATCCTCTGAAATCGAAGCTCGTAGGCCGAGGAGGTTAGGGTGCGTTCTGGCTGTGATGATTCGATCAAGCCCCTCGGACACCACGATAATGTTCCGGTCGCCTGCGATCCCCGTTCGATCCAGTGTGACTTCAGCAACCTGTTCACCACGCATGCTCTTTACTGGATATCGCCACAGTTCCTGTACATACATCCAAGCACCTCCTGGGCTCGCGTCCGTTTTGTGCCCGGTACCAAGAGTTAGCTAGGCGATATCTGAATGGGAGACCTTTGGAAAGTCGATGTCCACGTCGGTAGCGTTGTTGAAGTAGTTGGTGAACACATTCAGCGCAACATGTGCGATGATCTCGGCAATCTCTCCTGCGGAGAAACCTGCGCTTCGCGCGGTTGCGTGATCCGCTTCACTGATCTCGCCCTTGGTATCGAGTACGTGCTTGGCGAAGGCCAGGGCCGCCGTTGTCTTCGGACTGGTGCCCTTTCCCTCGCGGCTGGCGATGATCTCGTCGTGCTTCAGTCCGACCATCTTGCCGATTGCGGTATGTGCCGACAGGCAGTAATTACAGTGATTTTCCTGTGCCGTCAGCAGGGCCAGCTCTTCACGGATTTTCGCATCCAACAAACCACTGGCAAGCGCGCCGCTAAAGCCTAGGTACGCTTCGAGAACAACGGGCGAGGCGGCCATCACGCGAGTCATGTTCGGCACGATACCGAGCTTACTTTTCACGACATCGAGCAGTTCCTTTTGTTTGCCTGATGCGTTCGACGCGTCAACAGGGTGCAAACGAGACATGTTGGTTCTCCTTAGACAAGTGCCTGTTGGGTCTCCTTAGCACTCTGCTGCATTAGAGTACGCGGGAGGTCCCCCCGACAACCAACCACACCTTAGAACTTGGCAGGCAAGAAGAAAAGTTCTAAATGCTGAATGAATCGGTGAGTTTTTGTTGCGAAAGTATCCTTCTATTTTCGCTCCGCATTGGCGACGTGAATTGATGAGGGAAGTGTGAGCAATTGTGCCCAAGAGGGTGGTGGAAGATGAGGCCAATCAACTCTGGCTCCGTCGCTTTAATCCGGAAGCCTGGAGCAGCGCTACACTCTTCACTCGATTTCTCGTTACGATAGACCTATGAACGCAACAAGGAAGCGCGCATTAGTTACGGGTGGGGCTGGTCTGATCGGTTCACACATTGCCGACCTTCTAATACAGCAAGGTTGGAGGGTTCGCATCCTGGATAACCTCGAGCCACAGACGCACAAGAATGGGAAGCCGGCGTGGATCCATCCTGAAGCCGAATTTATCCAAGGCAATGTTCAGGACTACGGGACAATGCTGTCCGCATTGAGTGATATCGACGTGGTGTTTCATGAAGCAGCATACGGCGGTTATATGCCGGAGATGGCAAAGTACGTTCTCGTGAATAGCTTCGGCACAGCGCAGATGCTGGAGATCATTCGTGATCACAAGCTACCCATACAAAAAGTGATCGTTGCGAGTTCGCAGGCCGTATATAGCGAAGGCGCAGCGCAGTGCGAGGTTCATGGGCACGTAGTACCGTTCCTTCGCAGAACAGAGCAGCTGAGGGGCGGGGACTTTCAAGTCCACTGCCCCGTCTGCGGCAGGATGACCACTTCAATTCCGACGCCTGAAGGAACGCCTGGAGGCGGCGAGACCGTCTATGCGCTGACCAAGGTTGATCAGGAGCGCCTGGTACTGCTTTGGGGTAAGCAAACGGGGGTCCCTACCGTTGCGCTGCGCTACTCCTGCACCTATGGTCCAAGACAGTCGCTGTTCAACCCATACACTGGCGTCATCGCAATCTTCTGTACCCGCCTCCTGAATGGGCTACCACCGATCATGTACGAAGACGGAGGACAGACGCGTGATCTGTGTTTCGTTGAAGACATCGCACAAGCCAATCTTCTTGCTGCAACATCTGACAAGCTCGACGGCCTTCCTGTAAACGTCGGTAGCGGACGGGCGACAAGCGTACGCGATCTGGCAGGCATCATCGCCGAGCAACTAGGCGTTGCGATTGATCCTGTAGCGCGCGGAGAGTTTCGGCCCGGAGAGATTCGATCCCTCATCTCGGACATCTCCCGGATTAGGACGATCGGGTACGAACCCCGCGTGAGACTGGAAGAAGGCATCGCACGTTACATCGAGTGGATAAAGACCCAAGGAGCCGTTGAAGATTATTTCTCCAAGGCTGAGCAGGGGCTACGGGAAAAAGGCATCGTTCAAAATATTGCCAGGCCATCAGCGTTGGCGTGAGAGGCCGATCCGAAAGACTACGCCAAGGATACGTATGGCGGCTTTGAAGGATTCAGCAAGATTCCCAGATACCTTGCTGACTCCGCCGATGCGACAACGGTAATCTATTGGAATCTCGAGGATGCGGAGTTCGTGCTGCGCTGCACGAATCTGCATCTCGAGGTTCCATCCATAGGTCATCTCCGACATCGACAGTTGTTCAAAGCTGGATCGTCGAATAGCACGAAAGGCTCCCATGTCGGTGTATCGAATCCCTTGCAGAACGCGGACAAGAAAACCGACGAGATAGGCCGCAAAGATCTGACTTGCCAACATCGATCCTGCTTGCGCGTGGCCACGCAGTCGCGAGCCCACGACAAAGTCCGCCCTGTCTTCCTCGATTGGAAGGACGATACGCGCGAAGTCGTCGATGTTGTCGCTTCCATCTCCGTCGAGATAGACGAGGATACTGCTCGTAGGCAGCGCAGCCTGCGACCCGGCCTTGCATGCCGATCCATAACCTCGCGGCGCGTAGATCACCTTTGCCCCGGCGCTCCTGGCCACCTCATCCGTACCATCGGACGAGCCATTATCCACCACGATGCATTCCGCGATTTGCGCCCATGGCATCGACGCAACGACATGTCCGATCGACTCGCATTCATTCAGCGCGGGAATGATGACCGAGATATTTGAAGAGCTCATGCGAGCCGCTGCCTGGGAACGATCCACCGCCTGTAGCCCGCGCGCACCATCCACTCCAGAAGGAAGGCGAGCAGTAGCACCGCATAAAGAATGCTGTTGAGCCGATATTGCGACTCGATGGTGCCTGCGCCCAGCGAGGTGGCGGAGAGGTAGAAGAAACCCAGCGCGTAGGTAAAGAGCGGAAGGTTGGGCATCAGCACACCAAACGGGATTAGCCACGCCAGATACCAAGGGTAATGCGGAGAGAAGACGAGCATCATCGCGAACGCCAGAAACAGTGTGCCGGGAAGAAAGGCGCCGGTCTTCGGTAGTCGAAAGATCCGTAGCCAGAACTGCGTTTGCTGCGATGCAGGTTCGGTGTTGGCAGCTCGCCAGCTCCAGAAGGCCAACGCGGCAAATCCGGCGACCAGGAACGCTAGATACAGGAATGTGGAGGCGTTGTGGAGGCCGGGGAGCTTCCGCGTCAGTTCCAGCAGAAAGTATCGCGAACCCGTTTCGATCCCTTCCTCCTGCACATACCCGCCAAGAAACCCGAAGACCAGCCGCCCCACGCTGGCATAACAGGCGTAGGAGAAGATAGCGAGGGCGACGATCATCGAAGGCATCTTGAACTCTCTTCGCTGCCATAGTGCAGGCAAGAGCACAAGAGGATAGAACTTGATCAGGATCGCAGCCCCAAGAAATAGGCCTGTCTTGATCGTCTGCCGCCGGATGCGTGCAAGCAGAGCCAGCGCGATGAACGCCATAGCAGCCGAGTCCAGATGCCCAGAGCTGCCGATCTCCCAGACTAAGAGCGGGCACCATGCATACAGCAGGATATCTTCTCTTCGC
Source organism: Acidobacteriota bacterium (assembly GCA_021778845.1). Classification (GTDB taxonomy): domain Bacteria; phylum Acidobacteriota; class Terriglobia; order Terriglobales; family Acidobacteriaceae; genus Granulicella. The sequence goes on from JAJYBU010000029.1 coordinate 6,039, forward strand.
CTCCCCAGCGCCTGTAGCAGCTCTATTAGCGCATAGACAGTGAGGCCCTCAAAAAGGATCATCACCAGCTTCATGAAGGTTACCGACGCATTGATCCAGGTGATGCCATAGAAGAGAAACTGAGCGACAGGAGGATAGATGGTGTGGGCGTAGTCACGGCGATTGATGTGCTCGAAGAGATCGCGGTTGGGTACACGCAGGAAGCTAAGCGCCGGATCGCCTGGGACGTAGCGGTACGGGGAGATATGTTCATGCTGCACCACCCCATCCCAGGCGTACCGATAGATGTCTGAGGACATGATCGGCTCCGGCAATAGCGTGACAAGCCGAAACGCTATTCCGAAGCCTAGGATTATGGGTAAAGTGAAACGATTTGTAGGCAGGGTGAGGATGGTTGCCGCCGCAAGGGCAAACAGTATCACTGACCAGCCAGCGACGCCGGAGAACCCGATCGTGAAGTGGTGAAACTCCACAATCAGTTGTTTTGTAAGCGCAAGTAGCCCCAATCCCAGCAGTGCCAGAATTGCGTTCGTGATCCAAGGACGGCCATGTAGTGGTCTTCTCCACTTCATACTGAGCCATCCAAATCGCATAAAAACTTCCGACTATACTCTGCCGTATAGCCCGGTAAGGATGTGAAGGCAGGCTGAAGGCAATCGATCAGTTCAGATCGGAGGACAGCCAGGGTGGCTGCATCGTCGACGTCATACCAGAGGGGCAAAGTCATAAACTCGACACCGATACTTTGAATAGCTTTACGAGTCTCGGACAAGACGGAGCAAGTACTCCAGGAAATATTCTCGAACATTGCTGCGTGTGCGTGTTTCATTCCGATCAGATAATAACCACCATCCTGAGAGGGGCCAAGTACGACGCGGTCGCCTGGTTGCCGCAAGGCATGGACCGCCATCGCGAAGGCTCTCCTTGGCACCGTGGGCGAATCGGAGTCGATGAGGCAGACAGACCCAAAGCCGCACTGGAAAAGGTCTTGTGCCGTTGTCAGAAGTCTTTCTCCGAAACCATCTCCCCGTTGTGGTATTAGCCGATATCCCCTAGGCAGCAATCCATCGAATAGAGCTTCATCTCCTATCGGCGTATAGGAGATCACACCGGCGCAGGCTGTCTCCTCAGCAAGACCGGCGATATTCAAAGTTGTATCTCGAAGAAAGCACGTGTTGATGGCTGCAGCTTGATCAGGAGTCAGCGGTGGGGAGAGGCGTGTCTTGACTCTGCCGGGCCGGGGTGCCTTCGCCATAATAGCCAAAGCGCAGATCGAGTTCAAAGATGAATCAGGGCAGTTTGGATCGAGGATGGGATATAACACTAAGCCACGCTCCGCGAACCATCGACCGCTACGGAATTCGTGCAAGCCCCCCACGCTTGAAAATCAGTACTCATGTCATCTCCCTTGTCGCAGACGGCACATTGGTAATCGCCGTACATCTGGATTGAGACCTTCGCCCATGGCTGCGATTGAACGAGATCCTGGAACTCTGAAGGAGAGAGCACGTTAACTCTATTTGGAGATGTTTCGCGGCCGGTGGAGCGGATGAAACGCATCGCCAATCGCATGGCGGCAAGGGGAAACTGTGTCTTATGATTCGCAGTCGGTTCAATCAGAAACAGCCGTCCGCCTGGCTTCAGTACCTGAAAGATCTCAGCGAAGACCGTGCTGCGATTCTCAACGATCAGCAGAAGACGGGAACTAATGACCGCATCAACCGCATCTACAGAAGCGGAGATAGTTTCCACATCCCCTTGCTGGAATCGACAGTTACCCAACTGATCGGAAGAAGCTCGCGACCGGGCCCAGGCGAGCAGACGCGAGGAACGGTCAATCCCCAGCACGTGCAAGGCGGGATAGCGCCGTGCAAGGCGGCGAGCGTAGAATCCGGGACCACATCCAACCTCCAGAACAGACATACTTTTCAAAGGTGCCCCTTGGGGAAACAGCGCCTGGGAGATCTCCTTCGTGTGGTCGCGGAACAAGTGCTCGCGGCAAAACGCATACAGCCACGCACAATCCTCGAAGAGGTGCTTGGTACTCGTCTCACGCTCCGTTGTTGCCGGACTACAGGCGATATCTTCCATGCTCTAATCTATTTCTCCTGACGATGCTCTCGTATTTCTTTACAGCCCGGCATACCAGTCATAGCCAAGCTTGGTCCAGTAATCGTCTGGCTTGGTGTTGGTGTAGCTTATAAGTGCAATACGTTTGATCTGCTTGTATCCGTACTTCGTAGGCATATGCAGTCTCAACGGAGCCCCGTGGTATTGAGTCAAAGGCGCGCCCATCATTTCGGTTACTAGAAGTGTTTGGGGATGACGGCAGACATGGAGGTCATAGCCCGTGTAATAGTCTCCTTCGGGTGTCTCCATGTATACATATAGTGGTTCCTTACCGTTAATGCGTGGGGGAGGATATGCCTCGAGAAAATCCACCATACGAACACCCGCCCAGTGGACGATCTGGCTCCAGCCCTCGATGCACTTGAACTGCGTTACTAGTTCGTGACGAGGTAGTTTTAGGATGTCCTCTATTGTCAGAAGCAGTCCTGGTGTGCCCACTGGAAGTGTCGAACTGCTCTCCCCGGCTTCCTCCTTGCCGCGAGGCATACGTCCGATGCGGTCCTGTTGTTCGGTTGCGTGTTGCATCATCGAAGCGGGAGCCATCTTTTCGGCGGTTCTAGCCGCAGGCGGTGGAGTCTTGGTGTCGTGCCCCTGCAACTCCATGGTCTTCTCGTCAAGATAGATGTACTTCCAGGCGGTTACATCCTGGCTGTATCGTGGGTCCGAGACTGGCACAGCGGAACCGACCACTTGAAGCCTATAACTTGCTGGGTCAAGCATTTGCTTAAGTCCATAGACGCCATTCACCCTGAGATCCTGCGAGGCCGAGAGAGGGTAGGTCGGGGCCAAAGCCTTGTCGTCAAAGAGAGCGCGTGAGATCGCGGCATTCGTATCGAAAGCCTTTCGGTAGCCCGCCGGTTGCATCTCTTCCGCAGGTAGACGGTCGAGCCAGCGGTAGACCCCATACCCGACGGCCGAAGCTGCGGCTGCCACCACGAACGACCGCCGCGTGTGCCGCCCCGAATCGGCGAGGACTGCAGCATTGCGCTCCTCGACCTTCTCGTCGACAGTAGGAACAGATTCTTCAGCGGCCCGTTCCTCGATTACAGCGGCCAGCTCAGCTTGTCGCACTGGAGGAGCAGCCGTCTTTGCTTCGGTCTCAACTTCGGCACCCGCCTGTAGGTTTCCCTCTGCTTGTGTCGCAGACGGCGTCTCTTTGGGATTGAATGACTCCTGCTGGTTTGACTCTGGCATCACCATGACCTTCTTTCTGCTTCGAGTGACACGTCTTCTTCCTTCTTGATCTCCCGGCCGCTTACCATACTTCGAAAGTTGTTCCATCCCGCAAGGATCACCTGCACCACATGAATGAAGAAAAACCCAACAAAGCCCATCGTGATCCAGAAGTGCTCCCAACGCGCCATCTCGTAACCTCCGAGAGCCGAGGTTAGAAGGTGCAACTGCGTTGGCTTGTAAATGGCAAGGCCAGTGATCAGCATGCCTAAGCCCATCAAGATGACAGATGTATAGGCGATGCGCTGTGCGCCGTTGTACTTAGTCTGCGGTGGCAGGCCTTTACAAAGGTGCATGTCGACCAGCGTGACCTGGATAGCATCCCGCACGCTCCGCCTTTGCGGGATGAGAAACCGCCACTCCCCAGAGAACGCCAGGAATGCGACATACGCGATCCCATTCGCTGCGAAGATCCACATGAAAAAGAAATGGTGCCCCAGTCCCTGGGTCACGTGGTACGGTGCATTGATTGCTTTCCAGAACCATTCTGGGAAGAAGCGAAAAAAAGTAATTTTTCCTATACCGATGCGGTAGACCGCGTGGGGATGCTGGTAAGCATTGTCAGAGTCATTCCAATAAATCAGGAGACCGCTCCAGATCATGAGAAAGAGTATGGGGAAATTCAGCCAATGCATCCAGCGGATCGCAAGCGGATGCTTGTGATCAAGACGAAGGGCCGAGGGTGAGGACTCCGTTTTCTTCATCATTGCCATGCGCTACCTCAAACGTTCCAGTCTTGCCTTACCCGACCACTAACAGCAACTCCGCATCCACAGACGTTGCATTCGAACGATTTTTCGCCTAGTGTTTGCGATTTTGTTCCGACGCTGCAAAAGATGCAAAAGCTTATGCGGTGCTTATGATCCCAGTTCTCAACCAGGAAGCTTGGCCATGAACTGAAGGATCAGGTTTGCAATCTCATCGGTCTTTTCATCCAGTGCGAAGTGCCCGGCGTCGAGCAGGTGTATGTCTGCATGCGGAAGGTCTCGCCTGAAGGCTTCAGCTCCCGGTGCGATAAAGGAGGGGTCGTTCTTGCCCCAAGCTACGAGGGTTGGGGGTTGGTGGTCACGGAGCCACATCTGCCACTTGGGGTACGAGGCGACGTTGTTCCGATAGTCATAGAGTAGCTCTGCTTGGATCTCACGCTGACCCGACCGCGAAAGATCGGCATACTCGCTAATCCAGGTATCCGGATCGTAGCGATCCGGATGGCACGTTCCAGCAACGTGCCGCTCCTTGGTGGCCTCGAATGACAGAAAAGCGTTCAGCACCTCGGGATGAGCTTTTGGATCTGTCCAGTATTCAGCAATCTTGCCCCATTTGATCCCTAGACCCTCTTTATAGGCATTGCCATTCTGGACAATAAGCGCACGCAGTCGATCAGGGTGTGCCAGAGAAATGCGAAATCCGATTGGCGCACCGTAATCATGAAGATACAGGGTGTAGTTTGTGATTTTCAGTTCTTCAAGAAAATCACTCATCGTCTGGGCAAGATGATCAAACGTGTACGTATAGGCGGTCGGAGAAGGCGTATCGCTGAGACCGAACCCGGGATAATCCGGGGCAATCAGATGATACTTCGCTGCGAGCATGGGAATGACCGTATTAAACTCGCGCGACGACGACGGGAAACCGTGCAAGAACACAATGGTTGGAGCATCACTTGGCCCTGCCTCCCGATAAAAGATCTTGACTCCGTCGACCTGCACCCAATGATAGGTCGTCGTGGCGTTCGTGGAAGGGATTGGCGCGGCTTGTGCCGCACCTGCCAAGAGAGTGGCAGCGAGAAAGTATTCTGATAGATGGCTCATTGTGGTGCCCGTCTTGATTCGAGAATATGACTCTGCTTCTTCGAGGAGCCAATGGCCAACAATTCTTGCTTATCGATGCTTCGAGGAAGACCTGGAGATGGTGCGTGAGTCAGCCTGTGTTGAACATTTTCCGTTGCTCTGTGAACTCCGTCTGGCATGAGGTAAAGGGCGTGACCCTGCCCTTCTTCGAGAAGCGGGATTCGACCAGACGGCTTGAGTCCTCGTGCAGGCATATCCTTAGAGTATGGTCACAATAAGAACTGAAACAGTTTGAAGTTTTTAATAATCAATTGAATAACTCTCACGAATACAAAGGGTTTCGTAACCTCCTTTAGTAACCCAAGGGCTCATCGTAAGGATTTGAGCAAAGTTCTCGGGACGCCATCTAATTGGACTTCCGCAATACCCTTGGATAGCGAGATGGAGTTCAGAGAGCCGTTAGACCCCGAGACAGGCAACAGCTAAGCCAGCAAGTGTCACCACCGACCCATTTCAGCTGGTATGCATAGTACCTAGGTGCGGCGAGCCTCTTCGAGTGCCATAGTATCCAGATACTGACGGTGACGCCAGATCCTTCCTTGCCGAACATCCCAAACATGGGCGTATGGAAGATCGGCACGTTTGTGCGTCGCACGATTAATGCAAGTAAAGCGACCCAAAGAGATGACAGTTGAACCATCTACAAAGAACTCAGATGGTGCCGGCGAAAAGCTTTCCCATTCCTGCATAAGCGGAGCGAAGACTTTCGTCATGACTTCAACAGGCCCATTTTCCTGAATGTTGAAATTGACAACCGAGATCCATTCGATGTCAGGAGTCATGAGCTCGACCATCTTGCCTGTATCACCCGCTGCAATCGCAGAATAGAAAGTGCGCACCGTATCGACTGGAGTTGTCATTTGGTCTCCTTTGTCTTCGTTTCGGAATGCTCGGCAACCGTTTGGGACGCCGGTGGGTGTAGAACAAACTTGCTTGTCATGCATATCGCAGCTATCTGTGATGAGGTAACCGCATACGGATAAGTGACTTCTGCAATAGCGTTACCTATCCCTCGGCGCTTACGTCGTTCCTGAAAGGGATAGTCGCTAGCCTTTAGAAATGTTGATGAGCCTCTCAACGCAGCCCTGCGCATTGTGTTTCCCGAGTTGATTGCCGAAAACTCGAAGGAATCAAAATCAAGCACCTCAAAGACCGATCTAGTATCGAATGTAAACACAATTTTGGGACGCCTAACTGCTAGCCTTGCTCCAATATGCTTCGCAAGCCGATGTTCGGTTGGCCAAAAAAAGACACGGCGGTTGAGCGATATGCACCATTGCTCCAGCGAGACATCCGTCAAGCATTTCGAAAGCGCCCTTGCATTCATGGGAGCTTGGTCGTTGATCAGAAATTCCCCATGAACGGTGTGACTGAGTCGCACCGGGCTAGGCCGAGGACAGCTTTCAATCTCGAATCGTTGACTGCCATCGACTTCGCATCGGTCCAACATAGCTGCTGTGCTGAGAAGTCCATGTCTCATGATTTGTCTCATGTCCTGTGCAAGCGAAATATGAAAAAGAGTCGGATAGGCGTCTGCAAACTCTTCACGGCTCATCGGCACGACTCACCCTCTTTCAGTGGATCTTGTTGCTCGAATGTGCAATTTGTGTTTCCCTGACGACATCGCACGAGACTTAGTCACATTCCTTAAATCCTACCTAGCCTGGTGGGTCGTGGCGTCTTTGAGCCAAATACCGATGGATATTCGAAACGACCACAGAGCCCTCACCCACCGCAGATGCGACACGTTTCACGGATTCGGCTCTGGCGTCACCGACAGCGTAAACACCGGGAACGCTGGTCGCGTACGGCGTAGATTCAAACCCGAAACGGCCTCCAGTGAGAACGAATCCTTTCGGATCGAGTTTGACGGTGCCATAGAGCCACCCGGAGTTGGGTTCCGCGCCAATCATGACAAAGACAGCGGAAATCGGTTTTCGTGTTGTCTCGGCGGTTTTTCTATCTCTCCAAGTGACGAACTCAAGGGCCGCCTCACCTTCCAAGCTTTCGATTTCGGTGTTTGGGTAGACAGTGATCTGCGGTGAACGTTCGATTCGTGAAATGAGATATTGTGACATCGTACTGTTGAGAGACGAACCACGAATGATGTGATGTACGTGTCCCGCAATACTAGAGAGGAAAACTGACGCCTGCCCAGCAGAATTTCCCCCTCCTACAACGATGATTTCTCGTTCGCGACACAGCAGGGACTCCATCGCGGTCGCAGCATAATAGAGTCCCCTATTTTCAAAGTCTTCCTGGTTCTTCACGTTGAGCTTTCTGTACCGCGCCCCGCTTGCGATGACGACCGAGCGTGCACAAACAGCAGCACCCCCAGCGAGCATCAATCGATGGAAGCCATCCACTTGTTCCACGCTTATAACTTCCCGTGAGATGGCGAAGCGGACCCCAAACTTGAGCGCCTGAAGATGGCCACGGCTCGCCAACTGCGCACCTGACAGTCCGGTCGGAAATCCAAGGTAGTTTTCAATCTTCGAGCTCGTGCCGGCTTGGCCGCCTGGAGCATTCCCTTCAACAACAATTGTCGATAAGCCCTCCGAAGCTGCATAAACTGCTGTGGCTAGTCCTGCTGGACCAGCTCCAACGACGGCAACGTCGTAAATCGTGTGAGGCTCAGGGATCTCAGTGATACCAAGATGGTCAGCGAGATCGCAGATTGCAGGTCGAACCAGAACTCGGCCATTCAACAGCACGACTTCCGGCATCTTGGTCCTAGCTGTGCTGTGTTCAAACTCTTCATTCGTCGGCAGCTCTTCTACTCGGTGTGGATAGTAATTGTGAACTAAAAAACGACGGAGGCATAAAAGGTCAGGATCGTCTTGAAATCCTCGAAGTACGATGCCTGTAGACGGATCGTCGATCATACCGATACGGCGCCATATGCAAGCGGAGACGATAATATTCGTGACATCGCCCTCATGGCGCATAAGCGTCCGCAAATTTATCCGAGATATGCGCAGTAGCCGACTCGTCGAGGCCGTCCGCGCTTCAGCTACTGTTCGTTGCGTGTTCAAGAGGTTTAGCTCACCGCTGAATTCGCCCGGACGCAGGGAGCGGAAGACTTTAAAGCCGCCGCCTCTCACTAGAAGCCGGCTCTCTATCTCTCCTGTGAGGACGACGAACATGTCCGTATCCCGGTCACCATATGTGTACAGACAGGTATCCTTTGGGACAATCTCCTCTCGACCATATGACGCGATTCTGTGAAGCATTTCGTCGCTGAATACGGGAAAGGCGAGATCGATGCGAAACTCCGCATCGGGTCTGAACGAAGATGCAGGTTCAGGCGATGTGGGCTGATCTCCTAGCGTGAACTCCTCACCCAGCTCGCTCATTTTCCGCATCTCCCGCAGACTAGCCGAAAGCAGCAACTACAGGTGTCCATAAACGAATCTCCCGAATAATCATGACGTTTGAGTCCGTCTTTATCGTCTCTGGAACTTTCGTGGGCAGTAAAGGAGCGAGGTCTATACACTTTTATTCTGACCACCATCGATATCGACAATAGCCCCATGAATCCATCTCGCTTCTTCTGTTGCTAGAAACACAACAACCTCCGCGACATCACCTGGTTCTCCGAGACGAGAGATTTTCAAGCGCTGGGTCAAATCAATGAGATATTTGTCATAGTCGATACCTTCTTGTGCGGCGAGCTTCTCAATCAGTTTCTTGCGGCGTGAAGTCTGTATTGTGCCTGGCTGAACCAGGTTGACGTGAACCGAGTCCTGAAGGCCTTGCTCGGCGATTGACTTGGATAGTGCCGCAATTCCGCCATTCACAGCCGACACCAGTGAAAGATGGCGTTCTGGCATTCGTGCCGTGCCTCCGCCGATCATGACGAGATGGCCTCTTGCTTCCCTTAGCATCGTCCAGGTTCTCTTGATGACTCTGAGATTCGCAAATAATTTCAGTCCGAACCCTGCCGCCCAGTCCTCATCCTCGAGTTCGAGAAAGTTGCCTTGCGGAGCTGCGCCCGCATTGGTGACGAGGATATCTAGGCCCCCCCACGATCGTTCAACGTCCTTAGCCAGCTTTGCAGCCGCATCGGAATCAGTCAGGTCGAGAGCTGCGAACCTGACATCAGACGTCAACGACCGTAGCTCATTGCATTTAGACGAAAGCTCTTCTTGGCTTCGAGAAGTGAGATAAACGCTGGCGCCTTCAAGTGCAAAACGACGGGCGATAGCTGCACCGATTCCTCTTCCGGAGCCGGTCACGAGTACACGTTTTCCGTTGAATCGTTGCATGGATTCCTTTCGTCTCTGAATGTAACGGCTCGGCTGCGAAATGAAGTGCCTCTCCGCGCCACTGGCCCACTGCTTTCGAACAGCGCTTCGTATTAATAGGTTGGAGCGCCTAGTGTCCGAAGGCAGATTTGATTTCGTCCGCCACAAGATGAACATTCTCGTCCAGTACAAAGTGGCCCGCGTCTAGCCAAACGAGCTTGGCTTCAGGTAGATCACGCAAATACGCCTCAGCTCCAGACGGCACGAAGAACGGATCCTTCTTGCCCCAAACGATCAGCGTCCTGGGCGCATGCACGCGGAACGCAGTCTGCCACTCGGGATATAGCGCAATGTTGGACTTGTAGTTCTCCAACAGGTCGACCTGATAGTCCTGCACTCCGGGGCGGTCAAGTAAAGCTTGATCCAGTATCCAGTTGTCAGGGTTGATGGCGGCGGGATCTTTCGCACCGACGAGCCAATGAAACTTTGTCCCCTCCAGACTTACAAAATCGCGTGCGGGCTTCTCGGTCTCTGGCGTGCGTTTTTCCCAAAGTGGCAGCAGAACCTTCTTCGGTGCATCACCAACGCCCTCCATGTAGGCATTGGCATTCTGAATAATGAAGCCCTTTACCTGTTCGGGTCTCTCAGTGAAAAGTCGGAACCCTATCGGGCCTCCGTAATCCTGCATGTACAGGATGTAGGACGTCAGATTAAGTTGTTCGAGCAGACCGCGCACATACGATGCAAGATGATCGAAGGTGTACTTAAAATCCTTGCTCGATGGCGCATCAGAATGCCCAAAGCCGATGTAGTCGGGAGCGATCAGGTGAAACCGGTCGGCAAGGGCGCGTATGAGCTCACGAAACATTTGACTGCTTGTCGGGAGCCCGTGCAGCAGAACAATTGTGGGCGCTTGTGGGTCGCCTGCCTCGCGATAAAACAATTTGCGACCATTGATAGTCGCTGTTCGATAGTAAGTAAGCCGCGACTGGCCTTGCGATATTGACGATGCCATTTGTACTCCTTGTTGATCGTGCTTCGGATATGACGACCTGTTCTAAACTAGGGTCGGGCCAACACGAAGAAAAGTTCCAAATATTCAATTCATCAATGAGGATTTGTTACGAACATCTCGCGCCGACGAGTACCTCAGTAGGACTCTGCCTGCGTACACTCAATGGGCACGCGTCAATGAATAGAGCCTGACTGATCAGATGTTTCCTAAAGCGTGGTTTCATACCCTAAGAAGTTTTATGGCTTCGTACATCTGAAGCCTTTACTCAAGTGGCCTTGTGGAATTCTGCTAACATACAATAAATAGAACAAGCGTTATCACCGCGCTTGCCAGGGAGAGTGGTGAGTGAGACCATCCCTCCTTATATTGCGTCCAGCGAGCTTCTGAGTTGATCAGACAGGCCGCACGGTACTGATCTAATGTAAGCGCCTCGCTAATCTGATTTATTGGAGGTTTTCTTCGGCTACGGCGTCGATGCTACTAGATTCTTCCATCGGGCATTCTGGCTTTGTCGCCGAAGCGCACGGACAGATACAACGCCACACCTAGTGAGAGCAAGTCTTTGTAGAGGAACAAGCCCATAAAGCTCATGTACGGTCTACCATGCACGATCGTGATCGCGCCAGGGGTTGTCAGCAACATGCTGCTGGTGGTTAGAAACATCATCGTCGCCACCACACCACCGAGAATACCGGCCCTCGGCCACCGATAGCCCGCTAACAGGAGCAAAGCGGCGGTCCACTCTGTAGCTCCGATGAGATCAGACCCGTGATACGTACCGAACAGCTTGAATTGCCAAGCGATAAGCGGGCTGTTCGACACGAGCTGGACAATGCCATCCGCACCTTGAGCCGTCATCTTGTAGGAGCCTGCCCAGAGCAGCATTACGATCATCCCGACACTGCAGAGCAGAAAAGGCACATCGTAAGTCCGAAGCCAAGAAGCGTACCTCAATGGCAGGCCGCCTATAGGAGTCGTTACACCGACAGGTACGATCGGACTAATAGTGTTCTGCGATACTGATGTCTTATTCATTCAATATTTCCTTATTTGGCAGGGTACTTCTAATCGCCCCACTAATGCGCTGGATACTCGAAGACGTCATAGCCGAACAGCATCGGTAAGCCCCCGGCCATAGTGGAGTGAGCAGGCAATATTGAGGTACGCCCCGCCGAGATATCGTCGTTCTATCACCGCCACGCGCTGACCGTTCCGGGTGAAGTCCCCTGCCGCCAGTCTGGAGCCTTCGCTAGAGCTGAAAATGAACAGGTCAACTTGCTCGGTATTGTTTCTTCGCTGACTACTATGGAAAGCTCCTTATTGGTGGAGCATCTGGCCAGGAGCGGCCTTACAGTTGCGTTCACTGAACTCCGCCGACTTTTTCGGATTAAGGTGAAAGTTGTTCCTTGGCAGAAGCCCGACTTTTACTATTGATGAGGAGTAAGGCTCGCCCATCAATGGCGCGGCCCGGAGTGCTTCTTTGTCATTACTGCACGACGCTCTTCCCCATCCAACACGTCCGTCTAACCGGAAACCTACGGACGGCACGCGATTCCGTCTGTAGGTTTCCGTAAACGTATCTAACATGGTCATGACACTACCAGCTTGGATTACGCAACTACTTTCTCGTAGAAAGCGTGGATGTGCTCGACTATATAGTTTAGACAGTCCTCAGTAGCAAAGTGTCCTGCTGCTAACCGATGCATCTCTGCCTTTGGCAGATCTTTGAGGTATGCTTCGCCGCCTTCGGGTGTGAAGAAGATGTCTCCTTGTCCCCAGAAGATGATCGTCTTCGGTTGCTGCCGTTTGAGGAAGTCCTGCCACGTGGGATACAAGGTGACGTTGTTGCGATAGTCGTAGAACAGATCGAGTTGAAGCTGACGTCCATAAGGCCGCTGCAGAGTTTGGAAATAGTCCATATTCCAGGTATCAGGGCTAATCAGAGCTGGATTGGTTGAGCCGCTGAGGTAGGTAGCTTTGACTGTACCCAAGTCGAGCAGACCCGCAGCTCCTTGTTCGTTTTCCTTGCTACGGTCGAGCCACAGCGCATTGCGCAAGCTGCCCCAAGCGGCACTGAAGCCAACCTCATAAGCGTTTGTATTCTGAAGGATCAGCCACTCCAACGCCTCTGGATTCCTTGTCATGATCCTAAAACCCACAGGACCGCCATAGTCCTGCATGTAAAGACCGTAGCGCTTGAACCCCTTTGCTTTCAGAAACCCTTCAGTGATTTCCGCCAACTTGTCGAAGGTGTAGGAAAAGGTGGCGGGGTCGGGAGTATCACTATTCCCGAAGCCGGGGTAGTCGGGGGCAATCACGTGAAAACGGGAAGCAAGCGCCGGCATCAGTTCACGGAATTGGTGCGAAGATGCCGGCCATCCGTGCAACAGAACGAGTTTTGGACTGGAAGGATCGCCCGCTTCACGATAAGCGATATTCAGACCGTCGACGACGATTGAACCAAAAGTGACGGTGCGGGCGGTGACAGCTGGAGTATGTACTGAACTCATGAGAATCTCCTGTAGAGTGCAAGAAGGCCGGATCTGCTGTCCGGAGTTAGAAAGGTTAGCAATAAGAAACTTCTCTTGTAGATGGAAAGTTTGCGAAGATTAGGAGCTAAAAGCGAGTGCTACGAGCCGAAAGACAGCTTCCGATCTGACGGCTATTGTCTTGGTCTTCTGAGCCAGTCATAGCCCAGCTTGATCCAGTCATTGTTCGGCTTGTCATTCAGCGTCATCTGGAACACATTCCTAGGGCTCATGCCTCGCGGTCGAATCAATCGGCCCTGGCCTAGTAGGTTTGTGTAAAGCACCCGTAAGCCCCAAATGGATTCATAGGCACTGTCCCTTTCGCCTAGTTAAGGCACATTCAGAATACGGACGCTGAAATATGAATAAAAACGAGAAATTGTGATTGAAATGGTGAGCATGGCTCAACTGTGATCCGAGACAATATTGGTCTGGACAGCCTTCGTACGCTGGCTATTCCCCAAGATATAGACGGATTTGGTCGTGCATCGGAGCACCCAGGTCGCTGGCCGTCCACCATGTGCCTGCAAATGAGACGCCTCGACGAGGAAGCGTTAGGCGTAGCGGTTCTTCGCCGAAGCGAACAGCCAGGCCCAGTTCTTCACGAGCGACGATAGATTTCACAGTGGAAGGCTCTGATCCTGGCATGGAGCGTAGCAAAAGAGCTTTTGCAGAAAGCACAGCTCGTAGGAGGACGGCGGTGCTAAGTTATTAGGGAGAGGCGCGCTCTAGTATCATGCAGTGGTCCACTCCGATTGGAATGTCCGGTTCCACAGGAAGAGCTTCAGCAACGGTGCAGCCGAAGTTCACAGAGGACCTCGTGGTCGCAGATAAGGCCCTTAGTGCACACAAGTTCATCCGCACCCTACGCGAGCTGAATGTCATCGTTCATTGCAAAAGAGCGACAAGGGACACCGCAAGAATCCCGATGGCCGCGCCACGCGCAAGGCCCCTCGTCCGGCGTCAGGCTGAGTGCTCCATAATGCCTTCCCAAATATGAGTACACTCCCGGCCGCAAGCCCCACATCAAGCAAGCGCACTGAAACGAACAGCTCAAACTACCAGACTCACTCAGACGAATGTTTTGTTCAACAAACTCCTGCTGTCCTGAGTCTGACGTTCCTTGAATAGAAACATGGCCAAGAGGATTGGAAGCTTGCGGCAGTCGAAGAGCCCCTTCGGGGTTCTTCGACTGCGTTTGCCGCAAGAAGCCGCGCCAAACTCCGTTCAGGATGACAGACCAACTTATGCAACCAAGTTCCTAAGACAGGACACTAGATATGCTCTCGTCTCGGACGGGAACGCAGGTAAGTGGCCACCAACTCCTCGGTGATTTCGGCGAACCGCATGGAGTTCGGAGCCCGAAGGCCGCGCCTGCGATGCAGTGTGATGGGAATGTTCCCTAGTGGGGGGAGACCCAGCTCGATAATTTGCACGTCCGTCGGCAGGCCAAGCTCGGCGCGCGAGGTCAATCCCAGACCAGCACTGACGGCGGCCCACACCCCCGTTAAACTCGGGCTGGTCATTGCCACGCGCCAGGAGCGTCCAACACTTTCCAATGCGTCCAGTCCGGGTGTCTGACATCCGCATGGGGGGTTGAAGAGAGCGAGCGGTAACGGCTGCCTTGGACGATCCCTAAAGCTGGGGCTTGCGATCCAGTGCAACGGAAGCTCGGTCAACAGTTGCGCCGTCTTCTTTTGTGCACCACCTAGCGTCAAGACAAGGTCAAGTTCGCCGGAGTCGATCGCTTGCAAGAGTACTTGGCCGAGGTCGACCGTCACCTCAAGTTTTACAAGTGGATAAAGCGCGTTGAACCGCGCAATGACCAGAGGTAATACGTTACTCGTGAAATCTTGACCAAATCCAATTCGAACGACGCCTGCAAGAGACGATCCACGCAGAGTATCCACCATCTCATCATTGAGCTCTAGCACCCTCCGGGCATATCGGAGAGCGATCTCTCCCTGCTCAGTGAGAATCATCTTCCGACCTTGCTTCCGAAACAGCGGGACGCCGATCTCCTCCTGCAGTCGCTTCATCTGCAAGCTGATAGCGGAGGGAGTTCGTAAAAGCCGTTCCGCAGCACGCCCGAAGCCACCCAGGTCTTGGGTGGCCACCAAGGTTCGAAGACTGTCGAGGCTGAGGTTATTCAGAAGCATAGTTTAGACGTTCTCAACGATAGTGTAAGAAATTCTTGCTTTTAGTGATCTTCTCTCATCCATATGCTCCATAGTAGCGCACGTTGCGGTCGGACTGCGACTCGGTCTGTGGTCAGCGATGCTCACGAGTCCTGATTGCTTTGAGGAGTCCAGTATCGGCTCAGCACAGGCGCGCCAGCTCGGCGAAAGGCTATTTATGAAAACTATTCTTTCCAATGCAACGATCGTTTTGGTGCATGCCGCATGGGCGGATGCATCCTCATGGTCTGCTGTAATCGGTTCACTCCTCAAGGCGAACGTCAAAGTGATCGCGGCACAGATTCCAATGACTTCGCTGTCCGATGATGTTGCTGCCTTGAAAGTGGCCCTCGAAAGAGCGGGCGCAGGGCCAATCCTCCTTGTCTCGCACTCCTACTCGGGAGGTGTAATCACCGCTCTCGATGGTGACGATCGTGTCCGAGGTCTGGCGTATGTGGCCGCGATTCCGCCTGCAGAAGGCGAGACGGTTGGAGACCTTTTCTTCCGCGAGGCTCCCCATGAGAAGGCCCCCCATCTGGAAGCCGACGCACATGGTCTGTTATGGATGTCGGAGGAAGGGATGAACAATGCGGTCGCCCACCGAGCCACGGCGGAACAAAACGCAATCGCAACAGCAGCGCAACGCCCAATCGCGATGAAGTGTCTTGGCGAGACAATACAGACTCCCGCCTGGAGGTCGAAACCTTCATGGTATCTGCTGGCCGAAGACGACCGGATGTTCAGCCCGAAGACACAACGTTTCGTCGCCGAGCGTATGAGCGCACAGATCCGTTCGTACAATGTAGATCATGCCCCTCAAATTTCAGAACCAGCCCTCGTCGTAGGGTTCTTGCTGGACGCAGCCAGCGCGTTGCTCTAAGCGATACGTTATCTCGCGTGCCATCAATTGAAAGAACGCTACGGAGTAGCACATGACCACATACCACCACGCCCACATTCAAGGCCGTAAGATTTTCTGCCGCGAAGCCGGGTCGGCCACAAACCCGACGATTGTCCTGCTTCACGGCTTTCCGTCATCATCACACATGTTCCGTGAGCTGATACCCTTGCTCGCCGACCACTTCCACGTTGTCGCGCCGGATTACCTCGGCTTTGGCTACAGCGATGCTCCACCGGCGACCGACTTCCAATACACCTTCGACAATCTAACCGCACAGATTGAAGAGTTACTTTTCACGACGCTGGGCCTGAAGAAGTTCAGCATCTACGTCCAGGATTACGGCGCACCCGTTGGTTTTCGCATTGCCTCCCGCCATCCTGAGGTGATTGAAGGGATCGTCGTACAGAATGGCAACGCCTACATGGAAGGCATCAGCGCCGCCTTCGACCCGCTCCGGCCTTTCTGGGCGAACCGTAACGAAGAGACGGAAAAGGGGCCGCGGTCTCTCCTGATCAAAGAGACGACGATCTTCCAGTACACGCATGGTGCTAAAAACAAGGCGGCGGTGAGCCCGGACGGTTACACCTTCGACCAGGCACTGCTGGATCGTCCTGGCAATGATGCGATTCAACTCGACCTCTTTCACAACTACACCTCGAACGTAGCGCTCTACGACACCTGGCACGAGTATTTCCGCAGGCACCAACCCCGAACGTTGATCGTATGGGGACAGAACGATCCCTTCTTCATCGTTCCGGGAGCGCAGGCGTTCTTGCGCGACCTGCCGAAGGCGGAACTGCACCTCATCGACGGTGGTCACTTCCTCCTGGAAGAACACAGCGCGTTTGTCGCAGAAAAGATCATTGCATTTCTGGCAAAG
The DNA here is from genome assembly GCA_021778845.1 of Acidobacteriota bacterium. GTDB lineage: Bacteria > Acidobacteriota > Terriglobia > Terriglobales > Acidobacteriaceae > Granulicella. The sequence continues at coordinate 23,000 of JAJYBU010000029.1, forward strand.
GGAAATAAGGCGGAGGTGGTCAAATGACTTTCTCCGCCATCAACCCGCCCGACGGAAATAAGCCGCAGTTGGCAGCTCGGACCTTGCACATCTCTCGCGCCATCCTTTACGCCACGCTGGTGGTAGGAGCACTTGATGCAACCGACGGTGTCGTTTTCCTCGGCCTGCAGGGTCAAAACCCGATCCAGGTGCTGCAGTACATCGCGAGCAGTCTGCTGGGTGCACGATCCTTCTCGGGCGGCCTTGCAACTGCGGGACTTGGCCTCGCGGTGCATTTCGCCGTCTCGCTGGCGGTTGCAGCGATCTATATTTTTGCAAGTCGGCGCGTGGCTGCGCTGCGTACGAAGTGGGTGCTCATGGGTCTGCTGTACGGCGCTGGAGTGTGGGCGGTCATGAACTTGCTGTTGTTGCCGCTCACTGCAACCGCACACGGCCCGATTGCAATCGCGGCGATGGTCAACGGCCTTGTAGGTCACGCTTTATTCGTCGGCCTGCCGTCCGCATACTTTGCGAAGGACGTGGAGATGATCGAATGAGCGGCCTTTCGACATAGCAATCAACGGCAGTACTGGCTCTTGCAGTGTGAGACGTGGCCGCGGCGGAGACGCCTCGCCTGATCGACGACTTTCGAGCGACATTGCGTGCGGTACGAGACCGCGGCGACCAACTCGGCTCTCCTTCTCTTTCGCGTGTATCGGCTCATTTGAATTGCGTTTGTCGGAAGCTCAGAGACTGGTTCCGGGGAGTTCACGTCAACCATCTCTGATTAGGCAAGGCATCTGAGTCCAAGCCACTTGCAGCTTTGGCTTAAATGTGAAGGACTACGATATGGGGAATACCAACGCCAGAATGCTTGGAGCCAGGAGTGTCGATACACGCTATATTCACAACGCCAGCCGCTCAGCATCTGTGCTCTTTCAAGGGAAATGGAAACTTGAGATCCTTTGTGCTATGCGCGCTGGACCGGTCCGCGTAGGGCAGTTATCTCGACTCCTCCCGGGAACTTCAAAGAAGATGCTTGCTCACCATCTGAGGCAACTCGAAGCGGATGGGATCGTTCTCAGGCGTGACATGAGCGATATCGTTCTCCATGTTGAATACGATTTCACCAGCGAAGCGAGGGAAGAGGTTTGCTCACTTCTCGATCATCTTGCACAGTGGGGTCGAATGTATGCGTTGAGTCAAGCGATCCTATCTACAAGTGAAAAGCCGCACATCATATAAAGACGTTTCGTATCTGCTGGACTCTTAGTTGCACTCAGGTCTGGAAAAAGCAGATAGGGGAAGGCCCGGAGGAGGAACTTGACTCCGGCACGCAGCCGGCGAGTGAAGGCCGGAGTAGAGCGAAGAGGGTGCAGGGGGAAACGGCACGTGTTCCCCTGCCGTTTTGGGCAACAAAGAGAGGGACGGCAAAGCCGCCCCTCAAAGGTGAGTCGTGTTGGTGGTTTATGCAGCTTTCTTGGTCTGCTTGGCAGCGGCCTGGGGCGTCTTCCTTGCTTTCTCCTTCGCAGTGAACTCCTGCCGCACCTTGGCGGCGATGGCGTCGGTGTCCACCTTATATACGGTGGCAGCTTCTTTGAGAACGGTCGCCGGATTGCCCCGCGAGGACGCCAGAAGGATGCTCGCCTCGACCATCAGGCGGGAGAGCGTGCCTTCATCCGCACGACGAACAAAGGCAGTCAGCGTTTTGCTGATACCTCCATCGTCCCGCTTCTGCCGGATGCCATGCTGCCGTGCCAGCATCTCGACGCGGTTCTCGTCCATGACACTAATCAGCTTCTCCATGACGAAAAGCAGGTCACGCTTGAGCAACCGAACCGGAACGGCAGCGCTCACAGCGGCAAGGACACGGAGGCCGGTCGTATTGGCGATGGCCTGCTCCTTGCGTTGCTTGTCCTGCTCGGCCTTCCACTTCTCATCGTTGCGGCTGGTTGGCTGCTTGGGATGATGGATGGGGCAAGTGGGATTGGCGCACACCTTGTGGATGGTGCCAACGTCGTTGCCCTCAGTGATGATGGCCTCGGTGGTGAACTTGCACGACTTATACTCCGGCCTTTTGGCTTGCTGCTTGTCCTTCGGCTTTTCATCCTGAATGGCGGTGTACCGATTGCGTGGGAGTACCGGACTGCCTTCCTTCTGCCCACCGTAGGCGGTACTGATCTGCACCAGCTCCGGCTTCGCGGCGACGGTCTGCGCGACGTGCGCTGAGACTTTGGCAGCGTAGCAATTGGGATCGGTGCATCGGTCGCCTTGCCTGCCGAGGTCATCCCCGAACAGCAGTTTGTTGTGACCTGTCCGTTTTGGGCAGTCGGCGCAACTGCCAGCGGCGGGAACAAGCTGCGCATCCCGCTTATTGAAGGGCGCATCTTTGAGGACTAACAGAATGTTCGAATCAATCCAGAATTGCAGATTGCGGACTGGAAGCAGAATGCGCGCTGGCTTGGCTCCATTGTTGTACCCCTCTTTGAAGCAAGCGGAGAGTGCCTGTGCCTGTTGCTCGGCTGGCAGCTTCGCCAGCAAGAGCGCGTGGCCTACTCCGATTTCGTCGGCATAGAAGGCCTCGACGGCAGCGGGTACGAGGTCAGCTAATTTCAGCCTCGACGCCACGAAGGCGGGCGATTTCCCCACTTTTGCGGCGATCTGCTCGATGCTGTACTTGGGTTCGTCCAAGGCCAGCAAAGCGCGGAATCCTTGCGCCTCTTCCATCGGGTGGATTTCAGACCTGACAAGGTTCTCGACCAATTGCGCTTCTAACGCGGCTGCATCCGAGAGGTTAACGATGCGAACGGGAACGGTGCTCTGTTCCGCCATTTGCGCGGCGCGGTAACGCCGTGCTCCCGCGATGATCTCGAAGCCGTTCTCGGTGAGAGGCCGCACCAGTAGAGGCGACAAGACGCCCTGGGTGCGGATGGACGCGGCCAGCTCCTGCAACGCGACGGGCTCGAAGGTGCGGCGCGGGTTGGTCTTCGATTCGTTCAGTACTGACAGAGGGACGTTGCGGTATTCGGTGGCATGGACGATTTGGGTTTCCATGATGACAGGCTCCTTTCGAGCGGTTGAGGTTGGAGGCACGGAGCGGAAGCGGGCGTTCACCGCTCCACGAGGGAGCGGACTAGCCGAGGATGCACTTGTCCGTGAAGGCTTCGAGAAAGCGCTGCAAGCGCAGGGTGTTGTCCCATGTCTGAGCAAACCTCTCATGCTGCTCCTGAAGCTGAGGCAGCGCGACATAGTGGCCGTTGACGATGGCTCGTGAGACTTGCTCGATGGCCATGTAATCGTTCTGCCAACTGAACGGAATCAGGTGAGCGCCACCGGCGAAGCCAAGCTCGAAGCACATCTCCGGGTCGCGCATGGGGTCGCCGTTCTGTTCGCCGTAGTGACAGACAGAGAGTGCGGGAAGTCCCAACGGGCCGGACTCGTCCACTGCCTCGATGACCAGCGGCAGATAGGGCGGGTTTTCGATCTTGACGTAGAGGCTGGGACGCCAGCCTCCCGCTTTCTGCAAGATGGCAAGTAGCGTCTTCATGCCGCCACCTCCGCAAGTGCGTCGGTGGTGGCTTCTTCCGCAACGGGCGGCTCCAGCGCGGCGAGGATGAGGCTGGCGGTCTGCTGGATCACTTCGAGCGATTCGGCCAACAGCGAGGCGTTGCCTTTGTAGAGCTGGATATAGTCGGCACTCGCCGAACCCGTCACCAGCCCAACCGCCTTGCCGACCACAAACGCGACAGCCTCGGCCTCGGTCTCGCGCACGGTCTTGGTGGTTGCGGTGCGGCGGTCACTTTTATGCAACAGTTCGTGCGCCGTTTCATGGACAAGGGTGGCGAAGGTTTCCGCCTTCGACTGTCCGGGCAACAGCGCGATACGTCCGCCGTAGCTCATACCCAGCGCGGGGGCAATCTTCTCGCTGTAGACAAGCTGAATCCCCTTGCTGTGGAGGAAGTCGGTGAGGCGGTCGATGCTTTCGCCGGGGTCGCCAGAGACTTCGCGCATCTCCGGCAGGTCTACCCCGTCGGTCTGCGAAATATCGAAGACGTAGGCATTTCTGAAGCCAAGCAAGATGCGCTCATTCTGTTTGGTGATGTCCTTCTGGGCTTCGGCATCCTTTTTGCGACGAACGCCAACAATGGGGGCAAGGATGCGGATACCTTTCTGCCCGGCCTTCACAGAACGTCCGAGGTTCTTCCATGTCCAGAACCCGGCTACGCGCGTGGCGGCTGGCATTTGCCGCGCAATCTCCAAGACGTTCCCGAAGGAATACGAATGGAAGCGGCTCATGGCGGTGAGGTAGTGAGTAAGGGCGTCGGAGTGTCCCGCCTCTAACTGCTCAATCAGCAGCTTGATATTGGCGGCGATGAGTTCCTGTTTCGTGTTGGGCTTTCTGCTGTCGATGGTGGCGATGGTGTTGGCGTTGCTGCTCATGGTGTTTCTCCTTTGGCGGTTGCCGTTGTCTTTCATGCCATGCGTGGCATGTACCTACATGCCGAACGCCTCCTGGCGAAGGCGGGGCGGCAAGGCGCAAGGGAGGGGTCTCCCCACCCTTGGAGAGGGAGCCGAAGGCGGAACGGAAAGGGCGAAGCGCAGCGGAGGTCTGCACAAGCGAAATCGGGGTGGTGAAGCGCGGAAGATTGGGGAAGCCCTTGTCGCCGCGCCAGGGCAGCGCCCTCAGCGAGGTTTGGCTTCCGTATGCGTGCGCGTCAGCGCACAGGACTTTTCAGGGTCGCGTTGCGGCAGGAACGGGCCGCTGTGGAGGGTGGCGGAAGACGCGCCAGCGGCTGGAGACAGGCGAGGAGGAACTCCTCCCTGCAAATAAAAGCAATCGCTATTTGCGTAAGTCCCTGCGTTCGCGTGAAGATAGAGACGGGACGGGCACGCACCGTCCTGGGGTTTCGAAACCCCATAACACATAGGCATGTCGCTGCTGGCGTGCTGAAGGATTCCCTACGACTTTTGCGGTCGGGGAGCTGTGGACGTATGTCCAGGCCCCTAAAGCTAAAGGTCCATGGAGCCGTGTGTTATCGGCTTTCGAACTCCCCGATCACGGGTTACTAGGGCTGTTTGCGGGGGCGCACCGCAGACCTTTTCGGCCCTCCCGGACGAGGAGATATGCTGATCCCTCTTACTCTGTCCTGTAGATGGTGGTTGCCGATCTCGCTACAGCGCGAGTCCGCCTTGTCCTCTGAGGTGAACGGAGGCCTGGATCTGTGGAACGTTCATCGAGCAGCAAAGGGCCGGGTACGATGAGTGCCGTGCGTGTGGTCGAATTCCAGCGCAACGGAGTCGGTTGCTTGCCGTTGCCTGATCGATGCACCCTCGATGTCTTCTGCTTTGAGGAGCCCGAGGTACAGGAGGCAGTGGCAATCGCCATCGAAGACATGCTCTATGTGGTCGCCTTGGCAGGAATCGAGCTGCATGCACTCGACGGCGTGACGGTAGCGCCGGACTGCCGGGCTGCAGCCTGCGCTTTGCAGAACCTGCCAGCAGGCCAGGTTCCGCTGGAGATGAATCCCCAGCCGGAAGCCATGGAGATGGCACGAACTGCTGCCATTCGCCGAGGGCAAGACCTGCGCTTCCATATTGTGTTGCGTACGGAACTCGCCCTGATGTCGTTCTCCCCGGACGCAGTGATGCGCCGGACAGCGCTGGCGTGCATCGCCCACGAAGCAGCGCATGTGGAACACGAAAGCCATCTCTACCGGATGTTTCCCGACAGTTATGGAAAGCCGTTGGAGTGCGGAAACCGGTCGCCACAGACGTTTGTGAAGGCGATGGATGTTTGGAGCGAATATGCCGCGTGCCGGTCTTCGGCGACGTTTCGCCCGGAGGCGGTCGAGGATTTCGAAGGCATTCTGTGCCGCGCCATCGAAGACAGCTTCGCGGCGGCGATGGAGCAGATCAAAGCGCACCGCGAAGGACGCAGCGCAGTGGAGGTCTCCCGGGAGATTCAGCAGATCTTCGGAGACATTTTCATCTGTGCCGGTTACCTGCTGGGCCATGTTAACGGCCTGGAACTCAACCTCAAGAAACATGACACTCCGCGTTTGGACGAAGTCTTTGAGAAGAATCCTTCCGCAGAAGTCCTGATGACCCAGTTGGAGCGCACTTTGCATGAAATGTGGTTGCAGGAATTTGTTTGGGCGTCCATCGAAGTGTTCGCGCCGATCTACGATCTCATCTGCAACATGATGAACCAGTGTGGGCTGGTCTTTGTCCGACACGAAGAGGATTCGTGGGTTGTGATGTATGAGGCGCTGGAAGCAATCGAAGCGTGCGCCGAAAGGCCAAAGGACGATGGACTGAACGGTCAGTGTAACGAATGAAATAAAGCGATCTATAAGGTCGCCGAGAACGAAAGCATACACGCACCACGACCAAAATCATCGCGAGTCTGGAGCAATGAGTCCTCACTTGGACGAACTCATGGAATGCGGGCAAACAGCGCAGCGGATCACTCGGCCATTGCGGCACAACGGTGTTGCCTATTCAGGAAGGACCAAGACGTTGATGCTCTGAGTATAGGCGATAGACATAGGTTGGACGGTTCCCATCCGGAAGACCTTCAAGCAGGCCTAGGAACTTGTTGAAAAACTTTTGTGGCCACTTACTCCAGAGCGAAATGAGTGACTTGAAATGTATTCAGATGACAGATCGGCTCGTTGTAGGCCGTTTCTGAACGATGCACATCGGAATCGATCTACCCTTTCGAAGGGATTTTATCGTTGTTCAACAAGTTCCTAGAAAGCTCAAAGCCAACGCCCTCAGCGGTGACAACGGCTTGCTTGTTATCCATGCCCGTTGTGAGCAATGTGCTGCAGAGCGGCAAAGGGACCACTCGACCACGAGTTAGCCTGCCGGGCATTTACAATCCAAGTAATTGATTTGAAAGAGGAGATGGAGTGTTGCATTCGTCGCGGCGATTGCTACTTTAGCCTATGCCCATAAACGCGGATAAGCCTCACCTGTGGAAGGCGGATACCAGAGCATCGGTTGACCAATTCAACCAGTGGTTCATGCTCTTTGCCCCGAAAGCCTACCGGGATACCCGCAAGACGACCATCGAGAACGTAGAGGAGGGCCTCACGCTCACGAGCGACCTCACAAAGATCGATGCCGCCACAATCAAGGCACACCCTGGGATCTTGCCGATGCTGCGCATGGCGACCTGCCCGCCACTGGCACGGGATCGGCTCATCGGACTTGCTGATTCCAGCAAGAATTTCGTGGGGAACCTGGAACTCGGCAAGTTGCCAGCACGGATATCACCGGCTTTGCTGGAAGATCACCTGGGCAAAATCTCCAGGATCATCTCCCAGATGCTGGATGTTGATATTTTTCCGTGGTTAGGCGAAAAGCGCCGCCCGACGGATGAAGAGCGCTACCGCTCGTCAACCATTGTGGCGGATCGGCTGTGCGGGGCCGTGGCAGACCCCATCGTGCGGAACGCTCAGGAAAAGCGTCAGCTTGCCTTGCTGGAGGAACGGCTGGTCAAAAAAGGCTATAAGCTGAAGGCCCATCCACCCGCAGCCCCCCTCAATGAAATGGAACCCGGGACGTTCTCGTTCCGGATGAACGTGTTCGTCAAATCCTCGAATGCCAACGCAAGGGCAGTCAGAATTCCCGTTGACGCGGTCATCCAGCCGCTTGATGCGAGGCTTCCGCACCTGCCAGTGCTGATTGAGGCCAAATCCGCAGGCGACTTTACCAACGTGAACAAGCGCCGAAAGGAGGAGGCGACAAAGATGAATCAGCTCAAAGCCACCTTCGGCGAACGGGTCGCTTTCGTGCTCCTGCTTTGCGGATACTTCGATGCTGCCTACCTCGGATACGAGGCGGCCGAGGGCATAGACTGGATATGGGAACATCGTATCGAGGAAATCGACCAGCTAGGAATCTGAGGGGAAAATGGGCACCGCCATAGCGCACAGCATCGAGGAGTCACGTCAGGTCGAGCAGACCCGTCTTGACGCCCTCAAGACTGCTGCGGAGAGGAACAAATGGGGGCAGTTCGCAACGCCGACACCTCTTGCCCTCAGCCTTGCCGCCTACGCTCACACTCTCATGGGCGAACATCCGGTCCGATTCCTCGATCCTTCCATAGGAACAGGCTCTTTTTTTTCCGCGCTGCTGGAGACATTTGCCGAGGACAGGCTCGAAGCAGCTCGGGGCGTCGAGCTTGACCCTCTGTTCGCGCGCGCTGCGATGGATCTATGGGCCGGGCAGGGGCTGCATGTAGATCAAGGGGACTTTACTACCCAGCAGCCAGCACCGGATGTCCGGTTCAACCTCGTCATAGCAAATCCGCCCTATGTTCGACACCACCATCTTTCCGGCGACGATAAAGAGCGTCTGAAAGCAAAACTGATGCAGTCTCTGCGCTTGGACATAAGCGGACTTGCGGGTCTGTATTGCTACTTCATGCTGCTGTGCCATGACTGGATGGAAAAGCACGCACTTGCGATTTGGCTGATTCCATCCGAGTTCATGGACGTGAACTACGGCTCCACGGTGCGGAGATATTTGACCGAGCATGTCACGCTCCTACACCTGCATCGCTTTTGCCCGACTGACTCACAATTTGCCGACGCGCTCGTTTCCTCCGTCGTGGTCGCGTTTCGCAAAGCGCCCCCGCCGCCAAGCGGCCATAGTGCGCGCTTTTCTTTTGGTGGTCTCATCGAAAGCCCGGATACGGAAGCTCTAGTACCGCTCGACACGTTGCGCCAATCCCATAAGTGGACGCAGTTCCCGGCCAATCCCCATGTCGTGAAGACCGACGACCTCAAACTCGGGGACGTGTTTTCAATCAAGAGGGGCCTGGCGACAGGCTCCAACGGTTTTTTTATCCTCCGCAAAGAGGATGCGCTAAAGTGGCAGATACCCAACCAATTTCTGAAACCGATTCTTCCCGGTCCCCGCAATCTGCAAAGCGACACTATCGAAGCGTCTGCAAATGGTCTGCCTCTTGTTGCGACGCCACTCTTTCTACTCGATTGCAATCACTCCGAAGCAGAAATCGAACAGAAATGGCCTAGTTTTTTTGAATATCTCCAGCAGGGTAAGAAGCAGGAGATTCACTCCGCATATCTCGCCAGCCGCCGCGTCCCTTGGTACTCCCAGGAGAACCGCCCCCCGGCGCCGTTTCTCTGCACCTATATGGGACGGTCCCGGAACGGTAAGCATCCCTTCCGCTTCATATGGAACCGTTCACAGGCGACAGCGCACAACGTATACCTGATGCTCTATCCCAAGGGTCCATTGCGTGATGCGCTCAAGGAGCGCCCTGAGCTTGAAGCAGAGATATTCGAAAAGCTTCAGAACATCAGCCAGGACCTATTCATCTCCGAGGGACGAGTATATGGTGGGGGGCTACATAAGGTTGAGCCGAAGGAACTTGCAAAGATACCGGCAGGTTTTCTGCTCGACGGCCTAGAATCAACCATACGTAAAGGACAGCAGCTCACATTGGTTATGGCGTAGGACTTTATAAGTGCGATGCACCGTGGTAATCCATGGCGCATCGCACATTTCTAGGGAGAGCTTGTGAAACTTGTTTCATTCAGGGTCCAGAATTTTCGCTCCGTCACAGATAGCGGCAATATAACTGTCGCAAAACTCACGAGCCTTGTCGGGCGAAATGAGGCGGGTAAGAGCAATCTGCTCCTTGCTCTCCACAGCATGAACCCGCACGGCGGCCCCACTGACCTGTCGCCGATAAAGAATTTCCCCCGGCAGCGCCGTCTTTCAGAATGCAATGACGATACTCCAGTGGTTTCTACAGTGTGGGAGTTTACTGCCCAGGAACAGGCCGCATTAGCTGCGATGTTCCCTCGCGCTGCGGGCGTCACACACGTCGATATCGGGAGACGTTATAAAGCTGCAACGAAGACAGTCGGATTTCAGGGCCTCAAGCCGGTCGCTTTTTCTGCAAGCGAAGTGGCAACTCGTCTACGCAAGATCACGCCGGTTGCAGAAGTCGAAATCGAGAAACTTGATCCCGCAGCTCAGGCTGCACCGAAAGAGTCGCTCAAGACGCTCGCCCTTGCTCTGTCAACCGCAGGCGGCGCAACAGCATGGGCAGCAGTCGCCGGTCCCGCACTGGCAGTATTTCGCAAGGCAATGGCAGTCTTCGCGATTGCGCTTCCCGACAGGGAAGACGGTTTGCTTGCAGAACTGGAAGAAATTGCGGACCAAATTAACAAAGATGATCCAGCATATGTAGCCGCCCGCAAGTGGGTCGTCACGTTGTTGCCCACCTTCGTCTACGTTGACGAATACCCAGAATTGACAGGGCACCAGAATATTGCCGAATACCTCACCCGCAAGGCAAACCCTTCTCAGTTGACCGAAGCTGATCTAAATTTTGAGAAGATGTGCAAGGTCGCTGACCTCGATCCAACACTGTTAAATCAACTGCACGGCACGAACGGTCACGAGACACGTAATCAGCTTGCCAACAGGTCGAGCGCGATTGTCACGGGTGAATTGCGAAGGCTTTGGAAAGACCGCCAGTTGAAGGTGCGCTTTAGTCCAGATGCCAATCATCTCGACACGTTTATTTCTGACCCCAACTCTGTCTATGACGTAGAGGTAAATCTCAATGAGCGTAGCCGTGGTCTCAAGTGGTTCTTCTCGTTCTACATCTCGTTTTCTGCCGATACCAAGGGCGGAATTTCAGAGAATGCGATACTCCTGCTGGACGAGCCTGGTCTGTACTTGCACGCTTTGTCTCAGGCCGACCTTCTGCGCCATTTCACAGTCGATTTCAAAAATCAGATCGTCTACACCACTCACTCTCCTTTCATGGTGCCTACTGACAATCTTGATGGGATTCGTACCGTCAGCATCGAACAGGACTCGGGCACAACGGTATCGAATGACCCCACAGGCGACTCCAGAACTCTCTTTCCGATCCAGGCGGCCCTTGGCTACTCGATGTCACAAAGCCTCTTCCTTGGAGCCAACAACCTGATCATCGAAGGCGTGACCGACTTCTGGATACTATCTTCGGCCTCGAGCTACTTGGAAAGCTTTGGCAAGGGTGGCCTGCCTAAGGAAATGACCTTAACGCCCGCCGGTGGAGCACAAAAAATTCCATACATGGTCTCTCTACTCACCTCTGAGCGACTACAGGTGTTGGTACTTTTCGATGAAGAAAAGCAGTCGCGAGTGACTCGTGACGAGCTGGTTAAGGCGAAGCTCATCAGAGACGACAATATCGTATTTGTCAGTGACGGCTTCGATCCTGGGGCTAAGCCTGTTGAAGCAGACCTTGAAGATATCTTCGAGCCAGCCGTTTACGATGCGCTAGTCGCGGAGAGCTATAAAAGAGAATTGAAGGGAAAGAAGCTCGAACTGAATGTGCAAATCCCTCGTATAGTAAAGCGTTACGAGAAAGCTTTCCAAGACCTGGGAATGGAGTTCCATAAAACACGCCCAGCACGGCTGCTACTAAACAAAATGGCGACTGATGCGGACAGCATGATTCCCGCTAGTACGACCGAGCGTTTCGAGCGCCTTTTCGAAAAGATTACAAAGCTTCACGCTGCCAACGTGAAACGTAACGCCGCCCCTTTTAGTTGAGCCCCCGAGGAGTCAGAAAGCAATTCGTCGGTGGATCTCACTAAGTGTCGCGGGTGCTGTAGCGAGAAACACATCGGGAAAGTGTTCTGGCTCGCGATGCAGTCAGACGAGTTTTGCTTACCGCCTTTTTCATGAAGGTGTAGACGGGCGAGTTTCCCTCACAGGGAAATCGCTTCGCTTCTGGCTAGCCAGGACACTTACGCGGACGAACCTATAGGCTATCGCCGACGCGCGCACCGACGCCGAATTAGTACAGATATATAGGATTTCTGGAGGTAATGTTCGCTCCAAGAACGGACTCAGCACGTTGTGGAAGATGCCGGTCGTACCGACGTTATTCACTCATTCGCGCAGCGTCGGTCTACGAGCTTGGGGCAGCAAGCGCGTAAAGCCGGTACAGGAAGAATCTGCTGGCCACTATCAGTTGAATTTGTATTTAGATCTCGATTCCGGGCCTGAACTGCAGAAGGCTCTCAAGATCAAAGGACGATCTGCTGACCGGATCGGCTAAAGTTCGATGGCGTATCCCTCGAACTCGACGGAAGGAGTGTCGATCTCCGGCATCGGGATTTCCGCTACAGATGGAACAGCAAATTGTTTGTGCATGGCAAGCTCAGGCGCGGCGGCTTGGTAGCCGTCCGACGTGTACATGGTCAGTTCGTGGAGTCTGGTCGGAAGCTGGGGGAGGGCTTCGCGCTGTGCCATGATCTGTTCGGCCTCGCCACTCAGGATGACGCGATCGACAGCTAGGCGTCTGGTCGATTCGACGGCATAGCCGTACTCCACATGTTGCGCCTGTTCGGGGGTGAGTTGCAGCCTCGCTCCCGAATCGACTTGGACAGAGAGGCTGCCATCATCGTGAATGTGCTCGATGGTGGCGAGAGTACCGACGCGGATACCTTGCTTCCACTCGGAGCGAGTGAACTGAATGCGCTCACCCTTGGCGAACTCGCGGTCCTCGGAGCTGTAAACGATCGCCTTAAGGCGCATTTGCCACTCCTTTGTAGGATTGTAGACTCGGGGGCTATCATCCGCTCCGGTGACGGTAATGAGGTTTTTTTCGGCGTCTACGCCGGTCACTGTTACATAGGTGTTCGGGGCGATTCCCAGCTCATCGCTGCCCTTGCTGCCGTAGCGGATCACGTCTCCGACTGCATAGTTCGCGGCGATCTTGGCATCTTTGTCTGTCAGGAGTTTGTCCGTGAGGACGTTGGCGCTGAAGGTTTCGCCCAGACGCCCCTGCTCGTGAAGATCCGCACGTATGAGCCGCGTAAGCTGCTCGCGCTCCGTCTTGTCGGGAGCGAAGATGACGGCGCGGTCTTCTTTGGAAACGTAGTCCTGGGCCACGGCAGCCACGCGGTGTTCCGGGTCGCTGTAGACGTGGATACGATTCGTGTCGCGCAGGAGCATGGTTGCGGAATGTGGGTCGTCGCGCCGGAAGCTGTCCAGCGCTTGCCGCACATCGTTGAGGTCGAGGGCTGCGCTCTTGGAAACATCGGTGGCCAGCCGCTCGCCCAAGGTTCCGGTGTCGTTGGTGTAGATGCGGGCATCGTAGGCGGCGCGGGAGATGGCGACGTAGGCCAGACGATCATTGATGAGCGAACGGCTGGAATCGGTATCGATATTGGCGATCACGCGGTCAGCAGTGAGCCCCTGCGAGCTGTGGGACGTGACCGCGTAGCCGTGGTCGAGTTGTCGGAACTCGGTGGGGTCGAAGGTCACCTCGCGCCCGGCTTTGCCGTCAATGCGTACGGTGATGGAGCGCTCCTCCAAGGCCGTGATGGTGCCGAGGTCGCGATTGGCAATGCCGAGATCGCGGTTACCGGAGGTGAACTGGATTCGCTCACCCAAACTGAAATCCCGGCTGCGCTCTTCAAAGACATTGACCCCGTATAGCCGCTTCGGATCGTAGGAGACCTGTTCGCCGTTCTGCTTCTGGACGGTGAGGATGTTGGTCCGGGCGTCCACGCCGATCACGCGGGCCTCGGAATCCCGCTCGAATCCGAGAGCCTTGCTGCCGGATTCGTAGCGGATTACATCGCCGGGATTGTAGAGCGCCGCCCAAGTACGGCCTGCACCGGTGAGGTCGGATCGATGCGCGAGTGTCTGGAGCACGCGGCTGTCCGGTGAGAGTTGGCCGGTGCTTTGCAGCTCGGCGCGGATGGCCTCGTTGATCTGCTGACGGCTCCGGTTGTCCGGGGAGACGACGAGTGTATTCTCCGGTTGGGCGGCATAGTCCTTTGCGATGGCCGCGATACGATCCACGCCGTTCTTTACCTCGGTCACGCGGCCCTGCTGGGCCAACAACTCGACGCCCTTCTCTGTCTCTCCGGTGGCAAGGTGCTGGACCGCTTTCAGCAGCTTCGCATCCTTTTGGCGCATGATCTGGTCGAGTTGCGAGGTTTGCATCCCGGCCCGCTGCATTTGCTCGAAGGGCTTGCCGGCCTCTACACCCTGATGCTGGCGGACGTCACCGATGACCAGAACGCGATCGTCAGACGAGACCCTCTGAAGAAAATCACGCATTTGCTTCGAAGAAGCGAGCGAGGATTCATCGAGCATATAAAGGTGGCGCTGACCCGGCGTGTCCTCCGCTTTGCGGGCGAGGAAGCTCTGTAGGGTGCTCGCCTCAATTCCGGCCTCGCGGAGCTGGCCAGCTGCGCGGGATGTGGGCGCAAAACCCTCCACCTTGTACCCCTTCGCCTCAGCGCCTTTGCGGATGGTTTCAAGGGTCAGGGTCTTGCCGGTCCCGGCCAAACCCTGAAGCCCATGAACGCGGTCCGTCGAGGTCAGTACCTCATGAACAACACGGCGCTGGGCGTCATTTAGAAAGCTCCTCGCATCGGCCTGTGCGAAGGCTTCGCGTTCCATCATCATGGGCGCAAGAGCGTGTCTGCCGTCCCGAACCTGCTGGATATTGGCACGCTCGGCGGCCAAGGTTTCAGGCGTCGTAAACCGCTGCGCGGAGTCATAGGTTCGCTGGCCGACAGTTTGAAACTGGCCCTGCTCACGGCGTGCCGAAAACTCAGCGCGTACCTCGGAAAAGGTCGCTTCGCCCATGCCGCGCCGAAGCGCGGCGGTCATGATCGCCCGCTCGTCGGCAACGGCTTCGCGCTCGAACAAATGATCGCGGGCGAAGGTCATCGCCTCCTGTGCGCGGACGGGCGAAGGTTGCCGTTTACCTTGCTCGATGGATCGCTGCCGGGCCTCTGCAACGACACGGCTCGCCTCGTTGCCGAACTTGGCGGCTACCTCACGGTGCGCCTGCAACACCTGCTCCTTGGTAATGTCTTGTTTCTTTTCGCGGGTAGCGTGCGCGGCGATCTCTGCGGCTTCTGGCCCCTTATACGCATTCCGCTCCAGATATTCCCTGATCTTCTCGGAACGTGGGCTGGACGCATCAAGGTACTCCTGTGAGTAGCCTTTGACTTCGGGAGCGCCAGAACGCCCACGCTCCAGCTCATAGCCCAGCTCGCGGAGCTTGTACATCAGGTGCGACTGGTACACCGCCGTCGCGTAGCTCTGGCTCTCAAAGAACGCCCGCTCTTGGAGGGCACGGGTAGAGCCGTCCTCCCGTGCAGTCACGTTGAAGATAACGGCATGGGTGTGGAGTTGGGGAGCGGCGTATCCATCGACCGGGCGGGCAGTGTCGTGCTCAAACTTGGCTGCAACAAACCGTCCAGTATGCTCGGAGGGGTTGTTGCCGCCGATCCGCGCTTGCGTGTAGCGCTCCAACTCGGAGAGCGCGGCGGTCACCGCTTCACGGTGAGCGACGCGCACACGCTCATCTCCGCCCACCAAGGCGGTCAGAGATACGGACTTTGGCGCGGAAAACGTAGCATCCCAACCCGCGCGATGCTCCACCGTCTTGGTAATGGAACCATCCGGGTTGGTCTGTTCGCTGGCGATGCGATGCCTCACCATCTGCTTGCCGGTCTGCGGATGCTGGCCATTGGCGAGAGCCATGAAGTCGGCTTTACTGACGGCTCCCGAAAGACCGAGCCTGTCGGCCAACCCTCCCTGCCACTCACCCAGTAGGGCGTCGTCTTTCGCGTAGTAGCTCTGTGTCTCGGACACGAAATCCTTGGTGTGATAAGTGCCCGCTTGCGAAGCATTGAGGGCCTTCGAAATGGTGAGCATCGGCGGCTACTCCAGAGATAGGCTGAACTGCGCATCGTCGGAAGGCGGCAAGATGTGACTGGAACGATGCCGGTGCAGCGGGACCAGATACGGGTCTAAATCCGTGAGCATGATCGGGGCGGAAGAGGTCAGCTCCGGCTGCCCTTCAGTCCGCTTGACGATATCGGCCCACCCTTGTTTGATCGCCTTCAACTCGTCTTCAGAGAAGTCGCGGCCCTGCTCCTCCAGCGACTCCCGGAACTGTTGCAACTCCAGAAGAAACTCAGCAGCAACGGCGGCGATGCCGGTGAGCTGGTCTGCCGACGGCTCTATAGCGTGCGCCTTGGCTTTCTCCTCGGCTCGATCCCAGTCCAGCGTGAGGGCGCGCCGGTACTGTGCCCCTCCTTTCTGCTTCGGCTCCTGCGGGGCTTTGGCGTCCGATTTGGGCTCCGTTGGCGTCTCTAGCTGCGTTGGAGGTTCCACCAAAGCCGGGGATGGCGCAGGTGTTAGCGGCTCCAGGGTGCGGCGATCAAACTTGAGCTTGTCGTCGGCGTTTTCGCGAGGAATAAACGCATCCGTCACGGTCGGCAGGCCGTGGTAGTCGAAGTCGAAGCGGGCGATCCGGTTGCCAAGTTTGAGATATGCGCGGCGGTCGTCCAGACCAGAGATTTCAGACGCCATCACCAGAGGCTCAATCTGCCTATCGATGGTGTAGTTCTTGCCTGTGCGGGAGCCGTCGAAGTGCGTCTCCTTGAGGCGCTCGATCTCGACCTTACCGAGCGTTTCGGAGATCCACTCGGCGGCTTTACCCTCCGTGGTCTTCATGAAGATTTTGGTGGCGGGCTGGCTCAACATGACCTCGGCGATCTTGCCATAGATGTCCTCCAGTTGGGCACGACCTTGGAAGCCGACCACGAGCGGATTTTTCGATTTCCGGCTCTCGGTCATGGCGCTATGAAGCTGGGGTAGTTTCTGCAGGCTGGCCAACTCGTCGATCACAAACCAAACCTGCTTTTGCCCCGGCTTGGGAATCTCCATCAAGCGCATCACCAAAATGTCGATCCAGAGCGAGATGAGTGGACGCAGTACCTCGCGCTGGGACTTCTTGGAAGTAATAAAGATCCAACCCTCGCGCTTTTTAGCCCAGTCCGTGGCATTCCAAATGGACGTGGTTTCCTCATTCCTTGGGAGCAGACGGAGGCTCTGCGCGACCAGGCCCAGACTGGCCAGAACGCCTGCCGCCTGTGGCCCGGCCTTGCGGTCGATGTAGAACGCCATCTCCGTCCCTTTGACCTTCTTTTGCAGGAAACTTTCATCAGCCATCCACTCCGCCAACGTGTGCGGCGTCGGACCTTCGCGGAGCAGGTGGGCGAAGATTTGAGCAGGCGTCCGGTAGAAGAACTCCTTGTTGGAACTGTTGGAGCTGCCGCCTGACGGCTGATACAGGGACTCTGAGATCGTCGTGGCCTCCTGGTTGCTCTCGATCTCCATGGCGGGCGACCAGAACGGGCACCGCGCGTCAAGCGGATTGAGGATGATGTCGCCGCGTTTTTCGTCGAAGAATCGCTGCACGAACTCTGAGGCCGGGTCATACACGATGGCCACATCGCCACGGTCCCGAATCTGCCGAAGGAGCTGCATGATGAGGGTGGTCTTGCCTGCACCGGTGTCGCCCATCATCTGGAAGTGCTGGGACTCTTTGCCGGGCGGAATCCGCATGAGCCCGGTCATCTCCGTCGTCTTGAAACCGAGTCCCAGATGGGCATGGTTGCCGCCCTTCTTACTGGCTCTCCATGCAAGAAATTCGCCCAGAGGATGACGCCAGAACTCGCGCATGACGGCGCGGTGGAACTCACGAGGTGTCATCATCTCGGGGCCACGGAGCACGCGGCCATACTTTAGAACTTTGAGCCGCTTGATATCGGCGGGGACAGAGAACCAGAGCATGATGGCGAATGGCACCCCGGCCTCGATGTAACTCAAAAGGAAGAGGCGCGGAATACTCTGGCCATTGAAGAACGTAAAGCGAAGCCAACGATACAGCGAGGCATCCTGGAACCTCTGCGACAAACTGCGCCCGAACCACCGATAGCCCTGCGCCTTCGGTAAAGCGGTGAGTTGGACAGGGACGGTCTTTCCGTTCGGGAGTGTCGTTTGGCCGTCCTCGAAATCGACTGGCAGGGCAAGACGCGGCTGCTTCCTAGTTACTCCGTAGAGATAAAACAGCCGGTACTCGCCGTCCTGATGGAAGGCCGAGCCCACGGCCGCGCGGACGTAGTCTGTGAAGTAGCTCCGCTGCATGATGGGCATGGAAAACGCGACCCGCTGCCATGCGAAGAAGCAGAGGCACAGGAGTGCAACTCCAAATGCTGTGAAGGTGTACACCGGCACAGTCGGCGGTGTAATGAGGGTCTCTTTTCTTCCCCAGCTCGATGCCATGGCTTAGCTCTCCTTTGCGGTGTTCAACCGCTGTGTCTGTTCTGCCAGCTCCCGGGCGATGCGGCGCTTCACTTTTTGCACTTCGGCGTGGATCTTTGTGTACTCAGCCTCGGGTAGAGCGCGAGTCTGACCGATCATCTTCAGCATGTTGACCAGCAACATGCGCGTGGCGACGAGTTCTACCAGAATTACGTCAGGACCATTGCGCCGGGCGGCTTCGATCAGAATCTCGCGTGCCCATTCGCTCACCGCTTTGCCGTTGTGGGCGGCGGCGGTTTCAAGCAACCTCAGTTCCGGTTCAGTCAGTTTGGAGTTGACGGAGAACACCCTGCCGCTGCGCCCGCGTGAGCGGCGAAGCCGAGTGCTGAGGTCAATGCCAACGGGAGACGCTGTGAGGCTCATAAATACCTCGAAGATGTTGGATTCCTATAGGAATCCAACATCTGGTAAGTGCTTGAATCAAGGGCGGATTCCTATAGGAATCCACTTCCGGCGAAAACGACACCCTCCGAGGGATGGAGTGTCAACATTCTTCCGGTGCGCAGCACCGTAGTGGCTCTGCCACTGCTTTAGAAGCGGGATCATGCCTTCGATCCCGCCACAAATGCTGCTGGTTGTGCTGGCGATGATGCTGCGGATACCGGCTTCTTTACGGGCGGCTCCGCTGCATCGGTAGCTGGCGCTCGACGGACGCGAAGCGTGGACGAAGCCTGCTTGGCTTGCGGCGTCTTCAGGAAGTCTTGGAAGTCGCGATCTTTCGAGAAGACATACGCGAGCGCCTGCTCCACCACGTCATCTGCGGATGCGTGGATGAAAGCGGCGTACTGATCGACCTGAGCAGCAGTTGAATCAGTCAGCTTGATAGAGGCGCTGACCTGGCGGGTTTGGATGACTTCGAGTAATGGCATTGGAGTTCTCCTTTGGGTGGTGGATTCAGGCAAACTTTCGGCGCGCGGCCATTCGCTGTGCGGTGGATGCAATCTCCCGCGCACGAGCGGAGCAACCTACGGCGGGTAGCTCGAAGCGACGACGCTCTATGAGCATGGTGATTACGTCGTCGATGGGAGCGCCCGCGAGAAACCATTGGCGAGCGGAAGCGATGTCTATGGTGCGCTGCGCATAGTAGAGGGGATTCGGTTTATCCGAGCGGCGGAAAGCCAGCTCGCGTGTCAGCTTACTGGCATCTTTTCCCTGGGCGATCTGGACACAGGCCCACGCCCAATCGAGCTCCGAATCGCTGTCCTTATGAGGGCTGCCGTGCCGCGCGGTCCCGCGAAGCGGCAGCGTGGCAAGTGCTAAACAGTCCGGCAAGCGGAAGTCCCGGGGATGCACGACCGCATCCGAGAGGTATTCGACCGCAACGGAGTACGCGGGAGAATACTTGCGATTAAGGAAACCGGGGATGCGAAGCACCCGGTTGCAGTCGGTGCAAGCGGGGTCGCCACCGAAGGTGAGGGCGAGCCGCTTGAGGGTTTCTTCCTGCTGCGCAAAGCCAAAGCCATCGACCTGCCACAGAACTTGATACTTGCCGGGCGAGGTCGAAAGGATGGCAGACGGTAGGGGCACGCCGTCCGATGCCCGGAGCGCAGCGAGCCGGGCGTTGCCGTCCTCATCGATATCGAGATAGAGGTGGCGAACAGATGCGATGCTCTCTTTGGTGCGCTTGCGGCTGCCGGGGCGAAGAGGATTGACTGCCACATAGATGTTCGCCCCATCATGATTCTGGCGCGCAAGCCAGGCAAGATAGCGTGGCGCAAGAGCTTGTTCTAATGCCACGATGCGCTGTTTTGTTGTCGCCATGCTCTCGTTACGAAGCAGGAGAGCGATGGTGTCACCCGGCGCGAAGCAACGGGTGAGAAAATCTTTGGCGACTTCGTCCATACAACCGCCTCCATTCGTGTCTCTGCGAGCGCGATGTCATGGGGTCTTTAGCAGCCGAAGAAGTCCGGCTGGATGCCGGACTCTTCGGAGGAGGAGGAAGGGCCTATGCGGCCTCTTCCTCGGCGGATTCATCCTCGTCCTCCGCCGCTGCTTTCTGAGCCCGGTCCAGCTTGAGAATCGAGTTCACCCGGATCTCCCAGATGGTCTGCTCCGAGTTCGACTTCTTGCTGTCATACTTCCGGCTGCGCAACTCTCCCTCGACCTGGATATGAGCGCCCTTCTTGAGGGTGGCGGCGAATTCTCCGAGCTTGCCGAAGACTACGCAACGGTGCCATTCGGTGTGCTCGATGTACTTGCCGTCCTTCTTGTAGGAGGACTTGGTTGCCAGCGAGACAGTGGTAAGGCTGCGGTCGTTGTTGGTGCGAACCTCTGCGTCGTTGCCGAGGAAGCCGATGAGGGTGACTTTGTTTGTTATGTGGAATTGGGGCGGTTTTGCCAGCGCGATTCGCCGCGCCACCCCTGGTCTCCGGGCGCCCGGCGCCGCAGATGCAACGATGAGTTGGATTGGCATTAGTTCTCGCTTTCTTTTGTGCGCAGAACGGGAGCTGTTTCGATCTGCAACAGATGGTCTGGTGTAGGTACATCGCGAAGATTGGCGATGAGCTTTTCGTAAGCGATCAGGCCGTCTTCGACTGCGGCCAGCTCCGGCTCAGAGAGAGGGATTTCCTGCCGCAGCTTCAGGAGATTGGCTTTGGCTTCGAGCATCTGCGCGCGTGTGGACTCTTTGGCCACATAGAACGAGCACTGCGGACACGCCATGCGGTGCGGGCATTGATCGAAGAAGTCGTAAGTGCAGTAGCCGTGGCCGAGATCGAAGAACTTCCATGCTTCTTCAGCCGCCAGCCCCTTGCGAACAACGTCCTGGTCGATCAGCACTTCGATGGCGCGGATATTTCGCTCGAAGTAACCGGCCTTTTCGTAGGATTTGGTCAGCTTCGACGGGTTGATCTTCGCGTAGTGCTGCGTTGAGGACGGATTCTTGTGCCCCAGCCACGACTGGACCTCGAAGAGCGACATCGGCTCGCGCGCGTTGAAGAGCTGTGTGGCGATCGTGCTGCGCGCACGATGGCTGGTGATGCGGCCACGAACATCTTGATTGGGAACGCCAGCCTTCGCACACAGCGATGGGATCAGCACTTTGTTGAGATATTGATAGCCAAGCGATTTTGAGCGATACGCGAACAGATAATCGACAAGTTCACCCGTCTTTGAGTCGATGAGCTTCACTTGCTCGGGCCGTTCTCTTTCCCATATCTCGATCATTTCGCCGACGATGGTGTCCACAGGCTTCGAGAAGGCCGTGCTGGTTTTATTGACCGGGATGGATAACAGACAGACACGTTCGCCGGGAGCGTTTTCCTGCCAGCGAACACATCCCAGGCGGAGCCTGCGGATCTCATCCCAGCGCAGCCCCGAGAACAGCCACGCTACCGATAACGCCCGCACCAGCGGGAGTGGATAGTAGTGAGCTCCCCCATCGCGTGGACGGCCCTGAGCGGACAGGTCCGCAGCGATGAGGTTTAACCCGGCCCAGATCAGTTTGGCCCATACATCGTCCGGCAACACCTGCGGATCGAAGCCGATGAGCGATTGCAGAGAGCGCGGAGGACGGAACGCGATATGCGGATCAAAAGACCGTGGAATCGCCTCCCAGTGTTGCAGGTCGCGGAAGAAGGTCCGCATGGCATAGATCACACCGACTCTGGTCCGGGCGCTCATGAGTTTGCCGGAGTCAGGAAAACGGCGCGCTGTCGAATCGAGCGCCCATTCACAGCACTTCAGATTCACGCACATCACGATCGCCTCGGCGGCAACAGCACGGGTCCATTGCGCCGGACTCTCGATCTGCGGTCGCGTCGCATGAAGCCATCGCCCTACCGAGAGAAGCTGATAGTACATGCGAAGACGGCAACGGGGAGACAGCGTCGCTGTATCGTGCCAGTAGCGGACCAGACGAGCCCATTCCGCCGGCACGTCGGCAACGATGATTGAGGGCGCAGAGTGCATCAGCTTCGTTTGCAGTCCGAGCCGCCGCACATGCTGATCGATGATCCCCTCCGATACCAGCACGCGAGAGAACGCGATAACGCAGTTCTCGATGGCGACCGTGCCATTCCGCTTTTGAAGCTGGATGAGTGCAGCCTCCGTGATGTCTTCTATGCGTGGAGACCTTACGATCAAAAGCAACTGGGCCAGTGTGAGCGGCA
This sequence comes from Acidobacteriota bacterium, assembly GCA_021778845.1. Lineage (GTDB taxonomy): Bacteria > Acidobacteriota > Terriglobia > Terriglobales > Acidobacteriaceae > Granulicella. Next base: position 45,280 of record JAJYBU010000029.1, read on the forward strand.
CCAGCCGAAGCGTGCGATGACGATAGCCCAGCTCCCGCAGCCTGGCTTTGACCTTCTTTTCAGTCGCTGCGAACCGCTTGAAGCCGAACACACGCCGCGCCAGGCACGAAAAGACCTGCCGCCGTTTGGGCAGGCCCTCAAGCGTATCAAAACCCCGCAGCAGGAACGCCGCCGCAAGGATGCGATTGCCGTCATAGCGGCGGGACTCTACCAGCTCGATCCAGTCCGTATCCGTCCATGCCCACAACGTGTGGTCCCTGCGCCCCATCTCTTCCAGCAGGTAAAAGACGAGAGAGCGGCGCTTCGGTCCCTGGAACTCGATGTGATCGAAGACATCGTGCATGGGACGCACGAGCCGTTCTACAACAGCGAGCGATAGCTGCCGTGTCTTGCTGAACTTGATGCGAGACGGCAGCTCGACGGCAAGGAACCGACGCTCGCTGGAAGTAAGCCTGTGCGTCCGGTCATATTGTGTTGCATCGATCGGCCATTCCCACGTAGAAGGGATTTTGGAGGTGCTCATCGGAACATCCTCCCCATTGCTTCCAACCTCTGCTGATGAAGCTGCTCCATCGTGGCGTTGAACCTGGCCGCCAGGTCGCGCGCGCTCAGATGCACATAGATCATCGTGGTCTCGATGCTGCGGTGGCCTGCGAAGATAGCGATCTCGTGGATGTCCCAGTTCGCCCGCGCCAGATCGGTCAGGCAGAGATGACGCAGTGTATGCGGTGTAAAGCATCCCGCTCCTGCGCGCTTCGCGATGGCAGTAACGATCTTGGACCAGGCCCATATCGAAACAGGCTTCGCACGGTTTCGCGGCGATTGCGACAGGAACAGCCGTCCACGCTCGCGGCTCAGGGTTCGGCGATGCTCCAGATACTGGCCATACAACTCATCCGTCGTTAGCGAGTAAGGAAGAACACGCGACCTCCTGTTCTTCGTAGTCTCTGCGCGGACACGGATGGTGCGACGCGATGGGTCGATGTCGTGCGTCTCCAGCAGGCATAGCTCTTCCCGTCGAAGCCCCGCGTCGTAACTCATCGCCAGCATCAGGCGGTTCCGGATGGGCTCTTTCGCGGCCTCGCTGAGAACCCGGCACCACTCTTCCTCTGTCGGAATCGGGGGCAACTTATGTTCACGCTTCACCAGAGACCGCGATGAGCGACCCTCACCATGGCGGTACGGGTTCCTTGTGCAACGCCCCTCTTCCACCAGGAAGTCGTAAAACATACGCAGTGCGGCAAGGTGTTGCTGGATCGTTGCATTTGCCATGCGAACATCTGGACCCTCCGGCGTTGCGGATGCCTTGACCAGATCGCGCAGATAAGCCCCAACAACCTCCTGGGTGATCTCGTGCGGCTGCTTATTGCACTTGTTGAGGAATCGCAGATAGCGTTCCAGGTTGCGCCCATACGCATCGAGCGTGTTGAGGGCCAGTCCACGGCAGGCCTGAAAGCCAAGCCACGCACGCGCATCTTGCTGGACGGCCACAAGCGGAACACGGTCCCACTGGATTTCACAGATGAGTTGTTTGGACTTCACTCGGTTCTTCTCCTCGGCGTGATTCGCCGACCGAGCGCACCTCCTGGGCCGCCGGTCGGCATCCAACTCATCGTTGCATCTGCGGCGCCGGGCGCCCGGAGACCAGGGGTGGCGCGGCAAATCGCGCTGGCAAAACCGCCCCAATTCCACATAACTGATAAGTACATGGTGGTGATCTCCGTTTCGTTGAATTTCCCGTATCCTGCTCGGGTCACACTTGGCAACGCCAGCGAGTGGGCCCGGCTCCCAAGCGCCAAGGAGTGCTTTCTTGGTGGGGCCCGAAAGAAGTTTGCGCGGTGTTCTTTGCCGCGGCTCTCAAACTTCTTTTGGGAGGAACCGAGACCCCGTAGGG
>JAJYBU010000005.1 GCA_021778845.1 Acidobacteriota bacterium
GAGGAACGAGAACAGCAGCTCGCCCCATGGATCCACCAGTACAACTTCCACCGCCCCCATAGTAGTCTTGCCAGGTCGCCACCCATCAGCCGCTCAGCACTCGATGTCAACAACCTGTTGAGACTCCGCCTCTAGCCGGCCTTTGAATTCGAGGGAATTCCGCAGATCGGCGCTAGCACAGTTGCTCGCGTCCCACCGGGTCCACTCGAGTGCCTTCTGAGCGACTTCGAGCAGTTCAGGCTCAGTAATCGAGTACTTATTCTTGTGTGAAATCAGCACGCCCAACATCATCCGGACAGCTTCAACTCGCTCGAATTCCGAGAGATTGGCCTTCTTCACCATCGTGGCCCACTGGGACCAGGCTTTCTCGGCAGCCTTCAGCTCGCAGTAGGACAAGCAGTCGCACAAGTGGTGTTCAGATTCCACGCCACGGCGGTTTGAACCGGGAGTATATGGATCCATGCTTCCGTTGCCGTACGCGGAGAGAGCAAGAGACTGCTCGACAAAAGCTTTGCTGTCCTCCGATAGGGAAACGCAAGCCGCGATGAAACTCTCGGCCACCTGAAGCCGACGCAGGTGCTTCGGCCACTTCTTCTTGCTTGTTACAAGCATACTCATAAGCGATTTCCTTTCTACTGCTCAAATGGTTACGTTTGCCGCAATCGTAGCTTTCGAGGCGAAATTCCCGTTGATCCGGGGCGATGCCGCTGAGCCGTGCGGTGATTTCTGCTTCCGCGAGGGGTTCCCTATCCCGACATTACGGAGCCCGGGGGCGAATCGGGTAAATTACCCAGCGTGTAAGGGAACTACAGGCCCTTCGCGTCGCCATTGAATTCACCAGTATGTGCTCCGAAATGCCGGTAACGCACCTCGGGGCATGGTTCAGGCGGATGCGATGGGTCATGGCCCTGCAAGCCGCAATTTGCTCCGGCGTGTAGGCCGCCGGGTCGGGGATATTTATTTGCATCTCATTCACCTCCAACTCTCGTGAGAACAGGAATCGTTCCCTGCAAGAGATACCGAGTCGGCCGAATATTTTGTGAACTTCGAATTCTTTCCTCCCAACGCGATTTGCGGGATCAGTTGGAAGGGCAGGCGATGGGGAGGGCTTGAAAGTCGCGGCAGCCGAAAGTTCTCGCAGAGAAGCCGTAAGGTTGAGCCACGCGCCCGCCAACTCGGAGGGCTCCTGCTCGACCCTACGAGCCGAACGTTCCATATCCGATGGCACAGACGACGTTGGTACCCGATGCCGGAGAAGTAGTTATGGAAAGCGTTGAAGCCTAGAGATGCGATATGCTTCGATTGGTGCTGCGGGCGGGGCGCGAACAGGGTTCCTGTCCGCAATGCGGCAGGCCATCCCGTCGCGTGCATAATCACTATCAACGGCGGCTGAGCGATCTTCCCTGGGAAGGGCTACTGGTCCGGATTCAGTTGCATGCGCGGCGCTTTTGTGTGACGCCACCGGTTGTGGGCAGCGCATCTTTACGGAGCAATTGCCGAACACGGTGGAGCGCTACGCCCGGCGCTCCTGCCGACTGAATGCGGCGCTGAACGAGATCGGTCTTGCGCTGGGTGGGGCTGCGGCATCGCGCCTAGCGCAACGACTCGGCATTCTGGCCAGCGATTCCACGTTTTTGCGGCAGTTGCGCCGCAATGCGATAGCGATCTCCGTGCGGACGCAGCGGGTACCCGACTCGCGTGGGTGACGTCTCTTCTTGGGAAAAGAAATCTGCAGATTGGCTTCTGCTCCGCCGGCATTGAAGGCGCGCATAAGTCGAACGGGCTACGCCTTCGACTTGGACGGCTGCAGTGCAGCAGTCACCTGACATAGGAACTGTGTGATGGATTCCGGCGTCGGCAAGGGGCGAACAAGTCGAGGCGTGAGCTTCCACACCATTTTCTTGATCTCCGCCTCGGTGGGCACACCTCCATTCCCCACGCTCAGCCAGCCATTCCGGCCGTCCTCATCGGCTGCGTCAAACTCCGCACCAAGACCACCGTCGAAGCCCTCACCCAACTCTCGACACCAACAGCGGAGCGCTCGCCCGTATCGAGCGCCAGGGCAAGTGGAAGTCCGCCCTCAAGAGGATCCTCGTTGACCGCCTCTATGCCAGACTTTGGGGCGCGACGAACTCCCCAGAACGGGCAGGGAGAGATGACGGATCAGGACACAGAACCCAAGGGGTACACTCACGGAGGATGATCAGACCTTCGAACTATCCGAAGCCTCGAACACGTTGTTCACATACCCCGCGGACCCTGACGTGGAGACAATCTTCCCGGGATTGCCGAGGACAATTGATTTCTCCGGAACATCGAAGTTCACATACGCACCCGGACCGATGAGCGCCTCGTCTCCAATGGTCACCTTGCCGACGATGATTGCGTGGGCCCCCACCCACACTCGGTTACCAAGCACCGGAGCCCCGCGTCGGGCACCGCGGCTGGCCGCCCCAATCGTGACTCCTTGCGCAATATTGACATTCGAACCAAGCGTCGCAAATGGGCTAATGACCACACCCCCAAAGTGACCGATGTACAGACCAGGGCCAATCGCCGTTGTGGGGGAGATCTCAAATCCATACCGAAAGCGATAGTGGTTCAGCCAAAGGCGATTGTAGATGTAGGGCAATAGGCCGAACGACCTCTTGCGTGAGCTATAGAAAGCCACTTTTCGCATATAGAACGAAAAACGGAATCCCGGGAACTTCAGATAAGCGGCAAGAAAAGCGCGTCCGCTGGTCTGGCCGCAATATCGGTACAAGTCAGCTCGAATGATCTGCCAAAGCTTCATCACGGTGTCCGCATTCATAAGATCAGGATCGGAATCCTGATGAAGTATAGAACCGCACGCGACGATCTTAGCCAACAAACTTCCGCGGGAAGCCACGGCGACATCTCTCGTTCGCCTCATGCTCTCGTACAATCCGCATAGCAACTAAAGTCGCTGGGAAATGGTCGCGTCCGCTGGACTCGACCTTCTTTAGCCGATCTATGGGAGTTCTTACGTGTCTGCATCCTCCAACCGCCTCTATTTCCTCTACCACGAGCTCCGAGCGGTTTCCAGCAACTACTCCTACGTCATGGAGCGCGATGTGTTTGAGCGGCACGTCGATCTCTTCCTTCAGGCAAGAAGTCTTGGTGGCTCCACCTACTGGCCCGAGATCACGTTTGACGATGGTCACATTTCGAACTATGACTTTGCCCTCCCTTGCCTCTCTTCTCGCGGAATGGCAGCGACATTCTTTATCACGGCAGGATGGACGGGGAAGCGCGCCGGCTATATGGGATGGGAGCAGGTGCGAGCTTTATCTGCGGCCGGCCAGCAGATTGGAGCCCATGGATGGACGCATACCCTGCTCACACATTGCGACGACAGCGCCCTGGAAACAGAGTTGCGAACCGCGCGTCTCACCCTCGAGGACAAGCTGGGTATCACGATAACGACCATGTCTCTACCCGGCGGGCGCTTCGACCAACGCGTCCTGAGCGCCTGTAGAGCCACCGGTTACACGCATGTCTACTCTTCGATCCCCAGAGCAGAGAAGCCAGCATTGCCCTTTCTGGTGGGCCGGCTGAATACTCTTAGCAGTGCGGGCGTCGACTCGATTGCGCGGCTGCTGGATGCACACAGCGGCGCGTTGGCGAGCCTGGAACGGAAAGAGAGATGGAAGATGGCGTTGAAGAAGACAATGGGCGACCGACTGTACGGGATACTATGGGCCGCCGTGAACCGGCAGGAGAACAATGAAGACTCAGGCGAGACACTGCTCCCATGAAGATCCTCCAGGTCATCTCCAGTGGTGGAATGTACGGTGCCGAAGCCGTGATTCTAAACCTGTCTCGTACGCTGAATCGGCAAGGACACTCAAGCGTTCTAGGCATTTTTTCTAACTCCACCAATCCAAATCTCCAGTTACACGAGCGCGCCCAGCAGGAAGGCATCGAATCACACCTCATCTCTTGTCATGGCCAGATCGATAGGTCGGTTCCGGCGGCCATCCGCTCAATGGCCGCAAGCACAGGTGCCGACCTGATCCATGCGCATGGCTACAAAGCAGACGTGTACGTCTATTTGGCGATGCGCGGATCAACCATCCCGCTGGTCTCAACCTGTCACAACTGGCTTGACGATAGTCGGCTTGTCTGGATCTATGGCATTGTGGACCGGTTGGTGTTGCGGCGCTATAAAGCAGTTGTCGCCGTCTCCGAAGAGGTGAAGCACAGGTTGATCGATTCGGGAGTCTCTCCGGTCAAGGTCCACATCGTTCGTAACGGCATCGATCTGCGACCATTCAAAGCGGCTGCTCCGTCGCTCCGCAAACTTGGAGTCACACAAGAAAGGCTCTTGGTTGGCTGGGTCGGACGCCTCTCTCGGGAGAAGGGTCCCGATATATTGCTTAGTGCCGTGGCTGAGATGCGATCAGAATTTCCCAATGCTCGGTTTATCCTCGTGGGAGAAGGGCCAGATCGATTAGAGCTCGAGCGTTCGATTGGCCTCTTAGGACTTGGTGGCATGGTTGAATTGCAGGGCCAACGGACGGACATGCCCTCAGTCTATGCATCGTGCGATCTGATGGTGTCCTCTTCACGACGCGAAGGCCTCCCCATGGCGATCCTCGAGGGAATGGCCAGCGGACTCCCGTGGGTTGCTACTTCGGTCGGCGATGTGCCCACATTAGTCCGGGATGGCCAAACCGGTGGTCTTGTGCCTCCAGAGAATGTCGAGATGCTGGCGAAATGCTTGGCGAGCATGATGAGGAATCCTGAAGAACGCGATCGCATGGGATTAGCTGCGCGACACCTGATTGAAGCGGAGTTCTCCGCTGAACGAATGACAGAGGATTACCTGTTGGTATATAAGGGCGCCATCGAGTCCATGGACTGATCTTCGCGCCTTCGATCTTGTTGGCGATCTCAATCCAGGTGAAGGCTCAAGTGGCTGTCATCAGCAACCAACATTCTTCCAATTCATCTCTTCAGTGCGAGTTCCATGAATAATAGGGAATCAACCAGCGGCATCCTGAAACCGCGAGACTGAACACGGAGGCCTGTCACTGAACACGAGACGGACCTGCTCCTGGAAATAAATAGGACACGTGAGTAAGGGCTGCAGCCCTTGCAAGTAAGTAGGTCGTGTAGAGAATCCAAAGCTGAATGAGGCTACCCAACTGGCGCGATTTTGCGGTTCGGTACAGCGAAAGAGCGAGCCCTGGAAACAAGAGTAAACAAATCAGCGTGAGCGGTAGAAGCCATAAGTGCCAGATCCCTGCGACGATCACGGCCGCGATCGTCATCCAGAAAACCACAAGCGTGTAGAGGCTCATCGTAACGATATGAGCATTTCGAAGCGATGGTAAATTTCGAAGAAATACAACAAGAACATGATTACCGTGCCATCGATTCTGCCGATAGAAGCCCATTAGCGTCTTGGGGCTTCCTTCGTGAATAACGCCCAATGTCGGCATCGCGATGATGCTCATGCCCATATTAGATGCCCGGGCGCAAAGATCGACGTCCTCACTTGTAACGATGGACTCATCAAAACCCCCGAGCTGTTCGAAATTCACCTTATGGATGAAGAGATCCCCCGCGGGCAAAAAGGAAACAGCACCGTCCATCGATTTTGCCTGAAATAGGAACCAGACGCGGCTCACCCATGTTGCATCCTCGGGAATCAAGTAATGAGCGCCCCAGATACTCGCATCAGAAGCGCGATTCAGTGCTTCTGACAACCAATTCTCCGGCGCAAGACAATCGGCATCCAGGAATGCAAGTATCTCGCCATTGCCCAAAGAAGCTCCATGATTACGAACTGCGGAAATGCTCCCCTTCGGCGCAGAGGCTATCTGGAGGTTGAGTCTGTCGGCAAAGCTTTGAGCGATTGCCACAGTGGAATCCGTTGATAGGTTATCGACAACGATCACTTCAAATTCAGCTTTAGATAGCGTCTGCTCCACCAAGTAACGGAGACAATCTCCCAGGTTAGATTCCTCGTTGTAGGCGGGGATGACAACCGATACCTTCATAAGCCCCCCGGGAGTAATACATGATCCTGCAAAATCCAATGGTGATCTATTTTCCAGATCCGCTTCCGAACTATAACCATGGTCCTCAATGGCTCCATATGAATTGGAGCAATAAACTAAAACGCCTTGTAGACGATATCTGGGGCGGGCTGGTTTAGCAATACGGTCATGACAAGAGCAGCCAATCCAAGCGCAGAAGCATAAATAACAAGAGCGTAGCGGCTAGTAAGCACGGGCGTCCCCGCTATCGTGATCGACAAAAGTGCGGCGCGCAACCATTCCCATGCCGCAAATACGAACGTCGCGCACAGCCAGATCGCCAGCCAGACGCCACACCATTGGAGCACACTTATCGCAGTGAAAACGGTGTGGATCTGTTTCCAGTCGGCCCAGAACCAGAAGAGAGTGAACGCAAACCAACTGAAGGTCAGGCCTCGGCCAAAATCGATATAGAGAGGATTCTTCGCCAGATCTTTGTATCCTTTACGGCCCAGAGCGCGGGCCAACCCTAATTGCCAGATCTTGTTAATTGAAATGCCGCCGCCCTGAAGCACGCCAAAGACGACGAACTCCGAGGTGCGGCCGTGCCAGATGCCAACCAGAAAAAATGTCACAAAGAAGCAGAGGACTCCCAGCGACGGCTGTAGCGCAACTGACGAGACACGGCGCATCAGCGCCAGCAATAGCGGGTTGTATACATAGGTCTTGAGCCAGGTGGACAGCGTAATATGCCAGCGGTTCCAGAAGTACAGAAAAGATGATGCTGAGAACGGCCGGTCGAAGTTCTCCGGAAGACGCAGGCGCATCAACCGCGCCAGTGCAATCACGATGTCTATGTAGCCCGAGAAGTTTGCATAAAGAAAGAATGGGTACACAACGGCCAGGCGGAAGGCCGAGAAGAGTTTGAGCGTCAAAGGCAGCGGCTGAGCCATCTGCGCGAGGGCATCTTCCTGCACAGCGTGGAGCAGCATCGCCAAAACGTTGATCTTGAAGAAGCCGCGAACGATGCGCTCCAATTGCAGACCGATCGTGCGCGGCCCCAACGCAATCGGTTCGCGTGCAAACTGGTCGCGCGCAAACTCTTCATAGCGCTGTATGGGCCCGGATACGAGAGTCGTAAAGTTCAGCGTGTAGAGCAGGTACGCACCGAGTCCTATGTGTCTCTTATCGTTGCCGTCGCCTGTCTCGATCAACAGGTGCAGTACGCGAAACACAATATAAGAGAGGCCGAGCGTGAAGTAACGATGTTGAAGAAAGGTAGCTGCTGGAAGAAAGGTGTACTTCTTCAACCAAATGTAGACGAGGACGACCGCCACGATGCTCCATGGCACGGACCTGGACCAGCCACGCTCAATCAGGAGAAGACCAGCGTAGCCCAACAGCAGAAACCCGGCTAGCGGCAGAAAGACGATGGGATTATGCGCCAGCAGCGCGAGGAGAAGAAAGCTGGCTGCCAGCAGAACAAACGATCGCCAGACGCGAGAACGACTGAGGTTCGAGAGCAGCGCTGCTGCCAGGCCAAAAAATACAAACTGGAAAGAAGCCGTATCCATGGTCAGTTAACTTTCGCGGGTGTGGGCTGTGTCGGGCTGGTTGCGCTGAGTGCGGGCACACTGGCGTTGGTGAGCGCCTTAGCTAATAGGTTGGCGATGATTTCGTGCCCCTCGGTGTTGGGATGGCCGTCTACCGGGAAGTAATACTGCTCAGGGTTGGGTATGGTGCGGAAACCTGGAAGAATGTCGGCATAGATTCCGCCGTGGCTTACGATGATGGAGCGCAGCTCGTCGCCCAACTTATAGGGGTCGTAGCCCGCTGGCCACTCACCCATGGAGATCATCGCAGCTTGCGCACGGCTCGGCACGAGCACTACAACCAAGGGCACACCCGCAGCCTTGGCCTGGGCCTCGACACGTGCCGCGTCGGTATTGAAGGCCTGGAGGAAACTCTGCCATTGCGGGCTCAGGTGGGCCTGGAGAAAGCCGGCGTCGTCGTCTCCGCGTCTCAGGTAGGACTTCACATACTGGCTCTGGCTCTCATACAAAACATGCTGGAGCAGAATCACGGATGGAGGCGTTCCGTAGTCGTCCAAGGCATGCTGCCAGAGCTCACCAATGGTGTCGGGCACCGACTTCGTGGATAGTGATTCCTTTACGCGACGCCACAGTCTGAGGAGAAATCCCGCCTGCTGGCCAGGTGCTGTGCCGCCCTTTCCAGCAGCTTGCGGAGAGTTCTCGGCGTCCAGTGTGAGCGGCGTGACGGTGATGTCGTGGGGCGTCAATACCCAGAGGATCATGTCCGGGTTGGCCGCCTGAACGACGTTGAAGTTCTGCGCGATCACATGCGGGACCTCCGACCACATCCCCTCGTTGTAAAGTTCCACCTTTCGCCCGGTCTGTTGCGAGATTTCCTTTGGCAGTAAGGCTGCGATGGTCTTTTCCATTGGAACGCCTTCGCCAAGCGCAACCGAAGAGCCCACCAGCACCATTCTGTAGACTCCCGTGGACCTGGGCCCGCACCCCAGAGAGGTGCGATGACCACAGCTATTCAGGCGATACTCTGTCGCTGGTATGTCGTGGTTGTTGCTACCCCGGCAGACTACGTTCGGATAGCCCCGCATGGCGACGGAGCTGTCATGCACCATGGCGTAGATGGTCTTTTTCGTCTGAGGGAATAGATGCCGTGCAATCAACTCCGTCGATCCCACAACAACAGCGATGGTGAACAGGCTGATCAGAGGCAGCAGAATCCAGTCACGCCGCGGCAGCTCCACTTCCTTGATCTCATCATGTCCGGTGGCGTTCGACGGAGTCATGCGGGCAGATTCTCCATAGCCGAAAAGCCCTGCGAGACAACCTCCATTGGAGCACTCTCCGGATCAGCCCCCTCGACCAGCAGTTCCCAGCGCGTTAAGCCGGAATCGTCCGCGTGCACTTTGGTGAAGCCGAGTTTGGCGTAGTGGTCGACGACCAGCTTGTTGCGGTCCGAAGGCAGGTACACTCCGGTCAGCTTGCGAACGCCAGCTGCGCGCGCGTGGGCGAGGATCTCGCGCAACACCATGTTCTCCACCTTGCGCCCCAGCACGCGGCAGCTCATCAGCCAGGTGTCGATGTCCCATGCACCGTCTTCGACCGGCCTGCAGATGACAACACTGATCATGCCGTTATCGCCGAAAATGTCGGCGAGGCGCACCTGGAGGGTGAAGACCTCCGGGGCGTTCTCCGCCGCCGCAACCTCGGGATCGGTGTAGCGACGCGTGGTGAGATTGTACTGGTTGGATTTGTTGATGAGCTGCACGATGCGCGCTCTGCCCGTCGCGTCGAAGGGCTGGAAGATGATGGTCATGTTCAGCGAGGCAAGATAAGCGTCCACGCCGCCAACCTGCTTTTGCAGGCTGACGCGACGTGCGTTGTCCTGATAGAAGCCGGCGCGCTGGAGGTCCTCGGAGGCAAAGGCGACAGCCTCGAAGTAGCCGCCCGCAGCCAGCGTTCTGGCGTAGTAGGCAGGGTCTTCGGGAAGCTCGGGCACAGAGACCTGCGGAAGCAGCTTGCGCACCAGCCCGCGCTCGGCCGGATTGTCATCGAGAAAGACCATCGCATCCAGGCCCAGCGAGAGTTCCTCGGCGATGGCTTGAATATTGGTGGCCTTGTCGTTCCAGTTCGCCTGGAAGACGGCTATGTGATCGAGCTTCAGCAGCATCTCAGGATGTTTTTCGAAGGGTGCACGTGCCACCTCGTCGCTGTTCTTCGACGCTACTGCAAGGACGATTCCGCGCTGCCGCAGTTCCAGCGCAAGACGTTGTACGGCGAGGTGCGCCTCTCCGCGGGCATCGCCCTGCGCGACCTTGATGCCATCCAACCCATCGTCTCCGATGACTCCGCCCCAAACCGTATTGTCCAGATCGAGGACGAGGACCTTTCCACTCTTTCCGCGGATGGCGGCAACCGTGCGGCAAACGTGATCAGCATAGAGCGGGATCAGTTCGTCTGAGAAAGAAAACTTGGCCATGTTCCAAAGCTCCGGATTGTGCCAATCGGCTAGGCCCACGGTTTCTGCGAGCCCGGCGACATCGAGCAATACATCACCCGAAGTACGGACAAAGGCGGCCAGTTCGCGGTTGATGCCATCGATAAGACTTCTTAGCGTTCCAGGCAGCGCACGGTCCAGACTGCCAAAGAGCGTCTCCGCGGGCGGAGCAAACGTCTGAAAGATGCAAACGGCATTGGAGTTAGCCTTGATGCCGCTGCGCAGAGCCTGCAGGTAGCCAAGGACGCCCTGCACGGTGGCGGACGAAGCGTCAGCATCGCCCAGGGATAGCTTTAATGGGAACGCTCGATAGTCCAACGCAAATAGCACTGCATCCGGCTGCGCACGATTGACCGTGGAGTCAGGAGTCATGGCCTCTTGCGCGACCTGATCATAGTGGGGCTGTATGACCTCAAGCGCGACACCATGCCGAGCGGCACTTGCCACCAGCGCAGGCACAATCAAATCTATGGTCGAATTGCTAAGCACCGCCAGCCGGAACGACGTCAACGGAGCCAGGGGCCTGCTGTCCAAACGCGCCTTGCTAATCGCCTTGGCCAACTTGGTCAACTGATTCAAGTCCAGCGCGCACATCGCCAACCCCTGCAGTTCAGGCCCCAGTGGACCGCGGAGATCACCCAAAGCTTTCAGCCTCGTGGAAAATTCCGGAGGCACACGCGGAAGCCATTGCATTTGCGAATAAATCTCATTCATTACTGTCCCCGGTTCCACTCTTGAGAATCGACGTCGAACGCAACCAGTAGTGTTGGCCCCCGATGCTCCTATGCCCGTGCTTTAATCAGTTGCACAAGATCGCCCACATTCTCCAGGTTGCCAATCTCTGAGGTGGAAAACTTGATTTTGAAAGCCTTCTCAATAGTCAGGATCAGGCGGATATGCGTGAGGCTATCCCAACCATCCACGTCCTTGGCAGACAACTCGGGCGTGATGCGGAGCGCATCTTCATCAAACACGTCTTCGAATATCTCCGTCAATCGCGCATAGATCTGCGTTTCATCCATCTTGAAAAGTCCTCATAAGTTCAATCCAAATGCTACATCATCCCACCGCAGAGAGTGCTTGGCCTTGTTGACATGCTCGGTACATGGCGGAGGGGTCAAGGCAGAGCCTAAGTTAGAACGAAGCCGCCATGGATTCTTCGCAGTTGGCTATGACGGAGATGGGACGGGTAAAATCGCAGGACGCTTCACCGGCCGAAGATCCTCCTTTATCCGCCAGCACGCGCGTGCGAATTTTTCCCGCAAGCAAGACTGCCGACGCAGATGAATCAAAAGTATCTTCTCCGCCATGAAAGGCAAACTCTCTTGCCGCGCAATCGGCAGAGCAATAGCCACCCGGGCCAGGTAGGCACAGCCGCTCAGAATTACCTCCAAACTCTGACGCCTCTTGCCGGCACTTACACGGTGATGACAACAGGGGCATCTCAAGTCTAAAGATGCAGACATATCATCGCGTTGATCGGCCTACGACACTGTGTCGCAGGGTTTAGCCTACTGAGGCTCGGATTCGTTTGCCCCTGTGATCTCTGAATTGATCCTGCTCAGCAGGGCAGCCCGCGGCTCCCATGAGAACTCTGTCTGCGCACGTCTTAGTCCGGCAGCGCCCATCGTGTTTCGGAGGTCTCTATCGGTGAGGAGCCGGCGAAGTTTTTCAATGAGATCTTCATCATTTTCCGAATCGACAAGATATCCCGTAACGCCATCTGCTACCGCGTCTGCGGTTCCACCTGAACGCCCTCCTATCACCGGCTTTCCCGCAGCGTTGGCCTCAAGAAATACCATTCCAAAACCCTCGATGTCACCGCCTTCAGTTTGCAAGTTAGGCATGACGACGACGTCGGCAAGGTTGTAGTGCAAGTTGAGTTCCGCCTCAGGAATAAAGCCAGCGAAGATAACCTTATCCTGTACGCCGAGTTCCTCCGCCAACTCACGCAGAGCCTTCTCGTGCGCCCCCCGGCCGGCGATGATGTACTTCAAGGGTGGGACATCGTCGCCGAGCGCGGCTATTGCCCTGATCACCCTGCTATGACCCTTTTGCGGGACAACGCGCGCAACAGTCATCACGACTAATTCGCTTCCCAATCCGTACCGTGGGCGAAGCTCATCGCTCGACTGCGGGAAGAAAACCTTGGTGTCCAAGCCGGGAGTGATCTTGAAAATCTTCTTTTGTGAGATGCCAATCTCAACGAGCTTTTCTACCGCAAACGTTCCATTTGCAACGACCGCATCGGCGGAACGATAGATCAGGTTCCGAACCTTCGACTGGTATCTACGCCCGCTTGTGAGGGTGAAGTCTTCACCATGGGAGTAGGCAACGAACGGGATTCCAAAGACTCTCTTTAGCATCACACCGATGAGTGCAGGCGGATACAAGTCACCGCAATGGAGGATATCCGGACGCTTCATGGCGAGTTCCAAAGCCCGCATCATCGTTCCAGCGAGCTTTGGCAGTTGTGAATAGCTCAAGTCGCGGAGTGGCTTGAAGCGGCGTTTAATTCTGAACGAGGCTGTTTGCTCTCTTGCATCGAAATCCTGCCAACCTGGGATCTTGGTGGTCAACACCAGCACATCCTGGTGCGCAGAGACCCTGCGAAAGAGATTGTAGTAATAAAAACGAGAGCCTCCGGCATGAGGCAAAAAGGTATCGGTCAGCAGCGCTATGTGAAGACGTTTTTGATCAGTCATGGGAAGGCTCGTATCGATAGGCCTTCAGCATGAAGCCGTCCGAAGCAGTTTCATAGATTCCTCAGCAGGGATGCAACCGTTATGTCGCAATCACACTTCTGACTAACAACGTACCATAGCCATCATGAAAAGGCATGGCACGGACAGAAACGGATTTGCTCTTGGTTCTACAGGTCTGACATGCGCAGAGGCGTATTGTTACGCGACGTTTCGGGGCGTGGTCCTGATTGAATAGTCCCATCCGGGGGAAGGCGATGAAGCAACTATCTCCATCGCAGTAGATCACTGGCTCAAACCAAAGACCCTCCCTTGGAACCACGGGATGTGGCAGCTCAGATGGGTACCGAAAAGCGTGGGCGAAAGGACCGCGGGGAGCCGTTTTCGGCCCAGATGGAGATGGTGTCGCCATGGTCCACGTTGCAGGCGCTTGTATGTCCACTCAATGTGAACTCGGACAAGGGGCCCCACCCCGGCGTAGGGCTGAGCACCGATACACGTCACTTTCGTGAGATCAGTTCGCCGTATGCATTGGTGATCCGGCTCATCATGGCTTCCGTGGTAAATCTCTCTGCAGCCAAGGCCCTCCCGGCCAAACCCATTGCCTTTGCTCGAGATGGGTCGGAGAGCACACGAGTGATGGCTGCCGCAAGCGCGGCGGGATCCTCAGGGGGGACCAGAAAGCCACTGACCCCATCTATCACTGCCTCTGCATTTCCCCCAACGTTAGTAGCAACGACCGGAAGAGATGCAGCCATGGCCTCTACAATGGCATTGGAAAATCCTTCGCTGCGGGACGGAAGCACGAAGATGTCAGCCGACGAGAGATGTTGCCTCAGGTCCGTCACACCTCCGACAAAGTGAAAATGATCAGAGATGTTGAGGTTCCGGACAAGGTCGTTCAGTTCTAAAAGGTAATCGCTCTCCAGCACTTCACCGGCGACGCTGAATGAGACATTCGGATAGTGCCCCAAGACAGACGCAGCTGCCCTAACGAAAATATCATGCCCCTTCACTCGGCGAATATTGCCAACCGTGGTGATGACAAGTTCCCCGGTAGCTCTTCCGGGCATCAACAATTCATCTAAATCGAAGAGATTGAGGCCATTATAGATGGTAACGACGCGATCGGGATCGATCCCGTCCACCTCGATGCAATGACGTCGCACGCGTTCCGAAACGGCGAACACCGCATCGGGCAAGCCGGCCATCAGCCGGTAGGCCATGCGGTGTTTGGTGGTCCTGAGAATCCCCATATCCCTGCGACTCCATATTAGCTTTGCCGGGGACATCATCTTTGCTACCAATCCAGCCCAAAGATCGGAACTCTCGAAGAACGTCTGGACGATTTCCACGTGATGAGTTCTAAGGAACTGGCGGAGAACGATGCTAGCACGAAGTGCCACGACGCCATAAGTTCGCTGCAAGGGAAGCACGTAGATGGGGCATGGTGCGGTCTTGAAGACGGTGCTGTCAGCGTGGACTGCAAAGGCAAGGATGGACGCGCGGTACCCATACTGGGGCAGGAGTGCCGCAAGTCGGAGAACGATACGTTCTCCACCGCCGAGAGTCTTGGGGAACTGATCGAGCACAAGCAGAACGTGCGGCAAATCAGGAGAATTTGCATCCTTTGGACTCGAATCTTCGAACGGTAAGACGGTTATCATAGAATTCCAACGAATAATCTATTCGGTCGCTAGCACTGAAAGCGTCAAGTTCCATTTCCGAGCTGCTTCTTTATAGAGAATGATTCCTATCGATAGGCCAGATAAGGGTCTATGGCGTCAGTGGAGTTGATACTCCCTGACTCCTGGACCGATCCCGGTGCCACGAGTTGTGTCGCGCGAACTGCAGCCCCAGCAAGTACCCAAAGGGGCCCGGAAATTTCAAGATATGTCCAGCGATCTCCAAAGAAGTTAGCAACGACGCAGGCGCAACTTGCAAGCAAGAGACCCAGACCTAGGCCTTGATAGAGCGGGTCAGATCCACGCCTGAATAGACGGTAAGATAATGCAAACAGTTGCTGGAGCATACAGAAGACCATAATCAGGCCGATAATGCCCGTCTCCACAAGAACTTTGACATACCAGTTATGCGTGTCTTTCAGGTTGTCAACATGCTCTCCCATTTGGAATGTTGCGAAGCCATTTCCGACAATTGGACTCTGTAGAATCGACTTCTCTGCATTTTCCCAAAGATCCACTCGCGATTGGGCTGAGGCCTCGAGTTGTCCGCTTGAATTCTCCGTCATGGTTACACGCTCGCGGACAGGGGTAGGAACAACGCTTTGCCAGATCAGCAGGAAGACGCCAAGGACTAACAGAAGTTTTCGATCTTTCAATAGGCCAAGGACAAGAACGCCGAAAAGTACCGCAAGATAAGCCCCGCGAGAGAAGGTATACATCATGGCAAGGAGAGTCACTGCCACCAGCGTATAGCCCAACACCTTTTTCTTCTTCTGTTTTATAAACTGTACACAACCCCAAAAGAACATAGCGAACTGGGCCAGAAATGCACCAGTTTGATTTGCCCCATAGGCTAGTGGACCGGCGTCGCGCTTATTCTCATCGAAATTGGTCCAGGTCCGGGTCATGCTCTCCATTAAGCTGGCCCTGTCTATGAACAATAGGGAGATGGCGATAAGAATTATGACCATCCTGATTGCCCGTCGATCTTCTATGACTAAGGATGCCGCTACAAAGACCAGAGGAATCAGCATGTAGTCTTTCCACGTCACAAAGTTGACGTCTGATAGCCAGAGTGGCGCCGGGGCATTTCCAAGGGCCACGCCGATCCACATTGATAAATATAGATAGACTCCAAAGATAAGCCAAATCATATAAAGCTTTGACTTTGGCAAACTCTTGCCGTGGATAATAGCTCCCATAATGACTGCGATGACAAGGATAGTCAGCACGCTTGCGCCGAGTGGAAAGTCGAAGAAGTGATTCCGCATCGTGCGATATGGCAAGAATGGAATCATATAGTACAGGCCAAGCAAAGGCTTGCCCCCTAATGAGACGAGGGCCATGATCCAGAAGCCCAGATAAGCGATCAGCGGAACATAGTGTCCAAGACCTGTTCCAAATATTCCAAACATGCGATCCCCATAGATGTGCTAGCCGACGACTAACTGACTTCCAGCAGGCTGACAGGACTAGCTTACTAGATCCATACCCTGTTGCGTCCTACTAGAAAATTGTAGAAAGCCAATGTTGCAGCGACGTTCAGCATGACAAATGTGTTTGCGATAGCGGCTGGTTTGAACTTTCTAAAGCTTTGACTCGTACCTCCTAAAGCTGCCAACACGTAGAACGCAACCTGGACCCAGAAGACCCCTCGGTAGAATGACCCCTTGGATAGTGCAGCGCCGACCAGCATGACAATCAGGAGTAGTGGAACGATGAGGCGCAGAAGCTTATGGCTGATGAAGCGGAAGAGTAAAGGATTTGCCGGGGAGATGAGCCAGGGAGCGATCTGAAGCAATTGGTAATTACCCGTCAGAGTGCGCACCTTGCGTGAGAACTCTTTCCCGCTTTGGATAAACAGCCGGTCGCGCGCAATCGCACTGGGCTGAAATATCACTCGCTTTCCCATGCGGGCGACGTGCATCGGCACAAAAACATCATCAAGAATAGTCCCACTCGGAATGTCCGTGTATAGTTCGCGCCGGATCGCGTAGATGGCTCCAGTCACTCCCACCACGGAGCCTGATGCAGACTCCAGCTTCCGAACAGCTTTTTCGATCTTCCAGTAAAGTCCAAGACCATCGGAGGATGGCGTGCTCGAAGTGGCCTCAAGCACTAACTCTCCGCTGACGGCACCGACTTCTGGGTCTGCAAAGCAGGAGACGAGTTCGGAGATCGCGTTCAGCGCGACAATCTGCCGCGCATCCTGGAAAACCAGAATTTCACCGGTGGCGTGCCTCACAGCCTGGTTCAAGGCATATGCCTTTCCGTTCGACTCATTGAGGATGACAGGGAGGACAGTTGAAGTGTGCTCGCGCAGGATCCGCTCGGTTTCATCAGTCGACCCATCGGAGGCGACGACAATCTGAAGTCGATCCTTTGGGTAATTCAAAAGGCGAAGGTTCTCCAGTTTGGCCGGTAGGTTCGACTCTTCATTGCGGGCGGCGATGATAATTGACACATCAGGCAGGATCGATTCTTGGCGGATCGACTGCCTCGATAGTCGTACCTGGAGCCATAGCCAAACGGCATAGCCCACATATGCATAAGCTACCAGTGCGAGGCTCAGCCAGAAAAGCAGCTTCATTAGTGAACCCCGTCACTGCGGCAGCAAATTGGCGACTGCGACCCGTCCGGCTTCGAGCGGTACGCAACACTCAACAGGAGCAGGCAGACACACGCTCCCCTCAGGCTGTGCGGCGCCGCTTCGTGATCAATGCTTTTCACGGACCAAACGCTCCTCTGTCGGTGAACTGCCGTCAAATGATGTACAGGCTAGCACGAGGACTATGCTGTTCCCAATCATACGTCATCTACCGCATTCCGAAGGACACGTGACCTGCCTGCTGCAAGACCCGCATAATCTCCTCTTCGCTGTGTCCTCGCTTACCCATAACCAGCTCTCGGCTCCTCCTTCCAGAAAACCATCACAAGCGAAATCC
Organism: Acidobacteriota bacterium; assembly: GCA_021778845.1. Lineage (GTDB taxonomy): Bacteria > Acidobacteriota > Terriglobia > Terriglobales > Acidobacteriaceae > Granulicella. The sequence continues at coordinate 17,385 of JAJYBU010000005.1, forward strand.
CTCAACCTTAACTTGGTTTAGTTTTTGGGTTTTGGGTCAAGAGAAGAAGGGGGCAGAACCGTGAGGTATAATTATGCGACTATGGGATAACTGTGAATTTTAGATGAGGGCTACACGGTCGTACACGCGAATGCCAAGGGGGGACTACTCCAGGATGAAAGAGGGCCAAACAGCGTGACTGGCTGTGATTCTGACAGTGTGCGGAGGAATCCGAGCCAAAAACTGCTGAGAGAAATTCTCCGCCGACACCTTGTTCTCATTCTTGTGCTCTTGGCCATCCTAGCGGTGTTGAGTCGGCACATCAGCAAAGGTGAATTCAACTACAACGTTGATGAAACCCAGCACGCCGTGACCGGTGTGTTTGTTGCGGATCTGATCCATGACCGCCCTATCCACCATCCGATCGAGTACGCCCATCTTTACTATGCCCATTATCCGGCGCTAAGCGGAATCATCCATTGGCCGCCCCTCTTTTACGTTTGCGAGGGAGTTGTCTTCTTTCTGGTGGGACCGTCGGTGGTGACAGCTCGGCTGACCATTCTATTGTTCGCTATCTTGGGCCTGTGGTTCTGGTTTCGTCTCATCGAAGAGTTGCATTCCACAGCTGCGGCTGTGGTTGCTACCTTGCTTCTCGCATTCTGCCCTTCCGTTCTACTCTTTGAAAAGACAGTTATGCTCGAAATTCCAGCATTGGCCCTGTGCATTATGTCTAGCTATTTCTGGATTGAGTTCCTCGGGAAGGGTCGCAACTCGAGTCTGATCTGGTTTGCGCTATCCAGCGCTCTGGCAATGCTGACGAGACAGAACTCTATCTATTTAATGCTCTTCTGCCTTTTCAGCATCTCGGCGCTCCAGAAATGGCACATTCTGTGGCGTCGAGCCACGTTGGCCGCGCTAGCCATTATTCTCTGCCTGGACATCCCCTATTATTATCTTAGCTACAAACTTCACTGGTCTACAGTCACACCCCTACTCCTCGAGAAACAAACTGCTGGGCTCCAACGATTCACCTATTACTGGGAGGCAATTCCGCGACTGATTGGCTGGCCGTTGCTTGTTCTAGCGTTGATGGGTCTGGTCACGTGCTTATGGTGGAACCGCAAAGAAAATAATATTCTGTTTTTCTCTTGGTTCTTTTCGGTTTACCTGATGATGACCCTTATTGGCCACAAAGAGGTGAGACTTGTTATCTATCTAGTACCTGCAGTTATCTACTTCACGATCTGGCCCGTATTGCTTCCGAAACCTAGACAGTCGTGGTTGCGGATTCTGAGTCTGGCAGCGCTGCTTGCAGTAGTGGCTTACACTTCGTGGTCGGCTTGGTCTTTTGAACGGCCCTATGTAATGGGTTATGCGACTGTGGCCCGCGAAATCCGCCAGCATGCCGATTCCGGAGTGATCCTGGTGGATACTGCCATTCCGGCAAATCTGATCTTTTTTGTCCGGCTGCAAGATTCCGAACGAAGGTTCGTTGTGTTAAGGAAGTCGCTTTACTCCGTCCTCATCGAAGAAAAATATGGGGGCAACGAGTACATCCACACACGCGAAAAACTACAAGAGCTCATAAGAGAGGATGGCATCCGGTTTATTGTCGTTTCCAATCGGCCTCCCGAGGACTTCCCGATCGAGATCACATTACGCGAGATACTCAAAACGCCTCAATTTCGTCTGGTAGGCCAGTATCCGGTCGAGGGAAATTCGCCGGAATGGAACCATTATTACTTGTCGCTTTATAAAAACCTACAGTGGGGCCCGCCCACGGTGCCGTCGCTGCGGATTCCAATGCTGACGCTGGGTGATGATATTACGGTTCCGTTTTGGAAATTGGGGATCACTGACGCCCCACAAGCTTCCCCCGAGCACTAATCCAACTCGACGTGTTGTGCATTAGCTCCTCGAAAATTAGACTCTTTCCCGGTTGGTCGATGTGCCGGAGATGCTTGTAGCCGTGTTATGCTACGACGAAGCGTTATGGTGTCTCCGGCACGACGTACATGCTCACTTACTTATCGGAGGATCGATAAAACCGGATAAAGCTGGATGCGAGTGCCATGATAAGGCCGGATATTAGAACTAAGCAAAAAATCCAGATGGAACCAGATTGCGACAGGAATTGGCGATACCAAGGTGTCATCGCTAATCTTGACTGAGTTTCCGTTGAAGGGGATTTCACGCCACTATACTCAAGAGCCCCTATGCTTGGAGGGTTGGGTCGAACAACATCGTTCGCATCGGTTGTAATACTAGGAATTGTCTTTCCCCCGCCCAGCATAGGGCTGTGCGCCGATGGCATATATTTATAATTATCCAGTACGCTTTCGGTTGAAGCGGTCAGTTTGCTTTTGAATGGCGGCTCTTCAATGAATTGGGGATCGAGCGTAAGGTCACCTAGTGCTTTCGGTCTATACCCTGTCACATTATAGAAGTCATTATGATCTCGAATTGCCCAGCCACCATTAGCAGGTACAGGAGCACCTTCGTTTATATTGATGACGAATGCCTGCGCTTGACCGCCAGCATTGTAGGATCCATCAGAGTCTGTATATCCTGCTAAGACATTGTTCTCTAGAGCGGTCGATGCTGTTGAACAGTTTGACCATGAACTCTCGCAGCCAATCTGTAGTATTCCCCATCCAACGCCGATGAACGTGTTGTTCTGGAATAGATATCTCCCCGTTGCGGCCCATGCTACATCGATCACCGTGCCACCCGATCGACATGGATTGACACCGGATTTAGCTATAGTCACGCCGTTGAAGGGCTGGATGATCCGGTTGCAATTCCCAAGTGCAAAGTTATTTTGGAAGAGTGCGGTATCTACATCTCCGAATTTGAACTGATCCCCGTCATTGCCATAGGCTTGGGAGTTTATGACCGTCTCACTCTGCGCTCCTGAGTGAAGGCTATCTAATCCGTCCTGAAAGTTGTAGCGGAAGATATCATTATTGAAGTACCACGATCCAGTCATGGAGCCAGTGCCAAATCCATCACCCTGACCTCCAGTATTCTCATCCATACAGCTATGTGCGATGAAGGGGTACTGGGTGGTAGAACCATAAATCTCCCGGCACCCAGTAAACTCTATGTTTGAGTTCGTCATGGTAAGACCACCTGCCGTGGAGACATTGCTGACGCCCCAACCTGCAGTTGTGAACGCATCATCAAAATTGATGCCAGTCTGCGCGGCGGCCCGAATATGCACATGATCGACTACGAGACTTAAACCGGAAGCGCCAAAAATACCAGAAGCAGTAGCGTTGTGGATGAAAAGGTTTTTGAAGGTTGCATTGGAAGTGAATGCTGACTGGTTGATTCCTATCTGAAACCCTGTCTTGAAGGAGCGATCTGCCATCTCAAAGCACTCAATATCAACATTCTGCGTGAGTGAGGTATCAATCAATTTCCGGCCATATCCGAGGAGCAGCGAGGTCATGGCTGGATTTGGCCCATAGCTTCCAGTGCAACTTGCGTAGTTCGAGCCAAGAATGCGAGTTGGATGCCCTGTTGACCCCGATGGGGGCCAGGGAACATCGCAGTAGGTGGAATCTCCTCCGCAGTTAGTTGGGGCAACCGTGCTTCCTGAAACACTGATAATCGCAGTGTTATAGCCTGTCGGCTTCGGGTAGACGATAACAGTGTCCCCACCCGCAATTACCCATTGGCGCTTTGTCGTTGTCTGATCGAAGTACAAGTCCTCAAAATCACCGAAGGCGCATGGCTGATCCACGCCGCTACCGGGATAAGGCGCATTAGCTAAACCGTTGCACTGCCCCACTGGAGTATCGGTGGCGTTCGTATAAGGGGTTCCACCATCAGGACGCACGTACCAAGTATTACTACCTGTTCCACCTGCAACCACTGTGACAGTATACGTTGGGGGTGCTGGAGAATAGGTAGCGTTTCCAGCGGTGACGCAGGACACTACCGAAGTTCCAACTGCCACGGCTGTAAAGAATCCGTATCTATTGATTGTTCCTACGGAGGGATTTGAACTACTCCAGTTGCAGCCGAGAAATGGATTTGCATTTCCCGGATTTTGAAGTGACCCATTGACGCCCATTCCAGCACCGAAGGTTCCCGTTGCTCCAACGGCCAGGATATTAGGAACGGTCCCACTCCAACTGGTTCCGTAGTTACCTGGCGACAAAATAACTTGGATAACGTCGCCGGGATATTGCATCAGCATCGTACCGTAATCGCTGAATCCGTTGACCGTAGCGACGATATTTGTATCGCAGAAAACTGCGGGGCCATAGGTGCTACTGTGGTAATTTCCAGACCCGCAATTCGATACATACGAGGCGAGGCCGCTATTGTTGACGGAAGCTAAGGTGGGCTGTGAACTATACCAACTCACAGTCTTCCCAGAGCAATTGTCCGTGCTCCCATCGGTATACAGGCAGGCCACGGAAAACTGAACCGTACCAGAGTGCATCGCGGCACCGTGCGGGCTAACTTGCACGCCCGATAGCTTCTTCTGACCGTGCGCGAGCACTCCAATGAATAAGAACGCCAGGATGAATATATGCCGCATGCCAATGTCCCCAAGCTGGACATGCACCCGATTGCAGGTTGGCATATCCTTTATTCGGTACTTCTGCCTGCACTGTCTGCAGCGGATATGATACATCCTTGGATGCGTTACAGCACCAAGTGCTTCACCGTTCACCATGAGTTCTTACGAAGTCATCGGTGATAAAGCCGACTCCATGCGCCGGTCCGGCAATTCTTTCGTCATCGCCAGTTGCTTTGGTTAGCTCCGCGGAGACCCGACATCATGCACACCGTTGTCTTGCCTACGATCGCCGGGATGCTCCCGCACTTAGGCAAGAGGCACCTTCTTTCAAGGGGCCGAAAGCCCGTCTCGCACCTTACGCCACCGGGAGCCAGTTTGCATTGTGATCTCCGCTTGCCAACTGGCTCGATAGGCGCAGGACATTCCAACCTCTCCCGATCCCTGCATTACCTCTGGTACTATCGGGGTACATAATCTGTACCGATGCCCAGACATAAGCGTTTTGCCTTTAATGTGATGATGAATTGGGTGGCCATGGCAGTGGGCATGGTCGTCCCCTTCTTCCTGACTCCCGTAGTGGTGAAGCACCTTGGTCCCACGGGATATGGCATATGGATCCTTGCTGTGTCCACGGTTTCCTATCTCACCCTACTGGACCTCGGACTCCGAAGCGCCATCATACGGTTTGTCTCGAAGGCTGACGCACAGGGAAATAAAGAAGAAGCCCAAAGGGCGATCCAGGCCACACTGTGGTTCCGGGTCATCGTGGCTGCCGGCATTACGGTGTTGAGCATTGCGTTGGCAGCAATGTTCCCCTATCTCTTCAAGCTACCTCCGGACATGCAACGTGCGGCCCAGATCACCGTACTGATGTGTTCACTCGGCGTAGCGGTATCGATGATTTCGGGAGTCTTTGGCGCTGTGTTGAATGCGATTCAGCGATTCGATGTGCTGAGTGCCATAGGAATGTTCCAGGTGATCGCGCGCGCCGGCGGCGTCGTTCTGATTCTTCTTACCGGACATGGCCTCACCACGCTGGCGTATTGGGAGTTGACCGTCGCCGTATTGTCCGGTGTGGCGTTCGCCGGAGCAGCTTTGAGGTTGTACCCCCCTTGCCGCGTCCGCATCGCACGTCCGGACTTCGCTACGCTGAAGATGATCTGGTCCTACAGTTTCTTGATGTTCATTATCATCATCGCTTCGCAGGTGATCTTCAGCTCAGACAATATGGTCGTAGGCGGGTTTCTTTCCGTTGGTCTGGTCGCCTATTACTCGATAGGCGGCAGCCTCACGGTATATTCGGGGCAGATAGTCTCCGGTCTCTCCACCACCTTCACCCCGATGGCGAGCGGATTCGAAGCCTCGGGCAAGATGGAAGAACTGCGTCAACTGCTGATGCGAGGGACTCAGGCTGTACTTGCACTCGCGCTCCCGATCAGCCTTGCATTGTTTTTCCGAGGGAAAACATTCATTGGGCTATGGATGGGGCCACGTTACAGCCATGTGTCAGGGACTGTGCTTCAGATCTTGCTGATCGGTCAGTTCTTTACAGTCGCCGATGTTACTGCTGGAAATGTCATGTTTGCGATCGGCAAGCACAAGGCCGTGGCGATGGCGGCAAGCATTGAAGCCGCGTTGAATCTGGGTCTCAGCATCCTGCTGGTGAAGACGATTGGGATCTATGGTGTCGCGTGGGGTACATCCATTTCCATGGCGATGGTGCACCTCATCTTTTGGCCAAGGTATGTGCGGAAAATCATTGGCATTCCAGTGTTGCAATATCTTTGGGAAGGCTGGGGGAAGATAACGTTATGCTCTCTGCCCTATGCCGCAGTTTGTGCAATTTCAGACCGGTACTGGCACCCAGTTTCACTCTCCATGTTTTTCGCGCAAATCATGGCCGTGCTGCCCGTGTACGTTGTCAGTATCTTTCTCATCTTCAGGAAAGAAGCCAAAGGACTGTTCCACAAATGGTGGCAGTCTCGGCTTGTGCGAGCAACGGCGTAGCCGACGGGTACCGCAGTGGACTATGGGTCTGGATCAGTTTTACTGCCGCAATTAAACAGAACCTAGTAAATTGGTAGAGTCAGCCTATAGGCCCATTTGTCCTTAACGAGCTGCGGGAGACATACTTCGAGAAGCAAGAAGAAACTAATCACCGAAACGAGTGAATCGAAGAGAGTTCCTTGGAGAAACCATGAATTCTGTAAGCGTAATTATCCCCACATACAACCGGTCAAGACTTTTGCTTGAGACTGTCGATTCAATTCTTTCCCAGACCTATTCGGTCGCAGAAATTATTGTTGTAGATGATGGCTCTACGGATGACACCGAAGAGGTCGTCCGCAAGATGCCCAGTAAGGTCAAGTATCACCGCATCGAGAATTCGGGGCAATGCGCTGCAAGAAACTTTGGCGTATCCCATGCTACGTCGTCCTGGATTGCGTTCTGCGATAGCGATGACTTATGGCGAGAGGACAAACTGGCTAAGCAAATGCAACTTCACGAGCAGGTTCCACATCTGCAGTATTCCTTTGCTAATTTCGCAATCATCACGGATGGAACGTGGGCATCGTCTTCAAAGTTTGATGAGGCGCCAAGCGATTTTTTTGATGACTGCAAGAGTCTGTCCGAGTCTTATTCCATTTGCGAAGCATCACTTTATGAGAAGGTTCTTCGCTTTCAGCCGATATTTGCGGGTTCTACCATTCTGATGACAGCCAATCTGTTTCGAAGTCTAGGAGGCTGGAGCGTACCGTTGGGTCAAACCCTTTCAGTGGATCTCGAGTTTACTCTCCGCTGCCTGCAACACGGCCCAGTGGGAATAGTCCATGATCCTTGTGTGGGTATTCGAAAGCATGCAACAAACTTCTCAGGGAACAGTTATCGGACCAAGCTTGGCGAGATCGAGATACTTCGTTACGCTCTCACGCACCACTCGATTCCGGAATCGACCAAGAATGCGATCCGGACCTCAATTGAGATTCGCCGTACCGATGCCGCGTATGGCGCGTTCGAACTTCGAGAGTTTGACGTTTGCAGAGACCTGCTTTCGGGTCTTCCAAAGACACTTCTCACACCGAAGTTGCGTGCTAAACGATTCATATCAAGTTGCCCTGCGGCTATAGCGAAGCCACTGCATTCCATCCTCACTAAACCCAGGATGCCTCGCCTCCAATAGTTGTTATCTCCGTCACGGCCCAGTCCGGCATAACCCTGAACCAGGCAACTATCCGGCCCAATTGGCGCTTCACCAGGGTTGCCCCAAAGCAAGCCAACCAGTCCGCAAACTGGCTGGCTTGGCTTTGGGCATTGTCGGCCTGGGAGCTATTGCACAGTCACAGTCAGACTTATCGTTTGGGTCACGTTGCCCGTGCCAGTTACCATCACTTGGAACGGCGTGGTCTGCACAGCCTGAGGGATCACCGTGTAGGATGAGGTTCCACAGCCCGTCAGACCACCAAAGACACCGCCTACTAACAGGAGTAGAAGTAGAAATCTAGCCTGGAATAGCAGCTTGCGCTTTCTGCCTATAAGAGCCGATGCGAACAATCCAGGAATCCAGAAGATGGCTGCCAGGGTAGAATCATGCAGAATTGTGCTACGCGTACCAAGGGAGGCAGTAGTGCTCGTCCCTGAATGCTGAATTGTCATGGCAACAGTCACCGGACTGGTCGCTGCGTTCACGGTAACGGTCGGAGGTTGAAAGCTGCATGTGCTTCCCGAAGGAAGGTTCGCGCACGCCATAGTAATTGTTCCAGAGTACCCGCCTACGGCCGTGAGGGTTAGGATCTCGGCATCGGAAGTTGAACTTCCGCTCCCAATTATCAATGTGGGCTTACTCGCCGTTACACTAATTCCTGCTGCCACTCCCGCGGCATCCACCGTCTCGCTCAACGGGGAGGACGTGGAGGCAGCGAAACTGCTGTTGCCACTGTATTGGGCGGTGATGCTGTACGTACCCGCCGCCATCGACGCTGGCGATAAGGTTGCGACGCCAGCACTGTTCAAGGAAGCCGTCCCGAGGACAACCCCGTTGCCGAGGAAGGAGACTGTTCCAGACGGATGACCACCCGATCCGGCCACTACGGTCGCCGCCAGAGCAACGGTCTGTCCGGCTGTGATCGCAGCGGAAGAGGCTTGAAGCATGGTTGTCGTTGCCACGGCAGGCGCCGGATTCACCGTCTCGCTCAACGGGGCAGATGTGGAGGCATCAAAACTGCTGTTGCCGCCGAATTCGACGGTAATGGTATTGGTCCCCGCCACCAGTGACGCTGTCGATAAGGTTGCTACGCCAGCACCGTTCAAGGAAGCCGTCCCGAGGATAACCGCATTACTGAGGAAGGAGACGGTTCCATTCGGAGTGCCGCCCGATGGAGCGACGACGGTCGCCGTCAAGATGACGGCCTTTCCGGCAGTGACTGGATTGGAAGAGGCTTGGAGCGTGGTTATCGTTGCCGCTCCAGGGGCCGGATTCACTGTGAGAGATAAAGCAGGCGACGTTGCAGTAGCATACGTCGCATCTCCGAAGTAGGTGGCAGTCAACGCATCAGAACCCGCTGTCGAGAAAGAGACGGTCAACATCGCCGTCCCGGCATTGACCACCCCTGAACCGACGGAAGTCCCGTTGCGGGTGAATATCACTGTTCCGGTAGGTATTACCCCATTAACCGAAGCTATTGATGCTGAAAGGGTTACAGATTGCCCGGCAGTAACGGGATTGGGCGTCGCTGTAAGGGTGATCTGTGATGCAGATTGCGTATTACCCGACGCGGCGTCCAGTGCCCCTATGCTTGGCGGATTTGGCCGCGTCACACCATTGGCGTCCGTTGTCAACCCAGCAAGGTAAACTCCCGCTCCTAGCATGGGGCTTGCCGAGCTTGGCATGAAGTTGTAAGCGTCCAAGACGCCCTCTGTCGTAGCAGATACTGGTGTGAGAAACGGCGGCTCTCCAATGAATAACGGGTCAACTGAAAGCTCCGCAGTTGTCAGTGGCGTGTAGCCCACCACGTTGTAGTAGTCGTTGTTGCTTCGTGTTGCCCAACCACCATTTGCAGGTACAGGGGCGCTCGTGTTCAGGTTGATGACAAATGTATCCGCCTGCGCTCCAGAGTTGTAGGCCGTGTCTTGGTCTGTGTAGCCTACTACGATGTTGTTCTGAAACACGGTTCCAGCCGATGCGCAATTCGACCACGAGCCTTCGCAGTTGAACTGGATGATTCCGTTTCCTATGCCAATAAAGGTATTGTTTTGAAATAGATAGCTTCCTGTTGCAGCCCAAGCAAAATCAGTTGCAGTTCCGCCGGAGCGACATGGATTGACGCCAGACTTTGCTATCGTCACGCCGTTGAATGGCTGCATGATGCGATTGCAATTGCCAATCGTCAGATTGTTTTGGAAGATCGCAGTTTCCACGTCCCCAAATTTGAATTGATCGCCATCATTGCCATAGGCTTGTGAATTGAGCACCGTCTCGCTCTGCGCCCCTGAATGGAGATTATCCAGACCATCCTGAAAGTTGTAACGGAAAATGTCGTTGTCGTAGTACCACGATCCAGTCATAGCACCAGTGCCAACCCCATCGCCCTGGCCACCTGTATTCTCATCCAGACACCCGTTTGCAGTGAAAGGATATTCCGCTGTTGACCCATATATTTCCCGACAACCGGTAAACTCTATGTTCGAGTTCGTCATCGTGATTCCACCAGCTACGGCAATGTTGCTGATTCCCCATCCCCAAGTAGAGAACGCATCATCGAAATTGTATCCAGTCTGCCCAGCGGCTCGAATATGCATATGATCAACGATGATGTTCAGACCAGCAGAGCCCCAGACTCCGGAATAGGTAGGGTTGTGGATGAAAAGATTCTTCAAGGTTGCGTTGGAAGTAAACGCTGACGTTACTAAGCCTTCCACAAACCCGATCCCAGCCGAGCTTGCTGCGCTATCTGCCATCTCGAAGCACTCAACATCCACGTTCTGAGAAAGCGATAAATCCATTACCTTTCTGCCATAGCCAAGCAGCAGCGAGGTCATGGCTGGATTTGGCCCATAGCTTCCAGTGCAACTTGCGTAGTTCGAGCCAAGAATGCGAGTTGGATGCTCTGTTGACCCCGATGGAGGCCAGGGAACGTCGCAGTGAACAGCATCCCCGCCGCAGTTGGTGGGAGTCACTGTGCTTCCTGAAACACTGATAATCGCAGTGTTATAGCCTGTCGGCTTCGGGTAGACGATAACAGTGTCCCCACCCGCAATTACCCATTGGCGCTTTGTCGTTGTCTGATCGAAGTACAAGTCCTCAAAATCACCGAAGGCGCATGGCTGATCCACGCCGCTACCGGGATAAGGCGCATTAGCTAAACCGTTGCACTGCCCCACTGGAGTATCGGTGGCGTTCGTATAAGGGGTTCCACCATCAGGACGCACGTACCAAGTATTACTACCTGTTCCACCTGCAACCACTGTGACAGTATACGTTGGGGGTGCTGGAGAATAGGTAGCGTTTCCAGCGGTGACGCAGGACACTACCGAAGTTCCAACTGCCACGGCTGTAAAGAATCCGTATCTATTGATTGTTCCTACGGAGGGATTTGAACTACTCCAGTTGCAGCCGAGAAATGGATTTGCGTTGAGGTCTACTGAGGCTGATTTATTGATACCCATTCCCGCACCAAAGGTGCCTGTCGACCCGACTGTCAATGTATTAGGAACGGTCCCCCCCCAACTTGTCCCGAAACTACCCGGCGTCAATAGAACTTCGAGAGTATCAGTAGGGTACTGCATCAGCATAGTTCCATAGTCACTCAGTCCATTGACGGTGGCGACCATATTCGCATAACAAGCAACAGCCGCTCCATAAGTAGCAGAGTGATAGGTTCCTGTTCCACAATTCGACACGTACGTAGCAAGTCCTGAACTGCTGATAGTAGCCAAGGTGGGCTGTGAACTATACCAACTCACAGTCTTCCCAGAGCAATTGTCCGTGCTACCGTCGGTATACAAGCAGGCCGCGGAATACTGGAGCGTGCCAGAGTGCAGCGCAGCCCCATGCGGGCTGACTTGCACGCCCGATAGCTTCTTCTGACCGTGCGCGAGCACTCCAACGAATAAGAACGCGAGGATGACAGCAATACGTTTCATAATCCGGTACTTCTCTTTCCGAAGTTCCTCTCTTCATCGCCCAAGTTGGGCGCTAGCCGAATGGCGCTCCGCTGATAAACTTACGTAACCAACATGAGCCTCAAGTTAGGAACTACAGTAACCTTATTAGTGGTTACTTTGAACCTTATCACGTCAAGAGAGAATGGGGGGGGCGCCCGATGCTGAGAGACCCTATGTAGGCAAGTAACCAATTCATAACGAATGGCGAATCGAGAGTTTTATATGGCAGATCCTTGGAAAACTAGCACATATAATGTCTTATTTATGAATGATTTATACCCAAAGGAACGAGGGATGCGCAGGGTGGGAGGAATTCCATCAGAAGCGCAAGATATGCGGCGATCTTCGGGCTGGCTGGCGGTCGTATGTTGATTTGGTGGCCATCCGATCTGCCTTTAGGGCGTCCACGCTGCACTGTTACCTTTGGGCTCGGCCGGGGCCATCGAGTGATCTCGGCACTCATGTTGAAGGTTTTATCGGCATTCATTGGAGGCTCATGAGTAGTTCTTTTTTGGGACAACCTGTGCGTCAGAGCCTGCCAAAATCAGTTGCCTGCGTGGCTCTGATCTGTGCGACTGCACGTGGGTGAGCCGTTGGATTATGGCAATTTTGGGTATGGTCTCAGCGCAATCTTGGGTTGCAAATCGACAGCCTCAGCACGGTTTTAGATTGTATGGATCGTTCGTTCCTGCAAAGTTGGCGGAGAGGGAGCGGCGCCCTCCCAGAAGGGCGGATACCGCGCGCGGCGACCGGAACTCAGATAGGGATGTGGCAGGCGAGGCGCTGGCGCGCCTCGAGTAACCAGCGACCGGCAGGTGGTATGGAGCGGCTGGAGATTTCGGCGTTGGGTTGCAGGAAGAGGGTGAGGAGTGCCTACATCTTCGATTGGTTAGCCAGTCTTTGCCTGGTCGGTGGGGTTCATCGCGCGGCGGACAAGATACTGGGGCCTCTCCGCTGCGCCAAACGATGAAGCTGCCTGGCTCCGGTCGAGATGACGGCGTTTTTATTGCGCTGGCGAGAGATGGGGTGCGTTGCACCCCATCTCATGGGTGCAACGCTTTGTTGGGGTGTCAGGATGGATTGCCATCAGGTGTAGTCGCCGGTTCAAGAAGCAGGACTCTTCCGCTTCGCTACGGAAAGACAAACATCAAAATGGTTGTGACTATGGCTGAAAGCGAACGGCTTTATCCGCGAACTGCCACTGTCGTATTAGCCGGCTTTGAACATCTGCTTGATGCCTCGCAGGGCCTGACGTGTGCGTTCTTCGTTTTCGATGAGTGAGAACCGAACATGCTGGTCTCCGTGCTCGCCAAATCCTATGCCGGGGCTGACGGCGACCTTGGCCTCAACCAGCAGCTTCTTCGAGAACTCCATGGAACCCAGCGAGCGGTATTGCTCTGGAATGCGCGCCCAGACGAACATCGTCGCCTTCGGCAGATCGACTGGCCAACCGAGTCTGTTGAGGCCCGGAACGAGTACGTCGCGGCGCGCCTTGTAGATGTCGCGGATCTCTGCGACGCAGCCCTGGGGCCCCTCGAGTGCCGCAATCGCGGCAACCTGGATGGGGGTAAACATCCCATAGTCGAAGTAGCTCTTGATGCGACCGAGTGCGGCAACCAGCTTCGGGCAGCCGACCATGAAGCCAACGCGCCATCCGGGCATGTTGTAGCTCTTGGAGAGGGTGAAGAACTCGACCGCAATCTCTTTTGCGCCCGGCACCTGCAGGACGCTGGGCGCGACGTATCCGTCGAAGGTGATGTCGGCATAGGCAAGATCATGCACGAGGTAGATTCCCAGCTCCTTGCAGAGTGGCACCAGCCGCTCGAAGAAGGAGAGGTCGACGCACGCCGTGGTTGGGTTGGCTGGGAAGTTGAGGATCAGCAGCTTGGGCCGTGGCTCCATGCGCGGCAGCTCGTACTCGAGCTTTTCGATCAGGGCGGTCTGATCAGTGCCGTCCATCGCAATGCTCTGGACCTTCGAGCCTGCGATCACTGGCCCGAAGATATGGATCGGATAGCTCGGGTTGGGCACTGCGACAGTATCCTCGTCGTCGAGCATGGCGAGGCAGAGATGCGCAATTCCCTCCTTCGAACCGATGGTGACGATGGCCTCGGTCTCGGGATTGAGCGAGACGTCGTAGCGCTTCTTGTACCAGTTACAGATGGCCGCACGCAGGCGGGGAATACCCCTTGAGAGCGAATACCTGTGGGTGGTCGTCCGCTGCGCGGCTTCGATGAGTTTGTCGACGATGAACTTCGGAGTAGCTCCATCGGGGTTGCCCATGCCGAAGTCGATGATGTCTTCGCCGCGCTTGCGTGCAGCGGCCTTGAGTTCCCCAGTGATGTTGAATACATACGCCGGCAGACGAGCCAGCCGTCTAAACTCTTCCATCTTAAGTACCGCTTTCCCCTGAAATGTAAGATTTATCATTGGGCCACGCTGACAAGATCATGCGAAGTCCTCGTTCTATTAGAACCCAGAACCGGCCTCTTCCGAAGAGCACCGGCGGATCACCGCCCAATTCCGTGAACCGCTTCCGATTTTCGTGCAAGCGATGGTCCGGGCAAGCGATGGAATGCGGGGTTCCATCACATCGGCACGAATATCCATCAGGTAGAATCCCGGCAAGGAAAGACAGTCGACCGTAAGGATCCAGTCACCGGCCTTCCGAAGGCAAAGGGAAGCCAGATAGCTTTCTCCACTCGAAACTGTCGGACGACGTCGACCACGTCGCTGCCACGCTTGGCACGGGCTCCCGTAGCAAGCCAATCGATCTGCGGCGGCGCTATTAGTTTGTACCGTCTTCCGAGCAGGGTGACGGACGCGCGGCGGGCTTACTCAAGCCGGAAGAGGCTCGGAAGCATCTCGCCGGCTTTGCCCTCGACGACGTGCGTGAATGCAGAGGCGTTGAGCGGCGGCTCCGGCCCCACATAGACGGTGCGGGCACCCGTATGCCGAGCCCAGTGAACAAAGTTTGCGGCCGGATAGACCGAGCCCGAGGTGCCCACAACCAGCATCAACGTGGCCTTGGCAATCTCTTGCTGGATGCGATCCATTTGCAGCGGCGTCTCGCCGAAGAAGACGATGTGCGGACGCAGACGGCCGCCGCAGAGACAATGGCCCACCTCGTCGAGGCTGGCGTAGATCGCGCGATCCTCAACCGGCGGCCGACCGCACTCCCGGTCACAGCGCGACTTGGCCAACTCTCCGTGCATGTGCAGCAGACGATTGGAGCCTGCGCGCTCATGCAGGTCGTCGACGTTCTGCGTGCAGAGGAAGAAGCGGTCAACTAGTGCAGATTCAAGATCCGACAGCGCGAAGTGGGCAGGGTTGGGCTGCGCGTTTTGTGCGGCAGCGCGGCGTTTGGAATAGAACTCCCACACCACCGCGGGATTGCGGCTCCACGCCTCGGGGGTGCAGACATCTTCGACGCGATGGCCGGCCCACAGACCGTCTTCGGCGCGGAAGGTGGGCAGGCCGCTCTCCGCGCTGATGCCTGCTCCGGTGAGCACGAAGACGCGGTCGTTGGACGTAACAGGAATTTGCCCCATGGTCATGGCCTCAGGATCGGCAGCAAGCGCTCGCAGAGATCCTGAGGCAGATCCTATGACAAAACCGCTAGAAGTAAAACTTCGACGCGAACTGAATCACACGCGCACCCAGCTTCGTCTCGGCCGTGCCGGGAGAGTTCCCTGTCGTCGGGAGGCCGCCGTACGCGTCGTATTGCAGGTACAGATTGGGATCGTACTGAATGAACGCGTAAAGCGGGTGGTTGAGGAAATTGAAGCCCTGGGCGCGGATCTCAAGATGCTTTTCGCCCTTGAATTGGAAGGTCTTGAACAGCCCAATCTCGTCGTTGCGAAAGCGTGGTCCGTGAATGTAAGGAAGGTTATAGTTGCCAACACTCGGCGACGTGGAACTTTTTCCTGCAAGCGGTGCGCGGAAGCAGGAAGGATTGAAGTACTGGCCCTTCTTCAGTCCACTCCGTGGGTCGCAGACCAGCGTCGGCGCTGCCGCCTCATCGGGCGTACCCATAATCACGCGCGGATCGAAGCTCGGGCCGCCGTTGTAGTTGTTCGCGGCATCTGAGACGCCATAGAAATTGATGGTGCGGTTATGGAATCCATCGTACTCAAGCCCTTGCGGATTACCTGAAATTTCAATTGGCGAACCACTCGCGAACGACTCGATGCCGGAGATCTCCCATCCATCCAAGACACCATTGAGCACCTTGTGATTGCCAAGATGCTCCTTGCTCACCGATGGCAGCTTGATAAGGTAGGACAGGTTCAGCGCCTGGCTTTGATCGAACGGCGCGGGGTTGTAGCAACGCCGCATATTGAATGGGTTTTCGCAGTTATAGGCCATCGTCTTGCCATACGTGTACGTCAACCAGAAGTTGAAGAATCCCTTCTGCCGTGACGCTGTGGCCTGCAGCGAGTTGAAATAGGAATTCAGATTGTGGATCTCTGTGCTCAGAGCTTCGAGGTTTGAGTAGGGACGGCAGAGTTGGTCATTGTAGGTTCCGGGAGCGTAGGTGTGGGCCACGCCGCCGCTGTAGTAGACCGGATATCCTGCGCCACCCGCCAGTTCGCATCCCTCCGGCACTACGTTCTGTACGGTATAGCCCACGAGGTTGCGCGACGCATTGCCGGTGAACGCAAGCTGGAAGGCGATGCCCGCAGGAAGCTGCTGCATCACAGCCAGGTTGTACGAGTAAGTCACAGGCAGCCTGGCATCATGCTGGGACGCGATGCCATACACGGTCGGATACTGTCCTGCCGTCGACAGAGAGGATACGGCGGAGAGAGATGTCGCTGCATAGATCGTCGTGAAGTTGACATTCGGCGGTGCCTGCGTGGCTGAGAATGCATTGTTACCAGGATCGGTATAGTAATTCGTTCCGACTCCGCCGCGCAGAATCGTCTTTCCATTACCGAGAAAGTCATACGCAAAGCCGCCCGAGAATGCCGCCTTGAAGCCTATGGGCGGTGTTCCGCTCATGCTCACCGATGAGTCTGTTGCATGACTCACCAGACCACTGGTATTACCCACGGCACCTGCAGGATTGTACTTCGTCGGGTCGAAGATCACGTCGCGTCCCAGAGCGTCGTACCAGCGACCGATATGATTCACGCGCACGCCATAGTTAACTGTGAGCTTCGGCCTGACCTGCCACATATCTTCGGCGAAGAAGTCAAAGCGATGCAGCAGCATGTGCGCCATAATGTTGGTGCTGCTCTGCGAATACGAGTTAATGGCACCGACCAACAGGTCGGCAAACGGATTTCCGGTTGAACTGCTCTCGTTGTAATACGACGTCGTCACGCTCGCGTTGTCCTGCCCTGCGGTCCGGTTGTTGAAGCTGTCGCGTTCGTAGTACACGCCCGCTTTGAACAGATGCGTACGCAACACCTTCGATACCGTGTCGCTGACAACCAGTGTTTGCTCGCCGGTCGCAAACGCCGGATACTCACCGCCCTGCATATACAGTGAGCCTGCCTGCGGGCTCTGCTGGAATGAAAAGTTGGGGACAAGATCGCTGCCGGTGCTATAGAGGTTGGCATAGGGGTAGTCCAGCGCCGTGCGGGATACGGCCGACTCGTTGCTGATCTCCGTCCCCAGAATCAGCCGCGTATCCGTTGCGTTGAACTCGTTGGTAAGCGATGAATTGATCGTCGTCGACAGCCGTCCCGTGATGGAATTGGAGTGGTTCTTCGACATCTGAGACGCCGGATAGGGCGTCAGCGTGAAGTTGTTATAGAGCCCATATGGAAACGGCACGGACTCGCTCTCGTGGTTGTAGCGTCCGCTCAGATGATTCTTCGAGTTAATGTTGTAGTCCATCCGCAGCGTCTCCTGATTGCGAGGCTGCGACAGCACAAAGCTGCTCAGGTAGTTGTAGCCACCCATCGTGGCTGGGTTAACATTCGGTAGTGGGAGCAGGTTCAGCAGGATTTTGCCACCCGGATCGATCTGGTTCGCCGCGATCGTGCCCGGCGAGGAACAGAAATAGGTGGCATATCCATTGGTGCAGGGTTGCACGCCCTGGTAGTAGTTCAGAGCCCCGAGTTGGGAGAGATAGGCCGTATTCGTAAAGTCACCCGTGCGCTCAGCTGCGGTGGGAACGATCGCCTCCCGGATATCCAGCGTTGGATCCTGAACATGCTGGTCTGCATATTCAAACCCGAAGAAGAAGAAGAGCTTTTGCCGGCTGCGGTTGAAGCCGGTGCCAGGGATCAGCACCGGGCCGCCGATATTGAAGCCGGGGTAGTAATAACTATCCTGCGACTTGGGCAGGCCCAGGTGTTTCACGCGCCAATCGGTATCGTCCAACACATGATTGCGGACGGTGAAGTAGGCCTCGCCATGGAAGTCGCGACCGCCGGCCTTGGTCTCGGTCTGCACCACGATTGGCCCGTTTGGCTGGTCGGACGCGTAGGCCGAAGTCTCGATCTTCGACTCAGCGATCATGTCCACGTTGGGCGTCACTGCCGAGGCGCCCGAGGTGTTTACATCTGTCACTGGCGCTCCGTCCGAGACAATCTGCACTTGGTCGAAGCGGTTACCGTTGACACTGAACGCACTTGTATTCTGCTCAAATCCTTCCGTCTGCGACTGGTAGCTGCTGCTGTTGAAGTTGCCCGCATTGGCTGCTCCCGGAACCAACCCGAGCAACTCGATCGCACTGCGTCCTTCGATGTTCAGATGATCGATCTGCTTCGACGTCAAAGTGTAGCTCTGCTCACCCGAAGTCGTAGGCGCAATCTCAGTCTCGGATGTTACCGTCACCGTTGCCGAGTCTCCCTTCGCTGTCAGCGTCAACTCTGGAAGGGTGATCTGATCGTCGATATGCAGCGCGATATTCTTACGCACCACAGAGTTGAAACCCATGGCAGTGACTGTTGCCTGATAGTTGCTGGCAGCGAGATTCACGAATGAGAAAAATCCTGTTTTATTGCTCGTCTCGGTGCGGCTGGTCTGGTTCTCGACGTCCTTGAGCACAATCGTCGCCCCCGGAATCACTGCTCCGGTGGAGTCCTGCACCGTACCCGTAATCGTCGCCGAACCAACCTGCGCAGATGCGGCCTTCGCGTTGATTCCGAGCAGTACCAGCAGCGTTAAGCCTGCAAACATCCACTTATGCATCGTTTGCATCAAGTTCTCCATCGTCGTCATCTCGTCTCCAAAAACTTCATGATCCGTACACCGTCTGGGTTCGTCTCTGCGCAGCCACTACGCGACCTCAGTCAGCTTTAATGTTTCGTGCATTGTCAATTTCGTGATCGTAGAACAGACGCACTCTAAGCGTTCGTGACAACGGTGCGAATCCGCCAAAAGTAGGACTGGGCAAAAAAAGCTCCACGAGGCCCCATTTCCCGCGATATTGCACTCACTGATGTTGCTCCACATTGAGTAACAACTGATATCGCGGGATCAGTCGCACCGCGGTCAAACGATCAGCGCTGCCACCAGCATCGAAGATCAAGGCTGCGGCCC
Organism: Acidobacteriota bacterium; assembly: GCA_021778845.1. Classification (GTDB taxonomy): domain Bacteria; phylum Acidobacteriota; class Terriglobia; order Terriglobales; family Acidobacteriaceae; genus Granulicella. The sequence continues at coordinate 36,562 of JAJYBU010000005.1, forward strand.
GCTCCAGGTACATCGGATATGTCCGAGGGAGTGGTAGCACACGCAGCATCAACACACTGCTGGCACTGCGCCACGCAGGCAGGGTTTCCTTCAAGCCCACCGCCCAGGACAATCCATTCCAGAAGTTGTCGTCAATCAGGCCTCCCCCATCCGACAGTCGCGCCTCATCGCCCTGGTAGTCGATCTTGAGCCACACGTCCGACACCTGTGCATCCGCAGTTACTGGAGGTACTGTGATCTTCCAGGCGGCAGCTCCGGAAAACTCCGCAACAGCGGGCTTCACGGGCAGCGGCTTAGTTCGCCACGACAGCATTGGACCCAATGTCCAAGGCGGGCGTGGCTTCGCATCCTGAACTTTTGCAATCATCGGATTTAGTTCGATGGTTGGCAGCGTTGCGCTGTACCTGGCGAACAACTCAGCCTTCGTTCCCGCTTTGAGCGGCACCGAACCTGCGACGCTCGGCGTCACGGCTCCGAATAAACCAAACTCCATCTTCGGGTCATCGGACTGAAGCGTCCATTGTGCCCTGTCTGAGAATGCGTCTGCCTTCGTCTTCAGCAGCATGGCCGGATCATCACCGCGCCACACCTCTTCAGCCTGCAACTCTGGCAGCACCACCAGATGCACGCCGCCCTCTAATTGAATCTCGGCAGTTTCGCTTGTTTGTAGCCGCAGGCCCCACGCCGTCTTCGCTATCTCCACGCCCGCAGCGCTACTGTTCAACATCACGCATTTGCTCAGTGCAAACTCCGGCACGACTCCGGGCAGAGCAAAGAAGAAATAGTACAGTTGATCTCCAAGTTGCACGCGCTTGAATAACTGCGCGGTGCTGTAGCGCAGGATCGGTGGAGTACCCACCATCGGGGCCTTCGTCAGAGGCAGATTCACGGGCCATATTCCATAGGCCCCCGCGGGCAGAGTGATGGGAGTCTCCGGCACCTTTACTTCGATCCCGGGCAGCTTCAACTCGACCTGAAAGCCCTTCCGATCGGCCATCTCGAGTCCACGCACGTAGTTGTTCACAAACAAAAAGCCCTGCTCACCAACGGTTCTTGCAGCCACTCGTGCGACGCTTGTATCCGTCGGCCCGACTGGGACTTGCGCGGGCGCGCGCGTGGTCATTGGAGCAAGCTCTTCTCCGAAATCATTCAGGAAGTAGTGCACCAGCTTCAGCTTGCGCAACGACTCTCCCTCCTGTCCAAACTCTCCCAGGGGCGCCTGAAAGTCATACGACTTCTCCGGTACATCCGTTGCGCCGCCCGTTCGCTGCGACTCCTCCAACGTAATTGTCGGTACACGCGATGCCGCATCGGGATTCGTCCCGCCATGGAACATGTAGTAGCCCAGCAGATTAGCGCCACTGCCAAGCATCACCGGAGCGATCGCTGCAATATCATCCGCGCTGAATATGGGTCGGCGAAAGTATGTATCCTCCCCGCCAGCTCCCACCTCGGCCGTCAGAAACGGCGTTCCCTTGTAACTCGCCGCAGCATTCTGCCCCCGGCCACCTACTGCACCCATACTTCCAGCCACGCGATTATTGAAACGAAACGCATAGATCTCATTGCCATAGAGTGGCTTGTTCGATCCGTCCCACGGTGCATCCGGATACCCGCCAAAAACCGGCAGAACAGTGTCGAGAGGAATCGCCGCTCCGTCCCATCCGGTTACGGTATAGAGCGGAACATCGAGTCCATCGGCGATCGCCATCTGCTTCAACGTGCGAATGTGCTCCGATCCCCTGCCCGTGCCTGGCTTGGCCTCGCGATACTCATTCTCGATCTGGATGCCAATGACCGGCCCTCCATCCTTCCAAAGCTCACCCTTCAACTGCATGCTTATCTGTGCGTAGAAGCGATCCACCTCTTTCAAGTACCGGGAATTGTTCTCACGCACCGGGCTGCTCTTGAGTACCCAATCCGGAAACCCGCCATTGCGCACCTCCGCATGAGACCACGGGCCGATACGGGGGTAAACATACATCCCATGCTTGCCGCAGAGCTGCACAAATTTGCGCAGGTCGCGCTGGCCCGACCAGTCCCAGACGCCTTCCACTTGCTCATGATGAATCCAGATCACGTATGTCGCGACCACCTGAACTCCGGCGGATTTCATCTTAAGAATTTCCTGCTCCCACTCCGCCTCCGGGTAGCGCGAGTAGTGGAACTCGCCCATCACGGGAAGCCAGGGCCTGCCATCAAGCGTCAGATACTGCGAGTTCACTCCGAGGACGTGCCCCTGCGGATTACGCGATGCGCCCACCTTCGCCGCAACAGGCTCCGGTTGAATTACCGGCGCTGTCGCATCAATCGAGATCAGGTTCGTGTCTGCACTCTGTACATGCGAGACCTGGGCCCGTGCAATCTGCGACAGCATTCCCCCCGCCACAGCCGCCGTAACGGCCACCTCTTTCCACGTCATTCCCATCAGCCCTTACCCTTCTTCCCCGTGAACATGACTACCGCATGCAGCTATCGAACACATGCATGGCCGGCAACGCTTCTCCCTTGTCATCGAACAAGCCGCGCCGCATCAGGTCGTTATTTACAGCAGGCTCCCACCAGAACACCCCACGTCCTAAACCGTTCGGTGTCTCCGCGACCACTTTCGCAAGTGCAGCCAGAAAATCGCGCTGTCCGTCGGGCGTCTCCGGGAACGGCCCTTTCTTCTTCAGGTAGTTGTCTGGCCTCCAACTGTAGGCGGTCTCGACGACGATGATTGGCTTCTTATACGTGGTCGCCATGAAGGTCAGGTTCGCCTTCAAATCATTCAAACTCCCCTGCCACCAAGGGTAGTAGGATTGCCCGATCACATCGAAGGGCACATGCGCCGCAAGGATATGAGCGAAGAACCATTGTGTCGTTTCGGAGTTTCCCCCCTGGTCGATATGCAGCATGGCGCGTGGCTTCTGCTGGTCACCCGCACCGTCGTTGACGCCGCGAATCCCTGCCTTCAGTAGATCCGTAAAGTTATCCCAGTTGTTAGGAAGCTTTCCGTCGGGCCACAGCATTCCGGAGGTAATCTCATTGCCGACCTGCACCATGTCCGGCAGAACATCCGCCTCACGAAAGGCCGTGATCGTATTGCGCGTGTAGGTGTACACTGCCTCGACAAGCTGCTTATGTTTCAGCTTCTGCCACGCAACAGGAGTCGTCTGGTGGCTTGGGTCTGCCCAGTCATCCGAGTAGTGAAAATCCAGCAGCAGCCCAAATCCCAGTGCCTTTGCGTGCTTTGCCTCAGCAATCGTATACACAAGGTTGTTCGGCAGTGTCTTCGGATCGTTGAATATCCTCAGCCTCACCCAGCCATACCCATGCCGACGCAAAATCTCGAGTCCCGGCATGGCGACGCCGTTGTCGCGAAAGACCGCACCCTGCGCCTCGGCCTGCGCAAGAAATGACACGTCCGCGCCAATCGCAATCCGCGGGCAATCGCCAGCGAGGCCGTCCGGCATGGCAGTCTGCGCCCACGCCGAAGCGCATCCCACCGCGAGTAGCAACACGCACAGCGCCTTTCTCATCAATTCGCACCTCGCTCCTGCCGCACAAAACCGCGATAGCACAGCACCCGGAACTATAGATTGATTTCGGCACGTTGCGAATCCAACGAAAGTCGGACTGCGCCAACTTTGTTTTCTTGTTCCACACCACCCCTTGGCCTACAGATGGACCAGGCCTCGCTTCAGCCCTTCCACCACAGCCTGCGTGCGATCGCTCACGTTCAACCGCATTAGGATGACGCTCACGTGCGACTTCACCGTCGCCTCTTTGATGGCAAGTTCCTCCGCAATCTCACGATTACTCTTGCCTGCAAACAGCAACTGCAATACTTCCTGCTCTCTCTGGCTCAAGTTAGAGCCCGGAAGGCGCGACGACAGTGCCTCGCTCACTACCTGGGGCAGGAACCGGTGCCCCGCATGGACCCTATACAGTGCCTTGACAAGCGCATCATGCGGCATGCCTTTGATCAGATAGCCCTGTGCTCCAGCCGCCAGTGCCTGGTGAATGTCCTCATCTCCTTCGTAGGTTGTCAAGACGACGATCCTGGCCTTGGGCGATATAGCCCGAATCGCACGAATCGCCTCCACACCACTCTTATCTGGGAGCCGGAGATCCATTAGCGTCAACTCGGGCTGCTCCGCTGCAAACAGCCGCACCGCCTCGGCAACCGTCCCGGCCTGCGCCACTACCCGCATATCCTCCTGAGCATTGAGAATCGCGGCAATCCCCACGCGCATGATCGGATGATCATCCACAATCAGAATCCGTATCTGCTTTGCATCCCCGCCCAACGCGTTCACTTGTTACTCCGGCCAATAGGAAGCCGCAACTGCAGATGAGTTCCGGCTCCACGAGCACTGGTCAATTCCATATGTCCTCCCATGCGCTGCACACGCTCACGCATTCCCACAATGCCATAATGGCCCTCAGCCGGACCTTGTGCGCCGTCCATTGCGAACCCGCATCCATTATCCGCCACAGTGATCACCAACTCATCGTCGCGCACATTCAGCCCCACCTCCACTCTTCCGCTCCGGCTATGCTGCACAGAGTTGTACACGGCCTCGCGAACGGTCATCAGGATCTCATGGGCCACCGACGCAACTACCGTCATGCGCTCCACGTCATGCTCAAACGCCACCAGCGTCCCTGACTCCCCAGCCTCGGACTCTCTTATCGTCTGCAGTGCAACACCCCTCAACGCAGCAATCAAATCGACGTCACGCTCTCGTTCATGGCGCATATTCCATATGGCCTGCCTCGCTTCATCGATCGTGGTTCTTGCCTGAACGCGAGCCACTTCCAACAATCCATCCTGAGCCGCAGCCTGCTCACCGGCCCTGCTAGCCATTGCCTCCAGCAGCGCGGAGATTCCAGTGCATCCCTGGATCACCGTATCGTGCATCTCGCGGGCCAGACGGCTGCGCTCTTCGAGAACCGCTGCAAACCGTGTTCGCATTCCACGGACGCGCACTCGATACAGGCTCCAGACGATCGCAAGAACCGCCACGCCACACACGGCATAGAACCACCACGTCTCATAAAACACCTGGGCTTTCACGAGATCTAGATCGAACTCACTCACGCTCACCGGATTCGCCGTATTGAATGCCTGCATGCGGAACCTGTAGTGCCCGGCACGCAGATTCGTATAGGTCGCCTCGCGGCTTGTCCCCGCAGCATTCCAGCTTGGATCGAAACCCTCCAGCTTGTAGCGGAACCGCACGCCCTCCTGTGATCGCAGCGAGATGGCCGTAAACGCAAAGCTGAGCCGCACCACATTCGCAGCGATCTTCAGTGGATCGCCAGACCCAGCCTCGGGAATCACGCTGCGTCCGTCCTCCACCACCTCATCCACCGATGCACGTGGGGCTGGCTCTGCCACGGTCTGCACATTCGCGAGGTGTGCTGCACCGCGGCTCGTCGGGAACCAGACACTATCATCGGAAGCCAAAAAACCCGCCGGCTGACGCCCTCCGTACAATTGTGCTCCATCGGCTCCGAAGGGCATCGAGTAAGTTTGTACGCTCAACGGATGCTCGGCACTCGGCTCCCGCTCCATCTCCGCTTCAGCCACCGATGCAATCGCGTTTGGCCCCGTGAGCCAGAATCTCCCCGTCCTGTCCTGCAGCAACTGGTACACACTGTCCGACCGCAATCCCTGCGCGGTGGTGAACTGCCGGATCGCACCGTCATGACTGTCGGGTCGATAGCGAAAGAGTCCATGGTCTCGCGTTCCGAACCACAGCGCACCGCTCCGGTCTTGAAGGATGGACCAGACCTTCTCCTGCTCCAGCGCCGCCGTTGCCACATCCCGTTCGAACCGCCCATTTTTCCATAGGCTGAGTCCATGGTCAGTCCCAATCCATAGCCGTCCGCTGCTGTCCTCCAGGAGACTGCGCGTACTGAAAAACGCCAATCCATTTGCCTCGGTAAGCTTGCGCACGCCATCTGCGCCAAGCCTGCTGACGCCCTCGTCGCATGCAATCCACATCGCTCCGTCGCGACTCTCAAGAAACGCGCGTATGAAGTTGTTCGTCAGTTCCGCCGGGGCTGTAAAGTGTCGGACGGCCTTCCCATCCAGGCGATACGCGCCACTCCCATCGGTGCCGATCCACAACGCTCCATCCCGCGCCCTATATACATTTCGGACCTTCAGATTGGCCAGCCCTCGGTACATGATGCTTCGCGCCACATCCTTGCGAATCAGATACAGTCTTTGCGCAGCGACCCACACATCGCCGCGCCGGTCTCCTGAGATCGTCTCGTAGTCGGGATCACCGCCCTCTGGCAACTTCACGACACGTACCGGAGTCCGATTGAGGCGCACGAGTCCTGCCTGTGTTCCAATCCATATTTGCCGTTGGCTGTCCTCAAACAGATACAGCACCGTCTCGCTGGGCAGCAGTCCCTGGCCGCTCATTCGCTCTAGCTTGTCATCATGCGGCCCGCGACGAAGCGTCCAGACGCCATCGCCGATCGTTCCAATCCACAACTTCCCATCACTGTCTTCCAGCAGCGTGCGCACCGTCGCTCGAATTCCCGCCACTGCGTGGAACTGACCCTTGTCTAAATACTGCAAACCTCCTACCGTGCCTATCCACAGTCGGCCATCGCGCGTCTCCAGCAGGCTCTTCACACGGTTCTGGCTATACGCTCCCGGGAGAGAGAATTCATGTTCAGCACCATCCGACTCCAGCGCGATGAGCCTTGATCCGCCGACCCAGATCGTGCCCTTGTGATCTTCTGCAATGGAGTGCACAGCAATTGGCGCGATCGCCCCTTGATCCACCCTGCGCAGGCGATCTCCTTCCCTCACAAATAATCCATCGTCGGTGCCCACCCATAGTCGGCCGAGGTGATCCTCAAACACCTTGCGCACAAACCCATCAGTCAGACCTGCTTGCGCGGCGTAGACCGAAACCGCTCCGTTCCTGATTCGCAGAAGCCCCCCACCCTCCGTGCCTGCCCACAGGCTCCCATCTCTCGCGAACTTCAACGAGAATATGCTGCTCGACCTCAATGACTGGAACTGCGGGGGCGCTTCCATATGCGACCCGTCGAACCGCGACAACCCTCCGGTCGTGCCAATCCACAGGACCCCATTGCTGGACTCGACCATTGCCTGCACGGTGTCTTCCGGCAGTCCATCGCTGATTCGCCAAAGAGTTCTTGTGTACTCAAACTGCTGCTGCGGCTGCGACCGCGCGGGCTGCAACGTCTTTGACTGGGCTGGCGTCCGCATCTGCGCCGCAAGGGCAGCCATCCCCACCATGCACCCCAGACAAATTCCTACAGCCGCGATCCGCCGCCCCATCCGCATATCCAACAGATACTAAGCCCTACCCTGCCCTCTCCGCATCATCCGACGGCGTCGGCCTTGTACTGCAGCGACTCGGCGAATGCGGCATAATCGAAGCCATGTCCAGCTTGCACATTCAGTCCTTGGGTGACATGCCCGCGTCGGCCTGGGCCTTGACCGCCGCGCAGGTACGAGATCTGACTGCGTCTCTCAGTCCAACACCCGGCGGTGGTTCCATCTCTATCCTCACGGGAACACTCGGCCTCGCGCTGGTGCATAAGGGAGCGAGCATCTCCCTGAAGCGGGCCACCCAGGATGCTGCCCGGAGCGAATCCCTCGTCGACCTTTGCGCCAAGGTCACTCCCGCCAATGCGTCCTTGAGTCGCCTGGTGGACGACGACTCGCAGGCGTACCAACGCTACCTGGCTGCGCGATCGCTGCCGCGCATAACCGACGCCGAGACCTCCGCGCGTCAAGCGTCGATGCAGGCGGAACTACTGCGCGCAACCCAAATTCCCCTCACTGCCGCAAAGGAGATGGTCCGAGCCCTTGAGTTCGCTGAAGCTGCCATAGCCCTTTCCGACAAGCATCTGCTCAGCGACATCTTCGCGGGTGCCCTGCTGATTCGAGTTGCGGTTCAGGCCGTTTTGCTCACTGTGGACGCGAACGTCGTCGGCATCTCAGATGCCGGACTCTGCGAGACGCTGAAGAGCGAGCGCATTGAACTGGAGCGTCTATCCATTGCACGCGGCGAAGCGGTTGCTGAGGCGTATCAAGCGCGCATCTCCGCAGCCTCCGCCCATGACGTCGTGCCCCCACGATAGCGGTTCGCGCGCGGCCATCCCTGCTGCGGACTATCATGGACGTGTGCCATCCGAATTCAAGCTGGGCGATATTCTCGCGAATGCGATCTCGCACGGCATAGGCCTCATTCTTGCCCTCGCAGGCGCTGCCTATCTCATCTCCGCATCGACGCGTGGAACGGACTGGGTTGTTGCCAGTTGCTCCGTATTTGCCACCACGCTCATACTCGTCTATCTGTGCTCCACGCTCTACCATTCGCTGGTGGTCACGCGGGCGCGTCATGTCTTACAGATCCTCGACCACTCGGCGATCTACCTGCTGATTGCTGGAACGTATACACCGTTTACGCTGGTTCCGCTGCGTGGCACGGTCGGCTGGTTGTTGTTCGGTTTTGTCTGGGCACTCGCCGTGGCTGGCGTCATCTTCAAGAGCTTTGCCGTCGAGAAGTTTGCTGTAGCGTCGGCGTTGATCTATCTGCTACAGGGCTGGGTCATCGTCTTCGCAGCCCATCCGCTACTCCACGCCGTAGGCTGGCATGGGGTGGCATGGCTGGTCGCAGGAGGAGTGGCCTACACGCTGGGCATCGTCTTCTTTGCGTTCGACCGATTCCGCTACTTCCACGCGGTCTGGCATGTCTTTGTTCTAGCTGGCAGCGTGGCCCACTACTTCGCCGTCCTCTTCTATGTGGTTCCACCGCGGCTGCGATGAGATGATCCAATCGACAACGTCATGGATCCCCGACGAAGACAATCGCTCTGCTGTCGAGAGGCACGGGTTACCGTCGATCCTTGATACTTGCTTCCCCCCAGCGACATGGAGGTGCTCCTGAAGGCGTCACTCAGAGCCCCCTAACGTTGCAAGCCCGGTCATTGCCAGTACTTCAGCGAGAGACCAATCCGGCGTAGCCCCTGCGCGACTGGCCACCAGCGCTCCCAGCGCGTTGGCAAAATGAGCTGTCTGGCGAATCGGCCATCCGCGGTGGTATCCATGCAGAAACGCCGCAGCAAAGGCATCACCGGAACCGACTGTATCGCGGACGGTCACTTCATAACCTGCCACCCGATAGATCGCACCACTGTCATAAATCATGCACCCCGCTGGACCCAGGGTCACGCAGATCACATCGATATGATAGGTGGACGCCCATAGGCTGCAAAACTCTTCCAGTGAAAATTCCTTCGGTTTGTTGGTTGTGAGGCTGAATAGCGTCCGCGCTTCTCCCTCATTCAACTTCACGACGGAAGCGAGGCTCGATAGACGCTGAACGAGGGGAAGGTTCCACTGTCCCGTTCGCAGATTCATATCGTAAAAGCGTCTGGCAGGATGAAACTGCTGCGCCAATCCGGTGGTCAATCGCTCAATCTCAGGTTTGGTTTGGAGCAGCGTCCCGAAGTACAGCCAATCCACTCCTTCTGCCGTAATTCTGGCCAACGTTGCGGCATCGACAGAGATTGCGTCAAAGGCCGCTGGGCGCGGAATGACGAAGGTGGGTTCCCCATCAAGCCCCGTGCTGATGGTGGCAATCCCCGTTGGCAGACCTTCTACTTCCTGCACTCCGTCTGTACTTAAGCCAAGCGAGCGCATTCGGTCCAGTGCCATCTGACCGCGCTCGTCCTTGCCCACTGCGCTCAGCAGTGTTGCCCTGTTTCCAAGGCGCTGGAGATGAGCGCAGAAATTGAGCGCAGCTCCCCCAAACCTTTCCTTATCCGAAAAAACATCCCACAAAACCTCGCCAACACTGCAAACAAGCATGCTTTTCCCCTGTCCATGAGTACTTAGGCAACTGTATATTCTGTTTGTATATAACTTGTCTGTTTATATCTTGCGGCTTTATGAAAAACATTACACCCTACCCGAAGAGTGTGGTGAGATGGAAGGCTGGGTGGGGATGGGTTGTGAATGGTTTGGTTGGAATTGGGAGGGTGAGGGATGGAACGGAAGGTTGAAGAGGTGGCTGGGGAGAAGGTGCAGCCGAAGTATTTGCAGATCGTGGAGAGCCTGCGCCAGGGGATCGAGTCGGGGCGGTATCGGAATGGGGTGCGGCTGCCGAGCGAGAGCGACCTTGTGCGCCGGTTCGGGGTGAGCCGGATGACCGTGGTGAAGGCGATGCAGCAGCTGCGGCAGGAAGGTTTGCTGACGCGACGGGCGGGGTCGGGGACCTATGCGGCAGAGGCGGCGGTGGGACAGAAGCCCGTGTTTGGGCTGATTATTCCGGATCTGGGGCAGACGGAGATCTTTGAGCCGATCTGCCAGGGGATGGCGGCGTCGCCGAATGTGGCGGGGCATTCGCTGTCGTGGGGACACTCGGCGGGGCTGGGGGCGAACAAGGAAGACGAGGCGGAGCGGCTCTGCCAGCAGTACATCGAGCAGCGGGTTTCGGGGGTTTTCTTTGCTCCGATCGAGTTTGGGCCACGCCGCGACCAGGTGAACCGGAGGGTGCTCAAGGCATTGAAAACAGCACACATACCGGTGGTGCTGCTGGACCGGTGCGTGCGCAAGTTTCCGGAGCGGAGCGCGTACGACGTGGTGTGCCTGGACAACCGGCGCGCGGGGTACATCATGACCGATCACATGGTGAAACAGGGGGCGAAGCGGGTGGGATTTCTGGCAATGGAGGGGTCGGCGGAGACCGTGGATGACCGGATTGCGGGGTACAGGGAGGCGCTGTTTGCGCACGGTCTGGCGATAGAGCAGGGGTTAGTGATGCGGGGCGATCCGTCGGATGCGGCGTTGATTTCAGGGGCTTTGGCGGCACAGAAGATCGACGCGTTTCTGTGCGCGAACGACCGTACGGCGGCGGAGCTGATGCGGACGGTGCTGGGGTTGGGGCTGAAGGTGCCGGAGGATGTGCGGATTGCGGGGATCGACGATGTGCGCTATGCGGAGCTGCTGCCGGTGCCGCTGACGACGCTGCATCAGCCGTGCATGGATCTGGGGGCGGTGGCGATTGCGGCGATGCTGGACCGGATTGCGAATCCACATCTGCCGGCACGGTCGATCATGCTGAACGGACATCTGGTAGTGCGGCGGTCCTGCGGTACCGCGGCGGCCACTCAGGAGACTTCCAAGGGTTCGTAGAGCGGTTAATCCCATGGGGTAGAGGGCGGCAGCGCGAGCAAACTGCGGGCTACTCCACTACTCCAAACGATAAATCCGTTTGGCTCCGGTCGAGATGAAACAGCGTTGCGATACGCCGACCGCAGAACCGCTTTAACCCCCAAAAGCAGTGCACTCTCAGCACGATTCTGGGCTGCCGACGACACTCTCAGCGCAGTTTAGTGCTGCACGGATTTTGGTGGGCGCGTACTGGGCGGGGTGGTCTGAGGCTCTAAATTTGACTAGTTAGCTTTATTAGAGCTGACTAGATTAATATCTTGACAGTTGTACACGTAAAAACCTACAAGTTGGACGTTGCATTGTATTCGGAGGAGACGTATGGCAAAGATGGAAGCAGGGCGAAGGATTACACGGATAGCAATGATGCTGCTGGTCGGAATGATGGCAGTGATGAGCGGGCGGAGCCTGAAGGCGCAGACGAACTACGGAGCGATTGTGGGCACGGTAACGGACGCGACGGGCGCGGACCTGCCGGGAGCGACAGTGACGCTGAAGAGCCTGGCGACGAACGCTACACAGACGACGACGGTGGGAGCTGGCGGCACGTATAACTTTCTGAACCTGAATCCAGGGGTGTACACCGAGACGTTCTCGCATGACGGATTCAAGTCGGTGATGAGGAATGAGATTGACGTGACGATTGGCGGCAACACGCGCGTAGACGCGGCGCTGCCGATTGGCAATGTGGACCAGAGTGTGACGGTGAGTGCGAACTCGCAGGTGACGCTGCAGACGGACAGCGCGGCGCTGGGCGGAGTGGTGGAAGGGCAGCAGGTATTGCAGTCGCCGCTGAATGGGCGCAACGTGAATAACCTGCTGGACTTCATTCCCGGCGTAGTTCCGGGCGGAGGAACGGCGGGCAACACGGTGGCCAATGGGGGATCGGGGAGCTTCCAGGTAGGAACGCAGACGCAGGCGATTGCGTATGGCAACTACCAGATTGGCGGCGGATTCAGTGGGCAGAGCCTGTTCTTCATTGACGGCGTGGAGTCGAACATACCGGAGAACAATGTGAACTCGCTGGTACCGACACAGGACTCGGTACAGGAGTTCCGCGTGTCAACGAACAATGTGACGGCGGAGTTTGGAGGGTTTGCGGGCGGCGTGGTGCAGATCTCGACCAAGAGCGGATCGAATGTGTATCACGGGACGGTGTACGAGTACTTCCGCAATACGGTTCTGGATGCGAACGACTACTTCGACAACAAGTTCGGGCATCCGAGGCAACCGCTGCACCAGAACCAGTATGGCGGCAACGTGGGCGGACCGATTCTAAAGGACAAGCTGTTCTTCTTCTTCTCGTTCGAGCGTGAGACGGTGACCTCGGGCGGACTGGACACCTACACGCTGCCGACGCAGGCACAGTTGAACGGTGACTTTTCGGCATTCACATCGCTGAATGTAACGGCAGCGAATCCGACCGGACAGATTCTGTTCAACCCGGCGAACAACCAGCCGTATGCGTGCAACGGGGTACCGAATACGCTGTGCCCGACACAGATCGATCCGACGGCACTGAAGCTGCTGAAACTGGAGTTCCCGCTGCCAAACCAGCCTGGCCTGCAGAATGGAACGGTGAACAACTACGTGGGAACGGCGCCGATCGAGGGAGCGCAGAACCAGTTTGACGCGCGGGTGGACTATGACCTGGGCAAGACGGACCAGATGTTTGCGCGGTACACGTTCTGGAACCCGAACAACGGGGACAGCGATCCGCTGGGAACCAAGACAGGCGCGGGACCAACGGGCAACACGACGACCGAGGCGGTGGTGGGCGACAACCACATCTTCAACCCGTCGACGATTGCGGACCTGCGGTTGAGCTGGCTGGAGAACTACAACTTCCAGGTGCCGCTCTCAAACGGATTCGACCAGAGCACGATCAATGCAAACTACGGAGCGCTGCAGGCGCAGCAGGTGAATAACCACCAGGGACTGCTGCCGGGACTGGGATTGCAGAACTACAGCGGAGGCGCGGAACTCTCGCAGCTCTACTGGCTGAATACTGCGTACTCGATCAACGGCAGTGTGACGAAGGTGAAGGGACGGCACACGATCAAGATCGGCGGCATTGGACGGCAGATCGAGTGGACGGGCTTTGGAAACAACCAGGGCTTGAACCTGGGAGCATCGAACGCGTTCACGGCGACATCGGCGGGTGTTGGCGGCAATGCGATTGCATCGTTCCTGCTGGGGACTCCGGCGAACACGGGCATCTCGGAGGTAGGCACGGCGCGGTCGGTGCTGCATTCGTATGGCTTCTACGGCGTGGACACGTGGCAGGTGAACAACAAGCTGACGCTGAACCTGGGCGTTCGTTGGGAGCAGCCGGGATCGTACTCGGAGGTGAACAACAACGATACGGTGTTGATCACGAACCTGCCGACGACGCTGCCGGACTTCACGAATCCGGTGACGGGAACGACGTCGCCGACGGTGGGCGGACTGGCGCTGGTGGCAAGCCCGGCGCATCCGTCGCGGCGTGAGGAAGACCTGCACTGGAAGCTGTTCTCACCGCGTGAGGGCTTTGACTACCGGTTGGACTCGAAGACGGTGGTGCGCGGTGGCTATGGCATTGCGTTCCTGCCGGCGGAGATGACGGCCGATGGGCCGGGTGGAAGCCCGATCAACTCGGCGGGCACGAACCTGAGCAATACGCCGGGCGTGACGTATGCGGGAATGCCGACGGTGGCGAATCCGCTGCCGAATGGGGTTAATCTGCCGCTGGGACGGAATCCGGTGGCGCTGACTCAACTGCTGGGCCAAGGGATCGGATCGAGAATTCCGAACGAGCCGTATGGGTATGTGCAGCAGATGAACTTCGGGGCCGAACGCGCGCTGGATAGCAGGTCAACGCTGTCGGTGGCGTATGCGGGATCGAAGGGAACGCACCTGGTGCTGAGCCAGGGGTATACGGGAACGGGACTCAATCGCAACCAACTGCCGGACCAGTATGACGCGATTGGCGGAAGCCCGAGCGCGGGAACGGGGCTGTTTGCACAGGTGACGAATCCTTATGCGGGACTGTTTCACTCGGGCGGCGTGCTGGACCAGCCGACGGTGTTCAAAGGCTATCTGCTGAAGCCGTTCCCGCAGTATACGGGCGTGACGCAGAGCGTGCCGCGGTATGGCGCGTCGACGTATGAGGCGCTGCAGGTGTCGTATAAGCGGGTGTTCAATCACGGCGGGCTGGTGCAGTTGGCCTATACGTGGTCGAAGCTGCTGAGCAATACGGATAATACGAGCAGCTTCGAGGACGGACAGGGCGGACAGGGCGTGGTGCAGGACAACTACAACCTGCACGCTGAGAAGTCGGTGAGTATGCAAGACCTGGCGCAGAACCTTGTGGTGAACTACGGGGTGGAGCTGCCGTTTGGACATGGGCAACCGTACCTGAGCGGTGTGAATGGGCTGGTGAATGCGGTGATCGGAGGATGGCGGCTGAATGGCATTACGACGCTGCATAGCGGGTTGCCGGTGCCGATTTCGTATAACGGAACGAACTACCTGAGCCAGTACTTTGGGTCGGGGCCGATCCGGCCGAATGTGGTGCAGGGATGCAACAAGGTGACGGGCGGTTCGGCGCAGAGCCGGGCGGCGACGGGATGGTTCAATACGACGTGCTTTACGGCTCCGGGACTGCTGGCGTTCGGTAATGAGAACCGAGTGGATTCGACGATCCGGACCAATGGAGCGGCGAACTGGGATGTGTCGGCGAACAAGGTGTTCAAGGTGTATGACCGGCTGACGGGAACGTTCAGCGTGGAGGCCTTCAACGTCTTCAACCGCACGCAGTTTGGTGCGCCGGACAGCGGGCTGGGCGATGGCAACTTCGGCATCGTCTCCGGCCAGGCAAACCTGCCGCGCGTATTGCAGATTGCAGCACGGCTTACATTCTAAGGATGTGGTGATGGCGGCGCGCCGGCAAGAGGGTTTGCCGGTGCGCCGTTTTTGTTGACAGTAAGGTATGGTTTTTCTGACGGCGAAGCGTGTGTTGGGGAGGGTGATATGAAGCTGGAGCGTGTGGTTCGGATGGCGTTTACGCGGCGGAAGTTTTGCTGGTCGGCGGTGGCGGTGGGCGCGGTGGCAGGCTTGCCGCGAGGGATGGGAGCGCAGGCGGGAACAGAGGCTGCGCTGGAGGCTCGGCTGGCTGGAGACCCGATGCGGCCGCAGTTTCATCTGCTGCCGGCGCGGAACTGGATGAATGATCCGAACGGTCCGATCTATTTCAAGGGTCACTACCATATGTTCTTTCAGTACAACCCGCTCGCTGCGGTGTGGGGCGATATGAGCTGGGGACATGCGATCAGCAAGGACATGATGCATTGGGAACACCTGCCGGTGGCGATGACGCCGACGCCGGGTGGGCCGGATTCGTATGGATGCTTTTCAGGGTCGGCGATTGCGGTGGGCGAGCGGGTGTATGCGGTGTATACGGGCACACAGAAGAGTGGCGATGCGCTGGCTACGATTCGCGATGGGGCGAACAATGTTGAGGAGTCGCAGTGCCTGGCGTGGAGTGACGATCCGCAGTTGGTGAAGTGGACGAAGGACCCGGAGCCGGTGGTGGCGCGGCCTCCGGCGGGGATGAAGATTACGGGGTTCCGCGATCCGTCGGTGTGGCGGCAGGGGGAGTGGTATTACATGACGGTGGGGTCGGGGGTGGAAGATGTGGGCGGGTGCGTGCTGCTGTATCGCGGGAAGGATCTGAAGAGCTGGGAGTATCTGCATGAGCTGACCAGCGGGGAGTGGGATGGCAAGAAGACAGCCAACCCTGTGGGCGATGGAGAGATGTGGGAGTGCCCGGAGTTTTTTGCGCTGGGCGATCCTGCGCATGGCGGCGGGCACGTGCTGATTTACTCGACGCAGGGGAAGGTGTTCTGGGAGTCAGGCGTGATGGATGAGGCGGCGATGAAGTTTCAGCCGCGAAAGAAGGGCGAGTTGGACTGGGGCGCGTTCTATGCTCCGAAGACGCAGTTGGATGCGGAGGGGCGGAGAATTCTTTGGGGATGGGTTCCGGAGAAGCGGAGTGAGGCCGCGATGACGGCCGCGGGGTGGAGCGGGATGATGAGCCTGCCACGGGTGCTGACGCTGGATGCGAAGGGCGTGTTGAAGATGGAGACGCTGCCTGCGCTGGCGGAGCTGCGAGCGGGAACGATTGCGGTGGAAGGGATGCGAGCAACGCTGCCACGGGCTACGGGCGAGGTGTTGTGCACGGGGAGTGGAGACTTCAGCCTGTCGGTGAGCGACGGGAAGGAGGAGTTGGTGCGGGTGAGCTACTCGGCTGCGCGGCGGGAATTTGCGGCCGAGGGAAAGACGATTGCTTTGGAGCCGGGAGATGCGGCGACGGTGCATGGGTTTGTCGATGGGTCGGTGATGGAGTTGATCGTGGGGGGACGGGTTGGGCTTACGAAGAGGTTTTACTATACGGAGACGGTTGCGCCGGATATTGTGGTAGTCGCAGATGGAGCGGCGAGGATGGAAGCCTGGAGGGTGAAGGCGATCTCGGGGGACCGGTTGAGTTCGTAGGCGGGAGTGTTTTGGCGACGAGCTTCGAGCTAAGGCAACTGCAACAACAAGAGCAATGGCAACAGGAACGGCTGTAGATGAAGATGTTGCATTGGAGAGGCTACTTTGAATCGATATCTGGTGAAGGCTACGGTGGTTGGAGCGCTGGGAGGGTTGCTGTTTGGGTTTGATACGGCCGTGATTGCAGGGACGACCGAGCAGTTGAGCAGCGTGTTTCACCTGACGCCGTGGACGCTCGGGTTGACGGTGTCGATTGGGCTGGCCGGAACGATTCTTGGGGCGATGACGTCGGGGGTGCTGGGTCAAAAGATTGGCGGGCGCGAGGCGCTGCGGATCATGGCGTTTCTGTATTTGATCTCGGCCGTGGGATGCTCGCTGGCGTGGAGCTGGGATGCGCTGATGGTGGCGCGGTTTGTGGGTGGACTGGGGATTGGCGGGTCGAGCGTGCTGGGGCCGGTGTACATTGCAGAGCTGGCGCCGGCGAAGTGGCGCGGTCGCATGGTGGGACTGTTCCAGATCAATATTGTGGTGGGAATTCTGCTGGCGTATCTGTCGAACTACATCATCGTGATGCAACACCTGGGAGCGTTGCAGTGGCGGTGGGAGTTTGGCGTGGCGATTGTGCCGTCGACGATTTTTCTGGTGATGCTGTATGGGATTCCGCGGAGTTCGCGGTGGCTGGTGACGACGAATCAGACGGATGAAGCGCTGGACGTGTTGCGGCTGATGGGGTCGCCGAACTCCGAGGAGGAGTTGCAGGAGATTATCTCGTCGGTGCATCTGGAACGGGGCGTGAAGCCGGAGCCGCTGTTCAAACGGAAGTACGGCCTGCCGATTTTTCTGGCGGTGACGATTGGGATGTTCAATCAACTTTCGGGGATCAATGCCCTGCTCTACTACTCGAATTCGATCTTTGCGGCGGCGGGATTCAGTTCGAACTCGGCTGCGCTGCAGACGGTGGTGGTGGGGCTGGTGAATCTGCTGGCGACGCTTCTGGGGATGAGTTTGATCGACAAGCTGGGGCGGAAGACGCTGATGCTGATTGGGTCGGTGGGGACGTCGGTGGCGCTTGCGGGGGTGGCGTGGGTGTTCTTTACGAATGCGCACCAGGGGCTGCTGGTGTGGTGCTTCATGCTGTTCATTGTGTTCTTTGCGATCTCGCAGGGGTCGGTGATCTGGGTGTATATCGCGGAGGTATTTCCGTCGCGGGTGCGGTCGAAGGGACAGAGCGTGGGGTCGTCGTCGCACTGGATTATGAATGCGATTATTGCGGGGATATTTCCGTTCGTCGCGGCGAAGAGCCATGCGCTGCCGTTTGTGTTCTTCGCGGCGATGATGGCGGCGCAGTTCTTTGTGGTGCTGCTGATCTATCCGGAGACCAAGCAGCGGTCGCTGGAACAGATTCAGGCGGGGTTCGGAATCGGGTAAGCGGTCGGGTGGGGCGGCGCTGGCGTATTCGAGGGAAGGCTTATGATGCTGTGGGAGACGACTCTGGCGGGAGGGACGGCTCCAGCATGAGGAGGCCGTGCGATGTCGTTTGCGGTGAAGGTGCAGGCGTTTTCCAATGGCGGGAAGATTCCGAGGCAGTACACGTGCGATGGGGCGGACGTGTCGCCGATGCTGCGATGGGGGGATGCTCCGGCGAAGACGCAGGGGTTTGCGTTGATTGTGGATGATCCGGATGCGCCGGGGGGAACGTGGACGCATTGGGTGATCTGGAATATCGGGCGCGAGGTGACGGCGCTGCCCGAGGGGATGCCGAAGGTGGAGGAGCCTGCGAAGGGCGTGCTGCAGGGACGGAATGACTTCAAGCGCGTGGGGTATGGGGGGCCGTGTCCGCCGCCGGGAAGGCCGCATCGGTATTTCTTCCGGCTGTATGCGCTGGATGCACGGCTCGACGTGAAGGCGGGCGCGGGGAGGAGTGAGTTGGAGCGCGCGATGAAGCGGCATGTGCTGGCGGAGACGGAGTGGATGGGCACGTACGGGCGGTAAGGGGAGCGCGGCCACCGCTACATGCGAACTGCAGGTTTCTCCACTCCGCTTCGCTCCGGTCGAAATGACAATGCTTTTCCCGGTGCGCGTGGCTTTCACGGTGCTGGTGCACTCACTAATAGCGGGGCCAGATGTCGGGGCTGACGTAGCGTGGGCGGTGCTGGAAGAGACGTGCGGTGAGGGCTCCGAAGAGGAAGCCGCTGACGTGAGCCACGTAGGCTACACCACCTGTCTGCACGGAGGCGACAGAGCCTACGTTGAGGAGTTGGATGAGGAACCAGAAGCCGATGATGAGGATGGCGGGAATGAAGGTGACGCGCACAAAGAAAAAAATGATGAGCAGGGAGCGAATGCGGTCGTGCGGATAGGTGACCAGAAACGCTCCCATGACGGCGGCGATCGCTCCGCTGGCGCCGAGGGTGGGGACGGGAGAATTGGGGCCGGCGATGACTTGCGCGAGCATCGCGATGAGACCGCCGAGGACGTAAAAGGCGGAGTAGCTGAGCGGGTTCATGGAGTCTTCGATGGCGGGACCGAAGGCCCAGAGGAAGATCATGTTGCCGAGGATGTGGGACCAACTGCCGTGCAGGAACATGGAGGTGAGGAGAGTGATCCATTGATGGCCGGAGGAGATGTTGGCGGGAATCACGGCCCACTGGAAGACGAATGCGTCGCCACCCTGGAGTTCGAAGATGAAGATAAAGGCGTTGATGAGGATGATGAGAGTGGTGGCGATGGGAAAGCGCAGAGGGCGTCGCGATGCGTCTCCTAAAGGGATAAGGGCTCCCACGCTGTCTTCCTCCGATCACGGCGTTTGGGGGAAGAGTATCAGGTCTGATGGACGATGCAAACAACGGAAGACTGTGGACCTGGCCGGGATGAAGATGTGGAGACGCTGGCCGGGCTGCGGTGATAGCTTTAGGAATGAGAGGGAACTATGGATAAGGCTGTGGTGTTGAACTGCTTGCAGGAGACGGGGTTGGTGCCGGTGTTGCGCGCGGAGTCGGTGGAGAAGGCCATGGCGCTGGCGGTGGCGGTGGCTGCGGGCGGAGTGAACGTGCTCGAAGTGACCATGACGGTGCCGGGTGCGATGGAGGTGATTCGGCGGCTGGTGAAGGAGCAGCCGGAGATTCTGGTGGGCGCGGGAACGGTGCTGGATGCAGAGACGGCGCGGATCTGCATGCTGGAGGGAGCGCAGTTTGTGGTGAGCCCGGCGCTGAATCTGAAGACGATTGAGATGTGCCATCGGTATTCGGTGGCGGTGCTGCCGGGGGCGCTGACGCCGACTGAGGTGGTGACGGCGTGGGAGGCTGGGGCGGATGTGGTGAAGGTGTTCCCTGCTGGC
Source organism: Acidobacteriota bacterium (assembly GCA_021778845.1). Classification (GTDB taxonomy): domain Bacteria; phylum Acidobacteriota; class Terriglobia; order Terriglobales; family Acidobacteriaceae; genus Granulicella. The sequence continues at coordinate 56,652 of JAJYBU010000005.1, forward strand.
GCGATGGGTGGGGCGAAGTATCTGGCGTCGCTGAAGGGGCCACTGCCACAGGTGAAGATGATTCCGACGGGTGGGGTTTCGCTGGCTTCGGCGGCGGAGTTTTTGCGCGCGGGAGCGTTTGCGCTGGGGGTGGGATCCGACCTGGTGGATGCCAAGGCGATGGCGGCTGGCAAGCCTGAAGTCGTGACGGAGACGGCACGTAAGTATATGCAGATTGTGCGGGAGTTTCGAGGAGCGGGCGCGGCAGCCTAGCGACCGGGCGAAGTTGATCGACTACCGAAAGCGATGATCGCACAGAAAATCGGCTGATTTCGGTCAATTCTGGCGGTGAGACCGGGCTGAGAAACCGGGTCGATTACCGTTTACAATCGGGTCATGACCAATCTGCATGTCGTTGTTTGGACGCGCGCCGTCGAGCGCGAAGGAGTCGCTGCGTGATGAAGATGAATAGCCGTGTAGCGGAAGTGACGGATCGGATTGTGGAGCGGAGCAAGGAGACGCGCAGGCGGTATCTGGAGGCGATGGCCGCGGCTGCGAGCGTGACGCCGCGACGGCAGGGTTTGGGGTGCGCGAACCGGGTACATGGGTTTGCGGCTTGCGATGCGCACGATAAGGACGTGCTGCGCAATGGGGACGCGGGGTGCGTGGCGATTGTGACGGCGTATAACGATATGCTCTCGGCACACCAGCCGTATGAGCGGTTTCCGGAGTTGATTCGGGCGACGGCGCGTGCGGCGGGTGGAGTGGCGCAGGTGGCGGGCGGGGTTCCGGCGATGTGCGATGGGATTACGCAGGGCGAGACGGGGATGGAGTTGTCGCTGTTTTCGCGGGATGTGATTGCGATGTCGACGGCGGTGGCGCTGTCGCATCAGACGTTTGACGCGGCGTTGTACCTGGGGATCTGCGACAAGATTGTGCCGGGGATGGTGATTGCGGCGCTGTCGTTTGGACACCTGCCAGCGGTGTTTATTCCGAGCGGGCCGATGACGTCGGGGCTGTCGAATGACGCCCGGAAGCACCTGCGGCTGAAGTATGCGGAGGGGTTGATTTCGAGCGCGGAGTTGATGGACGGCGAGGCGAAGTCGTACCACGGAGCAGGGACGTGCACGTTCTATGGGACCGCGAATACGAACCAGATGATGATGGAGATGATGGGGCTGCATCTGCCGGGGTCATCATTTGTGAATGCGAATACGCCGCTGCGGGATGCGCTGACGCGGGCCGCGGTGCGGCGGGTGCTGACGATGACGGCGCTGGGCAAGGAGTATGTGCCGCTGGCGCAGTTGATGGATGAGAAGGTGTTTGTGAATGGCATTGTGGGACTGCTGGCGACGGGAGGCTCGACGAACCATACGATCCACATGGTAGCGATGGCGGCGGCGGCGGGAATCAAGCTGGAGTGGAGAGACTTTGCGGACCTGGCGAGCGTGGTGCCGTTGATGGTGCGGATGTATCCCAATGGCAAGGGCGATGTGAATGACTTCCATGCGGCGGGGGGAATGGGTTTTCTGATCAGCGAGTTGCTGGATGCCGGGCTGATGCATGAGGACGTGATGACGGTCGCGGGGCCGGGGATGCAGCGATATACGGAGGTCGCGTTTCTGAACCCGGCGGGAGAGGCGAGTTGGCGTATCGGCGGGTCGCGGAGTGAGGACGAGAAGATTCTGCGGCCGGTGAGCGATCCGTTCGACACGCATGGCGGGCTGCAGGTGATGGGGGGGAACCTGGGCAAGGCCATTGTGAAGACGTCGGCGATTGTGATGGAGCGGCAGACGATCGAAGGCGAAGTTCGCGTGTTTCACAGCCAGGAGGCGGTGCAGGCGGCGTTCCACGCGGGAGAGTTGCAACGCGATGTGATTGTGGTGGTGCGCTTCCAGGGTCCGAAGGCCAATGGGATGCCCGAACTGCACAAACTGGTGCCGCCGTTGCAGACGGTGCAGAACCATGGGTTCAAGGTTGCGCTGGTGACCGATGGACGGCTGTCGGGTGCGTCGGGCGAGGTGCTTTCGGCGATTCATTTGACGCCCGAAGCCGCAGAGGGCGGGCCGATTGCCAAGCTGCGGGATGGTGACCGCGTGCGCATCGACTCGCATACGGGAGAGCTTATGGCGCTGGTGGATGCGGCTGAGTGGGAGGCTCGCGTGCCGGTGCGGGCCGATCTTTCAGGGTTGCAGTATGGCGTCGGGCGCGAGCTGTTCAGTATGTTTCGGAAGACCGTGAGTGCGCCGGATCAGGGCGGGACGATTTTTTCGGAGTTGCTGCGGTAGGGAGGAAGTAGAGGGGTTGCTGGCTTCTGGCTAAGGCAAGAGCAAATACGGAGATCCTTCGCTTCGCTCTGGATGACGGCGGAAAACGAGCAACGGCAAAGGCAAAGGCAAAGGCAAAGGCAGAAGCAGATCCCTACGGGATGACAACCAAAAAAGCAAAGGCAAGAGCTAAGGCAACTACAGGGGTTCTTCGCTTCGCTCAGGGTTACGAGATTAATCGCTCAGGATGACGGGATTAATCGCTCGCGATGATGGGGTTAAGTCGGGTGCTGCTGCGTTCGTTACGCAGTACTGGGGAGGGCGTCGAAAGCATGGTGGATGAGGTGGCGGGCTAGTTCGATCTCCTCGCCGCTGACGGAGTGGGGCTTGCCGGGGTAGCTGCGGAGGGTGACGTCGGCTCCCATTGCCGTGAGGATTTTGGCGGACTCCTGGACGCGCGGCCAGGGTACCCAGGCGTCGGGGTCGCTGCTGGCGAAGAGGGCTGGCGTGCCGGCGAGATTGCCGGGGTGGGAGAGATCGCTGCCGGGAGGGCCGATGAGGCCGCCGGTCCAGGCGATGAGGCCAGCGTAACGGGCGGGATGCGTGGCGAGGAACTCCGTGGCGAGACAGGCTCCCTGCGAGAAGCCGGCGAGGACGATGCGCTCGCGCGGAATGCCGGCGGCGAGAGCGAGATCAACGACGGACTGGACACGGGCTAGTGCGGAATCGAGGAAGGGCTGGTTCTGATCGCGGTCGGCGAGAAAGGAGTTAGGATACCAGGCCATGCCTTCGGCCTCAGGCGCGAGGAAGGCGAGCGGGAGAGAGTCGGACGCGAGGGCGCGGGAGAGGGTGAGGATGTCGCGGGCCGGACCGCCGCGACCGTGGAGGAGGATGACAACGCCAACAGCCTTTTCGAGCGGGACGCCGGCGCGGAAGAGCTCGCACGAGGCGTGAGGGTCGGGGCTGTTGAGGCCTTCGGCTTCGCCCTTGTGGAGGGTGATGGCGGGGAGGCGCTGCTCAAGGCCGGGGCGGCGGGCTTCGAGCCACGGGGGAAGGCAGAGGCGCTCGCCGAGTGATTCGAGGGGCTCGTCGATGGCAAAGCCGGGATTGTCGGTGGCGAGCTCGAAGAGGACGCCGCCGGGCTCGCGGAAGTAGATGGAGTGGAAGTACTCGCGGTCGAGGACTTCGGTGGCGGGAAGGTGTTGGGTGATCTCGGCGCGCCATTCGAGTTGGGATTCGTCGTTGGCGGCGCGGAAGGCGATGTGGTGGACGGAGCCGGCGCCGGGGCGGCCGGTGGCGGCGCGCGGATCGACGACGATGTCGATGTGATTGCCGAGGGCTGGGGTCTGGTTGGGAGCGGCGAAGCGGAGGCGGTTGCCTTCTTCGGCGATCTTGTGGAAGCCCATGACGGCCAGGATATGTGCGGTCTCGGTGGCTTCGATGTGCAGCATGGTGACGCCGAAGAAGCCGCGGATGGCGTGCTCGGCGGGGACGTCAGAGAAGCGTGGGGCGTGCACGGCGCCAGATTCGGCGTGGGCTACGAGCTCGATCTGCATTCCGGCGGGGTCGGCGAAGGTGAGGAGTTCTTCGTTGAAGCGGCGCGGGCTGCGCTGGAAGGTGATGCGCTTGGCGGTGAGGCGCTGCTCCCAGTAGGCGATGGAGGCGAGCGGGATGCTGAAGGCGGTGTGCGTGACCTCGCCGGCACCGGCGGAGCCACGGCCGACGCGCGGCCAGGGGAAGAAGGTGAGGATGGTGCCGGGGGAGCCGATGTCGTCGCCGAAGTAGAAGTGATAGGTGCCGGGGTCGTCGAAGTTGACGGTGCGCTTGACGAAGCGGAGGCCGAGGACCTGGGTGTAGAAGTCGAGGTTGGCCTGCGGGTCGGAGGCGATGGCGGTGACATGATGCAGACCAACGATGGGTTGCGCGGGCATGGAAGGATTCCTCTCTCTATAAGATTCTCATGCGTGCAGGACGGATTCATCGCCATGCAGCGGGCGGCTGTCGTACACTCTGCAATCATGGCCCCTGCTATTGCCGCGCACGCGCTGACCCGCAGCTTCGACGGATTTACGGCCGTCGACCATATTGACCTGGCGGTGGAGCCGGGACAGTTCTTCGGATTTCTGGGACCGAATGGCGCGGGGAAATCGACCACGATCAAGATGCTGACGGGGTTGCTGGCGCCGAGCTCGGGATCAATACAGATTCTTGGCGAGGATTTGTTCTATAACCCGGTGGAGGTGAAGCGGCATATCGGCGTGGTGCCGGAGGGGATGGCGCTGTTTGGCAAGCTGACGGCGCGGGAGTACCTGCTGTTTGTGGGGCGGATGTATGGGCTCGACAAAGGGACGGCGGGACAGCGGGCGACGGAACTGCTGGAGTTTATGGGGCTGGCGGACCAGTCGAAGAAGATGATTGCGGATTACTCGCATGGGATGGGAAAGAAGCTGGCGCTGGCGGCGGCGGTGATCCATGGGCCGAAGGTGCTGTTCCTCGACGAGCCGTTTGAGGGCGTGGACGCGATTGCCGCAGGGACGCTGAAGGCGATGCTGCAGGGAATGATTGCGCGCGGCGCGACGATCTTTCTGACCTCGCATGTGCTGGAGATTGTGGAGCGGCTGTGCTCGCATATTGCGATCATCGATCACGGACATATCGTGGCGAATGGGTCGCTGGATGAGCTAAGGGCGGGGGTGCAGGCGCGGCTGACGCTTGGAACGGAAGTGGGGGAGGAGACTGAGCCGCAGGAACGGCTGACGCTGGAGGAGATCTTTCTGCATGTGGTGGGCGGCGAGGCGGGAGCGGCGCGTCCGGAGCTGGAGTTGACGTGGCTGAGCTAGGTCCTGCGCGGACGGCGAGGTGGGTGTTGGTCGTAACGCCATCGGAGTGGGAGGCGATGTGTCTAACGTAGAGAGGACTGCATGGACGACAGGGCAGACGCGAGCGCAGTTTGCGGCGATTGCGTGGCTGCGCTGGCGGATGACGGCCAACAGCTTTCGGCGCAAGGGCGGCGCGGGAGAGTTGATCGGGCAGGTGGTGCTGTGGCTGCTGCTGCTGCTGGCGCTCGCGCTGGTATTCGTGCTGGGCGCGGGTGCGGGGGCGTATGCGCTTGCGCTGCGCGGCCGCCTGGACAGGATCGCGTGGGTGCTGTGGGGGATCTTTGTGGTGTGCCAACTGCTGAATATTCAGATGGGACAGACGGCAACCACGTTCGATCCGACGCAGTTGATACGCTTTCCGCTGCGCAGGGAAACGTATGTTGCGATCCGGTTGTTCTTCGGGATGCTGACGCCGGCCAATGTGACGGGCACGCTGATGGCGGCGGCGGTGGCGGTGGGGATCGGCGTGGCCGTGCCGGGGCTGTGGCTGTATGCGGTGGTGGTGATGGCGGTGTTTGCTGCGACCAATGTGCTGTTCTCGCGAATGATCTTTGCGTGGGTCGATCGCTGGCTTTCGACGCGGCGAGCGAGAGAGATTTTTACCGGCGTGATCTTTGCGGTGTCGTTGGGAATCCAGTGGGCGAACTTCACGTTCAATCCGGCGTATAACCACGGCCACTGGGCGCGGGTTCAGGGGATATCGCCGCAACAGATGGAGTTTGCAACACGACTGCTGGAACGTACGAAGCCGTGGCTGGCGGTGATGCCGCCGGAGCTGGCGGGGACGTCGCTGATGCGGGCCAGACATGCGGAGGTCGCGAGCTTTGCCGGGTATACGCTGGCCGTGGCGATGTATGGAGCGATGTTCCTGCTGGTGTTTGCGCTGCGGATGCGGACCGAGTTTGCGGGGGAGAGCTTGTCGGATGCGGCTGGCGGCGGGCCTCGGAGGGCGGCGGCAGCGAAGACGGCAAGGCCTGCTGCGAGGGATGGGGCGAATGCGGCGAGTGGCGTCGAGGCGGCGGGCTCGCGGGCTTCGGCGGTGATTGCGACCATGCTGGGTAAGGAGATTCTTTACGTGCGGCGGCACATGGGGATCTTGTATGGACTGGTCATGCCGATCTTTCTGGTGCTGATCTTTGCGGGCAAGTTTGCTGCGCGGTCAAGCTCGGTGTGGATCTTTCCGGGGGCTGTGGCGTATACGCTGCTGGCCATCGCGCCGCTGAGCTACAACTCGTTTGGGTACGAGGCTGCGGGGTCGCAACTGTACTTTCTTGCGCCGGTGCGGATGCGCGATGTGATGCTGGCGAAGAACCTGCTGAGCTTTGGGATGGCGCTGGCGGAGGTGCTGCTGATCTTTATGATCATCAGCTACATGGCGGGCGTGCCGTCACTGCCGACGACGCTGGCGGCGGGGCTGTGGGCGGCGGGAACGCTGGCGATCAACATGATCTTCGGCAACCGGCGATCGATCAGCACGCCGAAGAAGGTCAACCCGCAGCGCATGGCGAACAAGCAGACCTCGCCACTGAGCGCATTCATCGCGCTGGGCGTGCTGCTGGCCTCTGCGGGGGTGGCGGCGGGGCTGTTCGGGCTGTGCCTGTGGATGCGCCAGATGTGGGCGATGGTGCCGGTCTTTGCAATCTTCGCGGCCGTCGGCGTGGGGCTGTATGTGCAGAGCCTGGGGTCGGTGGATCAGTACGCGATGGATCACCGCGAGGAGCTGTTTTTGGAGCTGTGCAAGCAGAGCTAGTGCGCAGTCGCTCCGATGACGCTGAGCATGCGGCCGGTGAAGCCGTGCTCGGCGCGGTGGCTGAAGTATTTGCGTCGACCGTCGGGGAGGCGGGTGCAGGCGGTGCACTCGCCGACAAGGTTGATCGACGAGGCTTTGAGGCCGGCGGCGAGGAGTTGGCGGCGGTTGGCCTCCCATAGGTCGAGGTGAATCTGGGGGCCGAGGTTGGAGTGCCCGGGGGCGCGGGCGGTGAGGAATAGCATGGGATATTTTTCGCGGACGGGGTCGGAGTCGAAGACCTCGGAGAAGAGTTCGGGGGCGTAGGCGAACTGGCTGTCGAACTCGTGGAGAACCTCCTCGCCGACGGCGAAGCAGCAGGGGCCGATGGAGGGGCCGATGGAGGCGATGAGGTCTTTGGGATGGGAGCCGAAGTCGCGGCGAAGGGTGCCGATGCCGCGCTCGACGATGCGGGCGAGGGTGCCGCGCCAGCCGGCATGGAAGGCGGCGACGGCGTGGGTGCGGGTGTCGGCGAGGAGAATGGGGACGCAGTCGGCGGTGAGGATGCCGAGGAGGAGGTTGGGGTCGCGGGTGTAGAGGGCGTCGCCGCGAAGCAGGGCCTTGCCGTCGGGAGTGGCGAGCGGGAGGGCTGCGCTGTCAACGCGCTGTAGGATGCCGGTGTGGCACTGGCGAATGGTGATCAGGTCGGGGGCGGTACGCGGTTTCGATTTGGTGACGGCCGCGAGGAAGCGGCGGCGGTTTTCGGCGACCGTGGCGGGGTCGTCGTCTGGGGTGAAGCCGAGGTTCAGTTCGGGTGGGCCGTCGGAGGCGTAGGCTGTGGAACGGCCTCCCTGACGGGTGCTGAAACCGGCGAGAAGCCAGGGGAAACGCTGCCATGCGGCGATGGTGACCACGCCGGGAGTGCGGCGGGCGGCGGAGAGCGGCTGTCTGATGGCTGCGGGTTGGGGGTGGGCTTCCGACCGACGGGGCATGGGTTGATTCTACAAACTGGGAGAGAGTGGCGCGGTCGGTGCGGAGAGAAACAACTCGCGCTCGCCGGAGCGCATCCAAGCGACGAGTTAGTTATAGATAGCAGTAAGCGGAGGATTCCTTTCTTATGAAGTTTCGTTCTGTGTTGATGGCCGCCACATGCGCCACCCTGTTGTTAGCCCCTGCGTACGGATTTGGCGATCAAGTCAAGACCGATTACAACCATCAGACAAACTTTGGAACGTACCACACGTACTCGTGGGGCAAGGTCAAGGTTACGAATCAACTCGATAGCGATCGCATTAAGCGAGCGGTCGATGAAAAGCTGCAAAAGGACGGATGGCAGGAGGTTACAACGGGAGGCCAGGTGACAGTAATGGCGACCGACAACATCCACACCGAACAAGAGGCTGAAACCTACTACAGCGGCATGGGCGACGGCATGGGTATGGGGATGGGCTGGGGCGGCGGCTGGGGCTGGGGCGGTTGGGGTATGGACGGCGGGCTCGGCGGCGCCGAAGCCATGAGCACCGTCACAAATACCCGCGAGGCACACCTGATCGTCGATCTATTCGACACTAAGTCGAAACAACTGCTTTGGCGTGGCGTCTCCCGCGGCGAGTTGACCGACAAGCCCGAGGTGAACCGGAAACGGCTGTTCGGCGACATCAACAACATGTTCAAGGACTTTCCGCCCAAGAGCAAGAAGTAAGGGCATCAGGAAGGTTTGGGGAGACGGCGCTATAGCGTCGTCTCTTTTTTGCACCGGGAGAGTCGGCAGCCTTGTCTCGCCGGCTGTATGAGTTCCCTGCTGGTCTGACTTAAAAAATCCGGGCCCGCTTTCTGGCGGGCCCTGGAGAGGCTTTGGGGAGGGGAGTATTACTGAGGATTCATTAGGGGTCGCCCAAAAAATGGGCCAAAAGGTAGGAACTTACTTCAGGTAGGACAGATTGAATAGCCTCTCAGTTATCAAGTGAGACGCGTGAGAATGGAGAATGGTTGCATTTTTATTGCGCGGTAATCTGCCACTGACACCCCTGCGTATGCAACCTTCCCGACTTCCGTGCGTCCAATGGCGCAGCATGTGAGACCGGGAAGACTGACGCGACCACGGACTGCGATGGAAATCGCCGCAGTACGTGGCGCAGAAAAGGCCCTGCGAGTGCTGGGCATTTTCGACGTTCAACCGGATACTCACAGCCAAGCTATTGCATTTCAGGTACATCCGCGTGTATCATCCGCGACGGAAAGCATGAATAATTCGACCCATATCGCCTCGCACCTTCTTCGCTCCCGCATTGGAAAACTTTGCGTCGCCATCATCGGCACTACTCCGAACGAGATGATCGATAAGGCTACGGAAGTTCTTAAAGAGTCCACGTTCCTGGAGTTTCGGCTGGATTATCTGGCCAAACCGGCGGCGGCACTGCCCGCTCTGAAGCACTTTCTGGCCGAAAACGGCGCCGCCACGGCGATCGCCACCTGCCGAGGCAAGGACAACGGTGGACGCTTCGACGGGTCGAGAACCGCGGAGCTGGAGATTCTGCTCAAGGCGGCCGCGGCCGGATTCCAGTTGGTGGATATCGAGCTGGAATCAATAGAGAAGCTGCCCAAGTCGACGATAAGCCAACTGCGCGAGGCGGGCGCAGCAGTGATCCTGAGCCACCACAACTTTCAGGCAACCAAGGACCTGGACGCGGTGTACGAGCGGATGAAGCCGTATGCACCCGATTTCATGAAGGTGGTTCCGACAGCGCGGTCGCTCTCCGACAACCTTACGCTGATGAAGTTTCTGGAGCGGGTGGAAGACGAAACGAACTCCAGCGTGGTGGGCATCTGCATGGGCGAGCCGGGAATTATCTCGCGGGTGCTGGGGCTGCGGGCGGGGTCGGCGTTTACGTTTGCAGCGACTACCGAGGCCGAAGCAACGGCTCCGGGACAGATTGCAGCGCGCACGCTGATCGAGACCTACCGCGTGGAGCAGGTGGACGCGGCGACGAAGATCTACGGCGTGGCCGGCAATCCGATTCGGAGTTCCCTCTCGCCGCTGATGCTGAATACGGCGTTCCGGCGCGAGACGGTGAATGCGGTGTACCTGGGCCTGCAGACCTCGAAGGCCGATGACCTGTTCAAGCTGGCGCGCGAGGTGCCGATCCAGGGTATGAGCATCACGATGCCGCTGAAGCAGGATGTGATGCCGCTGCTGGAACGGACTGACCCGCTCTCTGCGAAGATTGGCGCGGTGAATACGATTCTGCGGGCGCAGGATGGGAAGTTTTACGGCTTCAATACGGACGTGGCGGGGATTGTGTCTCCGCTGGAGAGAAGACTCTCGCTGAAGGGCGCGAAGGTGCTGGTGCTGGGCGCTGGCGGAGCGGCCAGGGCGGCGGTGTTTGGCTGCTGCGACAAGGGCGCGGAGGTGTCGATCCTGAACCGCACGCCGGAGACGGCGCAGAAGCTGGCGCGGCAGGCCGGAGCGAAGGCCATCAAGCGCGAGGCCGTCGCCAAGATGACGTTCGATGTGATCATCAACGCTACGCCGGTTGGCATGGCAGGCGTGGGGAAACATGCGTCGGGAGGTTCGGCGAAGAGTGCGCCGGCATCGCCGCTGGAAGCCAACGAGATCAATGCGCGGTACGTGTTCGACCTGGTGTACAACCCGATCGAGACGCCGCTGCTGCGACTGGCACGGCAGAAGGGCATTCCCGTGATTACGGGCGTGGAGATGTTCGTGCAGCAGGGGGCGCGTCAGTTCGAGATATGGACGGGCAAGCCGGCGCCAGAAGAAGAGATGCTGCGGGTGGTGCTGCATGCGCTGCGCCAGAGCGGCGAAAGTGCGGCAGCAGCCCCGGCGACGCCTGCCAGTGAGGCCGCGACAGATGCGGCTCCGGCGGAGGTGACACCGAAGGAGAAACCAGTGGCAGCGGCTGTGCCAAAGGCAAAACCTGCGGTGAAAGCAGTGGCAAAAGCACCGGCGACGAAGGCCGCGACAGTGCGCAAGGCTGCTCCGGCGAAGCCCGCACGAAGGACCGCGCCGGTAAAGGCTGCGGCAAAACCACAATCGAAGGCAAAGTCGCGCTAAGCGGCGACAGCCGAGGCTGTCGCCGAGTTCAGAGCACAGGCGCGCGAGCGAATTACTTTGAGTCGAACTCGCGGGCGATCCAGTGCTGGAGGGCGGACATGCTGACCTCGCGGCCGAGGAACGCTTTGACCAATTCACGCGCAGGCTTTGAGCCTCCGGGTTCGAGGACCTCGCGGCGGTAACGCATCGCCGTGGCGCTGTCGATCAAATTCTCCGGATCGGGCTTTTTGAACTCAGCGAAGAACTCCAACGCCATCACCTTGTCGTAGAGATAGGTGTAATAGTTCGACGTGTAGCCGACGAGGTGGGTGAAGGCTGCGTACATGCGATTACCCTCGACGAACTCGTAGAGTGAGAAGCGGTCGTAGCCGGAGCGGAGGAGAGCGTCGAGGTCGAGATCGGTGGCGGGCTTGTCGTGGGTGTCGAGCGAGTAGGTCGCATACATGACCTGGGTAAGCGTACCGAGAGCGCGTCCATGGGCGCTGGCCTGCACCATGCGCGCAAAGATGTCGTGGGGGATGGGCTCGCCGGTCTGGTAGTGGCGGGCGAAGGTGCGGACGAGTTCGGGGTCCTCGAAGAACTCTTCGAGCATCTGCGAGGGGACCTCGACGAAGTCGCCTTCGGTGGCGATGCCGGATTGGCCCGCCCAGCGCTGGCGGCCGCCGAGGACCTCGTGCATGAGGTGGCCGAACTCGTGGAAGCAGGTGACGACGTCGGAGTATTGCATCAGGCCGGGGTCGGTGGCGGTTGGTTGCGGGAAGTTGCAGACCAGCGAAGCCTCGGGGAGTTGCAGGCCGAGCACACCGCTGATGAGTGAGCACTCGCTGAACCACTTGCTCTTGCCCTCGCGCGGATGCATGTCGAGATAGATGCGGCCGACGGGCGCGCCATGATACGGCGAGGATGGGTCGCTGTCGATGACGTCGAAGGCTTTGACGGCGGGGCTCCAGACGATGGCGCTATCGGAACGCACGAAGCTCACGCCGAAGAGCTTGCCTGCGGTGGCGAGGATGCCGGCTTCGACCTGCTCGTAGGGGAAGTAGGGACGGACGCTCTGCGAGTCGAAGTCGTAACGGGCGCGGCGAAACTGCTCCTCCCAGTAGCGCGCGTCGCTGAGCGTGAGCGGGAGGGCGCCGGGATCGCGTTCGCGGACGAAGGCTTCGAGCCCTGCGAACTCACGCTGCGCGGTCTCACGCGCGGCGGCTTCGACCTCGCTGAGAAACTTGCGCATATTCGCGGCTGAACCCATCATCTGATCAACGGTGGCGAGGTCGGCCCAACTGCGGAAGCCGAGCAGCGTGGCCATCTCTTCACGCGCGGCGAGCAGGTCGAGCAGCACCTGCTTGTTGGCGGGATAGCCACGGTCGTTGTAGGCGAGATACATGCGGCGGCGCAGTTGCGGGCTCGCAGCATAGCTCATGACCGGCGTCATCTCCGGCGGGTCAGTGGTGAGGACGACGGGGGCATCGGCTTCGAGCTGCGTGATTGGAGATGCTGCGGACTGCGTGATAGCGCGGACACCGTGGCGAGCGAGGTAGTCCTGGGGGAGGCCGAGGAGATCGTCGACGTTGTCGATGGGAATTTTACGGACGTCGTCCTGGACGGTGCGACTGAAGCTCATGCTGAGGTGCGTCATGCGGTCGGCCAGCACGCGGATGCGGTTGCGTGTGGGCTCGTCCTTGTCGACACCGGAGAGACGGTAGCTGAGCAGTGCGCGCTCGATGTAGTACTGCGTGGCAGCGTCGGCTGCGGTGGCGTCGATCGCGCCGAGGGCCTGGTAGACATCGCGATTGAGGCTGAGGGCGACACTCTCGGCTCCGATGACCTGCGAGAGTTGCTGCGCGGCGTCGCGAACGTCTGCCAGCGGATGCACCATGAACATCACGCCACTCTGGCTGCCGGCCATGCGGAGATGCCAGCCGGCGCGGTCGTAGGGAAGCAGCGTGTTCTCCGGGGTGCGTGCGCCGGTGACGGCCACGAGTTCGGCGATGCAGGCGCGAGAGGCGGCGAGGTGGTGCTCGACCCAGGCCTTCGCGTCGTCGGCGCTGACCAGCGCGGTCCAGATATGCAACGGGTCCTGTATGTCCACCGCCGACTTCAGTTGTTCTTCGACACTCTGCATGCTCTGCTTCTCCTATGTGGCGAGCCCGATGGGGCTCCTCTTCCAATCTACGTGAATCATCTGGGTGAATCTTATGGGCCGCGACGCGGGTGGTCCGGTGCGCGGGCAGTCGGCTTGCACCGACAGCCTTGCCGGCGCAAGCTTCCAGAATTTTATTGACAGTCGTGCGATTCAAGGAATATACTGGTGATGGGTACTCTTACCCACTGAGGTAAATCTTATGAAGCGTACTATGTTGGCCATCCTTGCGATTGCTCCTGTGATGATGCACGCACAGGTGAAGTCGTCTGCTCAGCCCGGATCTACGCCCGTCCTTCAGTCCCGCAACATTCAGCCTGCTGTGTTCGCGGCGGTCGCTTCTGCCGATCGCTCCGCCACGGCCATAACACCGGTTCGCGTCTCAACCGGCGTCGTTCCGCCCCAACTTGTCTACACTGAGAACATCAATCCCAACCATATTCTGCAAGGCTTGCCTGGGCAGGACCGCACCGTAACCGTCGATATGGTCGTCGATGAGAACGGCAAACCCACGAACCTGAAGGTCATCAAGTCGACGGACCAGTACACCGATGCGGGAATCCTCGCGGCGGTGGGCCAGTACCGTTACAAGCCCGCAACCCTTGATGGGAGCGCGGTGCCGATGGGCGTGACCCTCAATATCGAACTCCAGTAACCGGGATGTTGCGACGTTGAAACGTGGTGCACGAAGGAGCGCGGGGCGGATGCGAGAGTGTCCGCCCGCGCTTTTATGGTTCCCTGCGCGGTGACATAGCTGTGATCGTCATGCAGCGCGACCGGATGTTCGCCGCACACGCGGGCGACCTGTTGACGGCGATGTTCGAACGAGCGAATTGACCTCTTATAATCAGATTGCCATGCGCTATCTGATCGCGTTACTCGCCCTCGCGGGCATCTTCGACTCCGTCCTTGCCCTTCGCATTCACAACCAGAATCCTGCTGACGCACCGCCGTGTGCGGTGACGGAAAAGTTTGACTGCGGCGCGGTGAACCATGGACGCTACGCAGTGTTCCCGCCAATCGGGTTCGATGAGGAACCGGGTTCGGGCAAGATACATATTCCGGTGGCGATGATTGGAATTGTGGGCTACGCGCTGATTGCGGGGCTGGCGCTGAGCAAGCAGTATTGGCTGACGCTGCAGGCGGCAGAGATTGGATTTGCGTGCGCCGCGTTTCTATCGTTTCTCGAAGCATATGTCATCGAAAAGTGGTGCATTTATTGCCTGTGGTCCATGTGCATCATCACGACGATTCTGCTGGTGACGATCGGGAAGCTGTTAACTGATTACCTGCGGGGACGAAGATCGGGTGCGCTGCCCTCGGCTTAATGCCGATACAATCTCCGCATGTGGCCTAAGACGCTGGCGCAACTGCTTGAACTCGCTCCACATATTACGCGACTGGTTCCGATGGCGGACCGGTATCTGCAGTCGAAGACGGACCGCAGAGAAGCTTCGCAGCGCGCGATGGAGCAACTTGCCGATGGCCTGCGCGGAGACCTTGCGCAGATCGCCGATAACCTTCGTGGAGACATGGGCCAGATGGCCGCAGCGCAGGCGGGGATCTATCACCAACTCAAGGAGCAGGGCGACACGTTAGCCAGGATTGCCGCGGATGTGCGCGCCACTCGGCTAGCGACCGACGAGATGGAGGCGGGTCTTGCGCGGATTGAGGCGCGGGTGTCGAAGCTCTGGATCACACTGTTTGCGGGCGTCGTCCTGGTGGGGCTGATCGCCGCGGCGATTCTCTCCGTGTTTGCCGTTCTTCACGTTCACCAGTTCCTGCACGGTTCCTAGCCCGATCATGTCTGAGTCGCGGCACCCTTTCGCATTCACACACCACCGCCTGCGCCGCGAGTCCCTTATTGCGCACCGGCGCCTTTATGGCACAATCCTGCTGCTCTGCGTCATAGTGGTGGCATGGCCGTTCGTGCGGGCAGGCCTGCAGGCTCTGGCGGTGCTGGACCGTGTGGCCGACAGCGCCGTTCCGTTGCCGGTCGCGTGGATTGCGTCTGGCCCCGTAACCACGTCGGAGATGATGCTGCCGCTGCCCAGCGGGGCCGTGCGTGCGCGACTATATACGCCAGTCCATCATGCTCATGCGCCGGCCATCATGATCATCCACGGGGTGCAATATCTGGGAATCGACGAACCGCGGCTGGTTGCGTTTGCCTCTGCGATGTCGTCGTGCGGGTTGCGTGTGCTCACGCCGGAGTTGCCGGACATCAAGGATTACCATGTGGGCGCTCACTCGATTGAAAGCATCGGCGATGCGGCGGTGTGGCTGGCTCATCAAAATGGCGATCGGCCCGTGGGCGTGATGGGGTTGAGCTTTTCGGGCAGCCTGTCACTGATGGCCGCCGCAGAGCCGCAGTACCGGCCAGACATTAAATTTGTTGTCGCCGCAGGCTCAGAGGCGGAGATGTCGCGAGTGGCCAACTACTACATCACGGGCAAGGATCCTCGGCCCGATGGCAGCGTCGAAGTACTTCCGCCGCATGAGTACGGCGCGCTGGTGCTGGAGTATACGAACCTTCAGGACTTCGTCCTTGCGCCGGACCTCGATGCGGTGCGGAGGGTGCTGCGCGAACATCTCTACGAGGATGTTTCCGCGGAGCGCGCGGCGCTCGGCAAACTCACGCCCACGCAGGCTGCCGAGGCGAAGCTGCTAATGGACACAACCTCGCCGATCACGCGGCGCAAGCTGGCGGAGAGCAACGCGCTCCATCGTGGAGCCATGGCCAGCGTGAGTCCACAGGGCCATCTCGCGCAGCTTACGGCACAGGTCTATCTGCTACATGGCGAGGCCGACAATGTCATTCCCTCAGCAGAGACGTTGTGGCTGGAACGTGAGATACCACGCAAAGACTTGAAGGCGGGCTTGATTTCGCCGGTGATCTCGCACCTGGATCTCAACGACAAGGGACCAACGTTTGAGGACCAGTGGCGGCTGGTGTGCTTCTTCGCGAAGATTCTGCGCGCGGCGGAGAGCCGCTGAGCGCCATAGAATGGTTGCTGATATGTCACTGATCACACGTACCGAGATTGAGGAAGCGCGGACACGCATTGCATCCGTTGCTGTACGCACACCGCTGGTTCGGTTGAATCGCGCACGGCTGCGAATGGCCGGCTTTCGCGAGTTCGCCCAAACAGCCCCCGCTATCTATCTGAAGGATGAGTCGGCGCAGCCCATTGGCAGCTTCAAACTTCGCGGCGCGTATAACAAAATCGCGCAACTTTCGGCGGAGGAGTTGAGGCGCGGGGTGATTACGTATTCGTCTGGCAACCATGCGCAGGGCGTGGCATATGCGGCGCGCGCGCTGGGCGCGAAGGCCGTGATCGTGATGCCTGAGAATGCGCCGCAGATCAAGCGTGACGCAACAATTGCGCTGGGCGCCGAGATTGTGATGGTGGGCAACGCGAGCAGCGAACGGCGAGAGAAGGCGGAAGAGCTTGCGGCAGCGCACGGGTACACCATTGTGCCACCGTATGACGATGCGGCGATCATCGCGGGACAGGCTACGTGCGGGGTGGAGATCTTCGAGCAGCTTCCGGAGGTAGAGCTGGTGCTGTCGCCGGTGTCGGGGGGAGGACTGCTGTCGGGCGTGGCGACCGGGATCAAGCTGGCCGCGGAGGCGGCGGGGCGTACGGCGGCGCAGGTGTGGGGCTGCGAGCCCGAGCTTGCGGCAGATGCGGCTGAGTCGTTTCGTACCGGGAAGCTGACGGAGTGGCCGGCGGTACAGACCTCGCGCACGGTGTGTGACGGGCTGCGGACGCAATCGTTGGGTGCGCTCAACTTTGAGCACATCCTGCACTTTGTCGACGGCATCGTCACCGTAAGCGAAGCCGAGATCCGCACGGCGACGCGGGTGATGCTGGAGGCGACGAAGATCGTTGCCGAACCGTCGGGAGCGATCACTTTGGCGGCGGCTTTGTTCCACGCGCACGAACTGCCGAAGGTGCGCAAGGTGGTCGCGATTGTGTCGGGCGGAAACCTTGATCCGGCGCTGCGCGTGGAGCTGGAATCCGAGAGTGCTGACATCGCAGAGTAATGCGTGCAGGGTAGAATCGTGCTATGCCTTCTTTGCTGAAAGTGTTGATTCTGGCCGTCGTACAGGGCCTTGCCGAGCTTCTGCCTGTGTCCAGTTCTGCGCACGTTGTGGTCGCTGAAAAGCTGCTGGGCATGGACCCATCGTCACCGCAGATGACGCTGGTGCTGGTGATGCTGCATACCGGCACGATGTTCTCCGTTATTGTCTACTTCTGGTCGCAGTGGAAGCATGCCTACTTCACCACTGCCTATGCCTTCAAGCGGTTCGTGGTGCGTGCGGCGTGGGCCACCGTGCTGACCGGCGTGGTTGGCTACCCCATTATCGAAATCATCGAACACACTGCCTTCAAGGGCCACTCGAAGGGCGAGATTGAGATGCTCTTCTCGCGGCTGGATTTGATTGCGCCGGCGCTCCTGGCCGCCGGCCTGCTGATTCTGATTTCTGGGCTCAGGGAACGCGCGGAGGCGCAGCACGGCGTCGAGTCGGCTCGGCTCGACTACGAGCGATCCATTGTCCTCACGGGCGAGAACGTAACCTTCGCACAGGCCGGATGGATGGGCGCGGTGCAAGGCTTGTGCCTTCCCTTCCGCGGCTTCTCACGCTCCGGCGCGACCATCTCCGTAGGGCTGATGATGAGCGCGGCACGGCGACGCGCTGAACAGTTCAGCTTCGCGCTGGCGGTCATCCTCACACCTCTGGCCATCGCTCGCGAGGCCGAGCGAATGTTGAAGGCTGCCCATGCCGCCAGCCTCGCCGGCCAGCCGCTGGATCTGCATGGCAGCGTGATGGCCGCGCTGCTGGGGATGGTGTTCTCGTTCTTCGCGGGGCTGGCTGCGTTGCGCTGGCTAAGCTCCTGGCTCGAGCACGGCCGCTGGTACCTCTTTGGCATCTACTGCCTGGCCGCCAGCGTCGCCGTCTTCTACCTGCACCACATCGGCTACTAGAGCAGTTCCCTGTTGCTGTGGCCGCTCGGGGGCACGGCGTTGCGGCAGCCTCTATTTTGCCGCCAGCGCGTCGCGGTGGGTCTTGACGAAGTCGTGCGAGGAGAGGACATGCGACTGCTGTTTGGCGAGTAGTTCGCGGATGGGGATGGGAAGCTCGTGTTTGAGGGCCTTGCGATAGGCGTGGACGGCCTCGTCCTCGCCGGACTCGGCGGTCTCGAGCAGGGCGTGATCGCCCGCGCCAAGTTTGGCTTTGAGGTCGCCCCAGACGCGGCGAATGGTGCCGGCGATGGTGCCCGGCTCCTTGATGTCGGCCATTCCGGCACGGTGCAGCTCGGCCTCGAGATCGGCGCGGAAGCTGGCGCGCTTCAGGCTCTCGGCAAGACAGTAGCGCTTGAGCGCTGGGTCCTTGACGTGTTCGCCGATATCGGCAAAACCGTGTTGACCGTCTTCAAGCGCGCGGATGAGGTCAAGCAGAACGACCTCCATCTCCTGATTTTTGGTCGATCCTTCCAATGTATTGACTGACATACGTTCCTCCTGGCCAAGGGCCATCTGTCTTTGCGTAGGTGCGGTCAGCCGATTGGGTGCGACTCTCCTTCATCAACGGCGAGCTGGAGAAATCGCGAAGATCCTCTTCCCTGCACCTTTGGTCTCCATACTTGGCGCCACACGCGCCACTCGGCTTATAGAACTAGATGCACAAAGCGGCTACCTGCGTTGACTGCGGCGTTAAACCTCCGGAAACGGGCGATCCGGATGGCGATTTCGGAGGACCGGCAGGACGTCACCAGTCTGGTTCCACCCTGCGAGGCACGGCACCACGCTGCTGGCTATGGAACAATGAATGTGCTCTGGTTGTTCGGTCTTTGCAGCAGCACGCCCGCGCGGTACGACCCGCAGGCGGTTCGCTCGACCGCGCCCGTACACCCTTTATGAAGCCCCAGAGACTGATGTACTCGCCAACCCGGAGCCGGCGCCTCAATGAGATGCTCGGCCTGATTGTGCTGGTCGCCGCCGGCCTGCTTCTCCTCGCCCTGATGAGCTATACGCCGTCAGACCCATCGTTCAACACCGTTGCCGGCGGAGCGGGGGCTCGCCCGGCGCACAACTGGACGGGGATGGTCGGAGCGTATACGTCCGATCTTCTGCTGCAGACACTGGGGATTGCGATCTTTTTTGTACCGCTGGCGCTGCTGCGGATTGGCGCCGCGTGGATGCGGTCGCGGCGGGTGGGATCGACGTCCGCGAAGGTTGCAGGGATCGTGGTGTGGCTGATCTTTGCGCCGGCGGCAATCGCGCTGCTGCCGGGCCATGCGCTGTGGCGGAATGCACTGCCGATTGCTGGTATCGAGGGAACAATCCTGGCGAGCGGGTTGATTCACTTCATGAACTATCCCGGCGCCGTGATAGTGTGCGGGCTGATGGTTGCGATTTCGCTGTACCTTACGACGACGTTCCTGCTGGCGACAGCGCATGCGTGGTTTGCGTCGCACTTCGGGTTTGTCCGCAACATGAGCGATCGCTATATGGCGTGGAAGAACCGCCGTGGGGTTGGATCGGGAGACGAGATCGACGAGGAGTTTGCTTCCAGGCGCGAGATTGCGGCCGCCAAGGCGCGGAGACAGAGAGAGGCGTCGGGCGGTGGCGCAGAGGCGCGCAATAACTCGCTGCTCTCCAGCTTCTTTGGCTGGTTTGGTCGGCGGAAGCGTGCGCACGAGGACGAGGAGCAAACGAGCGCGGGCGAGGCGTCCGGCCAGAGCGAGGAGCCGGTGTCGGTGTGGCAGACGATGCCGCGCACACTGGTGGATGCGGCGCCGGTGACAGGGTTGCACGTCGCGGAAGCAGCAGCGGCTCCGTTCGCTGCGCAGTTGGCGGCCGCCGCGGCTCCGCTGCGCGGTGCGACGGGCGAACCGGGGTTGCCGTTTGCGGATGGAAACGAGCAGGCGAACGTGGAGGCAGCGGACGATGGGTGGCTGGATGCACCAGAGCGCCGCGCGCCAGCGCCGATCCTGTCGATGCCCAAGGCTTCGCATGTTGCGATGCCGGAGCCACCGCCTGCGCGACTTCCGGCGGCGCGACCAATGCTGGCGGCGGAGATTCCGCCCATGCCTTCGCCGATGCAGGATATTGCGGCGCAGAATATTGCGTTTGGCAAGCGCGCCGATGCGGACATGAGGGCTGTGGCGATTACGCCAAAGTCGGTGCGCGGATATAAGCTGCCGCCGAGTTCGCTGCTGTATCGCTCAGAGGAACATGCGCAGGTGCGGGAGAACGAGCTGCGCGAAGAGGCACGCGTGCTGGTGCAGAAGTGCGCGGAGTTTGGCGTCGATGGATCCGTCGAGCAGATCAATCCGGGGCCGGTTGTGACGACGTTCGAGTTTCGTCCGGACGCGGGGGTGAAGTACTCGCGCGTGACGGGACTGGCGGATGATCTTTGCCTAGCTATGGCGGCAGAGTCGATCCTGATTGAGCGCATGCCGGGCAAGTCAACGGTGGGCATCCAGGTGCCGAACCATGAGCGCGAGACGATCTGGCTGCGCGATGTTGTGGAGTGCGAGAGCTTTGCTCAGAGCAAGAGCAAGCTGGCAATTGCGCTGGGCAAAGATATCAGCGGACGGATTGTGATTGGCGATCTGGCGAGCATGCCCCATGTGTTAATCGCTGGCTCGACGGGTTCGGGCAAGTCGGTCGCGATCAACGCGATGATCATGAGCGTGCTGTACAAGTCGACGCCGGAACAGGTGCGCATGATTCTGGTTGATCCGAAGCGCGTGGAGCTGGGGATGTATGAGGGGATTCCTCATCTGTTCACGCCGATCATTACGGAGGCCAAGCTGGCGGCGAATGCGCTGCGCAATGCGGTACGCGAGATGGAGCGGCGACTGAAGCTGCTGGCGGCGAATCATGTGCGGAATATCGACCAGTTCAACAAACTGTTCGAGCATGGCAGCGAGTATTTATTTGAGGATGTGAACCAGGAGCCGTTGCCGTACATCATGATCATCATTGATGAACTCGCGGATTTGATGATGCTTGATCGGGCCAACGTGGAAGAGGCGATTACACGGCTGGCGCAGATGGCGCGCGCGGTGGGGATTCACCTGGTGCTCGCGACGCAGCGGCCTTCGGTGGACGTCATCACGGGGTTGATCAAGGCCAATGTGCCGACGCGTATGAGCTTCAGGCTGGCGACCAAGGTGGACTCGCGCACCATCATCGATTCGAATGGCGCGGAGAGCCTGCTGGGACGCGGCGATATGCTGTTTCTGCCACCGGGCACCTCGCGGCTGCAACGCGTGCATGCACCGTTCGTAACCGAGAAGGAGATCTCAGCGGTCACCGAGTTCTGGAAGGCGCAGGGCGAGGCAGAATATGTGCATGGGTTCCTCGAAGGGCCCAAGGATGAGAAGAGCAGCGAGAGTGGAAGCTCGAATGATGGCGATGAAAACGATGCGCTGTTCGACGATGCAGTGCGACTGGTGTTCGAGTTTGGGAAGGCTTCGACGTCGCTGCTCCAGCGGCGGCTGAGGATCGGCTATGGACGAGCTGCACACCTGATCGACATGATGGAACGCGATGGGCTGGTGGGGCCGGCGGATGGGTCGAAGCCGCGCGAGATTTTGAAGTCGCCGGGATATTTTGCGGAGATCGATGCAGCGATGAAGTAGCGCAATTGAGGATTACGGCTTGGGGTTCGTGCGCCGCAGCCAATGCAGAACGTCCGCGCGGACACGCTCATAGGTTGGTTCGCCGTTTGGATAGAGCCTGATGGGGCCGTGGGATTTGCCGGTGTAGTAGTTGAGGGCGAAGTCTTTGATGACGGGGAGGGTGGCTGGGTCGACGCCGATGAGGACGTCGGGGCTGGGAGTGAGGGCTCGGCGCGCTGCCTCGGCGGACTCAAGCGAGACGTACTCGCGGACGCGGCCGTCGGGACCGAAGTACTCGAAGTTGTAGCGGGTGAGCGAGCGGCCGACGGGCTCGTAGTATTCGCGCACGATCCAGTGTTCGCCGCGCACGTCGAAGGAGTCGATGACGTCGCTTTCGCGCGCGCTGATGCCGGGTGCGCCGCGCTCACGGGCGGCGCGTAGAACAGCTCGTTCGCGATCGAACTCGTCCCAGCGCCCGAGGGCGGCTTCGACGATGACCAGATTCTTGTGGGCCAGCCAGAACTCGGGCTGCGCGGCGACGACGGCGCGGTATTGCAACTCCGCAGCCTCGTACTCGTGCAGGCCGAGTTCTGCGTCGCCGATGCCCTCTTCAGCATCGATATTGCCGGGATGGCTTTTAACGTAGGCAGAGAAGAGTTCCTCGGCGCGATGGTAGTTTCGAGCTGCCAGTTCCTTGCGCGCTGCGAGAATCTCGCGCGGTACGGGGGTCTGAGCGCAAAGGAGCTGCGAGGACACGAAGGCGACGACTGCTGCGAGCAGGATGCTGCGTGTTATTGCCTTGCGATTCTGCGTGATGGCATTGCCGTCTGCGGGGCTCTTCAAACGTTCTACCTGTGCCTTCCTCGGCGTTTGGTGTGGCTGGCTGCAAAGGCCCCGACGACGGCCAGGGCGGCGAGGAGTTCCACCCAGCGCTGTTCTGGATTACGTTCCCTATAGGTTATCGTTACCTTGCGCTGGAGGTATTGTCGAGAGAACTCCTCACGCCCGAGCGTTGCAACGATGGGCCTGCTGGGCAACACAGCCAGACGACTCAGGTCATAGACGGTTGCGCGCAGAGCATTGTCACCATAACGAAGCGTGTAGGTCGAGCCGCGTGCGGCATCGAAGCAAAGGGTTCGCTGCCGCATCTCAAGCTGAACGGCCTTGAGGCGCAGGGGCGGATATGCGGAGTTGTTCACCTCGACGCGTATGGTCGCGGGGGCGTGCAGATTGGATGCGATGACGGCAGGGAGCGTCAGTTCTGCGGCGTGGATGGCAGGGTCTCCGCTGGCGCTTGCGGCACGTGTCACACGCCATATCTCGCCGTCGATGACCTCCTGCGGCTGCGGCGAGATGTGGAAATCGCTTTCCGCGCGGATCGAGACGCTGCGCAGAAAATCCGATGTATCGGCGGGTTGGAGGACGAAGTGGACGCGCTCGATAGGGACGTGGGCAGGGGCGTTGAGTTGTGCGAGCGATGCACTTCCCTGCTGGATGATACTGCGGGTCGAGGCGACTACGGTGTAGAGTGTCTGAGCTTCGCGGCTGGCTGGGACGGTGGCTCCCTCGATGATGGCCGTGGAGACGTTGGGGAATCGGCCACCGTCGATGCGATGGAGATGCAGTTGGATGTGGAGTTGCGCGAAGGTGGACTCCTGTAACGGGAGGGAGGTGGAGCGCGCGAGCTGCTGCTGCGTCAGGTCGAAGAGGGTGAAGGTGCCGAGGGGCCTGGACGGAGCCGATGGACCGTCGGAGCCGGAGACGTCGGCGGTGGCGATGAAGTTCTGCGCCGCGAGTTGGAGATCGACGAGGGTGTAGGCGCGGGGCGGCATGGCGAGATCGAAGACGAGAATGCCGTTGCGGAGGCTGAGGTTGTGAACGGTCGCGGTGGTGGCGTCGGTGGGCTGGGCTTCGCTGTAGCTGACGACGAAGGGGATCTCCTGCTGCTTGCCGGAAGACACGGTGCGAAAGACGCGGAGATCGTCAGCGGAGGCGCTGGCGGAGTGTGCGTAGACGGTCGCATCGAGTATGGCGCAGGCGATGCCAGAGGCGTTTGCGGGGAGAGCAAGTGCTCGCTCGTAACGAAGGTGCAGCGGGTCGGCCTGCGGCGTTGGGGCGGATTCGGATAGATGGATGGTCCCTGCCTGCCAGAAGAACGCTGCCAGAAATGCGAGGGCGAGCTTCACACGCGGACCTCGCTGCGAAGATCACGCTCGGCACTGGTTGGAGGCATGAGCTTCCCCATGGCCTAACTTTACCCTTTCGGAGAAGAGCGTGGCACACCAATTTGCATGCACCCGGCGATGGGGAAGGAGCATCCATACAATGGGAGAATGATGCAGGCTATGAGCGACACGGTGCAACAAGATGTTTTGGTGATTGGGGCAGGTCCGACGGGGCTGGCCTGTGGCATTGCTGCGCAGCGCGCCGGATTGCGAGTGCTGCTGGTGGATAAGGGCTGCGTCACCAATTCTTTGTTTCACTATCCTGCGCACATGACGTTTTTTACGACGCCGGAGTTGCTGGAGATCGGCGATGTGCCGTTCTCTTCGCCAAACCAGAAACCAACGCGCTCGGAGGCGTTGGAGTACTACCGCAAGGTCGCCGAGTACTATAAGCTCGACATCCGGCAGTATGAAACGGTGGAGAGCGTGAGTGGATCAGATGGCGCGTTCAGCGTACATACGACAGACAAGTTTGGGCGCAAGCTGGAGCATCGTGCGCGCAAGTTGATCGTGTCGACGGGCTACTACGATCTGCCTAATTATCTTGAGATTCCGGGCGAGAGTCTGCCTAAGGTGAAGCATTATTATCATGAGCCGCATCCCTACTTTGGGCAGGATGTGCTGGTGATTGGCGGCAAGAACTCGGCGGCGATCGCGGCGCTGGACCTGTGGCGTCATGGGGCGAGGGTAACGCTGGTGCATCGCGGCGCGGAGCTTCATCGGCATATAAAGTACTGGATCAAGCCGGACATCGAGAATCGCATCAAGGACGGCGAGATCGTTGCGCACTTCAACACAGTGGTGAGCGAGATCACGGAGGACTCGGTGACGCTGCTGACGCCGGGAGGGCCGAAGGTGCTGCCGAATCAGTTCGTCTTTGCACTGACGGGATATCATCCGGACTTTGATTTTATTGAGGCGCTGGGAGTGCGACTGGATGAGACTAATGCCCGGTGCCCGGTGTGTGATCCAGCTACGCTGGAGTCGAACGTGGCGGGGATTTATCTGGCTGGCGTGGTGGTGGCAGGCGAGCGAACTAATGAAATCTTCATCGAGAATGGCCGTTTCCATGGCGAGTTGATCGCGAAGGACCTGGCCGCGAAGATGAAGCGGTGAGATGGGACAACCCAGGGTGCGCAGCTAGCTGATAACGCGATTAGCAAAACCGCGCAGGCCTATCCAAGTTAAGAGAGCGAGGAAGACGACCAGCATGGTGAGGATCATCGCCGCTGGCATATGACCCGTGCTGGGAGTGAGCGCGGCGCGAAGTCCTTCGCTGATGTAAACGATCGGATTGACCAGGACGCAGAGTTGCAGCCACTTGATGCTCTTGAGCGCGGCCCATGGGTAGTACACGCAACCGAGGAAGGTGATGGGCACAATCACTACGCCGAAGATGAGACCGATCTGCTTGGGTTGCACGAGCGTCCCAATGGTGAGGCCGAGAGCGCCCGCGAGCAGACTAGCCAACACGAGCACCACGGCGAGGAACCACCAGCTCGATACGTGCGCGAGTACCGGCGTGCTGGGGATGAAGTAGGCCAGAGGGAAAACGACAGCGGCTGCAACGATGCTTTGGATCGCGGAGAAGATGATCTTCTCAATGGCAACGGCCCCGATGGGCAGCGGACACATTACGCGATCATCAATCTCACGGGTGACGCCGAACTCCTGCGCGAGCGGCAGTGCAACGGCGGCGATCCCGGAGAACATGATGGCCACAGCCATGAGACCGGGGAGCAACACGGTTCCAAATCCGCCCCCTCCTGCGGCGGCCATGCCCGCGACGGGGCTCATCTTCGAACCGCCGGTCATGTGCGGCATGACATAGGTGAAGACGAAGAGGAAGAGCAACGGGTTCATTGCTACGCGAATGACGAAAGGCACGATCTCGCGGGTAAGGACGCGCAGATCGCGCTGCATCAAGCCGAAAAAGGCACGCGAATAGATTGCCCACCTCACATGACTGGGTTTACCGACAGCATTGCTCATGGTCGCTTCCTGTTCCATGCGCTACTCGCGCAAATCTCTGCCGGTAAGGCGAATGAAGACGGTTTCAAGACTGGGCTCGGTGGTGGTCAGGTCTCGCAAGCCAAATTCATTGGCCATGGTGACGACCTTCGCCAGCAAACCATCCTTGGCCCGGGCGAGAACACGCAGGCCGCCGTCGATGACCTCAACGCGCGTGACCCCCTCAATGGTTTGCAGGTTGCGTTTGAGGATGCCGCTGTCGCGGACACCCCGCATGCGGAGGTCGTAGATCTTGTCGCCGCCAATGCTTGCCTTCAACGCCGCCGGGGTATCTTCGATGAGAATTTTTCCGTGGTCGATGATGGCGAGGCGGTCGCAGAGCTCGTCGGCCTCTTCCATGTAGTGGGTGGTGAGGACGACAGTGATGCCTTCACCGCGCAGGCCCTGCACGGCCTCCCACATGGCGATACGGCTCTGAGGATCGAGGCCAGCGCTCGGTTCATCGAGAAATAAAACACGGGGACGGTGCGCGATGGCACGCGCAATCTGCAGACGCTGGGCGAGCCCGCCGCTGAGCGCCTGGGGATAGGCTGCGGCGCGGTCGCTGAGGCGGAACTGATCGAGTAGCTGGGCCGTGCGCGCGGTCGCCTCTGTCTTGGTGAGGCCAAAGTAGCGGCAATGAAAATAGATATTTTCGGCAACGGTGCAGGAACGGTCCAGGGTGTTGAACTGCGGAACTACGCCGATGGAGCGACGCGCCAGAGCCGGGTGTGCGACGACATCGACACCTGCGATCTTCACCGAACCGGCGGTGGGAATCGCACGCGTGGTGGCGATGGAGATCGTAGTGGTCTTGCCAGCCCCGTTAGGGCCGAGCAAGCCGTAGATCAATCCCGCGGGGACATGCAGGTCGATACCATCGACCGCGGTCACGGAATTCTTGCCGTTGTAGACCTTGCGCAGCCCTAGAATTTCGACGATTGATTCACTCACGCGCTTGCACTCTCAACAGGTTGATTATAGGGACGATTCGTGGGCTTTGGCACGGAGCGGAGCGAGTTCATCTATTTTATGCTACTCAATCACAAGTGCCGAGTGTTGGCCATTTTCATGCTGGGCAACTGAACGGTGACTCTCAATACACGACATGGATTTCGTTGTGCAGTGGAGGTGAGCAGGTTCACTCTAACGAGCATTTGACAGAGTGCACCCTTTGATCCGGGCGAAGCATCGCACTAGCTTAAGCAGCATGCCAATGCAATTGCATTATGGA
This sequence comes from Acidobacteriota bacterium, assembly GCA_021778845.1. GTDB lineage: Bacteria > Acidobacteriota > Terriglobia > Terriglobales > Acidobacteriaceae > Granulicella. Next base: position 83,826 of record JAJYBU010000005.1, read on the forward strand.
TGCGACGAGAGTCGCAAGGAGAATTAGACAATGTATGGAACGTGGAGGAAGTTTGGGGTCGCAGGGCCTGTTGCTATAGTATTGACCGGATTTTGTTTCCTGGCCGCGGCGCAAGTTCCTGACCCGGCGAACGTTGACTCGGGGGCCAAGTCAGCCGAGGTCATCGCCCAAGGCCCAAATGAAGTGTATCTGTACCACGTGAAGGTGGCCGGGCGGCGACTGGACGCAGTGAATTACTTCAATGGGAGCGGCACAACGGACGTGCGCTTCGTTGGAACAGATCTGATGCCGGACGCGCACGGTGAAGCTAAGATACGCTCTGTGGAGGGCAAGACGGGAATTTCTGCGCGCGTTGAAGGCCTGACGCCAGCGATTGGGCTGTGGGCAATTTCGTCGGATGGGCACCCGCAGAATCTTGGCGAATTCAAGTTGGCAGGAAACAAAGCCAGCATGGAGGTCAGCAGTTCGTTCCAGGCGTTTGGCATGATTGTCACGGCCGAGCCGTATGATGCGGTCTCGCAACTCAGCGATGTCGCCGTACTCAAGAATGCGATTACGGATAAGACGAATGGTGTGCTGCAGCAGGCAGCGCAATCACAACTGCAGACGCAGGAATCGCAGGAGCGGGCAGCCAATGCACAGGCGCAGGCCGATAACGCCGCGGCAGCACAGGCACAGGCCGAAGCGGCCAAGGCGAAAGCTGATGCTGAAGCGGCGAGCGCTCGCACCCAGGTGAATGAGGCTCAGCAGGAGGCGGCAGCGACGCGCGAGAAGCTGCGTGCGCAACTGAACGCCGTGCTGGCGACCACGGAGAGCGCACGGGGTCTGATCGTCAACCTGGGGGATGTGCTCTTCAATACTGCGCAGATCACACTGAAGCAACCGGCGCAGATTGCACTAGCAAAGATTGCTACAATTTTGCAGCTGTATCCGGGCTTGCACGTGCAGGTCGAGTGCTACACGGATTCGGTGGGTAGCGATGCGTATAACCAGAAGCTGAGCGAGAACCGCGCCAATGTCGTGCGTGACTTCCTGATCCAGAATGGGGTTCCAGCAGCCAATGTAACCGCGGTTGGATATGGCAAAGCGGATCCAATGGCGGACAATGGCAGGGCGGCCGGACACGCACTAAACCATCGCGTGAATCTGGTCGTATCAGGCCAGGCGATTGGGGTGAAGACGAGCCACCCCAAAGGCACGACGACACCAGCATCGGCTCCGCAGTAGGACTGTACTCTGGTAATGACTGCTAGGAACCCGCAAAGGACGCGAGTTGCTAGCGGGATGCAACAATAATCATGAGCAGGAAAGCGAGGAGAACGTGAGCACTTCGATGAAAGGCAAGATCGTATTTGTTACGGGCGCGAGCGCGGGGATTGGGGCGGCAACCGCGATGGAGTTTGCGCGCCACGGAGCGAAGCTGCTGCTGTGCGCACGGCGGTTGGAACGTCTACAGGCCATGGAGTCCGAGTTGCGCGATGCTGGCGCTGCGGACGTCTTCAACATGGAGATCGATGTGCGCAGTCGCGAGGCGGTGGAGGCTGCGTTGAGCAAACTGCCGGAGGCCTGGCGCTCGATTGATGTGCTGGTGAATAATGCTGGCCTTAGCCGCGGCCTTACCAAGTTCTACCAGGACGACATTGAGAACTGGGAGGAGATGATCGACACGAACGTGAAGGGGTTGCTGTATGTGACGCGCGCGATTGTGCCGGGAATGGTGGAGCGCAATCACGGGCATGTGATCAATCTCGGCTCGATCGCCGGGCATGCTGCCTATGCGAACGGCGGGGTGTACTGCGCCAGCAAGGCCGCCGAGAGATTTATCACGGATGGTCTGCGTATCGATGTGAATGGAACGGCGGTGCGCGTGACGTCGATCGATCCGGGGATGGTGGAGACCGACTTCAGCAAGGTTCGCTTTCGCGGAGATGAGGAGCGGGCGGCGAAGACGTATGAGAACGTTGACCCGTTGCAGCCTGAGGACGTGGCAGATGCCATCGTGTGGGCTGCGACGCGGCCACTGCATGTGTGCATTCAGACAGTGCTGTTGACCCCGGTGGCGCAGGCCAACGCCTTCGTGCTGACACGCAGGAACTAAGCTCCGCTACAGCTTGATGGACCAGCCGAGCTGTTCGAGTTCGCGCTCGATAGTGGCCAGGGCTAACTCCAGTGCGCTGCGACGATGAGGGCTTGAGGTCCGCTCCGAGAGGACACGCTCGCGCTGCAACTCGAGGGACTGGATGCGGCGCTTGCGCTCGGCTTCTGCACGCTTTGCCTCCGGGGTCACCTCGGAGGTGGAAGCCTTGGGGGCGGAAGCCTCAGCTTGTTGCTCATCGACGCTCTTCGATTCCCAACCTTTGGACATTCTTCTATTTTACCCCTCAGGCCGCTGGCCTGCCCGCCCTGCCGGCGAGCGGAGGCTACCGTCTGCCAAAGCGATAGACTATGCCGGCGTTGACGCCCAGGTTGCTTTGCAGTGAACTCCCGTTGGCGCCGACAAAGTCCGTTCCGACCCAGGTTGGGGTAATCCGCACGGCAAGACTGGGGTAGATGTTGTAGTCGGCACTGACGCCCAGAGAGAAGGCGGGGCGAATTCCATCGCTCCAAAGGCCAAGGAGTGGGCCGGGAATCTGCTTGCTTCCGCCGGAGAAGATGCCCCAGCCAATACCACCAAGCGCCTGCGCACTGACGGCGACCTTCTCCTTGGCATAGAACCTGTAGCTCGCGCCACCCATGAAGGTGTACTCATTGATCTGCGGCTTGTAGACGCCGTATGGATTATTGATAAGCGCGCGCGCGCGACCAAAGGAACCACGCGCATCCCCGACAATCGCCAGTTTGGGATTGAGGTAATAGTTGAGTGCTGCGGCCCAGGTGACTTCGTTGTTCTTCTTGGTGTAATCGCCGCTGCGGAAACGCAGGTAGCCACCGCCGCCAATGACCTCGTAGCGGTGCGAGTAAGTATCCTCGATGGTTTGATGGATGCGCGCAAGACGCGTGGCATTGGTCTCGTGATGAACGTGGGTCTCTTGCGTTCTCTTCTTCTTATTCTTCTGGGTCTGAGTCGTCTGGATCGTCTGAGTCGTCTGAGCATTTGCTGGGGCAAGGGCTCCAGCAAGCAGACCTACGGCCAACCCCACGAGAACAAAACGTACTGCCAATTTCCGCACATCACACATCAAATCCGAACTCCTGAGCATACACTTACGGACCGTCACGGTCGCATCTATCCATTAGAACATCTCGGGCCGTTTCGAACATCTTTGGAGGGCTAAAAGCCCAAGGTCGCATCAGGGGAGCATGTAGGTGACGCCGGTGATGAACTGGAATGAGTTCTTCTTGAAGTACTGCGCGGGGTCATTGAGGAAGTTGTCGGTGATGGAGACCGAGGCGCTAAGACGCTTGAAGACTGGCATCGCGAGGGACGCGGCAACGTTGGCCGAATAGTCCGAGAAGTTGTTCCACGCTGGCAGAATGGTTGCCGTCTCTGTGAAGAGCATCTTGCGGGGCAGGTTGCGGCGGTAGGCCTCGAAGATCGTGGTTCCGATGATGTTGACGGGGGGGGTGGTGGTGGAGACGCCGTTGACGATGGTGGAGATGTACTGCTGCTTCTCGTAGTGAACGTCGACCTTGAGGTCGAGTTCCTGTTTAGGGGTCTGGAAAGCCGTCCAACCGATGCCGCCGCCGTAGACCTGCTGCAACTGGAGGCCCTGGCCAAAGTTGTGATCGAAAGAGGCATCCCCCAGGGCGAAGAAACGGGGGCTGAAGTACTCATCGCGTTCGGCGTCGGCGTGGAAGATGCTGGTGATGACCACGCTGGGCGGAGACGCGGGGGTGGTCGGAGGAATGATGGGCGTGGAAAGGTTGCCATAGCTTTCGCTGACGTCAAAACTAGTGCGGTTCCGCGCCGGCAGCCACGGAACGGTGGGAATGGCTCGGACGAGGGCGGCAGCCGCATTGAAGGTTGTACCGCTGGTGGTGGATCGCTCGATGCTGGCACCGCCGCTGAGGGTGCCGGTCCAGCCACTCAGGAAGCTCGTGTGATGAAACATCTGCTGGTCAAAGGCCGCGCGGTCAATCAGATAATTAACGTCCGCTGTGGGGACGATGGCGGGTGGCTGACCAGCAGGCGGCGTCAGCGTAAGGCTACCCGCGGCGACCATCACTGAACCTTCGGGGGTGGGGGTCTTGCCGGGATGATCTCCCTTGCGGAGGAGTGCAAACTCGCCGCCTGAACGCAGTTCCTTGATCTTGTCGATGGAGATAGTGAGGGTACCGGCCATGTCGCTGGCGAAGATGACATTGCCTGCAGTGACGCTCTGGAGTTTGCCGGTGAGGCGGTCGCCGTTGGCGAAGATCAGGACGTCCGACGGCTTGGCGGCGGGCTTGGCTTGAGCGGAAGCAGCGGGGGCCTGGGGACGGGCGATCTGGGTGAAGGCGAGGAGCGAGAGGATCAGGAGGATGTGTCGAGGCACGGGAATCTCCTTAGCGAAGTGGGTCCGGTGATGCGGTTAAGCAATTTCTGCTGGACTTTCCTCAGAGCTAGGGTAAATCAGAATGGGTTAACGGGTATACCTGAGAAATTTGGGGGCCAACCGCTTGCTTCGGTGGCACGCTGCGGCTACCCTGAGAGAACCATGTATGAAGACTTTGTAGCGACCGACCGCTGGACCGCAGAGAAGCTGCACTGTGTGTGGAAGGGTACCGTGGTAGCCATCGCGACCCGCCATGCCGATGCCACAGATATTCGGTTCGCCGTGAATGGCAAGCCTCTTTGGATTGCGATGCCGAACCTGGCCTGGGTGGAGCAGAAGCGGCGCAACGGTAAGGTGATCACCGATTACCTCGCGGCGCAGGCGGCTGGACGCTATCTGAAGCAGGCTATCGAGAGCGGCTATGACAACGGTCGCGAGATGTACACGATGAGCGTCGATGAAGTGCTGAACGAAGTGGCAGCGGTGGTGGCCGAGGCAGGCCATACGGCCAATCTTCCCAGCTTGCCGGTAATCGATCGCAGCACGCATCCCGCGCCACTCGACTTCAAACTCCCCGGCGAACCTCATACTGTTGCCGAGTCCCTCTAGGCTTGATGCGATTGCTGACGACCCGGCGAGAGTTTCTCGCGTCCGCTGCGACGCTGCCGCTTGCGCTGCGCGCGCTTGCCAGCCCGGTGGCCGCGAGTCCCCGGTGGGTTCTGCTGGGAACGGGTACCGACAAAGGAATTTTCCGCGCTGCGTGGAATGCGGCCACGGGCGAGTTGCGCAACATAGAAGCCGTGGCGGCAGCCAGGCACCCGAGCTTTCTTGCGATGCACCCCCGTCTTCCGCTGATTTATGCCGTGAATGAGGCTCCCGAGGGGGACGGTGCACTTTCAAGCTTCCTGCTGGATCGGGAGAGCGCGGCAATGAAGCCGCTGGCGCAGGTGAGCAGTGGAGGCAATGGGCCGTGTTTTGTCTCGATTGATCAGACGGGGAAGGATGCGTTCGTGGCGAACTACGGAGGAGGTAGTCTTGCCACATTCAGCCTTGATGAAGACGGTGCGCTGCACCACGCTTCCGCGTTTTTCGACTGCAACCACAACCCGGCATGCGGCACCACCGGGCCAAACACGGTTCGCCAGAACGCAGCGCACCTGCACTGCGCGGTGATCTCGCCAGATAACCGGTTTGTGCTGGCCTGTAACTTAGGCGAAGATGCGATCGAGATTTTCCGGATCCATCCGGGGGCTGAGCATCCGATCGAAGCTCCGGTGCGCGTGGCTGCGCGGGCTGGTTCGGGGCCGCGCCATCTTGCGTTCCATCCGAATGGGCTGTGGCTGTATTGCATTCACGAGCTCGACTGCACGATTGACCTATACGACTGGAACGTGAGCAATGGACAGCCTGCGCCGGTGCTGCGGAAAGACAGCGTGATGTCAACGCTGGCGACGAACGCCGACCTTCCCGGCAGCACGGGCTGCGAGATTGTGGTGAGTCCGGATGGACGGTTTGCCTATGCCAATACGCGCGGCGAGAACTCGCTGGTTGTCTACCGCGTGAATGCGTCAAGCGGCCTGCTGACAGAGCAGCAACGCATCTTTACCGGCGGCGGCATCACGCGCCACTTCGCCTTTGATCCATCGCGGCGATGGCTACTGTGCGCCAATCAAGGGACATCTACGGTCACCGTCTTCGCGCACGATCCTGCGACGGGCCGCCTGGCGGAGACGCCGAAGGCATTTGTCGTCGACACCCCCATGTTTGTGCAGTTCGTTTAGGGACAACGCGATGTTTCAACATAAGGTAACGGTGGAGTACGTGGGTAGCGAAAGCGCGGCGATGCCCTGCCCTATCAAGTGGCTCGATAACTTTGCCATGCGCAACTTTACGAACGACGCGGTCTTCGACGATACGCTTCCTGTGGCCGATGGCGCGTTGGAGATCGGCAACCGCGTGCCGCTGGATCGGCTGAGCGCTGCGATGGAAGACTGGTTCCGGCGGAAGGGATATCTCAAGAAAGATGAAGGGCTCCGCGTCACGCTTTCGTGAAGTGGAGCCCTCGGGATATTCTGCGGACGCTAGGCCTTCAGCGTCTTGCCGTCCAGAACGAAACGGTACTTCACATCGCCTTTGATGACGCGAGTGTAGGCCTCTTCGATCCGGTCATAGCCGATGAGTTCGATCTCCGAGACGATGTTCTTCTCGGCGCAGTAGTCGAGCATCTCCTGCGTCTCTTTCATGCCGCCGATCATTGAACCAGAAAGTGAGCGTCGGTTCGTCACCAGTGAAAACGGGGCGACGGGCAGAGGCTGATCAGGCAGGCCGACGAGGCAGATGGCGCCGTCCAGTCGCAGCAGGCTGAGGTAGGCGTTGATGTCGTGCTGCGCAGCTACACAATCGAGGATGAAGTCGAAGCTGCCAGCATGTCTGGCCATCGCGTCGGCGTCTTTGCTGATCACGACCTCATCGGCTCCGAGCTTTTTGGCGTCGGCAATCTTGCTCTCGGAGGTGGTGAACTGGACGACGTGGGCGCCGAAGCTGTGGGCAAACTTCAGGCCCATGTGACCGAGTCCGCCCAGACCTACGACACCGACTTTCTTGTTGGGGCCGACGTTCCAGTGGCGCAGCGGCGAGTAGGTGGTGATGCCGGCGCAGAGCAGGGGCGCAACGGCGGCGAGATTGAGTTTGGGGGAGATGGAAAAGACATAGTGCTCGGGTGCGACGATGGTGTCCGAGTAGCCACCATAGGTCATTTCGCCAGCGTAGTCTTTGGCGTTGTAGGTTCCGACCATGCCCTTGGTGCAGTAGGGCTCCGCGCCGGCTTTGCAGTTGTCGCAGACCATGCAGGTCTCGACTGTGACGCCGACGCCGGCCAGATCGCCGGGCTTGAACTTCGTCACCGCGCTGCCAACGGCCGTCACGCGACCGACAATCTCGTGGCCTGGCACCATGGGATAGATGGACCCACCCCACTCGTCGCGGGCCTGGTGAATGTCCGAGTGGCAGATGCCGCAGTAGTCGATCGCAACGACAACATCGTTGGCGGCTGGCTCGCGGCGGTCAAAGTGAAAGGGGGTCAGGGGTGAGGTCTTGGTTTGAGCGGCGTAGCCGAACGATTTCATGTGTAATGGATCTCCTGTTCGATTCGATGCGACAGGCCTGCGATGGACGCATCCTCCATCACGGTAAACTGTCAGGCCCGCTCAACTCAAAGCAAGATCGCTCGACGACGGGAGATGAGCCCCACACGCCGATGACAACTGGCCAGAAATTTACGAAACATACCGAGAAGTTTGACGTGATCAATACTCAACGCCTCCGCGTCATCTATATGCTGCTGATGATGACTATCCCTCTGGGTCTCGCATGGCGGATGGTACCGCTGGGACTTTCGCCTTTCTTTTTCAAGTACGGCGGATCGATGCTGTGGGCTGCGGCGCTGTACTGGTTTCTTGCCGCGTGCCTGCCAAGGCTCGGCAGCCTCGCAGTTGCATGGATGGCCGCGGCTGCAGCGGTTTCACTTGAGTTCAGCCGCCGATGGCACCCAGCGACGATAGACGCTTTTCGCGTCTCGCTCGCCGGCCGCATTCTTCTGGGGCGCTATTTTTCTCTCAGGAATATTGTTGCCTACTTGCTGGCAATCGCCCTGGTGGCGTTGATCGACGAGATGCTTCTGAGGCGAGTCATGGCACATCGCTCGGCTTCGCGGTGATGACGTTTGGATTGGCGTCAGGGATTGCTCACCTGAGAGACTTGGCGATAACGCACTCATCCTGACAGACTGCCGAGGATCTATGGCGTGAGCCCGTTTATCCGCGTGACGCCTCTTCGTTCGGTCCGTGTTTCTCCGCCACGACACCATGCCAACGTTCGAAGGGCTTCCGTTGCAGATTGGCGAAGCAAGCTTCGATTCCTGCATCAATCCACAGAGCCACGACGACGACGCTGTCGTCCCCCACGGTCAGTTAACAGGCCTGTCTGCCGGTTGCGAAAGAGGCATTCCTTTTGTGCCCGCGTAAAAAACAATGAAGGTCGCCGGTCCATCACCCACGATACCGCGATGCACGGTATGAACCGTCTCCGGCATGACCTGACCTGCCATGAAATGCGCCTTATTACCCTTGCCGTCTTCTACGGTGATCTCTCCGGAAAGAACGTAGGCAAAGCTCGGCATGGGATGAGAATGCCAAGGAAGCTCGCCGTGGGCAGGGATTGTGACCCTTGCCACGACTGGTTCTGCTGTGCCCTTGGGGTACGCGCCGTACAGCACACCATTCCACGAGGTTTCTACCCGCATCAACTCCTTGATATCAATCTGGCTGTCAGTTTGCTGGCTGCCATTCACGTCCCCGCCGCTCTCCAGGAACGCCCGCAGGTCGCCGGCAAACTTGAACGGGTTCTTGAATGCCAGAAAGTGATCGCCCTGCTCTGCCTTCGAGTAAACGTAGAGAGTCGAGTCGGGTATCACCGACTTCATCCACTGTTGGCTCGGAACGTTCGCGCTGTATTCGCCGGTAAAGATGGCTGTCGGCACATTGATCTTGGTCCGTATCACGTCGCGCCAATCGATGCTAGCGTGGTCGTGCATGATGCGATTTACGGCTGCGGTGTCTACCGGAATCAACGCGCGCGCAAATGCTTCCGAGTTCGCATAGGCAGGTGAATCCATGGCGTTATACCGCTCCATGAGCGATGTTCCTGTGTGCGCGGACATGGCCGGGCCAACGCCTTCGACCGAGTCCGCGATGGCTCCGGATTGGAGGCGATCTTCCGGTGTCATCCCTGGCCGACTGAGGATCGATGGCGGCTCGTCGATGAGGACCAGCTTTTCAATCCCCTTGGTTCCGAAGAGATCGATATACCCGTAGAGGATCGACACGCCCATCGACCAACCGCAGTAGTAGGCAGACTTCACCCCAATGTGCTCGTTAAACTCGCGGAGATCCATTGCATATCTGTAGATCCGATTTCCGAAGCTCACCTTCTGGGACAGTCCCTGATTGCGCTCGTCGAGCACGTAGACGTGATAGTGCTTGCTCAACAGATAAAGCACATTGATGTAATTCGCCCCATTTGCCGACCATGCCGGAACAAAGATGAGCGGCTTTCCTGATCCCGCTTCCCAATACGCGAGCTTCACATCGTCGCTCGTCTGAAAGAAATTAATCTGCAGCCCTTTGAAGTCAGATAGCTTCTGAGGCAGGCCATCGATTCTGTTTGGAAATGTAAAATCCCGGCCAAGCACAGAGAGCGCAGGCGCGGCAAGCACATGGTTTGTTGATGCGGTGAGGAGTGCGGCTGCAAGCGTGCTGAATTTAGATTTTCGAAACTGCATTGATGTTTTCACTCGCTGATTAGACGAGGCGCAGGCCGCCGGTGTGAAACTACCTTTACGGCCCCTTGCACCCGTCTTTTAAGGTTAGTTCAGAGCCAGCTCGGCTTCCCATCCACCGGTACGCCGTCGTTTTCCGTGAACTGGATAAGGCTCTTCGCCTCAGTTTGGATGCACATATAACGCAGCGGTCCCTGAATCCCTGCCTTGATGCATCGCGCAGCCGCCGGATCAAGCCTCAGCACGCTGCCCTCCTCGACGTCAAACTCTTCGCCGTCGACGTAGAACTGCCCCTTGCCGGCAAGCACAACGTACACCTCTTCGTTCCGCTTATGCGCATGCACAAAAGGTACGCTGACACCTGCAGGCAGGTTGTTGATGGAGATCTCTGAACCCGTCAATATGAGCTCGTCATGCAGCGTTACGCGCCCAACCTTGTTGATTTCACCGAAGGATGAAGCCTTGTAGTTCTTTCCTGTTTTCACTTTGTCTTTCTCCTTGAATTCAACTCGCCGCGTTCGATGAGGCTTGTTCTGGACACAGTCTGGATTTGGCCACCCCAACCGGGATGCAACGGACGTTGTTTCACTCCTTTGACGAGGAAAAGATAACGAGTGTGAAATTTATGGCTGAAGTGAGATAACTTCACACTATCTGCGGTCACGTCGTCGAACGAGAGCAGGCGGACCACCCGAGCCCAAAGGAGGAAAATCATGACGCTTGAAGATGCGGCGAAGCTGGCAATTGCAGGAGACAAGGGCGCACTGAATCGGCTGGTTGCTTCATTGCAGAGTGATCTATATGGGCTTGCGCTCCGTATGCTGTGCAACCAGGAGGACGCCGAAGATGCAACGCAGGAGATCCTTATTCGCATCGTAACCCGGCTTTCCCAATTTGATTTTCGCAGCAAGCTGAAGACCTGGGCGTATCGAGTGGCGGTGAACTACATCCTGGATGTGAAAAAGAGTGCAGTGGAACGACTGCACATGACCTTTGAGCAACTTGCGGAAGACATTACCAGCGGATTGGGTGAGGCTACTTTGCCCGAAGCTGAGCAATCGCTTCTTATAGAGGAGGTCAAGATTGGTTGCAGCTTTGGAATGTTGCAATGCCTTGATCGTGACCATCGTCTCGCATACATCCTGGGGGAGGTGATGGAGATGCAGGGGCCTGAGGCGGCTGGGATCCTCAACGTTTCGCCTGAGTTGTTTCGTAAGCGACTGCAACTCGCCCGGAAGGAGATGCTGCGCTTTATGAAGAGTTATTGCGGGTTGGCCTCGGACGAGGCGCCATGCCGCTGCAACCGGCAGGTTTCGTCAGGCCTTCAATCGGGAAGGATCAGCGGCGAGAGGTGCACGTACGCGGCTGCGCCTTTATCGTTTGCACAAATCCGAGCGACGGTAAGACAGGTGGAAGAGGCGCGATGGGCGCTCCAGGTGCACCGCACCAATCATCCACACGAGGCGTCCGTTGATTTCGCTCAGAGATTAGTTGAAATGCTTGAAACTTATCGCACCTCGGATTAGATAGAATTCATCTCCGATGAGAGACAACGCGTTAGGCAGTGGGCGATTTCTGGGCGTCTGTTTACGCATTCGACGCTCGCGTCACCTTCAGGTTTCGTCGGCACCGGTCGGCAGGACGCAGTCTATTGGAATCGGCGTGAGCCTTCGATGCGGCGGTGAAGGAGTTGACGGCGCGCGGCGTAAACTCTTCCGTGGTGCGGCTGGCGCAGATTCATGACACACGCAAGCAGGGGCTGATTCCCTACGTCACATCTGTAGCTCGACAAAAGCGTGTATCGGCCTATATCGGCGACGGCACCAATCGCTGGCCGGCAGCTCACGTTTCCGATGTAGCACGGCTTTATCGACTGGCCTTCGCGAAAGCGGAACGGGGCGCGATCTCTCACGCGGTCGACGAGGAGGGCATGTCGATGAAGTCCATCGCCGAGGCGCTGGGCCGGGGATTGAAGGTGCCGATAGTCAGCATCAGGCCCGAGGAGGCTGAGGCGCATTTTGGCTGGCTTGCCCTCTTCGTCGGACACGATATGCCTGCCTCAAGCTCGCTCACGCAACAGAAGCTGAACTGGAAGCCAACGGGACCGGGCCTGATCTCCGATCTGGACGGCATGGACTACGAGCAAGTCTGAACAAAGCGACGAAGACGCTGCGCTCACGCCAAACTCAGCACAGCTAATGAAAGAGGAAGGGGCTGAAGTAGCTAAACATTAGTGCTTTGCTGATTTATACCAGTGCTTAAGCTGGTGTAGACCGTATTGGAGACCTTCAACATGGAAGCGCCACTCGCACTCTTTCAATAACCAGTAAAAGTTTCCTTTGGGTGGCCGTTGTATCGATGCAGATGACGCTTGGCCTGGCTCCAAACGTTCTCGATGCCGTTGGTGTGCCTTAGCTACTTCTGACCCAAAACATGTTCGCCATGGATCGAGCAGTTAGCCGATGGAACTCCGAAACAACCATAAGTCTGCGGATTGAGCTCCGCGGCCATCACGGCAGTCTCATGAAGCTGGTGCAGTGCTCGCATTGACAGCACAACTGTACAGGTAAACTGTATATGTGTAATAGTAAATCTCATGAATGATCGATCCCGACTTCCTCGGACCGACCAGGCTGCCGCGCTTGCAGTCGAAATTCGCGCAGTTTTCGGCAAACTTAAGCGGAAGCTGCGCGAACTGGGCGGAGTCAACGATTGGACGCCTTCACAGGTCTCCGTTCTGCTTCTTCTTGAGAAGGACGGCCCTGCGGCGGTGTCAAGCCTGGCCCGAGCCGAGGGCATGCGCCCTCAGTCGATGAGCGCTATCATCGCATCGTTACTGGAAGCAGGACTAGTCAGCGGCGCTCCGGACCCGAATGATGGAAGGCAAACTTTGATTTCGCTCTCTCGGAAATGCCGCAAGCTGCTCAACGACGGTCGTGCCGCAAGGCAGGATTGGCTTACGACCACAATCCAGAAAAAGCTCTCCGCTCAGGATCGGGAAAAGCTTGCGGCAGCCGTAGACTTGCTCGCACAACTCATCGAAGACTGAAGTCTTCGTATCCAGCCACTCTCATTCCAATCAGTGTCGAGGAGATACACCGAATGTCCATTACAACGCTTGATGCGACAACCGCCCTCATTGTCGTTGATCTTCAGAAAGGCATTATCAACTCGCCCTTTGTACATCCCATCGCTGGAGTCATTGAGCGAACCTGCGCTTTGCTGGCTGCCTTTCGCCAGTACGATCTGCCGGTCGTTCTTGTAAACGTAGCCGGAGGCGCGCCAGGACGAGCAGAGCAGCCAGGCCGTTTCTCGACTTTCCGAGAAGGCTTCAGCGATCTGATTCCGGAGCTGGATCGTCAGACCACCGATATCCTCGTCACGAAGCGAACATGGGGTGCGTTTGCGAGCACGGATATTGAAGTACAACTGAAGACGCGCAAGGTTACGCAGGTCGTCGTCACTGGAGTGGCGACAGGAACGGGTGTTGAAGCGACGGCTCGACAGGCATACGAGGCAGGATTCAACGTCACGCTTGCGCTCGATGCCATGACCGATGTACGCCCGGAAGCACACGCCTACAGCCTGGCAAGCGTCTTTCCCAGGCTCGGAGAGACAGGCTCAACCCAGGACATCCTTCACCTGTTGGCGCAGAGGAGCGCATAACCATGAACTGGCTCCAGTGTGTGTCCTGGTTCTTTGGAGGCATGTTTTTGGCCAATGCCGTGCCACATTTCGTCAGCGGCATGATGGGAAATCCCTTTCAGACGCCGTTCGCAAAGCCTCCGGGAAAGGGTCTTTCGTCGCCGCCAGTGAATGTTCTTTGGGGTTTTGCAAATTTTGTCTTTGCGTATGTGTTTCTGCTGCGCGTCGGACACTTCGATACGAGATCCCTTAGCAACCTCGTGCCCTTTGCATCCGGAACACTCCTCATCAGCCTGCTCTCGGCACGGCATTTCGGTCAGTTTCACGGAGGCAACACCGCGGAGCGCTCATGAGAAATCCGATTGTCAAAGCCTTCCGCGCTCTGGAGAACTTCAACTTCCGCTTGTGGACGGCAGGCAGTCTGATCTCCAACATCGGGACGTGGATGCAGCGCGTTGCGCAAGACTGGATTGTGCTGACGCAACTGACCCGCCATGACGCGACTGCCCTCGGCATCGTTACCGGCTTGCAGTTCGCTCCGCAGTTGCTGTTGCTGCCCTGGAGCGGTTTGGCCGCGGACCGTTTCAACCAGCGCAAGTTGCTGATGCTGACGCAGGCATCCATGGGTGTGCTTGCAAGCGCACTGGGCATCCTGACGATCTTCGGCTATGTGCGACTTTGGCATGTGTACGTCTTTGCGTTTGTCTTCGGCGCCGCTGCCGCGCTGGACGCTCCGGTGCGCCAGACCTTTGTCGGCGAACTGGTGGGGGACGATCACCTGCCCAATGCCGTCGCGCTCAACTCGACCTCGTTCTTCGCCGGCCAGATGATCGGTCCGGCTGTGGCCGGTTTGTGCATCGCGAAGATCGGAACCGGCTGGGCATTTCTCCTCAACGGGCTGTCCTTCGGCGCTGTTCTGCTCTCCATGATTCTGCTACGTGTCCATCATCTCAGGAAAAGCGCGCGTGCTTCCCGAGGTTCGAGTAGCTTCATCGAAGGACTCCGGTATGTGTGGTCCAGGCCGGATCTGCGATCCATCGTAGTCATGCTCTTTCTGATTGGGGCATTCGGCCTCAATTTTCCGATCTTCATTTCCACCATGGCGGTCAGTGCCTTCCATACCAATGCGCGCGGCTTCGGTTTGCTTTCGTCGATCATGGCCGTCGGTACCATAAGCGGAGCGCTGCTTGCAGCCGGACGCGACAAACCTAATTTTGGATCGCTGTTCCTCGGAGCAGCGGTCTTTGGCATCGGTTGCACGCTTGCTGCCTTCTCTCCGGGATACTGGTGGTTCGCCGCGACCCTCGCGATGATCGGAGTGGCGGCACTCACCTTCACCAACGCAACCAACAGCATCATGCAGCTTTCCACCAGGCCCGAAATGCGCGGTCGTGTGATGGCGATTCGTGTCGGTGTGGCGCTCGGCGGAACAGCCATCGGAGCGCCCATCATCGGTTGGGTAGCAAATCATTTCGGTCCGCGATGGTCGCTTGGCATCGCCGCGATCTCCGCATTCCTCGCAGCCCTTGTCGCAGCCCTGACAATGGCGAATTCTGAAGCTGCGCCAATAAAAGATTGCATGGATACCCTAGAGAGAAGATGATCGAACAGGACTACAGCAATATACGGACACGGATTGTCGCACTTCTCCATTTGAACTAGGAGATGACTTTGCGTTCCTTGGACGTCAGCGGCGCCTGTGGCTGGATGATACATGGTTCCGCATCGACCTCATTTTCATTCACCGCCGCTTACGTTGCCTGGTCATCCTCGACCTGAAGATGGGCACGTTCGGATATGCAGACGCGGGCCAGATGCACCTTTATCTCAACTATGCCCGCGAGCACTGGATGAAGGAAGGCGCCCCCGGTCGGTCTGATCCTTTGCGCGAGTAAAGGTGTGGCCGAAGCCCGCTATTCCTTCGACAACTTCCCCAACCTGGATGGTGGACGCACATCTTTCGAGCAAGGCCACGAAGTCCGGCTGGAGTAAAGGGGTGGTGCAGAAACTGGCGAGTTGGCTGGTTGCACAGGTTCCGGATCTGAAGGGCTTCTCCGCGTCCAATCTTTGACGGATGAGGCAGTTCTACAACGTGAACCGAGACGACGCAATTCTCGCAACACTGGTGCGAGAGTTTCCATGAACACACGACCTCCTCAGCCTCGGCCAGTCCAAACAGCGGGAGGAACGCGTATCGTCCTGTGATAGCCTTTCGAGATTCATTGCCCTGGTAAAGAGCAATTAACAGGCGGAGCAACGTCATTGCTAAGCTGTGCGGTTCAGAAGAGCGCGGGATAGCTTGTGTAGCCGGCAGCGTCTCCTCCGTAGAAGGTCGTTGGGTCCGGTTCGTTCAGAGCGGCTCCGAGCTGTAACCGCCTTGGCAGGTCGGGGTTGGCCAGAAAGGCGCGACCGTATGCGACAGCGTCGGCATGTCCGGTGCTTAATGCATTCCCTCCCCTGAGCCCGTCATATCCGCCATTCACTACGTAGAGACTTTTCCAAAGTGTTCTCAGGTGAGCCGACATGGCGAGATCCTGCTCGTTGCTTCCTTTGCTGTTCTGCGCCGTTTCAACGACGTGGAGGTACCCAAGCCCATAGTCGTTGAGTCTTGCAACTGCGACGGAGAAGGTTTCGACTGGGTTGTTGTCCGTCATATCGTTGAAGCTTCCCGTCGGGGAGATTCGAACACCCACATGCCCGCTGTCCCAGACTTGCAGGATGCGTTCATCTGTTTCCATGAGAAAGCGGACTCGATTGATCGCAACGCCTCCATACTCATCGGTTCGCCGATTCGATCCTGTTTTCAGAAATTGATCGATCAAGTATCCATTTGCCGCATGAATCTCGACACCGTCAAATCCGGCTACTTTTGCGTTGCGGGCTGCGCGCAGATAGTCGTCCAATGTCTCTTTGATTCCGCTTGCTGTCAAGGCAGCAGGCTCCGAAACAGGTGCCAGACCCGCGGCAATGAGCGTCTGGCTATTGGCGCGAATGGCGGAGGGAGCTACAGGCTGTGCATTGTTCGGCAACAAGGACGTATGAGAAATTCGGCCAACATGCCACAACTGAAGGAAGATTCGGCCTCCACTCTGATGAACAGCTTCCACGACACGGCTCCATGCCCGCACCTGTTCGTTGGAATGAATCCCTGGGGTATTGATGTACCCTTTGCCCATCGACGAGATCTGTGTCGCCTCGGTCACGATAAGTCCAGCGGAAGCGCGTTGTGAGTAGTAGGTCGCCGCAAGTTCGCCCGGCACGCCATCGGCGTGTGCGCGGTTGCGCGTAAGGGGTGCCATGAAAACACGATTTGCCAGGACCAAAGATCCAAGCCGGACGGGGTCGAAGAGGGTAACCATTTATGTGCTCCAGTTGTTTTGCGACGCAGTGAATTGTTGCTGAGACGGCAGCGGTAAAGAACTCATCGGGTTCGGCACGGCCGCTCCACACTCTGACGGAATATGGTTGGGCTCGAGCTCTATTGATTCGGCATGTCGCCAGCCTTCTCCGCCCGCCACTCCTTCCAAACACCGAAGGCGGTGAGCAATCCGAGGAGCAGAACGACAACAGGAATCACAGGCGGCTTGATGCCGAGAGGAAGAACGCTGGCAGGCACCCCGGGCTGCAGGTGGACATAGATTGCCACGCACATCTGAGTAAACAGGATCAAACACGCGAGCAGCAGGAGCTGATCTCTATTTTTTGCGCTCAACGTTTTCCAGAGCCAGGGAAGTAAGAAGAGGGTGCCAGTAAGCATTTCCGTCACTTTCCCCGCAATGATAGCCTCGTGAGGCAGATGACTCTGTTGAATCTGGATATCAAACCATCCACGGATTGGCTGAAAGAATTTCAGGAATCCAAACAGGAACATCCAAACTCCCAGGAGCAGCGATAAAGGTTTGATGAGGCGACGAGCCATTTTCTTCCTCCACTTTCGATATTTTGCAGTTTGCTTATCAAGACAGACAGGTCTGTCTTGATCTTCTCTGAGTATAGACAGACCAGTCTGTCTTCTGTCAAGATGAATCTGATGGAAACTCAAAAACAATCCGATCCGCGAAAGAGAATTCTGGAGGTGGCGGACCGGCTCTTCTACACCGAGGGCGTCCGCGCGACAGGCACCGAGAAGATCATGTCCGTCGCCGAAGTCGCAAAGGCAACGTTTTATCGGCATTTCGAAAGCAAGGATGCCCTCGTGCTCGCGTACCTTGCAAACCGCGATCAAGCGCTTTGGGACTACCTCTCTCAGCCCACGCCCCCAAAGAATCTGCGTGAGGCTCTGACCAAATTCGAACAAATGGTGAACTGGCCCGAAATTATCGGCTGCCCCTTCCTGCGGATTGCATCCGAATACCCGGATACTGCCCATCCGTTCCATCACCTGGCGATCCAACACCAAAACAAAATTGTTGACTATCTAACCGACCTGCTTGAGCCCCGGGCAATTGACAAAAGAGCGGCGGCAGTGGCGATACTGAACGTCATCGACGGTGCCTTCTCCCTTCGAATGCTCTATGGAACTTCGAAGGTGGTTTCGATTCTCTCTCCCGCAGAGGCCGTACTCAAAAGCTTTCAGAACACGCGAGCTCAGCGCCGCAGATGATTCGGCTGTCCTTATGTGGTCCAAATCTTCTCATAGGCGCATTACGCAGCAATGGCCGGGATTCATGCAATATCGCCGAGGAACTCATTGTGTAGCAGTCCAGAGGAAGGCGTCCAATCCTTTGTGGATGCCCGGCGCGCTGCGGCTCCATCGTGAAAGAGGAAGTGCGCGAAGCCTTTGCCATCCACAACCCATGCGCCTCCGCCTTCTATGCTGATGCCTGCATTGCCAAGTGCTGTTCCCATCACGGAAAGCGAACCCGGCGTATCCGCCAGGCGAATCTCCAAATCGTCCATTCTTATTCCCCCTTTGAGTCGTGCGCCAGCCTGCTGTCTTCGGGAGCATTCTCGCGGTCGGACATCGTGTAGTCGCGAATCACAGAGGCTATGCGCAGGCGATAGTTCTTGAAGAGCCTGGTACGGCCGAGCTGCTGGGCATGCCGATGCTCGGGCAGGTTCCTCCATTCCCGTAACGCGTTCTCATCCTCGAAGAACCCAATGGAGACGAATTTACCCGGAGTTATCTTGCTTTCGAAGCGTTCGACCGAGATGAATCCCCTAATACCTGACAATAGAGGGCGTAAAGCCGCGGCCTCGTGCATATACTCGTCGAAGTATTCACCGCTTGCAGTGAACTCAAAGATCATGGCGATCATCGTATCGGCGCCTCCGCGATTCCACCTCCATGATGAAGTGATCGTCTGAGAAATGCTTCGGTGGAGAACGAAGTGCTCATAGCCCGGTGATGTTCCGTTTGAAATATGATGTGGCTGTGGATAGGAACTCTATCGACTCAGGATTGGCGTCGGCCGCCACCGCGGTTGCGGATCACACACGGGCGCGAATGCTATGCGCGTTGATGGATGGGCGCGCTTACACCGCCACGGAGATGAGTCTTGTGGGCGGGGTATCACCTTCGACGGCGAGCGCACATTTGCGAGTCCTCGTCGAGAAGGGGATGGTCGACTGCGCTGTTCAAGGGAGGCATCGCTACTTTCGTATCGCGAGCCATGAAGTTGCTGATACTTTGGAATCGATCATGGGGCTGGCTGCGAAGCAGCCGGGGCTCCAAAGCAGGGTTCCCACGAAGCTGCGCTTTGCGCGCACGTGTTACGACCATATGGCTGGCGTGGTGGCTGTGGCCCTGCACGACAGGCTGGTAGCACTGAAATGGCTTACTGACGACAGTTCGTCTGTGACCGACATCGGACGGGCGGAACTGAGCCGCATCGGCATCCACCTCGTCCGCTCAACCTCGCGCCGCCGACTTGCATTTGGTTGTCTCGACTGGAGCGAGCGCAGACCGCACTCGGGTGGTCTGCTTGGTGCGGCGATCCTGACTACATTTGAGACGAAGCGCTGGGTGATACGCCAACCCGATAGCCGAGAGCTAATGTTGACGCTTAAGGGAAGTAAGGCGCTCAACGATCATTTTGGCTTGAGTCAGTTTCAAGGACAAATGGAGTCAGGGATCGACAGATTCTAATTGTTGGTGCGCTAAAGCTATCTAAATGCGGCGGGAGCTGCACGCATCATGGAACAAAGGGTACATCAATGTTTCACGAACCATCTTGAAACATTGGCATTGGCGTTGGCGTTACCGCCAGTTGATGCCAAATCGTCAAGGCACCCACCGAGATCCGATTGGTAATCAACTGTTGACTTGACGCATGGAATCTTACGACCTGTCTTCGGGTGACGACCGCCGTCGCAATTGGCGTATATCGTTACCTACCGGCTTACCGCATCGCAAGACAGAAAAGATAAACACGTACTTTCTACGAAAGCTCGTCAACGACGATGTAGGCTGGCCGAATAATGAGAGTTGAGTGCACGGCAAGCGTTGTCGGAGGATGAATGGCAGACACTAAGACTCTTATCGAGCAGGCGTACTCCGCATTCAACAAGCGGGACATCGACGGTGCATTAGCACTGATGACGCAGGACGTGAGTTGGCCCAAGGCATCGGAGGGCGGCAAGGTCGTCGGGAAGGAAGAGATTCGTGCCTATTGGACTCGACAATGGGCTGAGTTCGATCCGTATGTCGAACCGCTTGCGGTGACCGAGAAAGATGGAGGCAAGACCCGCGTCAGGGTAACTTATGCATCGTCCCGCTTCATTACATCTATGCGCCGAGTTGAAGGCGCAACTCGGCGGCCGCTTTGCACATATTTTCAAGAGCCGAGATGGTTTCAGGCCATGTCCGGGTCTTTAAACCGCAATCAGGATTGACCCAAAGTTGTTCCGGGGTCAGCACTTCAAGCGCCAGCTTCAACAACTCATGCATCTCTTCGGAAGATGGCACGCGCGGAGAGTGAATATCGTAGACTCCCGGCCCGATCTCATTGGGATACTTATGTGCGCGGAAGGCGTCAAGCAGATCCATCCGCGAGCGGGCCGATTCCATTGAGATGACGTCGGCGTCGAGCGCCGCGATCGAGGGGAGAATGTCCTCAAACTCGCAGTAGCACATGTGCGTGTGAATCTGCGTCCCATTCGAAACTGCGCTGGTGGCGAGCTTGAATGCCTCGATCGCCCAGTCCAGATAAGCTGGCCAGTCTGCATGACGAAGCGGCAATCCTTCGCGCAGTGCAGGCTCGTCCACCTGAATGATGTCGATCCCAGCGCTTTCGAGATCCTTGACCTCATCGCGCAGAGCGAGTGCAATCTGCCACGCCGTCTGCTGCCTGGGGATGTCATTCCTGACGAAAGACCACTGAAGGACAGTGATTGGACCGGTGAGCATTCCCTTCATCAGACGTGTCATCAGCGAACGTGCGTACTCCGACCATTTCACGGTCATCGGCTTCGGACGCGCTACATCTCCGTAGATGACAGGCGGCTTTACACAGCGGGAGCCGTAGCTCTGGACCCAGCCGCTTTCAGTGAAGGCGAAGCCGTCCAGAAACTCGGCAAAGTACTCGACCATATCGTTGCGCTCGAATTCTCCATGAACCAGAACGTCGAGACCAATTCTCTCCTGCTCCCGGACGCACTCGGCGATTGCTTTGCGCAGAAACGCATCATATTGCTCGGCTGTTTCACGCCCGTTCTTCCGCGCCGCGCGGTGCTTGCGGACCTCAGGAGTCTGGGGAAATGAACCGATAGTCGTTGTCGGAAACAGAGGAAGTCCCAACTTCCTTCGCTGCATGGCGGCGCGCTCTGGATACGGCGACGTACGTTTGAAGTCCTTTTCTTCCAGCACCGCAAGAGCCGCTCTTACGCGCGGATTGGTCGTTGATTCTGCAGCCGCGCGGTCGGCGATGGCCTCCGCGTTTGCCTTATACTCAGCCTGATCTCCACGGCCAAGAGCGACAATTTCGGCAAGTTTCTCTTCTGCGAAACGTAGCCAACTCTTGACGCGTGCGTCGAGATTGGTTTCAGCGCACAGATCGTGGGGTACATGCAGCAGCGAGCTGGATGACGCTACGATCACGCGCTCCGGCCCAAGCTTGGCAATGGCCGTGTTGATCTTGGAAGCGGCAGCCGAAAAGTCCGTCAACCAAATGTTCCGTCCTTCCACGCATCCGACGCTCAATAGCTGCTCCGGCCTCAAAGCCGGAAGGATGTCGTCAAGTTGATTCGGTCCGCGAACGAGATCGACGTGAATGCCTGCCGTATTCAAGTCCACCGCCAGGTGCAGGTTGTCGGCCAGCGAATCGAAGTATGTAGTGAGCATCAGCTTGACCGGCAGCTTTGCCAGTTGTGCATAGACATGGCGATAGGCTTCGTCTACGCCGTCCTCCAGATCGGTCACGAGCATTGGTTCGTCAATCTGGACCCACGGAACATCCGCTGCGATGAGCGCCTGGAGAACCTCTTCATAGGCCTTGGTTAACTTCGGCAGCAGTGTCATTGGGTCGAACCCATCCACGCCTTTGCCAAGCAGCAGGAGAGTCAACGGCCCAATCAGGACGGGGCGCGTTTCGATGCCGAGAGCGCGGGCCTCAGCTAATTCGCCGAGCAGTTTCGTGGTGTCGATGTTGAAGGAAAGGCCGTCGGACCATTCGGGCACAAGATAGTGGTAGTTGGTATCGAACCACTTCGTCATCTCCATGGCCGTCTGCTCGCGGCTATTCCGCGCCATGGCGAAGTAGCGGTCGAACGTAACCGTGCCGGCGCCGAATCGTTCAGGCGTCGCGCCGATCAAAACCAGCGCATCGAGGATCTGATCGTAAAAGGAAAAATCATTGGATGGGACGAAATCAATCCCAGCGGCGTGCTGCAGCGTCCAATGCTTCTTACGCAGTGCCGAAGCAACATCCAATAGCTCTTTCTCTGCGTGTTTGCCTGTCCAGAAACCTTCGAGCGCAAACTTCAGTTCACGCTGACGGCCCATCCTCGGGAAACCCAAATTTGCGGTTTTCAGCTTTTCAGTGACGGGTGACGAAACACTTTCTGCAGCCATCCAGGTTTTCTCCTAATCCTCGGGAAGAACCACCTATGCGCAGGCATGGCCGCCATACCTGAGCATGGCGAGCATTGCAGTGTCTACCGGTTCTACTCCACGAGAACGGCATCCTCAAACGCACCCATGGTCAGCGACCAGCGCTTCCATGGTGGTGGTGGCAGGCCGGTCTTCGGACTTTGGGCTGCCTACTCTGTTGCCGCTTCCCATCTCTATCAAGACAGTGCGTTGGCTTGCGCCATGCAACATTTCGTTCCCATCACCGCTGCGGGACAGCGCCGGAATTACACCAGCTTCCCGTTTAACAGACCCCTTCGCAGAGGCCTGACCTGCACATGGGTATCTTACACGGGGAAGGATGGACCAGCCGTCCGTCCCAACCGCGCGCGTGAGGCTGGAAGGTGACGTTGGGGAGTGCAAGTACAGGGTCGCCCTGTTGCTGATTTCCACACATGCCTTGCAGGCTTCTTGACACGGAAGTGCGACCTATCTACATTTAGTAGCGCAACGGTCCCCCGGATGCACAACATCTGGGGCTAAGAGGGAAGTTGGTTCAAGCCAACGCTGCCCCCGCAACTGTAAGCGAAGAGCCGCCATCCGCGCATGCCACTGCCCCATTTGGGTGGGAAGGCTGGATGGTTGCAGCGACCCGCGAGCCAGGATATCTGCCGTTGTCATTTGAACGTCCACGGGCGGGGTGCACCGGCGGGTCGCTTGCTAGGTTCCTTGGCACTCCGCCATTTCCTCTGCGCAAAGCGTCCTTCTGCGGCATCGCCGGTCCAGTCACGGAGCATCGATGTCCAGTACGACGATTCACCAGCCCTCATCCGTTATCAAGCGCAGCGGCGCCACTGTATCCTTTGACGGCGATAAGATTCGTTCGGCCGTTGAGCGCGCCGGCAAGGCAACGGGAGCTTTCGACGCTGCGGAAGCCCAGCTTCTTACGAGCCAGGCCCTAAAGGTGATCGCTCACCGCTTCCACGACCGCTCGCCTCATATCGAGCAAGTACAGGACGTCGTTGAGCAGGTGCTAATTTCGGCCAATCACTTTTCTACAGCTCGTGCTTACATCGTCTACCGCGAGCAACGCTCCCGACTCCGCAGCGACCAGAGAACGATCATCGATGTGGCTGCGTCGATCAACGAGTATCTGGACCGCGCTGACTGGCGTGTCAGCGCCAATGCCAATCAGGGATATTCGCTCGGCGGGCTGATCCTGAATATCAGCGGCAAAGTCGTTGCCAACTACTGGCTCTCGCACGTTTACACGCCCGAGATCGGCCGCGCTCATCGCGAGGGCGATCTGCATATCCACGACTTGGACATACTGGCCGGCTACTGTGCCGGGTGGTCCTTGCGAACGTTATTGCTCGAAGGCCTCAATGGCGTCCCCGGAAAGGTTGAAGCCGGGCCGCCGAAGCACCTTTCCAGTGCCATCGGCCAGATCGTCAACTTTCTTGGCACGCTACAGAACGAGTGGGCCGGAGCACAGGCCTTCAGCTCCTTTGACACCTACATGGCTCCGTTCCTCCGCAAAGACAACCTGTCCTATGAAGAGGTGCGCCAGAGTATCCAGGAGCTGATCTACAACCTGAACGTGCCTTCGCGCTGGGGAACGCAGACGCCCTTTACGAATCTGACCTTCGACTGGACCTGTCCTGAGGACCTACGCGAGCAGCAACCGGTTATCGGCGGCGAGGCCATGCCGTTCACCTACGGAGACCTGCAGGCGGAGATGGATACGATCAATCGCGCATACATTGAAGTGATGACGGCCGGAGACGCCAAGGGGCGCGTCTTTACCTTTCCGATCCCCACCTACAACATCACGCCTGATTTTCCATGGGAGAGCGAAAACACCGATCTACTGTTCGAGATGACCGCCAAGTACGGCCTGCCCTACTTCCAGAACTTCATCAACTCCGATCTAAAGCCCAACATGGTGCGCTCGATGTGCTGCCGCCTGCAGCTCGATCTGACGGAGCTGCTCAAACGTGGCAACGGTCTATTCGGTTCGGCCGAACAGACTGGCTCTGTTGGCGTAGTCACGATCAACTGCGCGCGTCTTGGCTATCTGCACCGTGGCGATGAGGAGGCACTGCTCTGCCGTCTCGACGAGTTGCTGGAGATTGCTCGCGCCAGCCTTGAAATCAAGCGCAAGGCCATTCAGCGCCACATGGACAATGGCTTGTTTCCCTATACCAGGCGGTATCTCGGGACGTTGCGCAACTTCTTCTCCACGATTGGCGTGAACGGCCTCAACGAGATGATTCGGAATTTCACTTCCGATGCTGAGGACATCACAACCGAACGCGGTAGCGCGCTCGCCCTGCGGTTCCTCGATCACGTGCGGACGCGCATTGTCCTTTTCCAGGAAGAGACAGGTCATATGTATAACCTGGAGGCGACGCCCGCCGAAGGCACAACCTATCGCTTCGCACGCGAAGACCGCAAACGCTTCCCGGACATTTTGCAAGCCGGTACAACCGACGAGCCCTACTACACCAATTCCAGCCAGCTTCCTGTCGGCTTTACTGACGACCCTTTCGAGGCCCTAGCGATGCAGGAAGCACTGCAGCAGAAGTACACCGGCGGAACCGTGCTCCACCTCTACATGGGCGAGCGCATCAGCACGGCTGCGGCATGCAAAAAACTTGTACGCCGTGCTCTTGAGAATTTCCGCCTTCCATACATCACTGTCACGCCCACATTTTCTATCTGTCCCAAACACGGCTATCTCTCTGGCGAGCATGTCTTTTGCCCAAAGTGCGATAGCGAAATTCTGGCTCGAAAAGAACTAGTAGCCCAGGCATAGCCCACGGACTCACCGAAAGGAACCTCATGCAAACTGCATCTTCCACGCTTGTCGAACAAAAAACCATCACTCTCGTTGACTCGGAGCGCCAGCCCTGCGAGGTCTGGACTCGTGTCATGGGATACTTCCGTCCGGTCTCCTCCTTCAATCGCGGCAAGCAGGGTGAGCATCATGAGCGGACGTGCTTCCTTGAATCAAAGTGCAACTAGGCTGAAGGTGGGCGGCCTCACACATCTTTCTACTTGTGACTGGCCGGGCGAGCTCACTGCGACCGTCTTCTGCCAGGGCTGCGCCTGGGATTGTCCTTACTGCCACAATCCCGGGTTGCGTCCAGCGACGGCTGAAGGCCTGATCTCGTGGTCTTCGGTCCTTGACTTTTTGGGTAGCCGGAGAAATCTGCTCGACGCCGTCGTTTTCTCTGGCGGCGAACCTACGCTCCAGTCAGCCTTGCTCGATGCTATCGGTGAGGTTCGCGCACTCGGTTTCCGCGTGGGGCTGCACACGACCGGCATGGCGCCCGACCGCTTCGCAGCTTTGCTGCCCTTGCTTGATTGGGTCGGCTTTGATGTTAAGGCACCGTTCGCTACCTATCCACGCATCACCAACGTCGAGCGAAGTGGAGACAACGCTCTGAAAAGCCTACGGAGTTTACTTGCCAGCTGTGTTTCCTATGAGGTCCGCACGACAGTACACCCTTCACTGCTCAGCCCCGCCGACATGCTTGAGCTAAAAGCACAGTTGCTCGAACTCGGAGTAAAACATTTCGTCGTCCAGCAATTTCGCATGCAAGGCGCACTTCCCGGCCGGCTTCCTGCTGCCGCAGGAATCGTACTTCCTCAGGACTATTGCAGCGGGTTCGTGCACTTCGACACGCGCTAGGTGTGAAGTTGCAATAGGTTGTTGTCCATCTGACAGAGAACGGAGAAGCTGATTGTGTCGAGCAATCTGTATTCTCTGGAGGTCAGATGGACTATCACCATCATGCCCGTTTGACGGTTCACGGTCGAGAGCTTCTTTGCCGTGCTGTTATGGAGGACCGGCTGAGGCTGAGCGAGGCGGCCGTCACGCACAGCCTCAGCCGGCAGAGCGCGGCCAAGTGAGTGCGACGCTATCGGGAGCAGGGCGTGGACGGCATCATGGATCGCAATTCGCGTCCCCGGCGGCTGCGTCAGCCCCTCTCGCCGGAGCGGGTTGCGCTGGTGGAGACCTTGCGCCGCGAGCGCTGGACCGGAGCCCCTCTCGCCCTAAGAGAGTGGGCCTACGCTCAGGCCTTCCAGAACTCAGAGCAACGTGAACAACACCTCGCACCTTGGATATACCAGTACAACTGGCACAGACCCCATGCTAGCCCTAGGCTGTCGCCGCCCATCAGCCGATCAGGCCTCGATGTCAACTACCTGTTGAGACTCCACCCCTAGGGTTGCGAGCTCTAAAACGAAGAAAGAAGCATCCAGACCCATCGGTAAAAGATGGCGTTCGGGGGCAGAAAAGCCTGAATCTCGGGAGGTCGCAAAGTTCAGGAGAGAAGGAGCGCAAGCTATTTCGAAAACCCTTTTGCAGAAGGGTCTTGAAATTTGATCCCAAATGCTACCAAGCCGGGAGAGGAGGAGGCGCTAAGTTGAATTTATTGGTGGACCTGATCGGGATCGAACCGATGACCTCTTCCATGCCATGGAGCGAGTCGCCAGCTAAAATATAGACGGTAAAGGACTTATGGATCGGCTGAGTCGGCAAAACCGGCCCAATTGGCGGTATTTGCGACAAAGATGCGACAAACTTTTACCAAGCGGAGCACAGGGCTGAACCCGTGGGGGGAGCAGCCCATCACCCCGACAATCGTGCAATACTCTGTTGCACAATTGCCGGGAAGACCTTCTAACGAAAAGCCGGAAGGCTCCCCTCCCAGGCCATCGCAGCCGTGCGATCCAATATCCCATGGGCAACCGTGATTGGATGAACATAGTAAAAGGGTAAATATGACGCAAACAGATTTGGATCGGAAGAGCCGAGCCCCCCAAGAATTGTTGGTCGAGATCCGTACCTTGATCGAGGAGGCACGCAGGCAAACCGCCGCTGCGGTCAACATAGGGCTCACGGTCCTCTATTGGCGTGTTGGCAGGCGCATCCGTCGGGAGGTGCTGGACAGCGAACGCGCCGCCTATGGGGAACAAATTGTCGTGACAGCGTCGCGACAATTGGTTGCGGAGTACGGCAGAGGCTATTCCGAGAAGAATCTACGCCGCATGGTACAGTTTGCCGAAACCTTTCCTGATGAGGAGATTGTCGTGACGCTGTCACGACAATTGAGCTGGTCTCACTTCAGCGCGCTTTTGCCACTCAATCAACCTTTCCAGCGCGAATTTTATGCTGAAATGTGCCGCATTGAGGGCTGGAGCGTGCGCACCCTGCGCGAGCGTATCGACTCCATGCTCTACGAGCGCACCGCGCTCTCGAAGAAGCCCGACTCACTGATCCGACAGGAGCTAGCGCTTCTCCGCAGCCAAAGCGACATGACACCTGCGCTTGTTCTCAAAGACCCTTATGTCTTGGATTTTCTGGGGCTGACCGACCGCTTTCTGGAGCGGGATCTGGAGGACGCGATCCTGCGTGAGCTTGAGACCTTCCTTCTTGAATTGGGTGCCGGATTTTCTTTCGTCGCCCGACAAAAACGTATCCAACTTGACGGAGACGACTTCTACATCGACTTACTGTTCTACAACCGCAAACTCAAACGGTTAGTTGTCGTGGAGTTGAAGCAGGGGAGCTTCAAGCCCGAATACAAGGGCCAGATGGAACTCTATCTCCGCTGGCTGTCTCAGAACGAGCAGGAACCCGGAGAGAACCTGCCCCTCGGCATCATCCTCTGTGCCGGCAAGAATACAGAGCAGATCGAACTGTTGGAACTCGGTGCTGCAGGTATTCACGTGGCCGAATACCTGACGGTTCTGCCCCCACCCAACGTATTGCGAGTGAAGCTGCATGAAGCCATTGAGATGGCGAGGACCCGGATTCAATCACGAGAAGAGGAGAATATGCGGGAGCTGCCGGAGAAAGATCACCCATAAATACAAACGGAGACCCGGCGCAACCTTGCAACACGCCGTCCTTCTTTCTCCAACGGCGTATATCGTTACCTACCGGCTTACCGCATCGCAGGACAGAAAAGGATTAACACGTACTCCCCTCCTGGGAGAGTGCCTCGGCCTGCTTTCGTCAACTGAGCTGAGTATGGCCGAAGGGTGTTTGCAGCCTCTGTATTTGAGGATGCCCAGTTCCTGTGGGCTTCATTGACTTCTCCGCCTCGATTCTGCCATTTGCGTGCTGCTCCACTCTGCGGCCGCTGCTTTACCTTTCTCAAGGTCGTCAACCACGAGGATGAGGTGATTCGCATGGTCGCTGTAGAGCACCTTGATGCTGACATTGGCTTGCGCCATGCGGCTTGTAACTAACCCCAGCTGCCCCGGAGTTTCCTGCTGGAGACGCAGGCGCAATACCTGGCTGCATGAGGCCACTTCAATTCCAGCAGATTCGAGTGCCCGGCGTGCTGCGGCCCCATCGTGAAAGAGGAAGTGCGCAAAGCCTTTGCCATCCACAACCCATGCGCCGCCTCCTTCTATGCTGATGCCTGCATTGCCCAGTGCTGTTCCCATTAGGGAGAGCGAACCCGGCGTATCAGTCAGACGAATCTCCACATCGTCCATTCTCATTCCTCCCTTGAATCGTGCTCCAGCCTGCTGTCTTCGGGTGCTTGCTCCCGGTCGGACATCGTGTAGTCGCGAATCACAGAGGCTATGCGCAGGCGATAGTTCTTGAAGAGCCTGGTGCGGCCGAGTTGTTGGGCACGTCGGTGCTCGGGAAGATTCCTCCATTCCCGTAAAGCGCTCTCATCCTCGAAGAACCCAATGGATACAAACTTACCCGGAGTTGTCTTGCTTTCAAATCGTTCGACCGAGATGAATCCCCTAATGCCTGACAACAGCGGGCGTAAAGCCGCGGCCTCGCGCATGTACTCGTCGAAGTGTTCATGGCTTGCAGTGAACTCAAAGATCATGGCGATCATCGTTTTGGTGCCTCCGCGACTCCAACTCCATGATGAAGTGAGCGTCTGAGGAATGCTTCGGTGCAGAACGAAGTGTTACTACCACGTGATGTTCCGTCTGAAATATGATGAGGCTGTGGATCGGAGATCTATCGACGCAGGATTGGCGTCGGCCGCCTCCGCGGTTGCGGATCGCACGCGGGCGCGGATGCTTTGCGCGTTGATGGATGGGCGCGCTTACACCGCCACGGAAATGTATGAGCGCCGGTGCAAAACTAGGCCACAGTGCGCCGCGTGAGCGGCGTTCTGCGGCGGAGTAAAAGTAGGCCACCCGCCGGATCTTGTCTTCGTGAGCCGTTGCTTTGATGGCATGGTTCATGGAACACCGGAGGGATGTTCCATGTGGAGATATATGGGCGGGTACGTCGTGCGGTTCGAGTTGAGGGCCGGAGTCAGCGAGCGGTAGCCAGAGAGTTTGGGTTGTCGCGGGATACGGTACGGAAGATGCTGCAGTACGCTGTGCCGCCAGGCTACCAGCGGCAGCAGCCGATCAAGCGGCCCAAGCTGGGGCCGTGGCTGGGCGTGATCGACGCCATTCTGAACGATGACAAGCAGAGGCCAGCCAAGCAGCGGAACACGGCCAAGCGTATCTTCGATCGTCTAAAAGACGAGCACCAGTTCCCCGGTGGCTACAGCATCGTGAAGGACTACGTGCGCTCGGCGATGCTACGCGGTCAGGAGATGTTCGTTCCGCTGACGCATCCGCCGGGCGAGGCGCAGGCGGACTTCGGCGAAGCCGTGGTCGTGATCGCTGGCGTTGAGCAGAAGGCGCACTATCTGGCCATGGACCTGCCGCATTCGGATGATTGCTTCGTTATGGCGTTTCCGGCGGAGACGACGGAGGCATTTCTGGAAGGCCATGTGCGAGCCTTTGCGTATTTCGGCGGGGTTCCCACGCGGATTCTCTACGACAACACGAAGATCGCCGTGGCGAAGATTCCAGGTGGCGATGAGCGACAGCGTACACGGGCCTTCTCGGAGTTGCAGAGCTATTATCTCTTCGCCGATAAGTTCGGACGACCAGCCAAGGGCAACGATAAGGGCAAGGTCGAGGGCCTGGTCGGTTATGCACGACGCAACTTCATGGTTCCGATTCCTCGCTTCAACAGTTGGGACGAGTTCAACGCATACCTCGAAGTGCAGTGCCGCAAGCGACGCGAGCGGCGGCTGCGCGGGCACTCGGAGACGATCGGCGAACGCTTCGAGCGCGATCGCGCGGCCATGTTGCCGCTGCCCGCGACTCCGTACGAAGCCTGCGAGAAGATCACGGTGCGCGTTACTTCGCTGTCGCTGGTTCGTTATCGCGGCAACGACTACTCGGTGCCAACCGAGTACGGACACCGTCAGGTTCTGGTGAAGGGCTTCGTGCATGAAGTAGTGATTGCCTGCGCCAGCGAGGTCATCGCTCGACACCAGCGCAGTTATGAACGCGAGACGGTAGTCTTCGATCCGCTGCACTATCTGGCGCTGCTCGAACAGAAGACGCGGGCGCTCGATCAGGCCGCTCCACTCGCCGGCTGGAAGTTGCCGGACTGCTTCGCCGAACTGCGCCGTCTGCTCGAAGCCCGGCTCAACAAGCACGGCAGCCGCGAGTATGTGCAGGTGCTGCGGCTGATGGAGACCTTCGCGCTCTCCGAAGTAACGCACGCCATCGAAGATGCCTTGAAGTTGGGCACGATCAGCTTCGACGCAGTGCGTCATCTCATGCTGTGCCGCATCGAACGAAGGCCGCCGCGGCTGGATATGCAGAACTATCCACACCTGCCGCTGGCCCAGGTGCACACCACGCAGGCCGCCGACTACATGAGCCTGCTGGTCGAGGTGTGCGCATGAGCGACGATACTTTGAGCACCGCCGCTCATACCTCCGACACGCCGCAGTTGCTGTTGGAACATCACCTGAAGGAACTGCGTCTGCCCACCATGCTGCGCGAGTACGATCACATCGCACGGCAGTGCGCGGTCGAGCAGGTCGACTATCAACGTTACCTGCTGCGCATGACCGAGCTGGAGTTGCTGGACCGCGAACGCCGCGCCACCGATCGCCGCATCCGGCAGGCGAAGTTCCCGGTCGTCAAGACGCTGGACAGCTTCGATTTCCTCGCCATGCCTTCAGTCAACAAAACCCTGGTGCTCGAACTGGCGCGTTGCGAGTTCCTCGCCCGCCGCGAGAACGTGCTGCTGCTGGGCAACAGCGGCACCGGCAAGACCCACATCGCGCTCGCGCTCGGCCTGGCTGCATGCCAACAGGGACATCGCGTACGCTTCACCACCACAGCCGCTCTGGTCAGCGAGCTGATCGAGGCCCGCGACGACAAGAAGCTGCTCCGTTTTCAGAAGCAGATCGCCAGCTACGAACTGCTCATCGTCGACGAGCTGGGCTTCGTGCCTCTGTCCAAGACCGGAGCCGAACTGCTCTTCGAGATGCTCAGCCAACGCTATGAACGCGGCTACACCCTGATCACTTCGAACCTGCCATTTCAAGAGTGGACCGAGATACTCGGCTCGGAACGGCTCACCGGAGCCCTGCTCGACCGCCTCACCCACCACGTCCACATCCTGGAGATGAACGGCGACAGCTACCGCCTCAAGCAAAGCCGCCGTAAACGAAACCCGCCTTCAAGACGCTGATCCTCAAGACGCCTCTCAGGGGCGAAGAGCCTCTTCCGCTACGCTCCAGAGCCCCTTCGCCCCTGAATACTCAACAACCTGACTGCCTACTACTGGCCTACTTTTACTCCGCCCCACTGGCCTGGTTTTACTCCGCCCTTGACAGCGCGTTGCGCGTCGTAGCGCTTGGACGAAAAAACTACCTCTTCTGTGGATCGAACGCGGGCGGAGATCGCGCCGCTGCCATCTACTCGCTGCTCGGATCAGCCAAGCTCAACGGCCTTGATCCGGAACTCTATCTCCATCAGGTGCTCGAACGCATCGCCGACCACCCCATCAGCAGGATCGCGGATCTGTTGCCTTGGAACCTCACCCTCAACAGGACACAGGACACACCTAAATAGGTGTCCACCTATTTAGGTGGACACTTATTCCAGCCACACCCTACGCGGACGGTTCAGACCACGCGCTTACCCTAGACTGTGACTCTTGGAAAAAGGTTTATCAGAAGGTATCGTCCTCGCGATGCCTTTCATCCGATGCGGAAGGCTCACCTATCCCTTTGCGTCAGCACTCCAAATCCCATCCCAAAGTCGCAGGATACGGAGCGGATTCGCGCTCTGCAACGCTGCCGGAAGTGCTGATTCCGGCAATCCTTGATAAGCTACCGGCCGAGCAAAGCGATAGATCGCCTGGCTTCCTACAGAGGTGGAACGTCCATCAGACGTCGCCGGATAAGGCCCTCCATGCACCATTGCATGGCAGACTTCCACACCCGTAGGAAAGCCATTGAAGATTACTCGCCCCACTTTTGTTTCCAAGACCCGCAGCAGTTCCGCATTCTGCTCGATATCCCTCTTCGTACCGAGAATGGTTGCGGTGAGATGGCCCTGGAGCGAATGGGCCACTTGCAGCATGTCCACAGGCCCATCGCAGTGAACAACCAGCGTGGTAGGCCCAAAAACTTCTTCGGAAAGTGAGGTGTCGTTGAAGAACTCCGCTGCCGTCGCCTCCAGAAGAACCGACGGCACTGAGAAACCGCTCCCAACAGTCTCCCCTTTGGCTGTTCTCAGCATCTCTCGACATGTCAATGCGCTCTTGTATGCCGAGGCCATTCCGCCCGTCAGCATCGGGAACGCAGAACTGCTCTCAGTCGCCTTCCTGAGCCGTTCAACGAACGTTCCCGCCAGAGGCTTTGTAACAAAGACAAGTCCCGGTTTGGTGCAGAATTGACCGCCGCCTAGAGTGAAAGATGCATGCAGACCATCTGCCAACTCCGCACTGCGCTCCTGGAGTGCGCCGGGAAGAATAAACACTGGGTTTGTGCTTCCCATCTCTGCGTAGACCGGGATTGGATCAGGCCGAGCGTTGGCAAGGTCCATCAATGCGCGTCCACCACGGAAGGATCCTGTGAACCCCACGGCGCGAATTCCCGGATGCTGCACAAGCGCCGCGCCCACCTCATATCCCACATCGAAGAGCAGCGAGAACAAGCCCGCAGGCAGACTGCAAGCCGCAATCGCCGCCACGATAATATGCCCCACCAACTCACTCGTTCCCGGATGCGCCGGATGCGCCTTCACGATCACCGGATTGCCAGCCGCCAGTGCCGACGCTGTATCGCCGCCCGCCACCGAAAACGCCAGCGGAAAATTGCTCGCACCAAACGCTGCTACTGGTCCGAGTGGCCGCAGCATGGATCGAACGTCCGGCTTTGGTGGCGTCCGCCCTGGCTCAGCAGTATCAATCCGGGCCATCACCCACGAACCCTCTTCTACAGTGCTCGCGAACAACCGCAATTGACCGCTCGTGCGCGCCACCTCGCCCGTCAACCGCGGACGGGGCAGCGCCGTTTCACGATGCGCTTGCTCAATCAACACCGCAGCCGCCGCATCGATCCCATCCGCAATAGCACGCAGCAGCCTCCCGCGCTCCTTCCCGGAAGACGAGGAAGCCGCTACAAATGCATCCGTCGCCTCAGCCACTGCGCGATCCACGTCCTCAATCGTCGCAGAGCAAAACCTCGTCTCCAACTGCTGGCCGTGGCTCGGGTCATAACCGTAAAACACTGTTCCGTTACTATCGGCTGAAACTCTCCCCGCAATAAGAGAACGACCTTGGAGCCTTACGTTTGCTGATACTTCAACACTCATCGATGACGTCTCCTGCAAGATAGACAATGGGCGAGGATCTCTGGAAAGCTCCATGCAAGCCGCATTGGTGTATTTCAAATTGTATTCCTAAGAACGATTTCATCGATGGGAGCATGTCCTTCTACGCCTCTCCGCACGCTTCTTCGGTCCTTCGCCGCAATCTGCCGTTCCGCTGTAACATCGTCCCTCCTGAATGCTTGAGTTCATCAATGATCCTATGATTCCCAAGCCGTTTAGCTGAATGAAATCAACCGGACGCTGCTTCATCGTTGTCAAATCGTCATTAAACCTCAGGTGAGGCACTGAAAGCACCGAGTTCAAATTTCGCGCTTGGGTACCTATCGCTTCTCAACTTCTCCCCTACTGTATAAAGCATTCGCAAGCTACTGATTTTGAGTGGTTTATCCATTTGGATCCAGGAGAATGAAATGGCCAGCCTAATCGAGCGGCTTTGCGTATTTCTCGAAGGTTTATAAATTCTCAGCAAATGTTTTCTTGACAATGCGGACAATAACGGATACAACTTCCCATACATTCTCAGTGCGTATCGTTTACCGAGCTGGTTCGGCTTGACCAGCGGACTGTCCAAACGATCCCAAAAAGAGAGCCTGGAGGAACCAAGGATATGAAAAATACAGATCAGGTGATGATGTCGGGTCGATGGCAGGGCGCAGTCTCTCGCGGATGGTCGATTGCGATATTAGCGTTTTGCTGCCTGCTGATAGCCAGCGATCGTTGCATAGCGCAGGATATGTCTACCGGTTCGCTAAACGTAACAGTTGAGGACACACAGGGAGCGTTGATCCCGGGGGCGCAACTCGTGTTGAGGGATCTTGGAACCAGCGATGTGCATAGTGCGACCAGTCGCACAACTGGTATCTCGGTCATCCCATTTCTCAACCCTGCGACCTACAGTCTCACCGTCAGCAGGCCCGGCTTCAGTACCAGCAAGTTCGATAAGATCACGATTCAAACCAATCAGGTCACCAACCTGACGGTAAAGCTCAAGGTGGGCGCAACGAGCGAGACTGTGACAGTGAACGGTGACAACAGCCCCATCTTCGACACCACGGGGAATACCCTCTCGACAACCTTGGATATGAAACAGGTACAGGATCTGCCGACTGCCGCACGCGATGTTTTCTCGCTTGCCTTCCTGGTCCCGGGTGCCGTTGACGACAACTTCAACAACCTACCTGGTGGCGCGGTCGATACGAGTACGAACGGATTCTCGACGATGATCAATCGGAATAAGAGCGGCGGCTTCGATACCGACGGCCCGAGCACCACCCAGCGTCTCGAGGATACCCAGGAGATGACAGTCGAGACCAGCGAACTAGATGCATCCAAGGGCGGTACGTCAGCCATGGACATCGGCTTTCTAACCCGTCGCGGCACAAACAAGTTCCATGGAGAGGTGTTTGAGGACTACCGCAGTGAAGCAATGAATGCCAATGGGTGGAACAATAATAATGCGGGGCTACCCCGAAATCTGCTGATCATCAATGACTTTGGCGGTGATCTGGCTGGACCACTGCTCAAAGATAAGATCTTCTTCTTCGCGAGCCTTGGCAACTATCGTCAGCCACAGGAAGCCTTGGTGCAGACATCAATTGCCACCCCACTGGCTCTCTCTGGTATCTATACGTATGCGAACGCAACGACCAACGCAATCGAGACAAGAAATGTGCTGCAGACGGGAGCGAGCGCGGGATGCTCGACCTGCACAGCGAACATCAACTCCATCATCGCAACTGATCTAGCGAATATTCAGAGCGCGTCCGGGCTGTCTGGCACAAGCATCTCGCCTCTCGATCTGAACCACAACCTGCTGAACTTTGAGAATAAGGGATCGATCATCGAACGGTTCCCAACTTTGCGGCTCGACTACAACGTATCGCAGAAGTTTCGGCTGACAGGCGCAGTGAACGAATCGAACTTCTACTACATTAATACGGGGGCTCCGCCCTATCCTGGCCCGCTGTTCGCCAACCAGGCATTCAGTGACAAAGCCCGAAACTACCAGGTAGTTGCCGGTTTTGACTGGACAATCAAGC
Source organism: Acidobacteriota bacterium (assembly GCA_021778845.1). Lineage (GTDB taxonomy): Bacteria > Acidobacteriota > Terriglobia > Terriglobales > Acidobacteriaceae > Granulicella. The sequence goes on from JAJYBU010000005.1 coordinate 120,024, forward strand.
CCACGCTCGTAAGTGCCTTTCGCGTGGGGTATCTATATACAGGCCTTGTGTACAACTCGCAGGGCATCGGCACTCCCACCGCAAGCATGATGCAGCAGGGCGACCTTGCGTTTGGTTTCGGACTCAACAGCGGGGTTAATGGTTTCGCTCAGCTCAAAGGCGGCTACCTTTATCCTGTGACGAGCATTAAGGATGACAATACGTGGTCGCATGGCTTGCATAACATTTCCTTCGGCGCTTCTGGCGCTACCGAGGTTGACCACTACTACAACAACCAGTTTGTTCCCTATGTAGGCGTGAGTGCGATTGCGCAAGGCGATCCGGTGCAGACGTCGCTCGATAATTCGGTCGCAGACGGCCCGACTAGTGCAGCTCCGGATGTTGAAGGCCTCTACGCAACGCTGACTGGCCGAATGAATTACTACAGCCTCGGCGAGTTCGTAAACATTGCCACGCAGCAGTTTCAACCCGGAGTAACGTTCGATCTGCATGAGCGGCTGACGCAGGCAGCGGTATTCGTGCAGGACGCTTGGCGTGCGATGCCCACTCTGACTTTGAACTACGGCCTGCGCTGGGACTTTACAGGTGCATCCAAAGATGAAACCGGCTACTACACACACCCAACCATCAACGCTCTATGGGGGCCTTCCGGTGTAGGGAACATCTTTCAGCCCGGGGTGTTGACTGGCGACCAGAATCCGGTCGAGGGTCCGCACGCGGAGGCGTACGCGCCGACCTATGTTCACCCTGAACCCACCGTAGGCTTCGCGTGGAATCCACGCGATGTGAGTTCTATGTGGGGTAGGCTACTGGGACAAGGTAGGACGGTGATCCGCGGTAGCTTCACACTGAAGAACTATACCGAAGGCGCGCAGAACTTCTGGAGCATAGGCTCGAACAGTGGCGCAAACTTCAATACTTACTACTATGCAGACCCGGTCGCTCCACAACCTGGTACCACTCCTTCGCCGGGCTTCTACAACGCGGGATCAGTTGTCCTCGGCGGAGCACTTCCAGCCCTGCAATCCACTTCGCCCTCGCCGTTCCAGCCCATCATTCCTGAGTCCTACCAGACCTTCAGCGGAACGGGCTACACGACCTTCAACCCTAACATCAAGCAGCCCTATGTTGAATCGTGGTCGTTTGGCATCCAGCGCAAATTAACTTCCAACGACGTTCTCGAAGTCCGCTATGTAGGCAACGTGGCGAAGGATCAATGGCTCCTCGAAAACTTCAATGAGGTTAATATCTTTGAAAACGGCTTTTTGAAGGAGTTCCAAGGAGCACAAGCAAACCTCGCTGCCTCTGGAGGATCGACTTTCCAAGGCGCGAATCCGACGCCGATCATGGACCAGGCTTTCCAGACCTCTGGCCTCGCGGCAAACTACACCAATGGTACGTTCATCAACTATGTGAAGGAGGGACAAGCTGGTGCCTTCGCCAGTGCGCTGGCTGGGAACTCCACGTATCTCTGCTCGCTGATCGGTGCTAACTTCGGTCCGTGCGCAGCGCAGGGAATTCCCGGAAATGGAAGCTATCCCATCAACTTCTTTCAGGAGAACCCATATGCTGCCGGTGCGGGCAATTCGGAGTTGACCAACGCTGGCTACTCAAACTACAACGGGCTTCAGGTAGACTTTCGTCAGAACTCCGTGCATGGTCTTCAGTTCGACGCTAATTACACGTACTCGAAGTCGCTAGGTGTTAGCGTTCAGGGCAGCACGGCACCCGGCTACTATGGCGGACGTAGCAATAGTGCACCCGGTTTTTACACCTTACGCGACAAAGGGCTGAACTACTTCCCGAGTGCCTTCGATGTTCGCCACGTCTTCCACGCCAGCGGTACATATGACTTTCCATTCGGTCATGGCAGGGCGTTCCTGAATCAGAACCCGATCGCCAACTCGATCGTAGGTGGTTGGACCCTAGGTGCGATTGTAACGTGGCAGAGCGGCGAACCACATCTGTTCACAGGTGGTACCAGCACCTTCAATGGCAACGATTCAGGAATCACACTCACGGGCGTAACCCCGAAGCAATTGCAGCGACAACTGCGGCCGCGAGTTGTGCCCGGCAAGCCCTATGTGAGTCTGTTTGATCCGAAGTACATCAATCAGAGTAACGGGCAGGCAAACACCGCATATATCAGTCCTGCATCTACGCCAGGCCAGTTCGGTCGGCTGCTCTGGCTTCATGATCCCAGCAACTTCAATGCAGACCTTTCCCTCACGAAGCTGGTCCCAATTGCGAAATCTATCAATCTGAAGTTCCAGGGAGTGTTTCTGAATGCGTTCAATCATGTGGCCTGGGTAGGTATGGATACCGGAGTGCAAGACTATACATTCGGAACGACATCGACGACGTCTGAAAATGCAATACTTAACTCGAGTAACGGGGGAAGGCAGATCGAGTTGCGCGCGAACGTGATGTTCTAAACGGAAGCATCCAGGACACTACCAACACAACGATGAGTCGCCTGCAAACTAGCAGGCGACTCATCGTTTAATATTTCGATCGAGACAGAAGGATATTACTTTGATGCTCAGTACGACTGCTCTATGCAAGTTGAGCGATTGCCTCAAAGCGTCGCTCGCTGCCTGGTCGTATGATGATCGCATCGTGATGCGGCCCTTCAAATTGCGCTGCGACACCATTGACCGCACAACTGCGGAGCGTACGATCACGCTCTGCGCGGAACGTAATGTGTACGAAGTCAGGATGACCGCCGCGTTCCGGCAAGGTAATCGTGGCCACCAGCGTTTTAGGATCGCGACGTTCCAATCGATAATCTACACGTCCCCAGCGTGTCGGTGCGCTTGTGATCTCAATCGGTTTGCCAATCGCTATCCAATCGCGCGGAATCGCCCTTCCAAAGTGCAGACGATCTTCATCGAACTCCTCAAAGACCAGCATCCAGCGGACCAGCAGCGGAATGGTCTGCTGTGCTGGAATACAAAACAGCGAACCACGGCCTGTGATCCCCGCGACCTCGCCTGCCGTCCAACTCCCGCGCGAGTGATTGTGATAGCGATGCGCATAGAGAAAAAGGATGTACTCTTCAATGCGGTTCAGTCGCAGCAACGTATGCGCATAGCCATACGAGATGAAGCCGAGAATATCGCGGCCATATGGGTTTGGCGGCTCTACGTTCGCTACAACGCCGAGCGTGGTAGCACCGTACGCACGCATACAGTCGATCACAGCATTTGCGTCCGCCTCCGGTAGCACATCCGGATGCAGCAACTCGATGTAGCAGCGATGGGCCCATGCCTGTTCGCTTGGATGATCCTTCATTAGCGATTCGCGAAAGGTAAGCTTCGCTCCAGGCAGCGGCGTAACATATGCCGGGGTTCGATCGCGCCAGGTGTTTGCCCGCACGCTTTGCACAAGCGTCGCATGTAGCTGCTCGCTACGACGCATCCATTCTTCAATGAGCGGCTCAGCGCCCGCGAGCTTCATCTTCTTCCATGTAGCCGCGATCGCACGCCAACCGCGCACGGCGAACGCACTGTTGGCGAAGTACGGCTTATCCCACACAGCCGGATTCGGCATGAGGCAGGAATCAGACTCGCACCAGCCATGCAGGAGGCCATATCCGGCATCAGACGAAGGCAGATGCAGACTCTCGTCGTGCAGTCCTGCCAGTAGCGCCGCGGTCGCTTCGATCTTCTCACGATGGCGAAATAGTAATGCTGTGTCGCCCGTGAGTTGCGCATAGCGAGCCACAAGAAAAAGCGTGAGGCCGAACTGAGCCGTTTCCGGGCCACGCATATTAACCATGCCGACCGCGTTGGTGAAGTATGTAAAGTAATTGTCGAAAACCTCGCGTGCCTGTACGAAGCGGCCGCATTCGAGATTTGAATAAAGCGACATCGTGAAGGTATCCTGAAACCCGTCGTACTCCGAACCGTAATAGTCACGGTCTACGGCACCATACTTCGGGTACACGCCTCCTGGACGCACTAACTGCTCCTTCACAAACGCATATCGAACCATATCGGCCCAGCTGGTGTCGGGCAGTGTCATCGACGCAAGATCATGCGTCTGCTGCTCCCAATACTCTGCGAACGCGAGCATGCCGCGATAGAAATCTACAGCCTTCGGCTCCTGTCTGCGCCGCGTATATTCAGGATAGCTGTAGCCATACTGCACGCTAAGAATCGCCCCGTCGCGTATGTGTGCAGTTCGATGCCACGTCTGAACGATAAAGCGATCATGCGCGAGGACGTCACCAAATACAACAACCTCGAGGTAATCTCCGCCTTCGCTTGGAATTACCTTGCGCACCCCTGGCATCCAGCCGCCGATAAGTCCTTCTTGGCGTTGATTCGCATTTTGCAAGTTGAGTTCTTTAAAATATTGCTGCGGATGATACGTGCGGGTGTTGCCTGCGGGAAACACAGGCATGGTGTCGCTACACTCACGTGTACCGACGATTGTGTTCCAGTCGGGACGAAAGCCCGGCTGATGTTCTTCGCTGTGGTCAGAATTCATCGGTGGAGCTGCGCGACGCACCTCGTCCTCGAGAGGATCGCCATGCGCTAGCAGTTTATCGGCGAGTAGATCCGCATCAGCCATGCCAATTTCTTTTAACTCTAGGCCAAGATGTTGCGGGTCATCGTCGGAGAACGTAGCTTCTGCTGTCTTGCGCAGCACGCGTGCCGTACCCTTCGAGTTGACGTAGGTGAGCACGCCGTCACGTACGCGCAAGTCTTCATATACCGTCCAGGCCACCCCATCCTGGGTGAATGATGCAAGCCGCGTATGCCCCTCAATGGACACCACATCGGCAGCGATTAGCCCGCCGGTCGATGTCATCGAATCTATTGAAGCAACCCGGGCCGCCAGTGTATGCAGAGTCACCGTACTGGCCGTGACACTCTTGATAAAGTCGCGCCTGTCCATCATGTTTCATCCTTTCGACCTTTTCGTTCGGCGGCACATAGCTTACGGATGTATTGGATGATCGCCATAGAATTTCCAAGAGGCATGGAAATCAGCCGTCAACGTGCCATTCTCCATTTCCGCACGCAGCAGTTCGATGGGCATTGGACCCTCGTGCAAAATGGTGTCATGGAACTGACGATCGGTCATCTTGTGAGAATCAACAAGTTCATGATGTAGCTGCCGGAACTGCAATGCGCCCATCAGATATGCGCACTGATACAGCGGGCCTACGGAGCCATCGAACGAGCGGCGTACTTCCGCAAGGTCATTCTCAGATTCGAAGCCCACATGGTCGATGAGATATTGCACGCACTGCTGCGCTGTCCATTTGCCGAGATGAAAGTTTATGGTGAAGATCACTCGCGCCGACCTGTGCATGCGCCATACCAGCGCGCCAATTCGCTCTTCAGGTGTCTTGTCGAAACCTTTGTCGTAATACAGCATCTCCCACCAGAACGCATTGCCTTCTCCCCAGAACGGCGTGTCGAACCGCAGCCGGTATGGACGATAGCGCGCATTCATATAGAACTGCAGAAAGTGGCCGGGGATCATCTCATGGAAAGCTGTCGCCCGTGCGAACGGGATATTGTTGCCACGCATACTCATCTCGCGCTGCTCATACGTCATGGTGTCGGTCGGGTAAGACACGCTGATCTCATCGCCTCCAGTGAAGAACGGATTCACTAATTGACGTTGAGGTGTCATCATCACCATCGTCCACGTCTCGTCTGCGAGTGGCGGTACGGTGACAAGATTGTTCTCCTTCGCGAAATTACTGCCTTCCACGACAAGCTTGCGGATGAGTTCGGGCTGCTCTCCGGGGGGCACATGCATCTCCTTCACCTTCTCCACAGCCGCTTGCCAGTTGTCACCATAGCCCATCTCATGCGAGGCCTTCAGCATCTCCTTCAGACACCAGTCGTACTCGGTTTGCGCAATGGCAATGAGTTCTTCCGGCGTGTACGAAATCATGTTGTCAGCAAGCTCGTTCGTCAATGCCTGTCGACCCACCGGATCGCCGATGATCGTGGTCTTGTCGTCTGCTTGGATGCCTACTAACTTCTCCTTTAGAAAGGTGCTGTACTCATCAAGTGCCTTGCTTGCATTTTTGTAAGGCAATGCGTCCCACCACGTGAAGCTCGGATCGTACCCGTCATACTGGCTGAACCAGTGGCTCAGCGCACGGCTCAGTTGTTGAGTTGCCTGCATTGCGCGGTTCGCCACAACCGGATCAATCTTCGGCAGGCTCGCAGCTCCGTTCACGTCAGTCTTCCCATCCGGCCCCCGCTTCCTGTTTGCCGCCTGGTCTAGCTCCTTACGCTTCGACTCAATCTGCTTCACTATTGCGCTCAGTAACTCTGCGTCGTGTTCCGCATTCGGCCGTTGCATCAATCGTTCTTTGTCCAGCATTTCCTCGATGGTGGCAGCGAAAGGGAGCAGCGGTTGCATCTCTTCGAGCCGGTGTTGTTGAATCTCCATCTGGTGCAAGTCTGAGGTGATCTCGCTCTTCATCAGTAGATAGTCCACTTTGTCCTCCTGCGAGAGACCGTCGAAGTCAATCGTCGTGAGCATGGAAAGTTCATCGTGATAGAACCGCTCGAAGCGCGCCGTGTGTATAGGGGATAGCCGCAACGGATAGGCTCTCTCTAGGGACCTCTCGTCCGCACCGAAGATCTCGATGATGGACGACATGCGGGACTGGGGCTCAGCGGAGGTGTTGTTCATGCTCGCTCTTGTTGAGTTGGTCGGACAAAGCAGGCAAGTGCTAATGACCAGCATCGAAAGCACTCGGCTGGCTCGATTTGAAATCGGCATAGATCGCCTCACGGGGTTGGGAGATTAGGGTGCCAGCCCCAAGCAATGATTTGTAGTCCATCGCATTGAGACATCAATGAAATCGTTATATCGCAAGAATATTTAATTGTATACAAAGTTGTATGTGTATACTTTTGCCAGCAGTAATTTCACAGTGCGTGGAGCCGCGTGTTCTATGAAAAGGATATTCTCCCTTCTCCCCCTGGCGGCCGTCTCGGCCTGCATGTTTTCTTTAACCTCACTCCATGCTCAGGGCACACTAGCGGACTATCAGCGCGCGCATGACCTGAGCGCCAAAACCTCCGGTCTCGTGGTAAATGTCCCGGGCCCCGCTCACTGGATTGGCGACGAGCACCGCTTCTGGTATGCGAAATCAGTGAAAGGCGGCGATGACTATCTCCTCGTGGACGCAGACGCCAGCACAAAGAAGCCTGCGTTCGACCAGACGCGGCTTGCCTCTGCCATCTCCACCGTTACAGGCCATCCCTATACAGCTCTCACGCTTCCGTTCACGCCCGTACATTTTCATCCAGAGAGGAGGCCGTCCGAAGAAGCCAACGGCAAGACCGCGCCGCTGAAGTTCATGGATAGTGAGCAATTGATCCAATTTGGGGTGCAGGGCTCGCTCTTCACGTGCAAGCTTTCGGACTACACGTGCGTGAAGACGGGGCCGATTCCCAAAGAAAACGCCGAAGGCCGCAGCTACGCGCCGAAGAATGCGTCGCCTGATCAGCTAAGCCCTGAAGTCGAGACGGAACGCAAGGGAGGCGATCCCGTCGGCGGTCTTGCATACCGCATACCTGCGCCGCAAGTTGTCGGCGACGACGGCAGCTCCAGCGGCGAGGAGCGGCGGCAGCGTCCCTGTGCAGCGAGGCCTGACGCAGCAGAGCCGCAACCCTCGCCGCACTCGAACGACCAGCCCGGAGTAGGCTCTCCCATCCTTGACCAGCTGCCGCGGCCTCCGCACGATGTTTGCACGTCCTTCGACGGCCAGTACGAGGCCTTCATTCAAAACTTCAACGTCTTCATTCAGCCCAAAGGCAACGCGCCTGCGTATCCCATCAGCTTCGATGGCACGGAGAACAACGCCTACACGTTCAATACGCTAGCATGGTCGCCCAACTCGAAGAAGCTGGTTGCTTATCATGTGCGTCCCGGCTTCGACCGCCTCGTATCCTACATCGAATCCTCGCCGGCGGATCAGATTCAGCCAGAAACCACGACAATCCATTACGCGAAACCCGGAGATCCCGTTGATATCGCGTCGCCCGTACTGTTTGACATTGCAACCAGTCGGGCGATCCAGATCGATAATAGCCTCTTTCCTAATCCGTTCGATCTCACGGAAGCCGTATGGTGGAAGGATAGCCGCGGGTTCACGTTCGAGTACAACCAGCGTGGACATCAGGCCTATAAGGTCATCGAAGTCGATGCGCAGACAGGCTCTGCGCGCGCGCTGATTACTGAGACGACGAAGACATTCTTCTACTATAGCGACCTTGGACCAGGACTCTCCGCTGGCCGGCGTTATCGTCATGACGTCGATGACGGTAAGCAGATCATATGGGCCTCGGAGCGCGACGGATGGGAGCATCTGTATCTCTACGACGGCGTGACTGGCACCGTGAAAAACCAGATCACAAAGGGAAACTGGCTGGTGCGCAACGTCGATTATGTCGACGAAAAGAACCGCCAGATATGGTTTGAGGCCGGTGGTAGCATCCCCGGTCAAGATCCCTATTTCACACAGTACTACCGCATCAACTTTGACGGAACTGGGCTCACCCGGCTCACCGACGCCGACGGGATGCACTCCGTCAGCTTCTCACATGACCGTACGTTCTACGTGGACAGTTGGCAGCGGGTAGATCTCGCGCCGGTCGCGCAATTGCGCCGCACCTCCGACCAGAGGGTGGTGCTCGATCTCGACAAAGGTGATACGACAGCCTTGCTCGCGGCCGGTTTCCGCTTCCCGGAGGTGTTCGTCGCCAAGGGCCGCGACGGCAAAACCGACATCTGGGGCACGATCACGCGGCCGCTGCACTTCGATCCGCACAAGAAGTATCCAGTCATCGAGAACATCTATGCAGGACCGCAGGGCTCCTTCGTTCCTAAGACCTTCAGCTCGATTGCACCTGATCAGGCGCTGGCTGAACTCGGCTTCATCGTCGTACACATCGATGGCATGGGTACTAGTAATCGCTCCAAGGCATTCCACGATGTTGCCTTCAAGAATCTTGCTGATGCTGGTTTTCCGGACCGCATTCTGTGGCACAAGGCCGTCGCCGCTAAATATCCGTACTACGACATCTCCCGTGTCGGAATCTTCGGTACCTCTGCGGGTGGTCAAAGTGCGCTGGGTGCGCTTCTGTTTCATCCGGAGTTTTATAAAGTTTCTGTGAGTAATAGTGGCTGTCACGACAATCGCATGGACAAAATGTGGTGGAACGAGCAGTGGATGAGTTGGCCGGTGGGTCCGCAGTATGCCGCGTCCTCCAATGTCGATAATGCCTATCGTCTGCAAGGTAAGGTGCTCCTTATCATCGGCGAGATGGACACTAATGTCGATCCAGCTTCATCTTTGCAGGTAGTCAATGCCTTTGTGAAGGCGCACAAGCATTTCGACATGCTTTATATTCCTGGCCAAAACCACGGCGTGAGCATCTTGTCCGATGAGCACAATCGCGACGACTACTTCGTGCGCAATCTGCTGGGCGTCGAGCCGCCGGACTGGAACAAGGTTTCGCTAAAGACGGATGAAGCCACAGCCAAGGACTAACATCCTTCGTGACTTAACATCAAAGGGGCATTCGCGAATTGCGAACGCCCCTTGCATAGTCTCGATAACAACCGCCGTCTACCAACTTCCACGCTCGCCAAAGATCTCGATGACACGGCTGAGTCGCTCCGAACCCTTTTCCCAGTTCTTCTGCAGGCCCGTCTCGACGCGGTCTGGATCGCCGGCCAGGATGGCCCGGATTACCTCATCATGCTCGGCAACCGACAGATGCAGGTCCTTAATGATGGAGCTCGCATATAGCCGCCAATAACGCTCGGTCTGTGGCTCGATTGCCTTATGCAGTGTCGTCATGCGAGCGCCCGCCCCGTACTTGATAATGAGTCGATGAAACGAGCGGTCGTTATCAAAGATCTCACCAGGATTTCCGTCGCGGTCTCTGGAGATGAACTCGAGCCTATTGTTGAGAGTCTGCAGCTGTGCGCAAATCTCTTCGCGCTCCGCCAGCGGAAGCGCCGCGATGCCGCGGCCAGCAATGCCTTCTAGCCGTCCGATGATGAGGTAGAGCTCATTCGAGTCTTCCTGCGTGAGGGGCGCAACAATCATGCGCGATTTCTTCGCATTCCGATGCTCCAGAATGTAGCCCTCTCGCTGTAGCCAATGAATGGCCCCGCGCACGGGCGTCCTGCTCATATTCAGGCGCTCCGCCAGTTCGGCCTCCAAAATCCAGGTACCTGGGGAGAGCTTGCCGCGCACAATCAGTTCGCGAATCTCGCGGAATGCTGTCAATAGGCTCGTGCCATGTTCCGCTTTGGCCTTCGGGGAGGCTGCTGTCGCCCTCTTCTTCATGGATGCTGCTGTCGTTACTTGCAATGGGGTATGCACTCCAATATTAATGTACCGCTTTTTCAGAGAGAAAGAGTTATTTTTGTAAAGCATGAATGTATTCAAAATAGTCGACAAGGCGGTATTATTGCTTATGCCTCTCCTGTCACCCATTTGCGTCATTGATTCACACACCCAGGGCGAGCCAACCCGGGTAGTTGTCTCCGGCGGCCCCGACCTTGGAAGCGGTCCGATGGAAGAACGCCTCCAGCGCTTCAGATCCGAATTCGATCATTTTCGCACTGCGGTCGTGTGCGAGCCGCGTGGCTCTGACGTGGTGGTGGGAGCACTCCTCCTTGAACCGACACAGCCGGAGTCTACTGCGGCTGTCATCTTCTTCAATGACGTCGGCTATCTCGGTATGTGCGGCCATGGAACCATCGGCGTCCTCACCACGCTGGCGCATATGGGCAAGGTGGGCGGCGGGTTGCATCGCATCGAGACCCCCGTGGGTATCGTACAGGCGACCCTGCATGAAGACCGATGCGTAACCGTGGAAAATGTCCCAAGCTACCGTTTCCGCTCCAGTGTAACGGTCACAGCTCCTGGTTATGGGAGTTTTACCGGAGATATCGCGTGGGGAGGGAACTGGTTCTTTCTGATTGCGAATCCCCCCTGCCTTTTGACGCTTGAAAACCGCACCGAGCTGATAGCCACCACAACAGCGATTCGTAACGCGCTGGACGCAAGCGGCATCACAGGCGCGGAAGGTGCGTACATCGATCACATCGAGTTCTTCTCCGCCCCTTACTCCTCCGAAAACTCTTCGCGCAACTTCGTCCTCTGTCCCGGCGCATCGTTCGATCGCTCTCCCTGCGGCACCGGTACTAGCGCGAAAATGGCTTGCCTGTATGACGACGGCGAGCTGGTGCCTGAGATGCCATGGAGACAGGAAGGCATCCTCGGTACCGTCTTCGAGGGCTCGATCCGTAAAGGTCATGACGGCCATGTGCACCCTAGTATTCGCGGGCGCGCATGGATAACAGGAGAATCAAAACTGTTGTTTGAAGACGGCGATCCGTTTTCTACCGGGATAAAGCTCTGAGATGAAGTCATTCGACATTCTCGTTGTGGGTGCTGGCATCGTCGGAAGTGCTGTCGCGCGTGAGTGCGCATTGCTCGGCTGGCAAGTCGGTGTAGTTAGTGGCGGCACGCTTGCCGGCAGTGCTACTGCAGCGGGAATGGGCCATGTTGTGGTCATGGACGATTCCCCCGCGCAGCTCGCGCTTACAGCATACTCGCAATCGTTGTGGCATCAGCTTGCGGCGCATCTACCCAAGTCCGCGGAGTATGAGGGCTGTGGCACCATCTGGGTTGCAGCCGACGATGAAGACATGGTCCAGGTGCCCGCCAAGCATGCCCTCTACGCGAGATTTGGGATTGAGACGAATATCCTTTCGGCTGCGCAACTCGCACACGCCGAACCCAATCTGCGCAGAGGCCTCATCGGCGGTCTGCTCGTCCCCGCCGACGGCATTGTCTACCCCCCAGCCGTAGCCTCCTATTTTCTTGCCGAGGCCACGCGTCTCGGAGCTGAAATCTTTCCCGCCCGTGCTGTCTCAGCCGCACACGGCGAGGTCCGCCTGAACACGGGCGCAGTGCTTGCAGCCGACCGCATTGTGCTGGCAGTAGGCGCGGACTGCAAGTTGTTGCCCGCGCTCCCAATTCAACGACGCAAGGGCCACCTTGCCATCACGGATCGCTATCCAGGATTTGTGCGTCACCAGCTCGTGGAGCTTGGCTATCTCAAGAGTGCCCATACATTAACAGAGGATTCCGTAGCCTTCAATATTCAGCCGCGTCAAACAGGGCAACTTCTCATCGGCTCTTCGCGACAGTATGGCAGCACAGGACCCGAGATCGAGCCCGAGATGCTGCGCCGCATGCTCGATCGTGCAATTGAGTACATGCCTAGTCTCGATAACCTCTCGTCGCTGCGCACTTGGACAGGCTTTCGGGCTGCGACGCCGGACAAACTGCCGTGCATTGGCAGCGCGAGCGGTTTGTCTGACGATGCCACGCTATGGCTTGCCACGGGTTTTGAAGGCCTAGGCATCACCAACGCACCGGGCGCGGCCCGCCTGCTGGTGGCTGCCATGACGGCACAGACACCTGCCATCGATGTGACGCCGTATCTTCCCGCGCGCATGAAGGCGCAAGTGAGTATGCCTTATGCCTGAGACTCTTGCACTGAAAATTAACGGTCAATTGGTGGAAGTGCCGAGCGGCACATCCGTGGCAGCCGCTCTACTCATCGCAAGTCAGCCCTTTCGCCTCTCTGTCATCGGCGAGCCACGTGCCGCACTCTGCGGAATGGGTATCTGCTTCGAGTGCCGCGCCGTCGTGAACGGAAGGGCGCACCGGCGCACATGTCAACTATTTTGCGAGGCTGGCATGACGGTGGAGACGAACCTATGAGCCAGGACATCTCCTCCGACGTTCTCGTCATTGGTGCTGGCCCGGCCGGCATCGCCGCTGCAACGATAGCTGCAGAACAGGGCCTGAAGGTCATTGTCCTCGATGATAATCGCCAACCCGGCGGACAAATCTGGCGTAACTTGTCCACTGCTCATCACCCTTCGACGTCCAAACGTCATCCAAAACAGCAAGCACTGGATCGTCTTTATCGTTCAGGCGCACAATTGCTGACACGTCGTGTTGTCTTCAACGCATCTGCGAGCGGCTTTGCTGAAGCACTGCACGAGACCGCGACCGATAGCAACGTGGAAACGTTCCGATTCCAACAGCTCATCCTTGCCACCGGCGCACGTGAGCGTTTTCTCCCCTTCCCCGGATGGACGTTGCCCGGAGTCTTCGGCGTTGGTGGGCTGCAAGCCCTGACACGTGCAGGCTATCCTGTTGCGGGCAAGCACATCGCCGTCACAGGAACAGGACCACTCTTACTCGCCGTCGCTGCGCATCTTGTAGCAGCGGGTGCAACCGTCACCACTGTTGCCGAGCAGGCACCCATGTTGAAGCTCGCGCCGTTTGCTGCATCCCTGTGGCGTCAGCCCGCGAAGCTAGTGCAGGGAGCGCGCTATCGTACGAAGTTGCGCTCGGCGACGTATCGCACAGGCTGTTGGGTTGTGAAAGCCATCGCCTCACCAGATAGCCACACTCTCTCGGCCATACATATGACCGACGGAACGCGAACCTGGACGGAGCCTTGCGACCTGCTCGCATGCGGCTACTATCTGGTTCCGAACACTGAACTTGCACAGTTGCTCGGTTGTGCCCTTCGTGGAAGCTTTGTGCAGACAGATGCACATCAACGCACGTCGATTCTCGGAATCTTCTGCGTTGGCGAACCAACCGGCATTGCGGGCCTCGAAGCAGCTATCATGCAGGGAAAAATCGCAGGCCTCGCATGCGCGGGTAAGAGCACCCCAAAGCTGCTTCGTCGCGTCATGAAGCAGCAAGTCTTCGCGAAAAATCTCGAATACGCCTTTGCTTTGCGCCAGGAACTACGTTCGCTGCCAAAGCAGGACACTATCGTCTGTCGCTGCGAGGACGTTACCTTCGCGGCAATGCAGGCCTACCACGGATGGACAGATGCCAAACTGCAAACCCGCTGCGGCATGGGGCCCTGCCAGGGACGCGTCTGCGGCCCAGCCGCCGAATTTCTTCTGGGTTGGAAGCCGCCGATATCCATGCGCCAACCGCTGTATCCCGTTCCGCTGCGCGCGCTTTCTTCACCACTCGCATCAACATCAAAAGTTGCAATCAACAAAATTGAAGGAATCGAAAGTACTAAGGAGAGAATATGAACTGGTCTGGCGTAATGCCCGCAATGACGACACCCTTTACCCTCGATGGGAAGGTCAACCATGCGTTTCTAGCGCAGCATGCAGCATGGCAGTTGGGTAACGGCTGCGTTGGCCTCATCATGCTGGGCTCGCTCGGCGAAGGCGCCACACTCGACCACGACGAGAACATCGCCATCCTGAAGACGGCTGTGCGTGTCGCAGGAAAGCTGCCCGTAGTCGCCTCGATCTCTGCGCTCTCCACTCAACATGCCGTGTCCCTCGCAAAGGAGGCTGAGGGTCTCGGCTGCTCTGGTCTGATGGTTCTGCCGCCGTATGTGTACACGTCGGACTGGTATGAGATGAAGGCTCATATCGCTGCAATTCTACGCGCGACCAACCTCGGATGCATGCTCTACAACAACCCTGTTGCCTACAAGACTGACTTCCTGCCGGAGCATATCTCGGAACTCGCAAGCGAGCACGAGAATCTGAAGGCCGTGAAGGAGTCGAGCACCGATGTGCGCCGCGTGGCCGCCATCCGCGCACTTCTCGGCGACAGGCTGAGCATTTTTGTAGGCGTCGATGACGTAATCGTAGAGGCACTGGGAGTAGGTGCTGTTGGCTGGGTCGCAGGGCTCGTCAATGCATATCCTGCAGAGTCCGTAAAGCTATTTGAACTCGCGAAGTCGGGCAAGCAGCAAGAGGCGTTTGAGTTATACCGCTGGTTCCTTCCTTTACTGCGCTTGGATACAGTGCCAAAGTTTGTGCAGTTGATCAAGTGGGTGCAGCAAGAGGCAGGTGTTGGATCAGTGCGGGTGCGTGCCCCACGCCTTGAACTGCAAGGGGCAGACCTCGCATTTGTTCGTGCTGTATTCGAGGAGGCCAAAGCGACACGGCCCAGCATCCAGGAGAGTCCCATCACGGAGTTTGCGGGCGCCTAGTGCGCAGATCCTGTGGCCCGCGTCGTACTTTGCAGCAGGCCGCATTGATTACAGCTAAAGTTACTTACCAGGTTCATCTGGAGGCCCTGATGAAGCAATTTATTTCCCGTTCATGCGCTATGATCTCCATGCTTCTTGCGGGCATAGTCTTGAGTGGGAGCATTCCGGCAGCTTCGGCTCAATCCAGTCTCAATGGATACTGGGATCTCCGCACCCCCAACCCAAGCGGCGATGGCACCGTACTGCACACCTACTTTCATCTTCAAGAGAGTAGCAACACAGTCGTCGGTCAGTTGATTCGCTGGTACCACACGGTTCCAGTCGGTGGCACCCTAGATCACGGCACAATCCACTTCGTAACGCAGCCGCCGGCAACGGCTCCGGGTTGGGAGCACAGGTCTATCGTCTTCGAAGGAATATTTTCGGACAACAAGCTCACGCTAGACATGCATGCGGGCGACAGGGTCACGCATGGCGTGGCCACGCAGGTAACAGAAGAAGCCACGCAGCCCCCGAAGCCTTTGCCGTTGCCTGCGTTGCACGATGTTCCAGACAATGGTCTAGCGCGTACACCGCCGATGGGCTGGAACAGTTGGAACAAGTTTGCTAATAAGATTGACGATGCCGCTGTGCGCGCTATGGCCGATGCAATGGTGTCGAGTGGTATGAGCAAGGTTGGCTATGTCTACATCAATATTGATGACACCTGGGAGCTGGGGCGCGACGCAAAAGGGAATATTGTGGCTAACAAAAAGTTCCCTGACATGAAAGCGCTTGCGGATTACGTGCACTCAAAAGGGCTCAAGATTGGCATCTACTCTAGCCCCGGCCCGAAGACCTGCGCCTACTATGAGGGCAGCTTCGGCCATGTACAGCAGGACGCCGCAACCTATGCTGCATGGGGCATCGACTACCTGAAGTATGATCTCTGTACGGATCTCGATGTCTACAAGGATGACGCGCCGACGCTGCAGGCAATTTACCAGGAGATGGGCGATGCACTGCAGTCCATACATCGGCCCATTGTCTACAGCCTCTGTGAGTATGGACGTGCCAACGTATGGACTGGTTGGGGCGAGAAGAGTGGCGGCAACCTTTGGCGCACCACCGGCGACATTGAAGACCGTTGGGAGTCAATGGATAAGATCGGCTTCAGCCAGATCAAGATTGCCAGCTACGTGAAGCCAGGACACTGGAACGACCCCGACATGCTCGAGATTGGGAACGGTGGGATGACGGCCGATGAGTACCGAACCCACATGAGCCTTTGGTCGATGCTCGCTGCTCCCCTCATCGCAGGTAACGATCTACGTACCATGACCGACGAGACGAAAAGCATCTTGATGAATACCGAGGTCATCGCCATTGATCAGGATCTACACTTCCGACCCGTGACAGAGGTCTCGCATGACGGCAATATCGAAGTGCTTTTGAGACCGCTCTCTGATGGCTCCGTAGCGGTAGGACTCTTCAATCGTGGCGCGGAGACAACGACGGCAAACTTAAAGCGCAGCATGTTGCCCTCAGCCTTCAGCAACGGAACTCTACACATGCGCGATCTCTGGAGGCATGCTGACTTAGCAATGGGCGGTGACGTCTACACAGCGTCCGTTCCAAAGCACGGGGTCGTCATGTTGCGCATCTCAGCTCAATGAAGCCAACCATGAACTACAGCAAAGAAGAATGCCGACAGTCGAGAGCCGGCATTCTTCTTTGCAATACTCCATCATCACATCGTTTGCCGCAGTACCACTGAGGTCTCCTTGCTGCTCAACTGAATCACATCTGCACCTGCATCCATTCTGGTGCTCGATGTAATCGTCCACGAAGCGACGGACTTCGCTTCCGTCTCAGCGAACCGCAATCGAGCCTCATGTACGTACTTGCTTGCTGCAGCCAGATGCAGCGTCACCATGTGCTTGCGCGTATCATAGTCCGCAGAGACAATCCTTCCCGCATCAAGTGTGATCCATAACCCCAGGGGTGCCAGAAAGAGCCGACTGTGCGAGCTATCGAGCACTGTCACATGCACCATCCCATGGCGTTCCGCAACATTGCCGCCAAAACATAACCAGCCCATCGCGTTATCGTAGGTTAAAAAGGTACCCGTGTTGATCGCGTGACCAAAAAAGTTCGGACCATAGTCACCTGTGTACGGGTCATACTTCATGCGGTCGGGAAACGAGTGGAAGGCCGCAGAAGCAAACCCCTTCTCATCAATGTTCGCGAGTGGGCCCATAACACCGCCGTAGCCCACGCGCAGCAAATAGAGGTCGTCCGGATGCAGACGGTATTCCGAGAGCAACGGAATCGCATTGATGCCTGAGCCATAGTGATGCAGTTGCCGCTCGATACGCGCCCAACTCGCCTTGCCCCCATAGATGAAATCCCAATACCGGCGCGCGCTGCCGTTGTAACCCCAGCTCGGGATCGTCGGATCATAGGCAAGGATCGCATGGAGCGTAACCTCGGCCTTCTGATCGTCGTGGAAGTAGCGTGTCCAGTCGTAAACCTCTTCCTGTCCGGTCGAATCCCACGGCATCTCGCTGCCAAAGGGATAGTCTTCAGTCTTCCACACGTCGGCCCGTGCGCGCATCACAGCTTCCAGTTTGTTAGCCTTGTCCGTCCAGCCTTCGGCCTTCAGGTCGTCGAGTAGCCGCACAAAGACTGTGCCCTCCATCTGTCCAAAGCGTGTGTAGTATGGAGCCTCCGTGCACATCGCCAGCGTCGTCTCATACGCCTGGTTTAGATACCACTGCCAATCATGGTGCGTGACCAGTCCCTGCGTGTTGCGTGCTGTGCGATACAGAGACCAGTAGGCAGCCACCACATGTGGATAGTTAAACGATCGGCCTACGTCATCCGCGCCTTCTTTGTTCCAACTTGTCCAACTCGTCCAGTTCAACTTCGAATCGTACGTGAAGCCAGGTACCAGCGTTGGCTGGTAGAAGAACAGGCTCTTGTGCACGCCATATTTGTGAGGCCCGCTGCTATTTTGCAAATGTCCCCACAGTACGCCATCGATGAACTGCTCGAGCTTTTCAATCTCCTCCGGATTCGGCTCCAGATA
The DNA here is from genome assembly GCA_021778845.1 of Acidobacteriota bacterium. Taxonomy (GTDB): domain Bacteria; phylum Acidobacteriota; class Terriglobia; order Terriglobales; family Acidobacteriaceae; genus Granulicella. The sequence goes on from JAJYBU010000005.1 coordinate 138,165, forward strand.
CTCCTTCATCGATGCGGCAAGCCACGAACCCGCACCGGCTTCATCGCTTAGGCCGGCGATCCACACGCGTGAGTCTTGGGTGACCTGCTTGTGTGCTTCATCATCGTAGCTGATGACGGATGGCGCGCGGTGGAAGGGATCGTCGTCTCGATCAAACCACTGCTGATGAAAGAGGAACCGACCCATGTCTGCGAGCGCTTCGACCTCGGGCTTGATAGTGCGATAGCCAATGCTCTGCACCGTGCCGTCGGCATATGTGATGACAAGGCGAAACCGCCCCCACTGCTTGCCGCGGAGCGTGTACGCGTGCAGACCATGCGCATTCTCACCGTCATCATGGACCTCGACCGCCGCCGCTGGTTCGCTGACGATGGAGCGCACCGGAGAGTCATACCGCAGAAATAGCCGCGCATCGATGTCCTCCGGAAGAATATACCCGGGGATGCCGACTGCTACTGGGCGCTTATGTTCCGTGAGTGTGGCCTCAACGTGCCGCACGTCTGGCGCGACGTAAAAACGTAGACCATAGGTCACGCTCTTGTTCGGCGCAATTGTGACCGAGGTCGATGGGTTCCACTCCTGTACGCCCTTCCATTCGCTCTCGGCGTACCCTGCGCTGTGAACCATCCAATCGAAGGAGCCTTCAAACGTAGTGCCCCGCGGTGTTGGATCGTTGTCCAGCAGTCCGGCACCAGTCTGCCGATTGCGATGGTCGAGGATCGGCTTCCACGCTTCGAACGGAGTGTGCCCATCCGGCACCACCAGCAGTACAGGCCCCGTTCCGCTCAGTTGCGACACCTGTACGTACCCTGCATCTTCTCCAATGTACGGATCATAGAAGGAGCAGATGCGATATGCCTGGTCGAGCGTCCGGCCATTCATGATGTTGTTGAAGACCATCGGAATCCCGAGAGCGCCAATCTCTACCGCCGTGGCCGACGTATTCTGGATCGTGAAGCGCAGCGCCAGCGTGCCGTTCTCGGTCGACCATGTACGCACCACCTTCAGCGGCGTGCCGACCGGCAAGCTCGACGTAATGTCGCCGGTGAAATGCGTAGCATCCGAAGACAGCACATTCATGGCGCTACGTTTGTAAGCTGTCGAGACATCCTCCCAGGCTGTCGCCCCTGCGCTGCGGTAGCGCACATCAAGATCGCCAAGGTGATAGAAGGTATCGGCCGAGCGCTGCTTTAATAGGTCACCTGGCGTGTAGTCGAGTCCCGGGTCGCTGCTCGGTGTCAGCGATGCAACCGTCCCCGAGTAGCGCAGCAGATCCACCTTCAACTCCGGTGTACTCAGGGACACTCTTCCGCCATCCAGCATCGGTCCTGGAGGCAATGCTCGTGATCCGTGTGGCTGCTGTCCGCTGGCCGAACTTGCGAGTCCAACTGAAAGTAGGACCGCGCAGGCGAGGGGTGCCAGATAACGCAAGCTGCGAGGGGAGATATGGCCGCTAAACTGGCTGCCTAAACGAAGATACATAAGAGATCCTCCACCTTTATGTATACAATAACGTATGTGAAATTAGCTGAATTGATAGATCTTAAAGTTAGCTGGATGACGCTTTATGACCTTAGCTGAATACGGCTGCCAATCGAAGACATCCCGACATGCCTTGAAGCGCGCAAACTCTTTTATCCTCGGTACCTGCATGGGGATCGCCGCCACTTCTCTACTTGCCGCCGCGCAGCAGCCGAAGCCTCTGGCCATTCATAGCGCCGGAAACCCAATTCTGTCCGACGGCTCGTTCTACTCGGCCGATCCAGCGCCGATTGTAGTCGGCAACACGCTCTACATCCTCACCGGGCGTGACTCCGCGCCACCCAGCGTAAACGACTTCATCATGCCTGAGTGGGATCTCTGGGCGATCTCGGATGTGGTCTCTAAGCAGTGGCAGCTTTACCCTGAATTCCTTCGGCCTGAGCAAGTCTTTGCCTGGGCAGCTCCAGGCCACGCCTATGCAGGTCAGATCGTGCAGGGCACAGACAAGCGCTTCTACCTCTATGCTCCAGTGCAGGAATCGAGCTCACATAATGCGGATTCCTTCGCCATCGGTGTAGCGGTTGCAGACAGCGTCCTCGGCCCATGGAAGGATGCGCATCCCAGCGGTCCCATCATCTCGCAGTCGGTTCCGGAACCGAACCACATTCAAAACATAGACCCCACCGTGCTGGTCGATCGCGACGGCCGTGTCTATATGTATTGGGGAACCTTTGGTCAATTGCGTGGCATGGAGCTTGATTCCGACATGGTTACGCCCAGAGGCCATGAGTTAAGCGTCGTGTCACTCACCGGTTTCTTTGAGGCCTCGCGCATCTTCCGTCGTAAGAAAAGTTATTACCTGCTCTACGCTGACAACCAGGCTGGCCCTCAATCCCCCTGTACCCCCACTGTGTATCATGCCTGCATCGCCTACGCCACTGCACCGACACCTCTCGGCCCATGGACCTATCGTGGTGTTATTCTCCCCATCGTCTCGTCGACCACCTCGCATCCTGGCGTCGCGGATTACAAGGGGAAGTGGTATCTCATCTATCACACGGCGGACGCTAGAGGTGGTGGCCACTTCCGCCGCAGCATCGCCATCGACCGTATGGACTGGGACGACAGCGTTTCACCTGCTCGTATTCTCAAAGTGCAGCCCACGCATGAGCCGCTTCCCGCTCCGATGCCAAGCCGCAATATTGCCGCCGCCGCGCATCTCAACGCGTCCAACGAGCCCGTGCCCGTGCAGTATTGGATCAACGCGCTGAACGACGGCATTGTCCGTCAAAACCCCCTACCGCCAGACATGTGGGGCACCTGGACCCCGCACAATGCACCGCTCCAGTGGATCCAATACTCTTGGGCGAAGCCGGTCACACTCAACGAGTCGCGCATCCAATTCTGGGCCGACCACCCACCTGGCGCGGACGAGGGCATTGCGCCCCCATCCGCATGGCACCTGGAGTATTGGATCGGCAATCAGTGGCGCACCATCGCAAGCCACACCGGGTATCCCGCTGCCACGCATTCCTTTGCGGACGTCACCTTTGACCCAGTTACCACGCAGTGCCTTCGGGCGGTATTTAACGCGTCCGGCCGAGGGGGAAAGTACGCCGGCATAGCCGTTCAGGAATGGGAGGCTTTGGCCCCCACCATCGTCGTGCCCGACAGACTGCAAGCGCTCACACCTGCAACAGGAGCGCCTCCAGTCTGCTCGATCGTTGACACCAAAGTTGACAGGTTCAGCACGACCAAGTAAATGTAAAGTATTCGAAATTGTATTCGTATACTTCGTCTTCGCTCTCAGCGTCGAAGAATCATACAAGGGTGAAGGGACACACCGATGGATCAGAATCTCACACGAAGGCATTTTCTTGGCGGCGCTGTTGCTATCGGTACCGCCACCATCTTTCTGCCAACACCTGCAAGCGCTACCCAGGCCGCTGCCTCTCAAGCCGCGAGGGACGGCAGCCCACCCGATAGCGCTATCGCCACGCTCACCCACGCACCCGTCGCCAAGGTACAGTGGAAGGCCGTGCCCTTCGCAATGACCGAGGTCCGTCTCCTGCCCAGCTTCTGGAAGGACATGATGGAGCTCGACCGCAGTTATCTCTACTCGCTGCCCAACGATCGCCTCGCGTACAACTTCCGCGTAACCGCAGGCATTCCCACCGACGCCGATCCGCTCGGCGGCTGGGAGGCTCCCGACTGCGAGCTGCGCGGTCATTACGTTGGACACTATCTCTCCTCGGCCGCCCTTCTGCATGCCAGCACCGGCGATGGGTCAATCAAGGCCAAGGCCGACGATCTCGTCGCCATCCTCGCGCAGTGTCAGGCAGCGGATGGCTATCTCAGCGCCTATCCCACCACCTTCTATGACAGGCTCCGCAAGCATGAGAAAGTCTGGGCGCCCTTCTACACCTACCACAAAGTCCTAGCCGGGATGATCGACATGTACGAGCACACCGGTAACAAGCACGCTCTCGAGATCGCGCTCAAGATGGCAGACTGGGCCGATGCCTACAGCCGTTCCTTTGCCCCCGACGACTGGCAGCGTGTGCTGCTCACCGAGCATGGCGGCATGAACGAGGCATCCTTCAACCTCTACGCCATCACTAGCAATCCCAAGTATCGGGACCTCGGCTACCGCTTCGAGCACAAGAAGATCTTCGATCCGCTGGCGGCCAATGAAGACCGTCTTGATGGTAACCACGCCAACACCAATATCCCCAAGGTCATCGGCGCCATTCGCGGCTATGAGATCACCGGCGATCCCCGCTACCTTACCATCGCGCAAAACTTCTACCGCATCGTAACGGATCACCATGTCTACTGCACTGGCGGTACCAGCAACGGCGAGATGTGGCACAAGGCAGACGCAATCGCAACCCAGCTTGGCCCAGCGGCAGAGGAGTGTTGCTGCTCCTACAACATGCTGAAGCTCTCGCGCCACCTTTTCGGTCAGGGCCCCGACACCAAGTACTTCGACTATTACGAACGCGTGCTGTTCAACGTGCGCTACGGCACCCAGGATCGCAACGGCATGCTCATGTACTACGTCTCCCTCAAGCCCGGCCTCTACAAAACCTTCGGCACTCAGTTCGACTCCTTCTGGTGCTGCACCGGCACAGGCTCGGAGGAGTACGCCAAGCTTAACGACTCGGTTTACTTCCATGACGCGGACGCCGTTTACGTCAACCTCTTCATCCCATCGAAGCTCGATTGGAAGGAGCGCGGCCTGCAGCTTCGCCAGACAACGAAGTTTCCCAATGAAGAGCGGGTTACCTTCACCATCGACGCCGCACCTTCCATGCCAACAGCGTTGAAAGTGCGTGTACCCTATTGGGCAACGCAAGGTGTAACTGTGAACATCAACGGTAAGCCACTTACGGTTGATGCAGCGCCCTCTACCTATTTCACGCTCAACCACGACTGGAAGGAAGGCGACGTGATTACTATCGATCTGCCCATGACGCTGCACATAGAGCAGGCGCCGGACGACAAACAGGTGCAGGCCGCCATGTACGGCCCACTTGTGCTCGCGGTGCGCCAGGGATTCGAAGGTCTCACAAACTCGATGATCTACGGAGACTCCGGTCCATGGGAGTCGGATGAAGGCTATCCGCTGCCGACCGTCAAGCTACACGATGCGGCCTCGAAGTCTGGTGCCGACGCCATGTGGGTTGAGCGCGTTGAAGGCTCGCGAGATTACCCATTACAGTTCCGCACCAAGGGCCAGGGGCCCATCCACACGCTGGTACCGCTCAACCTCATCCTCGACGAACGCTACTCCGTATACGTGCGCAACGAAGGCGTGGCCTAGCGCATGGCGGAGACCGAGTTTCGCAAGGCGCTTGGCCTCTTTGATTCAGTGATGATCGTAGCCGGCATTATGGTAGGCTCCGGTATCTTTATCGTCAGCGCCGAGATCTCGCGCCAAGTCGGCTCTGCGGGGGGGCTCCTACTCACCTGGGTCATCACCGGTGTTCTCACCGTATTCGGTGCCCTCAGCTACGGCGAGTTGGCGGCCATGATGCCAAGCGCGGGTGGCATGTACGTCTACCTTCGCGAGGCCTTCTCGCCCCTGCTTGGCTTCCTCTACGGCTGGACCCTGTTGACTGTCATCCAGACTGGCTCCATCGCCGCAGTCGCCATCGCCTTTGCGCGCTTCAGCGGCGTGCTCTTCCCCTTCATCAGCGAGACGCGCTACCTCGTTGCCCCCATCCGTCTCCTTCCGGGCTATGCCATCTCCCTTTCAACCACACAGTGTCTCGCGCTCATCATCATCCTTGCCACCTGCATCATCAATATTGGCGGCGTGCGCTGGGGAAAGCTCGTGCAGAACATCTTTACCATCGCAAAACTCGTTGGCATGGTATTGCTGCTGGGCCTGGGCGCGTATGCCTTCCTGCACAATCCTTCCGTGCTATATCTCAACTTCGCCTCGGCCTGGCATCCACAGCATGTCTCGATGATTGGCTCACTCAGCGCAACGACTGGCGTGGGCATGATCGTTGCGTTATGTGTCTCGCAGACAGGCTCACTCTTCTCCGCGGACTCATGGCACGACATCACCTTCGTCGCCGGTGAGGTTCGCAACCCGCAACGCAATCTTCCTCTCGCGCTCGGTCTCGGCACTTCGATGGTGATTCTGCTCTATCTGCTCTGCAACCTTTGCTATCTCGCTGTCTTGCCAATGCGCTCCATCCAGACCGCTGCCGACGATCGTGTCGCCACGCTCGTCGTCAACACCGTGCTGCCTGGCATCGGCAAGCTCGCGATGGGCTGCCTCATAATGGTGTCCACTTTCGGCACGGCTAATGCTCTCACCCTCGCTGGCAGCCGTGCCTGCTATGCGATGGCGCAGGATGGCCTCTTCTTTCGCCGCGCTGCAACACTCAATAAGGTGCAAGTGCCTGGCTGGGCGCTCGCATTGCAAGGTGTGTGGGCGTTGCTGCTTGTGTTGCCACGCACCTACAACGCCTCTATCCATACCTACGGAAACCTCTACAGCAATCTGCTGGATTACGTCATTTCCGCCGCTCTGATTTTTTACATCCTCACCGTAATCGGACTCTTCCGCCTGCGCCGTACCCGTCCCAACGCCGCCCGACCCTACCGCTGCTGGGGATATCCTTGGCTGCCGGCAGTCTATGTAATGGGCGCATCAATCGTGCTGGTCGCACTGTTTACCTATCGCACGTCAACCACATGGCCGGGCCTCCTGATCGTATTGAGCGGTGCGCCGGTTTACGCTCTGCTACGCAGAGGAGCAGCCGCTAGCGAAGCGCGCTCAATTCCTCTGTGCCAAGATGAGTGAGATAAGTAAGCTCTCAATATTACGGCGAGTGGGAAAAGGTTGTCTGAGGGCAGAAGAGCAAGGACCATTGCCGGAAGACGTCGTTCAAGTAGTTTTCTTGTAAGTATGGACCTAACCAAGACGCAGCCGCAGCTATGCTGGAGCGTCCTTGACGGTGATGGAGGGGAGCCGATCGACAGTTCTGGCCGCGGTGCTGCGGAGGACGGTTTTAGGTTTGGCTCATGCTTGTTCGATAGGGCTGAGATCGGGCGAGTAGGGCGGAGAGTAGAGCAGCGAAGCTCCGCACGCTTCGATCCTTTCGGAGCATATAGCGCGCGTAGTTGAAAATGGCGGCTGGCGGTTAGGTTGCAGCTACTACGCAACGAGCCCGGTGGAAGTCTACTGCGCAGGATTGAGGATGGTCTTCAGGCCTATCAATCGCGGTGGTTCATGATCTTGTTGAAGCGTTTCTCGGTGCGCAGGAACGATGAGGCCATCTACCGCAGCCCCATTTTTCGTTCTGCCAGTAAGTCCGCGATGGGCCTGGATACGCACCACGGCGTGCGTACTTTCGATGATGTAGGTGGTGGCCACGCAGCGGCACGGCGAGGGCGATATATCCAGTCGGTTGATGGTGAAGCACTCTTCCAGCCCTGCGATCAGACTGCCGGCTGCGGAAGGATAGTTCTGATCCAGCCATGGACCAGGTTCTTGATGCGTGCCATGTCTTCCTTGGAAAGATAGCCGAGCACGTTGCGCAGCTTGTGGACTCGGTAGCAGCTTCCAGTCAACAGAATCCTTCATGACGATTGCATTGAGGTCCTCCACGATTTGCCAGCGAACTCAGCAGGCTTCATCCGCAGCTTGTAAAGCCGTGGATCTCGATGATCTTGCACTCAGAATGCGTACCCCATATGCTCAGGGGTTGAGGGGGGAGATTCATCCCGTCGTGGTAGTGGCTGTGGGAGAGAGGGAATCGCGCAGTTTGCGATTTCCACTCTCCCATAGCCCATGATGCTCATGCTGACGCTTGCAATGGTTTCTTCTGCAGGGCAATCGCATGAACGCGGGTGTTATCTGAGTAGTGTCGGCATCCGTGTTGATACTGGATGGTGAAGCTATGGACGGGTGTGCTGTTTCCAGGAGGAAGTATGGAGACAGCAGGCCGTTTGCGG
>JAJYBU010000030.1 GCA_021778845.1 Acidobacteriota bacterium
TCGCCGAGGCGCTGGAGCGCGATGAGTCGCGGCTGCGGGGGTTCATACGCAAACGGGTGCTGGATACGGCCGATGCGGAGGATGTGCTGCAGGATGTTTTCTATGAGCTGATCCAGGCGTATCGGCTGATGAAGCCCGCGGAGCAGACGACGGCGTGGCTGTTTCGCGTGGCACGCAACCGGATGGTGGATCTGTTTCGGAGGAAGAAGGCGGTGTCGCTGAACGAGCCAGCGGGCACAGACGAGGATGCGCGGGTCCTGGGACTCCGGTGGCAGGGGCGCGGATTCGGGCACGGGCGTGGATGTGGCCGTGGGGGCAGGGTCGTGGGAGGTGGATAGTGGGAGGGCCATGAGAAAAGAATACAAAAAGTAATTGTCAGGTGTTGCTTAAACAACGAATGTTGTGTTTATTATGAATCAACAGATGTTGTTTAGACATCGATTGTTGCAGAGGAGATTTATTTCATGGCTACACTGCTACATCTCGATTCGAGCCCTATGGGCGCGGCTTCGGTTTCGCGTCATCTGTCAAACACGTTTGTTGAGAACTGGAAGAAGGCGCACCCGGGCGGGACGGTGGTGACGCGCGACCTGACGAAGAGTGGGTTGGTGTCGATCACGGCGGAGTGGGTGGCGGCGGCGTACACGCCAGCGGAGCAGCGGACGGCAGAGCAGAAGGCGGTGCTCGCGAAGTCGGATGAGCTGCTGGCGGAGATTGACGCGGCGGATGAGCTGGCGATCGGCGTGTCGATGCACAACTTCAATATTCCCAGCGTGCTGAAGCTGTGGATTGACCAGGTGGTGCGGGTAGGCCGGACGTTTGCGTACGTCGATGGAGCGCCGAAGGCGTTGCTTGCAGGGAAGAAGGCGAGGCATGGGTGCGGTTGGGATCCGCGCGCAGAGGCTGGCGGCGGCGAGTCGGGCGCGGGACAAGGCTCGCTGTGAGGGGATAAGTCGTGCTAACCGAGGAGAGGATCGTGAGAATGACGATGAGATTAAAGTCGCAAGACTCTGCTGCCGATGAATTCTTTGCCGATGTCGCGTGGAGACCAGTGAACTCAAACATGCAGACCGACGTAATCCCTGAGAGGCCGCTGGCGTGGGCTGGGGGCGGCGAGCGGGACGAAGCGATCTCGCTGGAGCTGTCGTTGGGCGAATTGCTGTATTACGTGCTGCTGGGAGACGGGAGGGTTGCCGATGAGCCTACATGATCCAGTACGGTTTACCAGCCATGGCGATTGGGGGCTGTGGGTGGTTATGTCGCTGATTGCGCTGGCGTATCTGTTTACGTAGGGCGAAAAGCGATGCGATGGCTGCGCATCGATGGGGCTGGGGGATGGCGAAGGCTCAGGCCTTGCCGATGACGAGTAGCTGCTCGATCTTGCCGTCGGGTTCGAGGTAGACGGTGACGAGGACGGTGGTGCCGCTGGAGAAGGCTACGCGGTAGCTGGCGAAGGTCATGCCGCCGCGCAGGGAGGAGTGGCCGGGGGTGACGGTGGTGATGGTGCCGAGGGGGGCGAGGCTGGATTGGTAGTCGGCGAGGGCTGTGGCGTTGTAGTAGGCGTTGCAGTCGGCGGTGAAGAGGCTGCGGTCGATGGTGCCCTTCTGGAGGCCGGTGAGGATGGTCTGGAGCTGGGGGGCGAAGGCTTCGGCAATGGACGGGGTGGGGGCAGCCGCTGCGGGAGCCGGGGGCAGGATGAGTGGGGCGATCTGGCGGGCGATCTCGCTGGCAGCCTCGGAGGCTTCCTGGTTGGTGAGAACCGCGATGGCTGCGTGGTCGCCGGGGAAGACGACGTTTTCGGCAACGAAGCCACCGACTTCGCCGGAGTGCTCGATGATGAGGCGGCCGTTCTGGGTGAGGACTTCGACGCCGAGGCCGTAGTGAGAATCCTTGCCGTTCGCGAGGGTGTAGGGCGTCTCAAAGGCTTTGTAGCTGGCAGGAGTGAGCAGGGACTGGTTGATGAGGGTGAGGTCCCAGGTGAGGAGCTGGGCGACGGGCATGGCCAGGTCGCCGTCGCCGAAGTACCAGCCGGGGGCTTCAAGCGCTGCCGGGCGGATGGGCGCGAGTGCGTTGCGCATGTAGCCGGTGACCTGGAGCTTCGACTGGTCGGTGTTGAGGTTGAGGACGTGCTGGAGGTGCGCGGGGTCAAGGACGTGGTCGCGGAGGAATCTGGCGAATGGCTCGCCGGAGACCTTCTGGACGATGAGCGCAGCGAGGACGAAGTTGGTGTTGGAGTACTGCCACTGCGTGCCGGGGTCGAAGTCGAGGGGCTTGCCGGCGAACTGGTGGACGACGGCGAGGGGGTCGCCGGGGAGGGTCCAGGCGGGGATGGTGTAGTCCTGCGGGGCGTAGTCCTGATAGCCGGAGGTGTGGGTGAGCAGGTTGATGATTTTGACGTCGTGGGAGCGGGTGAGCTCGGGGAAGAAGTTGCTGACCGGGTCCTGGAGCGAGAGCTTGCCTTGCTGCTGGAGGATCAGGATGGCCGCGGCGGTGAACTGCTTGGAGATGCTGCCGATGGGGTAGGCCATGCTGGCTTCGGCAGGGACGGGCGGGGAGACTCGCGCGAGCCCGAAGGCGCGGGTGTAGACGATGTGGCCGTCCTGCACGATGCCGACTGAGGCCGAGGGAACACCGGTGTCGGCGAGGACTTTTTGCGCGATCGCGGCGACTTTGGCGGCGGTGTCGGCTGGGAGTTGCTGGGCGCATGCGGCTGGTGCGGCAACGGTGGTGGCGGCGAGAAGGGCGGCGGTGAGGAGCAGGCGCATAATGGGAGCAGGATAGCATCCCGGCGCCTGCTCCACACCGCCGGTTGACAAGCGTGAGGTGTGGCCTTACGCTTTACATAGCGGCGCGGAGCACTATGCCATGATTAAATCCTTCAAACATCGTGGCCTCGAAAGGTTCTACAACAACGGTTCGAAGGCTGGGATCATCCCCGCACATGCGAAGAAGTTGGGCGATCAGCTTTCGGTGCTCGATGTGGCAACCAAGCCGGGGGACCTGGATAAGTCGGGCTGGGAGCTGCACCCGCTGACGGGCAAACTGGCTGGACATTGGTCGATCGCGGTGAACGGCAACTGGCGTTTGACGTTTCGGTTTACAGGCGTCGATGTGGAGATCGTCGATTATCAGGACTATCACTAGGAGGACGTTATGGCGATGTTCAACCCTTCCCATCCCGGCTCGATTCTGCGCGCGTACATGGGCGACAGGATCACGGTGAGTGCGCTGGCCAGACACCTGGGGGTTACGCGTGAGCACCTGTCGACAATTCTGAATGAACGCGCGGGCGTGTCGCCGCTGATGGCGCTGAAGCTGGATGAGGCCTTCGGAACCAGCGACGGGCTCTGGTACAAGCTGCAGACGAACTACGATCTGGCGCGGGCTCGGAAGGTGAAGCGGGGCAAGGTGAGGCCGCTGTTTGTGGAGGCGGCTTGAGGGGAGCGGTGTAGAACCCCACCCATGACGATGGAACTGTCATGAATGGGGCATCCGGCGAAATACAGGGGGCTCTCCGCAACGCAAACGATAAGGCCGTTTGGCTTCGGTCGAAATGACGTATCGTTTGTAGTGATTGGACAGGTTCTCAACAGCAAAGGCCGCCCGGGTGGGCGGCCTTTGTTGTTGAGCGGAGACAGCGATTAGTCGTTGTCGTTGTCTTCGTTCTCGGATTGCTTCCACTTGAGGAGGTCGCCGAGGGTGGTGCTGCCGGAGTTGCTGGAGCTCGAAGAGCTGCTGCTGCCGTGGCCCTTCGCGCCCTTGCCCTTGCTGGCTTCCTTGTAGCTCTCGACTTCGGCGCGGCTGGCTTCTTCGCCAACAGCCTTGATCGAAAGACCGACCTTCTTCTCTTCCTGGTTCATCTTGACGATCTTGAACTCGTGCTCCTGATCGACTTCCAGGGTGATCTGCTTGCCGTGCTCGTCGACGGCCTCGGAGACGTGGCAGAGGCCCTCGACTCCTTCGGCGATCTCGACAAAGGCGCCGAACTGCGCGGTGCGCAGGACTTTGCCCTTGATGACGTCGCCGACGCGGTGCTGGGCGAAGAAGGTGTCCCACACATCGGGCTGCATCTGCTTGACGCCGAGCGAGAGGCGGCGGTTCTCGGGTTCGACGCCGAGGACGATGGCCTTGACCTTCTCACCCTTCTTGAGCACCTCCGAGGGGTGCTTGATGCGCTTGGTCCAGCTGAGGTTCGAGACGTGAACCAGGCCGTCGATGCCGTCTTCGATCTCGATGAAGGCGCCAAAGTCGGTGAGGTTGCGGACGCGGCCCTCGATGATGGCGCCGACCGGGTACTTGTCCTCGAGCTGCTCCCAGGGATTGTCCTGAAGCTGCTTCATGCCGAGGGAGATGCGGCGGTCGGTGGGGTTGACCGAGAGGATGATGGTCTCCACTTCGTCGCCGGGCTTGACCAGCTTGGAGGGGTGCTTCATCCGCTTGGACCAGGTCATTTCGCTGACGTGGACGAGGCCTTCGATGCCCTGCTCCAGCTCAACGAAGGAGCCGTAGTCGGTGACCGAAAGCACGCGGCCCTTGACGTGGGCGCCGACCGGGTAACGCTCGATGGCGTCGAGCCAGGGATCAGGCGAGAGCTGCTTGAAGCCGAGCGAGACGCGCTGCTTTTCCTTGTCAAACTTGAGAACCTTGACCTGGATCTCGTCGCCCACGTTGACGAGGTCGCGGGGGTGGGTGAGACGGCCCCAGCTCATGTCCGTGATGTGGAGCAGGCCGTCGAGGCCGCCCATGTCCACGAACGCGCCGTAGTCGGTGAGGTTCTTGACGACGCCGGTGAAGACCGAGCCTTCTTCGAGGGTGGAAAGCGTGACGGCCTTCTTCTCGTTCTGCTCCTCTTCGAGGATCTCCTTGCGGGAGATGACGACGTTGCCGCGCTTCTTGTTGAGCTTGATGACGCGGACTTCAATCTCCGTGCCGATGTAGCCGTCGAGGTTGCGGACGGGACGGACCTCGACCTGCGAGCCGGGGAGGAACGCCTTGATGCCGATGTCGACGGTGAGACCGCCCTTGACGCGGCTGACGACCATGCCCTTGACGGGGGTCTTGGTGTTGGCCGCCTCTTCCAGCTTGTCCCAGACCTTGTGACGCAGAGCCTTCTCGTAGCTGACGAGATAGCCGCCCTCCTTCTCCTCGCGCTCCACGACCACTTCGATGACGTCGCCGACGTTGAACTTCGGCGTGCCGGTGTGGTCGAGCACCTGCTCCAGCGGAATGAGCCCCTCGGACTTGAGACCGATATCGACCACGACATGCTTGTCGGTGATCTTGATGACGTTGCCGGTGATGACGACCTCTTCGGCGGTCAACGCCTGGGCGGCGTCCTTCTCGGCAGCCTGCTCGCGGTCGAAGCTCTCGAGTGCCTTGGCGAAATCCTCGGCGTCATACTCGGGCTCGGCGGAAGCGGAGACTTCGACAGCAACGTTGCTGGTCTCGGTCACTGGCTGATCGGCGTGCTGCTCAGCGGGGGTGCTGGGGTTGAGGGAAAGGTCGTTCGACGCGGCTGTTTCAGTGGTTGCGGCGTCGCTGGTGAGGTCGGGGGCGGTTGATTCCAATGTGGTGTTCAGGGCTATGCTCTCGGGATGGAAAGAATTGTGGTCGTGGTCGGCCATGGATAAGACTGCTCCGGGGTCCAGTACTCAATCGACTGGCATCAGTCGGTAGGTCTCCGATCGGGCGGCAGTGGGATGCCTCCCGAAGCGGGTGGATTCTAAACGATGATGTCAGCGGGAATGATGTGAAGCATGGAATAAAGAGAGCTTGCGACTGGATCCCGCGCGCATAGTCTCAATCGTGAGTGTAACAGCGCCAACAACGAGGGTCAATGCGGCTGGCCGGGACCGCTGGTCGATGATCGGACAGCTTGCGCGGCGAGCTGGCGCCGGCAGAGCACGGGGATGGCTCGGCAGGGCCTTCATTTCGCGGGCTTTGAGTTCTCGGTTTCGCGGACTTTGGATTCTCGGTTTTGGCCAGCTATCTATACTGCTTCCATGGACCATTTATGGACACCGTGGCGCTATGCGTATGTGACGGGAGCCGACCGGGCACGGCCCAAACCCGGCGTGCCGGAGGCGCTGGCGGACTGGCCGGGAGAGATGCATTGCGTCTTCTGCAACATGATTGCCGCAGTGGACTATGCGGTGGAACATGGTATGGCGCGGGAGCAGGCGGAGGCTTCGATCTATCTGCTGGAGCGGGGGAAAAGCTGCTTCATGGTGCTGAACGCGTTTCCTTACAACAGCGGACACCTGATGGTGGTGCCGTACCGGCATGAGCAGTCGCTGGCGGCGCTGCCGCTGGCAGAGGCGGACGAGTTGCTGCGGATGACGCGGCGGGCGGAACGCGTGCTGCAGGCGGTGTATCAGCCGCATGGGATGAATATTGGGTTAAACCTAGGCAAGGCCGCGGGCGCGGGGATCGCCGAGCACCTGCACCTGCATGCGGTTCCGCGCTGGCCGGCGGACAACAACTTTATGAGCGTGCTGGCTGAGACGCGGGTTCTGCCGGAGATGCTGGAGATGAGCTGGCAGCGGCTGCGAGAGGCGCTGGCGGCGGACACGATCGAGCAGGCGTAAACGGCCGGCGACGGCACGGTGGCGAGGCCGGGAGGCGCATGGCGTAGCGGCGGTGTCCTATGAGGCGGGCAGGGCGATGCTGCGCGCTCAGATACATGTGGGGGACGTACATCCTTTTTGCCGCGAGCCGGCATCCAAAAAGATGAACGCGCTGGTGACGACAAATTCACAATTCCGCAGGAGGCTGACTATGACGTACATGCCGCAACCACGTGTGAACTCCTGGAACAGCGGAAATCGTGAGGTGGCGCACATTCCGGTGGTGTCGCCCAGGCGCAGCGGGCACGGGGGAAGTGCCTGGTCGCTGCCGTTTACCGGGCAGGTGATGATCCAGCCGCAGGATGGAGCCGTGGAGACACGGACAAAGCTGTCCAGCATCAGTGCGCAACAGCACAGCGATGTGCTGCACGAGCCGGAAGACGCGAGACTTACGGGTGGGACGCGCTCACTGGACCGGCGCCTGCTGGGACTGAATGTGATGGAGACTTACCGCAAGACGTGTGGGTCGGTGCGCGGTGATGTTGTGCGGGCTGACGTAGCGTAGCTCCGTACAACCCCTGACATCTCCTCGCAGGCTCAGGCCACCGATCTATTGCTCTGGCGGCGGGCCGGGCTGCTCGTGGGTGATGGGCGTTCCCTCAAAGTTGGTGATCTTCCAGATGCCGCCGGGCAGGCGCTGATAGACGCGGGTGTAGCGATAGAGGCCGTGCAGGGTCTGGTTGTCAATGGTGCCCTCGACCTGGGCCAGCGAGGTCACGATGGCAATGTTGCCGACGAGCTTGATCTTGCGGTCGGAGGTCTCGAGGCCGGTGATGACGAACTGCCGGTCGCGCATGTGATCCAACTGCTGAGCCTTGGTGAAGACCTCGCCGTTCGCGGAGATGCCGAGATAGTCATCGGAGAGCAGGTTGTCCATGGCGGGCACGTCGTTGGAGAGCATGGCCTGCTGCCAGTCGTGCTCCAGGGCCACAATCTGCTCGCGCTCCAGGTGCTTGCGCTTGTGGTGGATGGGACTCTTCTGGGCGCAGACAAAAGGCACCACCAGAAGGACGGCGATGAGAATTGCGGCGACATGGGTGAGTGGCCTGCGCAACATGGGCGTACCGGATGGTAGACCGGAAATCGAGGCCACGTCAAAACGCTTTCGGACGATCGCGTGAAGAACCATCATTTCGCCGCGCTCCAGGTGCGGTTGAATGCAGTCAGGCTAACACGAGGCGCGGTGCGTCAGGCAATGGCGGTGAGGTTCTCGACGTTGCGCTCGAGCATGCGCTGGTAGAGACCGCCGACAGCGTACCTGGCAAAGTGCGGGGTGGCGCGGTGAAACTCGGCGGCGGCTTCGTCTCGGTACTGCTCGTAGATGACGACGGTATCAGGGTTGCCGTCGACGACGTGGGGAATGTAGGTGATGCAGCCTTCCTCCTGACGGGTGAGACGGGTGAGCTCGCGGAGGATCTGGGCGATCTCGTCGCGGTCGTCGGAGCGGAAGGTCATACGTACGGTGAAGCTGATCATAGGTTCCTTGGTGAGACGGTGGTGCTGGCTTTTAACTTCTTGTGGCTCAAAGTTGGTTGGGGCCCTGAGGCGTCCGGTGTTGGAGCCGTAGCTGGAAGCTAAAAGCTCGAAGCGCGCTCAGAGCTAACGGAACAACTCGTCGAAGCCAGGCTGCGTCATGGTCTGGACGCGGTCGGGGCCGGTGGAGATCATGCCGATCTTGGCGCCGCTCTCGCGCTGGACGAACTCGAGATACTCCTGAGCGAGTTTGGGGAGCTTGTCGTACTCGGTAATGCCCTCAGTGGAACACTTCCAGCCCTTGAGTGTGGTGTAAATAGGATGAATTGACTTGAAGCCGCGCACGTCGGCGGGGATGACGTCGGTGATCTTGCCGTCGATCTCGTAGGCGGTGCAGACGGGAATCTCGTCGCACTCGTCGAGGACGTCCATCTTGGTGACGACGAGCCACTCGGTGGAGTTGATCATGTTGGAGTAGCGCAGGAGCGGGAGGTCGAGCCAGCCGCAACGGCGCGGACGGCCGGTGACTGCGCCGTACTCCTGGCCGCGGGCGCGGAGGAGGTCGGCGGAGTAGCCGTCGATCTGCGTGGGGAACGGGCCCTCGCCGACGCGCGTGACGTAGGCCTTGGTGACGCCGATGACGGTGCCGATTTTGGTGGGGCCGACGCCGGTGCCGGTGACTGCGCCGCCGGAGGTCGAGGACGAACTGGTGACGAAGGGGTAGGTGCCGTGGTCGATGTCGAGCAGCGCGCCCTGGGCGCCTTCGAACATGACGTTCTGGCCGGCGTTGATGGCGTCGTTGAGCATGTAGGCGGTGTCGGCAACGAAGGGAGCGATCTGCTCGGCGGCGCGGACGTAGTCCTCGTACATCTGCTTGGGGTCGAGCGGCTCGGTGCCGAAGAGTGCGTGGGCGATGGTGTTCTTCTCGTGGCAGGCGTTGTTGATGTGAGTGCGCAGGAGCGAGGTGTTGAGCAGGTCGACGACGCGAAGGCCGTTGCGATGGATTTTGTCCTCGTAGGCGGGGCCGATGCCGCGGCGGGTGGTGCCGATGGTCTGGCGGCCGGGTGCGGTCTCCGCGGCGAGCTCAATCATGCGGTGGTAGGGCAGGATGACCTGGGCGCGGTTGGAGATGAAGAGCTTGCCGTCGACCGGAATGCCGGCGTCCTTGAGCTTCTGGACTTCGCCGAGAAAGGCCATGGGGTCGAGCACGACGCCGTTGCCTATGACACCTTTGCGGCCGGGACGCAGAACGCCGCAGGGGATGAGCTGGAGGACGAACTTCTTGCCGTGGATGATGACCGTGTGGCCGGCGTTGTGGCCGCCTGCGTAACGGGCGACGATGTCGAACTTTTCGCTGAGGACGTCGACGATCTTACCCTTGCCTTCATCACCCCACTGGGCTCCTAGAATGACGGCGGACGTACGGCGTGGCACACGCTGCGAAGAGGTGATTTCGGTTTGGCTCACGAGAGGTCTGGCTCCGGGGTGATGCTCGGGGGGAAGTGCGCGCAGCGTAATTCCCGAGGGAACCGCTCGCGCCCATGATTCATTTTATACCGGGCGGCCTGTGGAGTTTGTTCGAAGCGCCTGCGGAGCCGATTCGAGGCGTTTATCGCTTGCGGGGGATGGTGAGATCGAGGTCGGCGGCGGTGAGCTGCTTGGTGAGCAGGATGATCTGGCCGGTGTGCGTCTCGACATGGCCGACGATCTTGAAGATGGCTTCGAGGATGGTCACGTGGCGGGCGAGGCCGGTGGGCTGCGGGTCGATGATGGCGAGCAGGCGGTCAGGCGGAAGGGCGGCGATGACGCGGGCGGACTCCTCGATGGTGGCGTTGAAGCGGGCGCGGGCTTCGGCGGGAGGAATGGCAAGGGTCAGGGCGAACTCGGCGTCGCGCTGGCGGACGTCGGGCTGGTCGTCGATGCCGTGGAGGATCCACTGGCGCATGTTGCCTTCGAGATGCACGAGGAGATTGGCGATGGAGTTTTCGTAGTCGCCGCTGCGATAAGTGATCTGATCTTCGGTGAGCTTGTCGAGGCAGGCCGCAATGGTCTTCTGCAGGTGTTCGAGGCGCTTGACGGCGTAGGCGAGGAAGTTGTCGGCGACGGCGCTGGTGGACATGCCGACATTCTATGCGCGTCGATTGAAGGCGTGGGTAATCTAAAGGCTATGCCAGAGTTGCCTGAGGTCGAGACGGTTGCCAATGGGGTGGATGCGCGGGTGCGCGGACAGCGGATCGAACGCGTGTGGACCAGCGGGAAACCGCAGACGTTCAAGTCCAGCGAGGCGGAGATTGCAGAGGCACTGGCCGGGGCGCGGATTGAGCGCGTGCGGCGGGTGGGGAAGACGATTGTGATGGACCTCGCGCGGAAGGACAAGGCGCCGGCGCAGTTTCTGGTGCACCTGGGGATGACGGGGCGGCTGCTGGTGTCGCAGGCGGAGGTGGCGCTGCCGCCGCATACGCATGCTGTGCTGTCGTTGGGAGATGGGCGCGAGGTGCGGTTTGTCGACCCGCGGAGGTTTGGAAGGCTGTCGGTGGTGACCGAGGCGGGTGGATATGCAGGGCCGGGGGCGGAGCCGACGACGATTTCGGCAGAAGAGTTTTCGGGGTTGTTCAAGGGGCGAAGGCTCGCGATCAAGGCGGCGCTGCTGAACCAGTCGATTCTGCATGGGGTGGGGAATATTTACGCCGATGAGAGCTTGTTTCGGGCGGGGATTCGTCCGCGCAAACAGGCGGGGCGGCTGACGAAGGCGGAGTTGGGTGGGCTGCATCGGGCGCTGCAGCAGGTGCTGGCCCATGCGATTGAGCTGGGTGGGTCGTCGGTGTCGGACTATGTGGACGCGGATGGGGTGCGGGGATTCTTTCAGCTCGAGCACAAGGTGTACGGGCGCGCCGGGGAGGACTGCCTGGACTGCGGGACGGCGCTGAAGAAGATCGTCGTGGGCGGGCGGACGACGGTGTATTGCCCGGCGTGCCAGCGGTAGCGGGCGAGGCGGCTACACTTTCAGGATGCTGCGCTGCGCGATTACGGGGGGAGAGGGTTGGAAGGCGCTGTCGCTGGCGCGGCGGTGGGCGGAGCTGGGGGTGGAGTTTGTGCAGCTTCGGGAGAAGCACCTTGCGCCCGAGGAGTTGGTGAGGCTGGCGGCAGCGATGCGGGCGGGGTTGCGCGAGGCTGGCGGCAGGACAAAGCTGCTGGTGAATGGGCCGGCAGAGGTGGCCGTGGCGGCGGGGGCGGATGGGGTGCACCTGACGTCTCGGGTGGGGGAGCGGACGGCGGCGGAGGTGCGGCAGGCGTTTGCGGCGGCAGGTGCGGGCGAGCCGATGGTCAGTGCGTCGTGCCATACGCTGGCGGAGGTGCGGCGGGCGGTGGATCAGGGCGTGGATTTGATCCTGTTTGGGCCGGTGTTTGAGAAGCGGGTGGCGGGAGAGGTGGTTGTTGCCGGGGTCGGGCTGGAGCATCTGCGGGAGGCCTGCGCGGCGGCCGGTGGAGCGGGCGGGACTCCGGTGCTGGCGCTGGGCGGCGTGACGTGGGAGAGCGCGGGGCGGTGCGTCGAGGCAGGGGCGGCGGGGGTGGCGGGGATTCGGCTGTTTGGGGACGAGGGGGAGCCCAAGGAATAGCCGCTGATTCCCTGCTGGGCGGGGTTTGTTGACGTGGGGGCGGGGTAGTCCTACGGTTAAGGCATGATCATTACCCCGGTACAACTTGTTGACGAGCCGCTGAAGCTGGATGAATCGATCGCCGAGGGGGCGATTGAGTATGCGCCGGACATCCGCCAGGTGGGACCGCTCACCGTGAAGGGTCAGGCGGAGTTGATCGTGGAGCATCGCGGGCCGAAGGAGTTTGTGGAGGATATTCGGCTGCGGGCGGAGTTTTCCGGGAGGTTCGAGCAGCTGTGCGCGCGCTGCCTGGAGCCGGTGGAGAAACCGCTGGAGGGAACCTTCGACCTGATTTTCAGGCCCGGGGGTGTCGATAATGTGCCCGGGGAGCACGCAATTACGGAAGACGAGACGGAAATCGGGTATTATGAACAGAGCGGCCTGCTGCTGGAGGACGCCGTGCGCGAGCAGGTGTTGCTGACCCTGCCCGGACGGACGCTCTGCCGGGAGGACTGCAAGGGTCTTTGCCCGCATTGCGGCATCAATCGCAACCTCGCAAGCTGTGAGTGCGTGGAGAAGCCGATCGATCCACGGTTGGCTCCATTGGCCGGGATTGCGGCGGTATATAAGGCCTGAGCAACGAGAGCTGCTGGGTTTTCGCGTTAAGAGTCTGAAAAGACTGAGTTTTTATAGATTTCGGCCGCATAGCTTTCGAGCTGGGCTGGCCAATGAAGAAGAGGTTTTACCATGCCTAATCCAAAGCGCCGGCACTCTAAGCAGCGCACCGCAAAACGCCGTAGCCACGACTTTCTGACGCCCACCGGCGTCTCCAACTGCCCGAACTGCGGCGAGAAGAAGCTGCCGCACCGTGCGTGCAAGAAGTGCGGCGAGTACAAGGGCCGTGCGGTGGTTGCCGTCAAGGGCGCTGCCTAGTCTTCTCCGCGTCCGCTGCAGCCTGAACAGGTGTGGCGGAACCTGCGTTTCCAACCCAGCAAGAGAGTTTCGAGCCTACGCGAGCCATGCCGATCGACATCGTTCTCGATGCCATGGGGTCTGACAAATCCCCGGAACCGGAGATTCGCGGAGCTATTCTGGCGTGCCGCCAACTGGACGTTCGCGTCCACCTGGTGGGGCCGGAAGATTTGCTGCGTCCAAAATTGCGCGAGGCGCTGAAGGCTCATGCGCGGCCGGGCTTTGGAGGCAGGCAGGGGTTTTCCAGTAAGGCGCCGCGGCTGCCGATCTTCATGGTGCAGGCCAGTGAGTGGATCAGCATGGAGGACAAGGCGGCGCAGGCGGTGCGCTCCAAGCGCGACTCGTCCATGCGGGTGGGGCTGAAGATGGTGCGCGAGGGACGGGCTGCGGGATTCATTACCGCAGGCAATACCGGCGCTGCGATGGCCACGGCCAAGATGGTGCTGGGATCGCTGGCGGGGGTGGACCGGCCGGCGCTGACGGCCGTGTTGCCGACCAGCACGGGCCAGCCCTGCGTGCTGCTGGATGTGGGAGCGAATGTGGATTGCGATCCGGAGAATCTGGTGCAGTTTGCAGTGATGGGACATATGTATGCGAAGCATGTGCTGCATGTGGCGCATCCGCGGGTGGGGCTGCTGTCGATCGGCGAAGAGGATTCGAAGGGCAACGCGCTGACGCGGGACACGCTGCCGCTGCTGCGGGAGTTGGGGCTGAACTTCATCGGGAACGTGGAGGGACGCGACATCTACAACGGCCAGGCGGACGTGGTGGTGTGCGATGGGTTTGTGGGCAATGTGGCGCTGAAGACCAGCGAGGGGCTGGCGAAGCTGGTGAGCACGTCGCTGCGGGAGAGCTTGAAGTCGACGGTGACGTCACAGGTGGGGGCGATGCTGTCGCAGCGGGCGTTCAAGGCGTTCAAGAGCCGGCTGGACTACTCGGAGTACGGAGGGGCGCCGCTGCTGGGAGTGCGTGGGGTGTGCGTGGTGGGACATGGTTCGTCGAATGATCGCGCGGTGATGAACGGGATTCGCGTGGCGGCGGAGTTTGCGGCCGCCGAGGTAAATCTGGGCATCGAGACGGCGCTGGCTGCGCGTTAGTCGCGCCTTCCTCGGGGGAGATTGCGGCCAGAGGAATAAGCTAAGAGCAGCACTTGCTACCGTTGAAGCGTCAGGAGCGTCTATGGCATCCACAAAATTTCTCGATCCGCCGCCTGCGGCAACCCGCGACAAGGCTTCGTTTGAACTACTGCGCGTGTGGGTGGCTGAGCAGGGTCAGCATGTGAGCCTGCGCAGCGGCGCGTGGGAAGACCCGTTTGCGTGGGGCATCGTGCTGGCCGATCTGGCGCGGCATATCGTGCATGCGGAGTCGATGCAACGCAAGGACTTCGATGAGGTTGCGTTTCTGGAGCGGCTGCTGGAGGGGTTTCAGGCTGAGATTGACTCGCCGACGGACGAACCTGAGGGCGAGATTACGCAGTAGCAGGCCGTAGCTGGCGCGAAGCTACATGGCAAGGGCGACGCGTTCGAGTTCGGCCTGGATGTGCGCCGCAGTGCAGCCGGGAACTTCAATGCGCGATGCGGCGGCACGGGCCTCGTGATGCGAGACGCCGTAGCCGCGGCCGCTGAGGAAGTTGGTCACGATCTCGGCGGCCTGGAAGGAGTCCACGCCGGACTGCAGCAACTCGCTGCGCAGCGTCATCAGGTCGGTGGGAGTGAACTGCTCGACGTAGGTGCGGTCGTCGGTGCGAGGCTTTGACGGATTCACGGGCGACCTCCTTTGGTCTGCGACTGTCTGACGCGTCCTATTCATTAGAACGCGATAGAGAACGCAGGGTTGCAGGATATTTGCGGTTAATTACAGCTCCATCGACAAATTCCTGTTGCGTGATGATGCGCTCAACCTCAAATTCTCAGCGACGCACGATATTCTGTAGGTATGACCTCTACTGTCCCTTCGCCGCTTGTGCTTGATGGCATTGTTATTGCCGCGCAGATTAAATCAGAGTTGGCCGCGGAAGTCGCCGCTGCGCGCGACCGCGGGTATGTGCCGGGCCTCGCTGTGATCCTGGTGGGCGAAGTTCCTGCCTCGCAGATTTACGTGCGCAGCAAGGTGAAGACGTGCGCGGAGCTGGGCATCTACTCTGAGATGCACACGCCCGATGCGAGCGCGACCACCGAAGAGTTGCTGGCGCTGGTGGCTTCGTTGAATGCGCGCGAGGAGATTGATGGCATTTTGATTCAGTTGCCGCTGCCTGCGCATGTGGATACGGCGCGGCTGTTGGAGGCAATCGATCCGGCGAAGGACGTGGATGGATTCCATCCGATCAACGCCGGACGGCTGCTGAATGGGACGCCGATGGAGAAGATTCTTGCGCCATGCACGCCGGCCGGAATCATGGAAGTGCTGCGGCGGAGCAAGATTCCGGTGCGTGGACAGCGGGCCGTGGTGATTGGGCGCTCGAACATTGTGGGCAAGCCGATTGCAGTGATGCTGGTGAATGCTTCGGCGACGGTGACGGTGTGCCACTCGCAGACGCGCGGGCTGGCGGAGATTACGCGCGAGGCCGATATTGTGGTTGCGGCGATTGGCCGCGCGGGATTTGTGACGGCAGAGATGGTGCGGCCCGGCGCGACGATCATCGATGTGGGCATCAACCGCATTACGACAGCCGAGGAGTTGGAGCAGTTCTTCCCGGGCGATGCGGCGCGGCATGCGGGCTTTGCCAAGCGCGGATCGACGCTGGTGGGTGATGTGGACCCGGCGGCGTTTGCGCTGGCGGGAGCGTATACGCCGGTTCCGGGCGGCGTCGGAGCACTGACGATTGCGATGTTGATGTCGAACACGGTGAAGGCTGCGCGGCTGCGGCGAGGCTAGGGACGATGCTGCGTGCGGGGCTTACGGGCGATCTGGGCAGTGGGAAGTCGACGGTAGCGCGGATGCTGGCCGAGCGCGGCGCGGTGGTGCTCTCGTCCGATGAGATGGGGCGCGCGCTGATGCAGCCGGGCGAGCGTGCGTATGCGGAGATTGTTGCGAAGTTTGGCGACGAGGTCGTCGCTGCGGATGGGTCGCTCGACCGGAAGAAGCTGGCGGCGCTGGCGTTCGATGCAAAACATCCGCGAGTGGAGGAGTTGAACGCGATTATTCATCCTGCCGTGATCGAGGCGCAGGCGACACAGCTTGCGGAGCTGGCGAAGACGAATCCTCATGCGATTGCGGTGGTGGAGTCGGCGCTGATTTTCTCTACGCTGCACTCGCCGCGCGGGACGTGGCGCGACCGCTTCGATTGCATCCTGCTGGTGGAGGCACCGGAGGCGGTGAAGATTGCGCGCGTGGTGGACCGGATTGCGGCGGGGCGGACGCTGCCTTCCGAAGAACGCGCCCAGGTGGAGGACGATGCGCGGCGGCGGTTGCAGGTGCAGCGCGCGACGGTCTATCCTGCCGATTCGCTGGTGCTGCACAACGACGGGGACGTTGAAGTGCTGGAGCAGCAGGTGGATGCGGCGTGGGCTCAATTGAAGCAGATGGAGGCCGCGGGCGGGCGGCGTTGAGGCGGGATTCAGCGCATCGAAGTTACCGTTGGCGATGTGCTGCCGCATCAAGCGATGGGGCGCTGCGAGCTGCTCTGCGGGCACGTGACAGCTAGGCGGCGGCAAGCGGTTTGATACTCTGGAGACTAGGAATTTACAGGAGAACATCATGGCAACAGCGACATTGGAACAGGTAAAGCCGACGTACAAGGTGGCCGACATCGGCCTGGCGGAGTGGGGGCGCAAGGAGATCATTATCGCCGAGCAGGAGATGCCCGGACTGATGTCGATTCGGCGCAAGTATGCTGCGAGCAAGCCGCTGGCCGGCGTTCGCGTGATGGGCTCGCTGCACATGACCATCCAGACGGCGGTGCTGATTGAGACGATGGTGGACCTGGGCGCCGATGTGCGCTGGGCAAGCTGCAATATCTTCTCCACGCAGGATCATGCGGCGGCTGCCATTGCCGCGGCGGGCGTTCCGGTGTTCGCGTGGAAGGGCGAGACGCTGGAGGATTTCTGGTGGTGCACGAACGAGGCGCTGACGTTCCCTGACGGCAAGGGCGGCGCGCTGGGGCCGCAGTTGGTCATCGACGACGGCGGTGACGCGACGCTGCTGATCCACAAGGGATATGAGCTGGAAAATGGCAGCAAGTGGGTGGATTCGCCGTCGGGCTCGCATGAGGAAGACGTCATCAAGGCGCTGCTGAAGAAGGTCCATGCAGAGCGCCCGGCGCACTGGCACAACGTGGTGAAGGAGTGGCGCGGCGTGTCGGAAGAGACCACGACGGGCGTGCACCGGCTGTACAAGATGATGGAGCAGGGAACGCTGCTGGTGCCCGCGATCAACGTGAATGATTCCGTTACGAAGAGCAAGTTCGACAACCTGTATGGCTGCCGCGAGTCGCTGGTGGACGGCATCAAGCGCGCCACCGATGTGATGGTGGCGGGCAAGGTGGCCGTAGTCTGCGGGTATGGCGACGTGGGCAAGGGTTCGGCGGCAAGCCTGCGCGGACTGGGAGCGCGCGTGGTGGTCACGGAGATCGATCCGATCAATGCGCTGCAGGCGGCGATGGAAGGCTACGAGGTCACGACGCTCGAAGACACGCTGGGGCGCGGCGATATCTACGTGACCTGCACGGGCAACGTGGACATCATCACGCTGGAGCACATGAAGCAGATGAAGGACCAGGCGATCGTGTGCAACATCGGACACTTCGACAACGAGATCCAGATGGAGCCGCTCAATGCGTACAAGGGCGCGGTGCGCGAGAACATCAAGCCGCAGGTAGACAAGTACACGTTCGAGAACGGCAACGCGATCTTCGTGCTGGCCGAGGGGCGGCTGGTGAACCTGGGCTGCGCGACAGGCCATCCGAGCTTCGTGATGTCGAACAGCTTTGCCAACCAGACGCTGGCGCAGCTTGACCTGTGGAAGAACAAGGACAAGTACAAGGTCGGGATTTACATCCTGCCCAAGCACCTGGACGAAGAGGTCGCGCGACTGCACCTGGAGAAGATCGGCGTAAAGCTGACGACGCTGAGCGAGAAGCAGGCGGCGTACTTGAGCGTGCCCGTCGAGGGACCGTACAAAGCGGAGCATTACAGATACTAACTAGTAGATAGACAGTAGAAAAACGGGAGGCTGCCGGGGATTCGGCAGCCTCCCGTTTTTGCGGTCGCTGGATTACTGGGCGTCGGCGTCGTCGGCTACGATGGCCTGCACGCCGAGGGGGAGGGCTGCGTGCTGATTGGCGGCGGTCTGCTGGTCGATGAGGACGATGGTGCGGACGGCTCCGGAGGCGTAGTTGATCTGCGCTCCGCTGAGCAGCGTCACGGTGGAGGAGGCGAGCGTGGTTCCGGTGGGGACAACCTCGATAGCATAGGTTCCGGCCGGGGCGTTGAGGTAGCCGGAGCTGGAGCCGAAGCCCAGGTTCGCGACCAGCGGAGGGGTGCTGGTAAATTTGCCGGAGATCGGCGCGATGGGGACGAGATAGACGTCAACAGCGCCGGAGTGGGTAGCCTGGTCGATGACACGGACGGCGATCTGGCCGGCGGGCGCGGGCGTGGACTGGTCGAGGAAGAGGGTCTGTTGCAGGTTGGCGAGGCCGCTGCCGATGATCTCGGTGTACTGCTTGCCGGCGGCGAGCGTGTCGGTGCTGGAGACCAGCGCCTGGCGGGTTCCGGCCTTGACGGCCGCGAGGTTGTAGACGCCGGGGGACATGGGAATGGCGCTGGTCATGGTGCCGTAGGCGAGGTTGTAGGCGAGCGCGGAGCTGTTCTGGTAGGCGTCGACGACACCGGCGTCGGGCGAGGCGTCGATGACCCGAATCTGCGCGGAGTTGGTGCTGAAGCTCTGGCAGCCGGAGAGCGCGGCGGCGGCCAGCAGCAGGGCCCAACGCAGGACGGCGCGGCGCGGAAGGCGGGCGGGTGCGCTGCGGTGGCCGGGATGTTGGGGGCGCGATGGCATTGGCTCTCTCAACGGGTGCGGTGCGGGATCTCGATGGGCGCTCTGCCGGGTCTCGAGGGGATCGGCCCGGAGTGGCGCTTGGGGATATCTCAACTTTATCGGATTTCGCGCGGCCGGTCGCGGCAGGACGGCCTCAAAACGGTCAACGCCCCAAAAGGAGGGGCGCGGGACGAGAAATCGCTGGTCGATGAGCCGGGGGAGGAACTATTGGGCAAAAATCAGCCCCGCGTGCGAGGGTCACGGTGGACCCGGTGCGCGGGGCTAGCTCTCTTTCTTTTGCTGCGCCGCCCATACTACGCCGGTCGGGTGCATCTTCGTCAAATCGGGCGGCGGCGGGCGGCTGATTAGCGCGCAGGACGGTGGGCAATGATGTGCGAGGACACCAGATCGTAGGCCGATTTCGGCAGGATACCGCGGGTTACGAGCTGATTTTTGGCCGTGTAGGGGCGGCCAGCAATGACGCGTCGGGTGTAGGCCGGGCCGAATCCGGGGAGAGCGTTCAGTTGCGCGGGCGATGCCGTGTTGATGTCGAGGAGATCGGCGGCGGCGAGGACGCGGGGGACCTGCTGCGGTGCCGGAAGTTGCGCTGCCGAAATGGGTAAGGCGCAGACCATCGCTGCGAGGGCCAGCATGGAGGTGGCGCAGCGGTGGAGGGGGAGCATCGGCGTCCTTAGCCGATGCGGCCGATGCGGCGGCTGCCTTCTTCGATGCTGGTGATCTGACCGTCGCGCATGTGGAGGATGCGATCGGCGATCTGCGCGGCCTCGGGGTTGTGGGTGATCATGAGCACGGTCTGGTTGAGCTCGCGGCTGGAGGAGTGGAGCATGGAGAGAACGGTGTCGGCGTTGTGGGTGTCGAGGTTGCCGGTGGGCTCGTCGGCCAGCAGG
This sequence comes from Acidobacteriota bacterium, assembly GCA_021778845.1. Lineage (GTDB taxonomy): Bacteria > Acidobacteriota > Terriglobia > Terriglobales > Acidobacteriaceae > Granulicella. The sequence continues at coordinate 19,549 of JAJYBU010000030.1, forward strand.
ATGGCGGGGCGGGTGATGAGGGCGCGGGCGATGGCGACGCGCTGCTGCTCGCCGCCGGAGAGTTCGTTGGGGCGGTGGTTGAGGCGGCCCTGAATCTTGAGCAGCCCGCAGAGATGATCGAGCAGTGCATGATCGAAGGGCTTGCTGGTATCGGCGATCTCGTGGGCGAGTTCGATGTTGGCCTGCGCGGAGATGGTGGGGAGCAGGTTGAAGCGCTGGAAAACGAAGCCGATCTGCGAGCGGCGCAGGCTGGTGCGCTGCGAGTCCGAGAGGCGGGAGAAGTCCTTGCCCTGGATGAGCAGCGAGCCTGTGGTCGCCGAGGTGAGGCCGCCGAGGATGTAGAAGAGCGTGGACTTGCCGGAACCGGAGGGGCCGACGATGGCGACAAACTCGCCGGCTTCGACGTCGAAGCTGACGTTGCGCAGGGCTTCAACCTTGAGTTTGCCGGAGCCGTAAACTTTGCCGAGGTGCCGGGCAGAGATGATGTGCCCGGCCGGGACGGTGGGAGTGGTTGGGCTGAGGACGTCCGCTGGGATGATTGCTTGCATAGACCTTCTAAGTCTATAGCAGCGGCGAGGCGGCGGGAGGCGTCTTCTGGGAGGCTCAGGCGAGGCCGGTGGCGATCCGGGCCAGGGGAGGGGAGGAATCGGCATCCTCCATAAAGATCAGCTCAAGGCGGACGGTGATGATGCGGCGACGCCGGGCGTGGTGCGGGTTATGGTCGCGCACGGTACACAGGCTCTTCATGCGGGTGTGGCTGTCGCGGGAGAGATCGACGCCGGAGGCGAGCAGGCCGCTGTAGAGCTCGAAGACGGAGCGAAGCTGAATCTCGAAGCTGAGCTCGGTGGCGGTGGGAGAGAGGACGCGCTGCTCAAGCAGCCAGCAGCCGCAGGCGGCCATGGAGTCGAGCAGGGTGGGAAGGACCTCGCGGTGAGCCTCGAAGGTGTGGCCGCGCAGCTCTACGGTTGGCATCTCGGTGGCCAGAGGATCGGGGATCGTTTTATTGAGAGCCTTGGGATCCATTGTGGGAACTCGCTTCCAATCAGTTATCGGAGCGACAGTGAAAGACTTGAGAAGTGTCGCACGCTGCGACGCAGGGCATTTGGAGGGAATTCTGCCCGATATTGTCGCGCGGGTACACTCAGAGCAACGCACAAGAGCAATGGAGAGTGGCGAATTGGTCATTGGACTCGGCACGGACCTGATCGAGATTGAGCGGATTGCGCGCAGTGTGGAGCGGTTTGGCGATGCATTTCTGCGGCGCATCTATACGCCGGGGGAGATTGCCTACTGCCAGCGCAAGAAGAATGCCGCGGAGAGCCTGGCGGCTCGTTTTGCCGCGAAAGAGGCCGGTGCGAAGGCGCTGGGTACCGGCATCAGCCGCGGGGTGAGCTGGCGGGAGTTCGATGTTCGGCGCCTGCCCGGGCAGCGGCCGGAGTTGCACCTGAGCGGACGCGCGGCCGCGGTCGCCGAAGGGCTGGGGATACGGCGGATCTCACTGAGTCTGGCACATTCACAGGGCTTGTCGATTGCCGTGGTGGTCGCGGAAGACTAGAACCAGCATCGCCGCAACCGGCTGCTGCATCCAAATGAGAGATCACCTGCGGGATGAAGGGCCGGGCGCTGATACGATGGAGGGATCAGCGTGAGTGGTCTGCGTTGCTGTCCCTGACGGGAGATCTTCGAGGAGTTTGATGCCCAGCCAGCAGGAAGTCAAATGGTCACAGCTGAAGGTTGGGCTGATCGTGTTGGCGTCGATCGCGCTACTGAGTACGTTGCTGTTTTTGATGACCGGCAGTTCGGGTCTGAGCGTGTTCAGCCACAAGATCTACGTCACGGCGTACTTTGCGAACTCCAACGGGCTGAAGGTGGGAGCCGCGGTGGGGCTGGAAGGCGTGACGATCGGCGAGGTGAAATCCGTGACGGTGTGCACGGATCCGGACCGCAGGCTGACGCCGGTGAAGGTGGAGTTGAAGCTCGATCCCAGGTTCCGCAGCAGTCTGCATACCGATTCGAAGGCTTCGCTGTCTACGGTGGGCGTGCTGGGCGATACGATTGTGGACATCAACAGCCGGACGGCGGTGGGGCCGCTGCTGCAAACCGGCGACGAGTTGCAGACGCAGCAGACACCCAACCTGGACGACGTGGTCAAGGCCAGTGAAGGCACGATCGAGAGCCTTAATATCATCCTGACGAAAATTGACAGCATTACGACCAGCATCGACAACGGGAGCGGCACGGTGGGCAGGTTCATCAAGGACCCGCGGCTTTATCAGCAGGCACAGGCCACGGTCGCGCAGTTGCAGACGCTGACGCGGAACCTGAACAATGGCAAGGGTTCGATGGGCAAGCTGCTGCACGACGACGAACTCTATGACCGGCTGAACGATACGGCATCCAAGCTGGACGCGATTACAACGGCGCTGGATGACGGCAAAGGCACGGCGGGCAAGCTGCTGAAGGACGATTCGCTCTATAACAACCTGAACTCGACGGTGAAACATGCCGACTCGCTGCTGGCGGAGGCGGATGCCGGCAAGGGAGCTGTGGGCCTGATGGCCAAAGACCCGGAGTTTGCGCGCAAGCTGGACAATACGGTCACGCAGTTGAATGAGCTGCTGAGCAACGTGAATGCGGGCAAGGGAACGTTCGGCAAGCTGGCCACCGACGAGACGGCATACACCAACCTGAACACGCTGCTGGCCTCGAGCAATGGACTGGTGGGAGATATCCGCAAGAACCCGAAGAAGTATCTGGTGATCCGCCTGAAGATTTTTTAGGGCAGGACGCTACCGGCAGCAGGCGATGACCGGTTGGGCTGAAGTTCCGCAGAAACTTTCTCCGCGCTCCATGCGTCGGTGTGTCATCGACTGACCGATGAGCGCTTTCGCTGCCACGGGGCTGTGCCCTATGCTGGCTGCGACAACGTGATTCACTTTCAACACGCAAGGAGACCCATGCGCACTCTGATATCCACTGCCCTGCTGGCTCTGGCCGCACCGCTTTGTATGGCACAGACCTTTACCTCGCCGTCCGATAATGGCCCGACCGCAGCGCCCGGGAAGCCGGTGATCTTCGATCTCTCGGCGATCGACAAGAGCGCCGACCCGTGCACCGACTTCTACCAGTACGCTTGCGGCAACTGGATGAAGAACCACCCGATCCCAGCCGATCAGGTGAGATGGGGACGATTCAATGAGCTGGCCGAGAGGAACAATTATCTGCTGTATACGGAGTTGAAGGCCGCTGCCGATGCTCCGAAATCGGCACTGCAGAAGCAGTACGGCGACTTCTTTGCCGCGTGCATGAATACGACCGAGGTGGACAAACTGGGAGCGCGGCCGCTGGAGCCGGAGATGGAGGCGATCGCCGGCCTGAGCAGCAATAAGGACCTGGCGGCGTTCAACGCCAGGCAGATCAAGCGCGGGGTCGGCGGGTTCTTCGTCGTCGGCGTGACCCAGGACCAGAAGGACAGCTCGCAGCAGATTGCAGCGACCAACCAGGGCGGCCTGACGCTGCCTGACCGCGACTACTACCTGAACCCGGACGCGCGCTATGTGACGATCCGCACGCAATATCTGGACCACATGGTGAAGATGTTCACGCTGCTGGGAGATACCGGGGACAAGGCGATCGCCGAAGCCGACGACGTGATGCGGATTGAGACCGCACTGGCCAAAGGGTCGATGGACCGCGTCACCATGCGCGACCCGGACAAGCGCTACCACATGATGACGGTCGTGGCGTTGCAGCAGATGAGCCCGGACTACGACTGGCAGACGTACCTGGACGGCATCGGCATGGGGCAGGTGAAGGACATCGACGTGGCCAGCCCGGGGTATGTGACGACCGTGAATACGGTGCTCAGCACCGAGCCGCTGCAGGCGATCAAGAGCTACCTGCGGTGGCACGCGCTGCATGCTGCGGCTCCGCTGCTCTCGAAGCCGTTTGAGGATGAGAACTTTGCGTTCTTCTCCGCGACGCTGCAGGGACAGAAGGAAGAACAGCCGCGCTGGAAGCGGTGCACGCGGCTGACCGATGGAGCGCTCGGCGAAGCCGTTGGACAGGACTGGGTGAAGCAGAACTTCCCGCCCAGCGCCAAGGCCAACATGGAGAAACTGGTGCACGCGCTGGAGGCCGCGATGGCCGCCGACCTGAAGACGCTGCCGTGGATGAGCGACGCAACCAAGGCGCAGGCGCTGGACAAACTGAACGCGATCACCGACAAGATCGGCTACCCGGCGCACTGGAGGGACTACTCCAGCGTGGTGGTGAAGCGCGACGACCTTCTGGGCAATGCGGAACGCGCGGACTGGTTCGAACGCAAGCGCGAGCTCGACAAGTTCGGCAAGCCTGTCGATCCGACGGAGTGGGGCATGACGCCGCCCACAGTGAACGCCTACTACAATCCGGCACAGAACAACATCAACTTCCCTGCCGGGATTCTGCAGCCGCCGTTCTATAGCAACGCGATGGACCCGGCGGTAAACTTCGGCGGCATCGGCGTGGTGATTGGCCACGAGATGACGCATGGCTTCGACGACCAGGGCTCCAAGTACGACCTGCACGGCAACGTGAAGCCCTGGTGGACGCCGGAGGATCTGGCCAAGTTCAAGGAGCGCACCGAGTGCACCGCGAAGGAGTACGACGGCTTCGAGGCAGCTCCGGGACAGAACCTGAACGGGCATCTGACGCTGGGCGAAAACACGGCCGACAACGGCGGGCTGCGCATCGCCTACCAGGCGCTGATGGCCACGCTGGCCAAGGGGGGAGCCGCGGCTGAACCAGGCTATGTGGACGGCAAGCGCGATGGCTTTACGCCTGCGCAGCGGTTCTTCATCTCCTTCGGGCAGGTGTGGTGCCAGAACCAGACGGAGCAGTCGGCGCGCGTGTCCGCGAAGGTTGACCCGCACAGCCCCGGACGCTGGCGCGCCAACGGCAGCGTGCAGAACTTCGACGAGTTCGGCAAAGCGTTTGGCTGCAAGGCTGGCCAGCCGATGATGCCTGCCAGCGGCGGTTGCCGCACCTGGTAGGCGATAGGAGCAAATCTGCAAACATGCGCCCCGGACTTCGGTCCGGGGCGTTTTTCTGGATGGCGCTGGCTGGGAGGGCAGCACCTGCGGTAGACATGCGAGATTCTGTCTAGCACAGGATGACCGCGGCCGGGTCTTAAATCGCAACCCGGGTTGAGTACTCAGGGGATTCCCGCGAACGTCAGCAGGATGGCTGGCCGCAAAGAATCTGGCCGGAAGTTGAAATGAATGCAACGAAAATTGGCGTAAAGTCGCTCTACCTTCTACAATCAGGTCAAGGTTTGTACTCCCCCTGATACAGGTTTCCCCGTTCGCACAAGCCATGTCGGCTGATCCCGGACGGGTGATGAAGGAAGCGCATGAAGTTGAGTTTTGTTGGCCGTTGGTCGATGGCCTTGTTCGCGTCGTTGGCATTGGGTCTTGGCATGACTGCCTGCGGTGGTGGCACCGTCGGGTACATGTGGGTGTTAGGACAGGAATATAACCAGGTCATGGGATTCAAGGTGGATGAGTACTCGGGCAATCTGACCGAGGTCCCGAATGCACCGTTCTCCAGCAATGGATCGGTGCCGGTCTCGCTGGTGCTCAAGTCGGGCGGCAGGTACCTGTACATCATCAATCAGGGCGTCTGCCCGACCTCCGGTTGCGGAACCGCGCACAACATCGGGCAAAGCATTGCGCTCTACAGCGTGGGCGGTGACGGCACGATCGTCTTCCAGCAGTCCTACCAGAGCCAGGGATATTACTCCATGTGGGCCCAGATGGACTCCAGCGGCAGCTATCTCTATGTGGTGGACAAGTATTCCCCCGGCCTTAATACGAATACGAACCTCTACGATGCGGCCAACTCCGACGGGAACGGCTCGATCACGGTGTTTTCGACCGATCCGAACACGGGCCGCCTGACGCTGGTGACCAACTCGCAGACGCAGAAGAATGGTGTGAATACGCCGTTCTGGGAAGTCGGTCCGGCACCGATCATGGCGAAGTCGCTGGGCGGCTGCCTCTACACAGTCAACAGCGGTACCACCAATGGGCTGGAGACGATCACCCCCTTCTCGATCGGCAGTGGCGGTCAGTTGGGCTTCACGACGACCGGGAACATCCCGATCAACGAGGTGGCTGGAAATGCGACGAAGATCAATTCGATCAACGGCGGGGGGAGCTACGTGTTCCTGACCGACGGAGCGAACAGCGTCCTGTATGGCTACCAGGCCAGCGGTACCTGCGGCCTGTCGGCACTCAATGGGGGTACGACGGTGCTGAATAGCGCCAACTTCTTCCCGGGGACGTCCAACCCGACGTATACGATGCTCGACAGCACGAACAAGTATCTGTATATCGTCAATACTTCAACGTCGAGCACCCTGGTCACGACTCCGTACAGCTCGGTCTCTGCTCTGGCTATCAACTCGAGCAACCAGGAGTTGACGCCGGTTCTCGGGGCGCCGTATCCGGTCGGCTCAGGGCCAACGTGCATTGTTGAGGATCCGACCAACCAGTACATCTACACCTCCAATTATCTTGCTGGAACGGTGACGGGTTATCAGATCAACCCGGGAACGGGAGAACTCACGAATCTAACGAAGGGTTCAACGTTCACGGCGACGGGACAAGCAAGCTGTCTGATCATCAGCGGCGCCGTCTCCTAAGGATTAGCGACTTCCCGGCAGGGCCTCTCGGGGCTCTGCCGGCAGATTTCACTCTCCGGCCCTCGGGCTGGCATTCAAAGACGGGCCGATCTCGACGCCCGATGTAAGGGAAGCGCATGAAGTTCAACACAATCAACCGCATTGCCAAGGCGGCGGCACTCTCCTTGGCAGTTGGGTTTGGCACCACGGCTTGCACCTACGACTACACGGCGGATTACCTCTACGCTGTGTCCAACAGCACCGGCCAGGTCAGTGCGTATACGGTCGACTACCAGAGCGGCGTCCTGACGCAGATCAACGGCTCGCCGTTCCCAACCAACCTGACGAACCCGGTGACGGTGGTTGCCGCGCCCAATGGCAAGACGATCTACGTCATTGGCGGAAGCCAGAATGCCAACGTCGAGGTGATGTCGGTGGGCACGGACGGCAAGCTCTACGGGCTGGCCACGCCCAGTCTTTATGGAAATGCAACCTACCCGACGGCCGCGGCCATTGACTCCACGGGCACTCACCTGTACGTGACCTATACCTACCAGGGAGGCTTCTCGCCCGTGTCTCCGGGGCCTGGCGGCATTACGATTTACCCGATCAACGCGGATGGAACGCTGGGAACCCCTGCCAACACCAACGTGGGCAATAACCCGGTTGCCATCGCTACCTCGGTGCCCACCTGCACCGCAACACCGGCGCTGCCCGCTTCCGTGACCGGCCTCACCAGCCCCAACTGCATCATTGTCGGCTCCGCCGGAACCGCGAACAATGGCTATACCAACACCTTCCTGTATGTAGCGGACGCGGTGATTCCAGTGAACTCGCCAGTGGCCACTGCCGGGATCATCCTGGGCTTCGTGGAGAACCCCAAGGACGGCAGCCTGGTGGCGATTCCGGGCCCAACGAACGGGGGCTTCAGCGCCGGCAACTCGCCCAGCAGCCTTATCGTCGACCTGACTGGCAAGTACGTCTACATGACGGACAAGCAGCAGAACGAGGTCTTCGGCTTCCAGATCGCGAATGCCACCTCAGGCGCGCTTTATCCGCTGGTCTCGAGCCCCTACGCCACCGGGCAGTATCCGGTCTCGATCACCATCGAGCCGCGCGACCAGTATGTCTACGTGGCAAACTACAACTCTGCTACGGTGAGTTCCTACACGCTGAATCTGGCGAATGGCTCGCTGGGTGCCTCGGCTGGCTCCAACTTCAGCACGACGACGGCACCCACCTGCGTCACCGTGGAATCGGAGCTTGGCATCTACCTCTATACCTCCGATTACCTGAATGCTTCTATTTCGGGTGGCCAACTGAGTCCCAACACCGGTCAGGTCTCGGCGGTCGCAAACTCCTTCTTCCCCTCGGTCAGCCAGCCGATCTGCCTGGTCACTGTTCCCAACGGAGCCCACGCCCTGCAGTCGGTTCAGCCCTAACCTCACAAGAAATGCGCAGCAGAAACGCCCGGCCAATGGCCGGGCGTTTCTCTTTCTACCGGCTGCATCGAGCCATCGGATATCGGCTGTCAGCTATCCTAGAACCATGCCTCATTCTTCAAGCTTCAGCCTGGGCGGCATTACGGTGGGCAGCGGTTCGCTATTCCTCATCGCCGGCCCCTGCGTCATCGAGTCCGAACCACACGCCCGCAAGCTGGCCGACGCGATCCAGCGCATCACCTCCGATCTGGGCGTGCCGTATATCTTCAAGGCCAGCTACGACAAGGCTAACCGCACGTCCATCCGCAGCTTCCGCGGGCCTGGCCTCGCTGAGGGCTGCCGCATCCTGCGGGCGATCGGCGAGAGCAACGGGCTGCCGGTGCTCACCGACGTCCACACGCCTGAGCAATGTTCCAGTGTGAGCGATGCTCTGGGCTCGGTCGATGCGATGCTGCAGATTCCGGCCTTCCTCTGCCGTCAGACCGATCTGTTGATCGCCGCTGCGCAGACAGGCCGCGCCATCAACGTCAAAAAGGGCCAGTTTGTTGCCCCCTGGGACATGCTCCACGCGGTGGAGAAGATCCGCGACGCCAGCAGCCTGAGCTCCGTCGATCCGCGCATCTCGCTCACCGAGCGCGGCGCCAGCTTCGGCTACAACAACCTGGTCGTCGACATGCGCTCGCTGCCGATCATGCGGGAGTTTGCGCCGGTGATCTTTGATGGGACGCACTCCGTGCAGACGCCGAGCGCAGGCAACGGGGTCTCAGGCGGCCAGCCGGAGTTCATCCCGGTGCTCGCGCGCGCTGCCGTCGCCGCCGGGATCGACGGCATCTTTCTGGAGGTCCACGACAATCCAGCCGAGGCAAAGTCGGATGGAGCGAACGCGCTGCATCTCAACCTGCTGCGGCCAACGCTGGAGCGACTGCTGGCCATCCACACGGCTGCGCATCGCTAGCGGTAGCGGATTGCCACTGAAGGCTTGCGGAGCCTCTGCGCGCTAGCGCGTCGCGACCTGCGTGATGCGAATCTGCGGCATCTGCTGGTTCCAACTGTCGTTGACGTCGTCGAAGGCAAGACGGAAGTCGGCCTCAGCGCCGGGTGCCAGCGGCGACGCGCTGACCGGGCGCGTGTCCACGTACGGCTGGCGCATGTAGATGAGGTTGAGCGGCCCGGCTTCCATCTGCGGCGGCATTTTGACGTCATTGGAGAAGACGACCTGCACCGTAACTCCCGTCACCGTGGCCGTCCCGCGGTTGGCGATGTGACCTTCGACATACAGCAGCTTGCCGCCGGACATGCTCGACGATTCGCTCATGTGGACGTCGGTGAGCACAAGGTTCGGAGCATAGGCTGCTGCCGGTAACAGCGTGTTGGGCGGCGGCGTGGCCTCGTGCCGCCGGCTCATCAGCACCAGCAGCGTGACCAGGATCGCCACCGCGACGGCTGCAATTGCCACCGCGGTCGTGGGGAAGGCACGCTTAGGAAGCGGATCGGTAAACAGGGGCGTGGGCGACGAGTTCGGCGACGGGTTGGATTCAAGCGGCTGCATGATTGCCGATTCTATACCTGCCGGTCGGCTGTAGCTGGAGTCATAAGGGCGGAAGCAGCGCCAAATCTCTCATTACGCGAAGGTCGCTCGCTTGACCTTCTGGCGGAAGTCTTCCCCGCTCATCTCGACGACGACGCACATCTCCTGCAGCCGGGAACGCATGCGCTCTCCGATGCGGTCGCCCAGGGTTTCCTCGCGGATGGCTGCGCGCGGACCGCTGGCGTCGGCTGCGAGCGGTGCCAGATTGGAGTAGTTGGTGGTGATGATCGTGGTGCGGCGGTCGTTGTAGCGCGTGTTCAGGATGTGCGCGACGGTGTCCCACACCCAATCCGTCGGCTTGGAGGCGCCCAACTCGTCGAGCACCAGCACTTCAGCATCGAAGACTGGTTGCAGAATCTCAAGCTCGGTCACATCGACGCTGCGGTTATAACTGTTCTGCACCTGCTTGAGCAGATCGCGGTAGTCAAAGAAGAGGCCCTTCGCGCCCCGCTCAGAAACGAGTGCCTGAAGCATCCCAACGGCGAGATGCGTCTTTCCGACCCCGATGGATCCGGTCAGCAGCAGGCCGTTGCCATCGGTTCCGAACGGATAGGCCTTCACGAAGCTGCGGGCCTGCACAAGCGCCGCCGTCAGGGTCCGATTGGAGGATGGGAACTGGGTGTCGTAACTGTCGAGCGTGCAGTGGGCGTAGCGCTGCGGGATGCGCGCCTGCTCAATCATGCGTGCCGAACGCCGGGCGATACGGCACTCGCAGGCGGTCGCGACGCGCGTTCCGTCGGCACGCTCCACCAAACGCAGACCAGCACCTTCACAGATGGGACAAACTTCGGGCATGCCCCTAGTATCGCAGCGTCGCGGGCCGGGCCGCTCCTGTGAGAATCAGGCCGGGACTGTGCTAAACCGCTGTCCGCCAGATTGGCGCGGGTTCACGCGGCTTTAGCCGGTCAGTGGTCATGGGCTTTTGGCCGGTCGGTGGTAAACTAGGAGAAGCGCCTGAAGCCCCGGGAGTCGGGGCCCAAGCTCGCAGCGCGACAGGAACCTCGATGTATCGAGCCCGCGACCGTGGTGTACGAAACCACTCCGCACAGTGGCCGATGCAAGCGAACCGTTCTGCGGCGGGAATGCTAGAAAGAAACACGATGCCAAAGACAGGAATTCATCCCCACTACGAAGAGACGCATGTGAAGTGCGCCTGCGGCAACCAGTTCGACACACGCTCCACCCACAAGGGCGCGATCGTGGTCGAAATCTGCTCGGCCTGCCACCCGTTCTTCACCGGCAAGCAGAAGCTGGTCGACACCGCCGGGCGTATCGAGCGCTTCCGCCGCAAGTTCGCCGCGACCGACGCCAAGAAGGCCGCGATCGCCGCCAACGACGCGAAATAACTCTCGCGAATCCCCTAACCGAGAGGCCTCTGCGATGCGCGGAGGCCTTTCTTGTTGCACACAAACTCCTGCACCGCCGGACAGATCGTCAGCCCCTTGGAACGCGACACGTACATGAAAAAGAACTGGGAAAATACGGACCCTGCCAACGCGCTCGCGACACCGCGCACGATGCCGCATGAGGCTCGCGTGCCTGCGGAGATGCGCATTGGCGGAGTGCGCATTGCGCCCGCGACCGTGCTCGCTCCCATGGCCGGCGTCACCGACACGGTCTTCCGGCGCTTCATCAAGAATGCGTCGATGTTCGCGAATCCGGCGGAGATAGCCGACGTGGACCGCACGACGAGCAACGAGGTCTCGGGCTGCGGGCTCATCATGACGGAGTTCACCTCGGCCGACGGGCTGAGCCGCATGCGCGAGACCAAGCGCAAGCGCTACCTCACCTACTACGAGGACGAGCATCCGATCTCGGCGCAACTCTTCGGGTCAAACCCGGCCACGCTGGCCGACTCCGCGCGCATCTGCCAGGATGCAGGCTTCGATCTCGTCGATCTGAACCTGGGCTGCCCGGCCAAGCGCGTCGTCTCCTGCAACGGCGGCAGCGGCCTGCTGCGCGATCTGCCGCGCATCCGCGAGATCTTTGAGGAGGTTCGCAGGGCCGTCTCTATTCCCTTCACCGTGAAGTTTCGGATGGGCTGGAGCGACACCAACATCGTGTGCGTGGAGTTGGCGAAGATGGCCGAAGACTGCGGCCTGAACGCCGTTGCGCTGCACGCACGCACGCGCGAACAGGGCTACGCCGGCGACGCTCGCTGGGAGTGGATTGCCGCAGTCAAAGATGCGGTCAGCGTTCCCGTCATCGGCAACGGCGACGTCCGCACGCCCGAAGATGCGGCTGCGATGATCGAAGCCACCGGCTGCGATGCGGTAATGATTGGCCGTGCTGCACCGGCGAACCCCTGGATCTTTCGGCAGATTGCGCAGTACACGGCGAGCAAGCAGGCCACCGGCGTCGGCGTCTATGACAGACCCACGGACATGGACCGCTATCGCATGATCCGCGACTACTTTGAACGCCTGATGGCCGAGGTCGCCGAGCATCCCGAGGTGCTGGGCCCCGCCGAGAGCGACCTGGAGAAGCGGCTGAAGCGCAACCACGAGAGTGCGCAGCGCGACGCCATTGGACGCATGAAACAGTTTGCAAGCTGGTTCACACACGGCGTTCCGGGCGGCGCCACGCTGCGCCGCGAGATCTTCGAAGCCAAACGTGGCGCTCAGGTGATCGACAAGGTCGAGGCGTTCTTCACCCGGCGCGATGCGTCGCAAGATGGAATCGCGCCCAAGGCGGCGATAGAGCCGGACGCGGAGCTTGACGCAACGCCCGCATGGATGGGATAAGCGCTCAGCAGCAGCCTGCCAGGCGCCGCTGAGCGCTTCGATGACCGCAGTCGTGCTGCGAACGCAACCCATGATGGGGAAGTATTCTGCCGCGGCGAATCCTACTTCGCCGCGACCTCCAGCTCCTGCATCTCGGTGTCGTTCAGCGTCACATCGGCGGCCTTCAGATTCTGTTCCAAATGCTCCACCGACGACGTACCCGGGATCGGCAGCATCACCCGCGAGCGATGCAGCAGCCACGCCAGCGAGAGTTGCGAGACCGTTACCGCATGCTTTTTCGCAAGCTCATCGAGTTTGCCGCCCGGCTGCGCCAACTTGCCCGCCGCCACAGGAAACCACGGGATGAACGCGATGCCTTCGCGTTCGCAATACTCGAGCACGGCTTCGCTCTTGCGATTGCCGAGGTTGTACTCGTTCTGCACGCTGACGATGTCGATGACCTTGCGGGCCTGCTCAATCTGCGCAACCGAGACCTCGCTCAGCCCGACGAAGCGAATCTTGCCTGCCGTCTGCAGCGTCTTAATCGCGCCCAGCGACTCTTCCACGGGCACCTTCGGATCGATGCGATGCAACTGCCAGAGGTCGAGCCGATCGCGTTTGAGCCAGCGCAGGCTCATCTCCACCTGCTGCGTCAAATATTCGGGACGCCCAACGGGCAGCCAGCGATCCGGCCCCTGCCGCGTGAGCCCACCCTTGGTCGCAATCACCGTGCCCTTCGCATAGGGCGCGAGAGCTTCGCCGATCAAGGGCTCGCTCACCGCTGGGCCGTAGCTGTCAGCGGTGTCGATGAAGTCCACGCCCAGTTCGACCGCGCGCCGCAGAACCTTCTTCGCGCTCTCTCGATCCGCTGGTTCTCCCCATATTCCCTTGCCGGTGATGCGCATCGCGCCGTAGCCCAGGCGATGAATCTCCAGCTCTCCACCCAGCTTGAATGTCTTCGATGCCACTGTTGCAGTTGCCATCGTAAATCTCCTTCGCTTTCTTGGATGGCAGCAACATGCCCCGCGATGCACAGTTGATTAGCGGCCGCTCTGCTTGCGCCAGACCACGCGAATCTGCTGCCTCCAGCGCTCGTCGAGCGCGAGCAGATTCCACTCCACGCGCGGCGAGAGATAGCGCAAAATCGTCTCCGTAGCAGGATGGATGTACAGCGACGGAGCAACCAGATACAGCCGCGGCGGCAACGGCGAAAGCTCGACACCGCAAAAGTATCCATGCCGCTGAAACTCGCCCAGGCCAGTCGTCGCGTCGGCCGTCTGCAGGTGATGCTGACGCACGCGAATCCAGTAATCAAGGCCCTGCAGAGCGAGGTGCAGATCGTCCTCCACCTTCAACTCGATCACAGCGAGCCGGCCATCCGCAGTGACGCCGAGAAGATCGAGCAGCCCATGATCGCTGGCGCCGGCGATCGCGGCAACCTGCGAGTAGACGTGGTGCGGATCGAGGCGCGGAATAACGCGGCTCTCGTAGGCATCGGCGTCGAGGCGATTTCCATCCACCTCTTGCGCACGCGCCTCGGTAGCGTCGGCGCGGTTGCCGATGGTGTCCGGATCGCGCTCATTCGCGAAGGACTCCACCGTTCGCCGCAAAGGAAGCTGTGTCGGCGGAGCGAGACTGCGCGTGAGCGGCGCCAGATCGCGGCGCAGCATCGACTCCAGCCAGCGCTCGGGCGCTGCGCGGTACAGCGGGTCCTGCGTTGCCGGGCCCATGCCATGACGCGCTCGCGTCTGCATCCGCGCATGCGCAGGCGATGTCGAAGGCGCACCAATCCTGCGCGCAGGCGAGGCTCCTCGGCGCGCGAAGACGCCCGAAGGTTCCGCAGCACGACGACGCGCGAAGAGTTCCGCGATCGTCTCCGCGAGCCGCGCGCGATTGCCTTCGGTGAGCGGCGTCTCGTTCGCTCCGGTGCCTGCGGTGATCTCGAGCGTCTGCGCGAAACTGTTCGGCACGAGCCCTATGCGCACGCGCGCAAACTCCATGCCGTGCAGCAGAAAGGCAAGCTCGGCGGTGTTGCGCAGGCGCTGCTCCACACGATGCTGCTCATCGCGAGGCACCAGTTGCATCACCTGTTCAATGCCTGCGGCGAAGCGTTCGCGCGCTGCGTGCTCGTCGGGCAGATGCACCAGCCGTGTGCGCAGATTGCCTTGATCGGTGGGGTCGCGCTGCGTGAGTTCCTCGCTGCTCTGCTCGAACTCCCAGAGCTCCCACTGCGCCGCATCCTCATGCAGCCACGCCATGCGCGAGAGCGTAAGCTGCGCCGATCCGCGCGGTACGACGACCTTCAAGCCCTGATATAAACGCCGGCCGCCGGAGTGCTCGCGGCAGTGGTGCAGCCACAGAATCCCCAGCGTGAGAATGCCGTCGATGACCGTCGCGCTCTCCTGCTCGTTGACGCCGATGACGGCCCACGCTGCATTGCCGCGCACCAGCGAACCGCGCGTGTACGCCGGGCCGAAGCTACGCTCCAGATCCATCGCGGTGCGAAAGCCTTCGCAGGTCCAATCTGCGAAGACACGCCTCAGCACGCGCTCAAGCGTGTGCACGTAGCGTTGGCGCGCAGTCTCACGCGTGGTCGGCGTTCGTCGCTCGCGCGATGCGACCAGCTCGAGTAATTTCGTTTGCGCATGACCGAAGCGCTGCGTTGCGAGCCGCAACGAGCCCGCACGCTCGGTTGCGGAGACGATCTGCCGCACCAGGTTGCGCTCTTCGCTCCACAGGTGCAGCGTGCAGCGGTTGTGCTCGGTGCTGAGCGAAGCCTTCGCCGAGCGCAGGTCGAAGACGACCTTGCCGTCTTCAAGTACAGCGGCCTCAGGGTGGTCGGCGAGGAACGCCTCAATCTGCGTGGCGATGTGGGCAGGAGTCTGGGCAGACGCATGCGCAGCGTTCGGCTGCGAGGCTGACTGATCCGCGGAAGAAGCTCGGGGCGGCGGCATGATTCGAAGGGTAGCACCATCGCCGCTGTAGTGGAATCGCCTACTTCAGCGGCAGCGCGAAGTGGAAGCTCGAGATGCGCATGCGTTCGCGAAGATAGAAGGCGTGGGCGTCGCGCCGCTGCGTGCCGGAGTCGAGCGAAAACATATCGCAACCTTGCTCCCGAGCCTGCTCGATCAGCCAGTCCAACATGATTTTGCCGTTGCCCTGCGAGCGAAAAGCGTCGCCGGTGACGAGGTCGTCGACGTACATCGTCAGCCCGGTCGCCAGCATGTGCTGCACGCGAAATCCGGTGACGGTGACCACCTCGCCCTCGCGCTCCAGATAGGCCAATTGGAAACCTTCAGCCTGTTGCTGTTGCACGCGTGCGACGAACTCCTCTGCGCTGGAGAGCCCCGTCCGCAGCTCATGCATCACCGCGAAGCAGCGGGCGATGGACTCGGGAGTCGTGGCCAGGTGAATCTCGGCGGACTGCGGAAGCGGCACGCTGGCTACCAGCCCTTGCGCGCGCGCAGATGCGTGATGTGCGCCAGGTGATGCCGCGAATGCCAGCCGTAGAGCAAGGTCGCCGCTTCAATCGTCGTCGGGCCGCGCTCCACATGCTTGAAACCACGTTTCCACTGTGTCTCGGTGAGCGCATGCAGCACCAGTACCCAGCGCGCATGCACAGCCTCAATCAACTCCACCGACCACTCCGCCGGAGCAATGGCGTCGGGCAGGGTGGCGAAGGCCTTTTCGTTGTAGCCGTAGACTACGGGCCAGTCCTCGGTGAGGGCGCGGCGCAGGCGATGAAACGCCGTCGCATGCGAGTCCGCGAGATGATGCACCACCTGCTTCACTGTCCATCCACCTTCGCGATATGGCGTGTTCAATTGGATCGTGTCGAGATCGCGCACGGCGCTTCGCAGCAACTCCGGCATCTGTTCGATGTGGAGAATCGCCGTTCGGCGGTCCACTGGCGAGATCGTTGCGGGAGGCGTGAATTTGCCAATCGGATAACGTGGGTCGATCACGGGTGCCATCGTGCATGTCCTTGATTGGAAGTAGAGCCGGTGAAGCGTGGCCGTTTGCGTCACAGTATTGTAGACCGAAGACAATACGTCTGGCTCAATCGCCCCCAGCTTATCTCCGGCAGCAGCGACGATGTAAGCTGAGGTTGAGGGCCAAGACTATGCAACGTGCGGTTCTGAGTTTCGGGCTGGGCCTGACTCTGGGGCTTGCCACTCTGGCCGCAGGCGGCTGCTCACGCGGCAGCGGCGCGACAAGTTCTGCAGCCCCCAACCAACTCGCACAGCCCTCCGCCGAGCCAGCGGTAACGCATTCCCCTGTGCCTGATCCGTCTGTTGGGGCCGTCGCCGGAGGCTATCGCGGCTTCGACAGCAACGACTATCCGGGCGATGCCGTGATGGCCGCCATGCACCGCACCTTCGCCTTCGTGGGGTATTGGCTGACAAATCCTCCCGGCGAAGACGCGAACTCGTGGCAGGGCAAGCGCGCGCTGCTGCGGCAGCAGGGTTGGGGCTTTCTGGTGCTGGCCAACGGACGCCTCGACGCCGAGATTCTGAAAGCTCAAAAGAAAGGAAGCACGCCCGCCAGCCTCGCGCGCCAGGACGCCGCCGTCGCCATTGCCGCAGCACGCAGCGAGGGCTTCCCCGTACACACGATTCTCTTCCTCGACCAGGAGGAGGGCGGGCGTCTGCTCGACGAACAGGCCGCTTATCTCCTCGCGTGGACCGAAGCGGTCGCCGCCAGCGACTATCGCGCGGGCGTCTACGCCAGCGGCCAGCCGGTGCACGACGGCCCCGGCCAGACGATCACCACGATCGACGACATCCGCTCTCACGTGACTACCGGCCATCTGCATCCGATCGCCATGTTCGACGCGCAGGATGCCTGCCCGCCTGCGCCCGGCTGCACCCTCAACGCCCGGCCACTCTCCGCCAGCGGCGAGCTGACGCTGAGCCCCGGCGGCAATCTGGTCGCGTGGCAGTACTCGCAATCGCCACGCCGGCCGGAGCTTACGCGGGCCTGCGCAAAGACGTACGCTGCCGACGGCAACTGTTACGCTCCTGGCTTTCCCGCTGTGTTCCTCGACATGGACCTGGCCAGCAGCCCTGATCCCTCGCACGGCCGCTAAAAAGCGTCCGGTGATCGCGCCCATTCCGGCACAATTAAGAGCGAGTGGTGATATAAGACTACAATTAGGTTAATGGCAGCCGCTCCAAACCTACTCCATTCCGAAACTCCGGACCACAAACGCTACTTTCTGACCCATCTCGGCCTGACCGAGAGGCTGCTGGAGCGTTGTCTCGGCGAGGCGCTTTCGGCCGGGGGCGAGTTTGCGGATCTGTACTTCGAGGCGGTCACCTCCACCTCGCTCGGCATGGATGAGGGCATCGTCAAGACCGCGGCGCAGGGCATCAGCGTGGGCTGCGGCATCCGCGTCCTCTCCAGCGAGCGCACCGGCTTCGCCTATACTGACGACCTCAGCGCGGAGCGCCTGCTAAAGGCCGCCCGTACCGCCGCACTCATCGCCAGCGGCCCGCAAACCCAGCGCGTGCAGGGCTTTACCGAGGCCCCCTCACCTTCGCTCTACCCTGTCACTGGCGTCACCGCCGACGCTGAGATCGCCGACAAGCTGAAGCTCATCGAGCGCGCCAACAAGGCGGCCCGCGACTTCGATCCGCGCATCACCCAGGTACGCGCCAGCATCAACGACGAACTGCGCCGCATCCTCATCGCCGCCTCCGACGGCACCTTCGCCAGCGACACGCAGCCGCTCGCACGGCTCAACGTGTCGGTTATTGCCAAGGACGAGATCAACACCGCGCGCGGAACATCCGGCGGCGGCGGACGCGTGACCCTCGACTTCTTTACCGGCAGCAAATCCCCCGAGCACTTCGCCCGCGAGGCGGCACGCACGGCCATCCTGCAACTCGGCGCCATTGCGGCTCCGGCTGGAGAGATGGAGGTCGTGCTCGGCCCCGGCTGGCCCGGCGTGCTCATCCACGAGGCGGTCGGGCATGGCCTGGAGGCGGACTTCAATCGCAAGAAGACCTCGGCCTTCGCCGGGCTGATCGGCCAGCAGGTCGCGTCACCCAAAGTTACTGTCGTCGACAATGGGCGCATGCCCGGCCGGCGCGGCTCGCTCAACGTGGATGACGAGGGCAACGCGACGCAGGAGACCGTGCTGATTGAAGACGGTGTGTTGCGCGGCTACCTCTCCGACAAGCTCAGTTCGCGGTTGATGAAGATGCCCAACACCGGCAGCGGACGCCGCGAAAGCTATCAGTCCATCCCCATGCCGCGCATGACCAACACCTACATGCTGAACGGCGAGGACGTTCCCGCCGACATCATCAAGAGCGTCAAGCGCGGGCTCTACGCGGTGAACTTTGGCGGTGGCCAGGTGGACATCACCAGCGGCAAGTTTGTCTTCACGGCGAGCGAGGCGTACCTCATCGAGGACGGCGTCGTCACCGCACCGGTGAAGGGAGCAACGCTGATCGGCAATGGGCCCGAGGCGCTGAAATATGTCTCGATGGTAGGCAATGACCTGGCACTCGACGAGGGGATTGGCACCTGCGGTAAAGCGGGCCAAAGCGTTCCCGTCGGGGTGGGCATGCCAACCGTCAAACTCGATCGCATGACGGTTGGCGGCACCGGCCACTAAACACGCTCTTCGACACGGATTAGAACCGCTCACGCAGCATCCACCGCACGAAGAAAGAAAACTATGGCCACCAAAGTTGTCAGCATTCCTGAAAAACTTTTCGAGTGTGAAGTCAAGCGCCGCCGCGTGCGCTCCACGGGCGGTTACGAGCCGTTCTGGAAGGTGAAGACGGTCGCCGACGCGATCCTCGATGGCGACACGGAGTTTCGCTGCAAGGATTGCCACGGCCCGCTGAAGCTGCACAAGCGCCACACTCCTGGCGCAGTCTCGCACGTCGAGCACAAGCTCAAGAGCGACTCCGAACACTGCCCGCTGGGCGCGCGCTTCCATGCTGCCACGGATGGTCGCGAAACCCGCCTCTCCGGCAACCCTGTAGCATAGGCGGCGGCATTGAGCACGGCGACGAACACAGCGCACACCACCGATCTGAAGCAACTCGCCGAGGAGGCCGTCGCACGCGCACTGGCTCTGGGCGCAACCGACGCCGAGGCGGTCGCGGTTGAGAGCGAAGACTTTCGCGTCAACGTGCGCCTCGGCCAGGTGGAACAACTCACCGAGTCCGGCTCCCGGGCGCTTGGCCTGCGCGTCTTCTTTGCGGCGGGCGCGGACTCGCCAGATGAAGCCGGCCAGCGCACGGCCAGCACCTCTACCAGCGACCTCTCGCCCGAGGGCGTCACGCGCATCATCGAGTCCGCCGTGGAACTCGCCAGGGTCACCGGCGCTGATCCCTTTGCCGGACTTCCCGAGCGCGAGTCCTTCGGCTCCAATGACGTCAGCGCGCTCGCACTGTACTTCAACGACGTCGACGCGATCCTGCCTGCCGAGCGCATCGAGATGGCGCGCCGCTGCGAGGCTGCGGCGATGGCGCACGATACGCGCATCCAGAACTCCTCCGGCGCGAACTTCGACGCCAGCAGCCTGCACCGTATCATGGTGAACTCGCGCGGCTTCACAGGCGAGTATCGCAGCAGCTACTGCGGCTTCTCCGTCACGCCCATCGCGCAGGATGCGAGCGGCGCGATGCAGCGCGACTTCTGGTACTCCTCGGCGCGCACGGCAAAGCTTCTCGACAGCCCCGAAGACGTGGGCCGCATCGCCGCTCAGCGTGCGCTCCGCCGCCTGGGCGCACGTCGCGTGGCCACGCAGCAGTGCCCGGTGGTCTTTGCCCCGGAGATTGCGCGCGGACTGATGGGCAACCTGCTCGCAGCCGCCGATGGCGATTCGATCTACCGAAATGCTTCGATGTTTTCCGGCAAGCTCGGCGAGCAGGTCGCCGGCGAAAACATCACGATGATTGACGACGGAACGATGGTCTTCGATCACACGCTGCCGAGCGGGGAAGCGCTGCGCGTGGGCGGCTTCGGCACCTCGCCCTTCGACGGCGACGGCCTGCCGACGCGACGCACCGTGGTTGTCGAGCGCGGCATCCTCAAGGCGCTGATGCTCAACACCTACACCGCGCGCAAGCTCTCCATGCAATCGACGGGCAAGGCCTCGCGCGGCCTCGCGGGAGCGCCCGGCATCGGTGGCGGCAACTACTTCCTCCAGCCCGGCGCGCTCTCGCCCGAGCAGATCATCGGCGGCGTATCCTCCGGCCTGTACGTGTTGCAGACGATGGGCCACGGCGTAAACCTGGTCACCGGCGACTACTCGGTCGGCGTCAGCGGCCTATGGATCGAGAACGGCGAGTTGGCCTATCCGGTCGAGCAGATCACCATCGCCGGCAACCTCAAGGACATCTTCCGCAACGTCGTCGCTATCGGCAACGATCTCGAATTCCGCAGCTCCGGCGCAGTGCCCACGCTGCGCGTCGAAGGCATGACGGTCGCCGGCAGCTAAGCTCTGCACTGCAACGTCTAAAATTCAACTTGTGAGCGCGGCCTTCGTATTCGACCATCGCATCGAGTTCCTGCCCGGGAACTCCGATGAACTGTTGCGCACGATTCCCTCCGCTCCCGGCGTCTTCGCTCTACGCGGCGAATCCGGAGAGCCCTACCTCACCCGCGCCGCAGATCTTCGCCGCCGCCTGCGCCGCCTGCTCGCACCGCCGGAAGCACTCAACGACAGCGGCCAGCCCGTCCCGTCGAAGCGTCTGAATCTGCGCTCGCGCATTCGCTTCATCGAGTGGACACGCACTGGCTCCGACTTCGAATCCACGCTGTTGCTCTACCGCGCCGCACGCTCTGCCTTCGGTCCCGACGAAGCCCGCCGCCGCCTGCGTCTGCACCCTCCCTATGTCCTGCGTGTCACGATGTCCCACCAGCATCCGCGCGTCTACTCGACAAATCGCCTCAGCAGGAAATCGCTGCATGAGAGCTTCGGCCCTTTTCCCTCGCGCGCCGCAGCTGAGCGCTACGCGGACGCCGTGCTCGACCTCTTCCATCTGCGCCGCTGCTATGAGGATCTTGAGCCCTACCCCGAGCATCCAGGCTGCGTCTACGGCGAGATGAACAAGTGCATGCAGCCTTGCAAGCAGGGTAATCCGGTGGCCTGCACGCCCGAGCAGTACGCGCAGGAAGCCCAGCGCGTCTTCGCATTCTTCATGACGCACGGGCAGTCGCTGCTCGACGAAGTAGCGGCGCAGCGCGAGGCCGCCAGCGAGGCGATGGACTTCGAAGCCGCCGCAGCGCTGCACCGGCAGTGGGAGAAGGTTCGCGCCGCCACTCTGCTGGCCGACGAACTGGTGCGGCCCGTCGATGAACTCCGAGCCATCATCCTTCAGGAAGCCGCGCCAGCAAGCGATGAGGCTCACACGGAAGACACTGCCCTGTTCGTCTTCGAGCATGGCCAGATTGCCGGGCCCGAGCGGCTCTCGACGCTCGGCGTGCGCGCCGTGCGCGAGCAGACCGCCGTCGGCAGCAGCCTCTTCGCGCAGCCCCTCATGCTCGCGCCTGTCCCCTTGAGCGACGCCGCAGATATGGGTGCCCCGGGTCCGGATTCTCGGACCCGGGTTTCCACGGAACCCTTAGCCACCACGCTTACGCCGGAAGACCGTGCCCGCGCTGCGATAGAAGCCCTCAACGCCTGCGCCACCACGCCCATCGACATCGCCGCGTTCTGCGACCATCTCTCGCTCTTCCGCCGCTGGTACTACCGTCCGGAGAAGCAGCGCGAGGGCGAAGTCTTTCTCCCCAACTCAGATGCCGCGTGGCCGATCCGCCGCATCCTCAACGGTGCCGCGCGCGTCGTGCTCGGGCCGCCAATACCCGTCCCGCCCGCCGATCGCGAAGCAGCACGAGAAGCCGCGAAGGCGGTGAAGACGAAGATGCTCCACGCTGGCCGCGAGGGTGTGGAGCGTGAGGTTCCCGTGCTGCCCAAACGCTCGCGGAACCGCAAGGCCGTCATTCCAGCCAATGTCGCTCCGGCCGATGTCGCAGAGTAACCCTCCGCGCGCTGCTAAACTTGAGTCAATTCGACAGCGAAGGACAGCACAGTGATAGAACTAGCCTTTTCGATTCTCGCCGCGGACTTCGCGCATCTCGCCGACGAGATTGCCACGGCCGAGCGCGGCGGCGGCACCATCGTCCACGTGGACGTGATGGACGGCCACTTTGTTCCCAACATCACCTTCGGGCCGCCGGTCGTCAAGGCCATCCGGCCCGTCACCCGGCTGCCGCTGGACTGCCACCTGATGATCGAGAACCCCGACGAGTACATCCAGGCCTTCGCAGAGGCCGGTGCCGACATGGTCTCGGTCCACGTCGAAGTCTGCCGCCACCTCAACCGCACGCTGCAACTCATCGCCGACCACGGCATGCTGGCCGGCGTGGTGCTGAACCCCGCAACGCCGGTCGAAGCTCTCTCGGAAGTCCTTTCGATGGTGCATCATGTGCTGGTAATGAGCGTCAATCCGGGCTTTGGCGGGCAGAAGTTTCTCCCCAGCTCGCTCGCTCGCATCGCGCACCTGCGGCGGCTGCGCCACGAGCTTGGCCTGAACTTCCGCATTGAGGTCGATGGCGGCGTTGCTCACGATACGGTGGCCTCCGTCGTCGAAGCAGGAGCGGATATGTTGGTGGCTGGCTCTGCCATCTTTGCGCCGGGGCAACCTCAGAAGACCGAAGAAAATGCCCGCGAGTTTCTGCGCGTGGCCCGCGCCGCCGGCTAACGCGCACGAAGCTACGGACGCAAGCAGGCCGGTTGGAAGAAACCACCCCCTCGGATGCGGTCATTGGCCTTGGCCAGATAGAATAGAAGTTGCTCGTGACGCCGCCGCAGGGAAGATGGAGTTGGCGGTCACCGCCGCACAGCAGATGGAGTTCGCGGCCTCGCCGCAGAGCAGATGGAGTTTTGGATGCGCATGAAGATTCGGAGTTTTTTCCCCAGTAATCGGACCAGTGTTCTGGTCGGCCTCGCGGTCGCCGCACTACTGGCTGGAGCCGTCGCGCTGAACGCGCAGGACCCCTCTCCCGCATCGCCGGCCACACCGCCAGCAGCCCAGACCGCGCCCGCCAGCGCAGCCCCGGCGAAGGCGGATGCGACTCTGAGCAACACGCCCGCCGGCAAGAAGAAGCATGCCAAGGTGGCCAAGGAAGATCGCATCCAGGTCACCAAGGACTCCAAGAAGGAGATCAAGAAGCAGGCCAAGTACAACCCGCTGGTCGGCAAGGATCAGCAGTTGCCGGACAAGCAACTGTATGACAAGGCGATGGCGCAGATCGCCACCGGCCACTACGACATTGGCCGGCTTGACCTCCAGACTCTGCTCGACACCTATCCCGACTCGCAGTACATGATGCGCGCCAAGCTCGCCGTCGCCGACGCCTGGTACCGCGAGGGCGGCACCGCCGCGCTCACCGAGGCCGAACAGGAGTACCGCGACTTCATCACCTTCTTCCCCAACGTCCCCGAAGCCGCCGAAGCCCAGCTCCGCATTGGCGATATCTACTTCAAGCAGATGGACGTTCCGGACCGCGACTACGCCAAGGCGACGCACGCCGAGGAAGAGTATCGCACCATGTTGAAGCAGTATCCTGACGCGCCTAAGCCGATCCTCGACGACGCGCGCCAGAAGCTGCGCGAGGTGCAGGAGGTTCTGGCCGACCGCGAAGCCGAGCTCGGCGACTTCTATGCCACGCACGCCAACTGGCCGGCCGCCATTGCACGCTACCAGACCGTGGTCGACACCTACCCGCTCTACAGCCATATGGATGACGTGCTGATCGGCATTGGCGACGCCTACGAGGCAGAGGCCGCCGTGGTGCGTACTCAGACCGTCTGCTCCAAGAAGCTCGCGCCCGAGGTTCGCTGCGTGCCTGAGGGCGCCAAGGCGAGGCTGCTCGAGGACTATGACGGCAAGGCCGCCGAAAATTATCGCAGGGTTGTAATCTATCACTCCGCCGCACCCCACGTGGAGGACGCCAAAGAGCGCCTCACCGGCATGAACCTGCCCATCCCCACGCCGACCAAGGAGCAGGCCGCCTCCAGCGAGGAACTGGAGAACAGCCGCGCGCAGTACAACCTGCAGAAGCGCATTGAGCTGCTCTTCCTGCACACTCCGGACACCGTTACCGCCGCGCGGATGGGCCTGCCCACCCTGCAGGATCCGCCGCCGACCGTCGCACCCAACGTCGTGAAGGAGTTGATGGCCGAGTACCGCGATGCCTTCAATCCGAATCTGGCGAAGACGCGTCCCGCAGCTCAGCCCAGCGCTGCCGGGTCCAGCGATGCGGACGCCTCCGCTGCCGCCACCGATACCCCGGCCGCCGCCGCTCCGCCGTCGCTTGAAGACGTTCCGGCCGACGGTACCTCAACCGCAGACGACTCGTCGAAGACCGTCACCGTCGTCGAGCCCGCGACAAGTTCC
The DNA here is from genome assembly GCA_021778845.1 of Acidobacteriota bacterium. Taxonomy (GTDB): domain Bacteria; phylum Acidobacteriota; class Terriglobia; order Terriglobales; family Acidobacteriaceae; genus Granulicella. The sequence continues at coordinate 44,394 of JAJYBU010000030.1, forward strand.
ACTGAGGGCAACTCCAGCACCGGCATGGGCGTTGAGGTGCTGACGCCCGGCGCAGACGGCAGCGCACCTGCCACTGGAACCGGCGCCAGCGACCGGCCTGCCGCTACTGGCGCTCAGGACCCCAACTACGGCCTGCCCATGCCTAAGAAGGCCAGCACGGCGCTGCCTCCGGTCGAGAAGCCCGCTGCGGCCCCCGACCAGATCAACGACGTCGAAGGCCACGCCACACCCGCCGCCCAGATCGCTCCGATCGGGGCCAACGGCAAGAAGGCGAAGGTCAAGGCGCCCAAGGTCGACTCGAACGACGAGAGCTCCAGCAAGAAGAAGCCCAAGAAGGGCCTCGGCAAGCTGAATCCCTTCTAGAGACAGTTCGTAGAGGAGAAGGAGTAGTGACGACGGGAGCGGCTTCGGCTGCTCCCGTTTTCGCTTTTCTTTACTCCTTGCTCTCTACTCCTTACCCTCTGCCTTCCTGCTACCCTTAAGACTTATGAGCAATGAGCTACCGAAGGCATACGATCCGTCGCTGATCGAAGAGAAGTGGTCGAAGTTCTGGGTTGACGAGAAGATATTCTCCGTCCCCACACCAGCAGACGCAGCCTCCAACAACCCTTTCGTCCAACTGCTGCCTCCGCCCAACGTCACTGGCCGCCTGCACATGGGCCACATGCTCAACCAGACGGAGATGGACATTCTCACGCGCTGGCACCGCATGTCCGGCGACACCGCCGTATGGGTTCCCGGCACCGACCACGCCGGCATCGCCACCCAGATGATGGTCGAGCGCCAGCTCGCCGCCGAAGGCAAATCCCGCACCGACTTCACCCGCGAGGCCTTCACGGAAAAAGTCTGGGCCTGGAAGCAGCAGTACGGCTCTGCCATTACCGACCAGATGCGCCGCCTCGGCGCCAGCGTCGACTGGTCGCGCGAGTACTTCACCATGGACGACCGGCTCTCGGTAGCCGTGAAGGAAGCCTTCGTCCGACTCCACGAGCAGGGCCTCATCTACCGCGGCGCCTACATCGTCAACTGGGACCCTGTGCTGCAAACTGCCGTCAGCGATCTCGAAGTTGAGAACGAAGAGCGCGCCGGCCATCTCTTCCACATTCGCTATCCGCTCTCTGACGGCAGCGGCTCCATCGTCATCGCCACCACGCGGCCGGAGACCATGCTCGGCGACGTTGCCGTAGCCGTAAACCCCACCGACGAGCGCTACACCGCGCTGATCGGCAAGTCTCTTGAGCTTCCCCTGACCGGCCGCAAAATCCCAATCCTCGCCGACGACTGGGCGCAGCCCGAGTTCGGCACCGGCGCCGTCAAGGTCACGCCCGCGCACGACCCCAACGACTTCGCCATCGGCCAGCGCCACAACCTGCCCTCGCCGTCCATCATGGACAAGCACGCGCGCATTGAACTCGAAGGCTCGCCCTACCACGGCCTCG
>JAJYBU010000031.1 GCA_021778845.1 Acidobacteriota bacterium
TACGACTCTCTTTCCAAGGCATGAACGTATCTTCTTGCGTTCAACCAATGCTTAAGAGCCCTCAGACCTCCGTATCTGTAAACGATGTCTCCGGTCTTTCGTGTAAACCATGTCCTCGGTACCTACTACGAGCTCGAAGCCATCGCCAATGCCAACGAACCCATCATCGCGATAGGCGCCACCATGCAGCACGACCCACAGAGCATCATGCTCCGCGCAAACTCAACCATCCACACCTGGGCCGACCTCGACGGCCACACCCTCGCCGTGAAGCCAAGTTCCCCCTGGTGGGAGTTCATCCGCAATATATTTCACCTCGATCATATCGATGAGATTCCTGCCACCTTCAGCGTCGCGAACTTCCTCCAGGATCTCAAGTGCATTCAGCAGGCCTTCGTCACCTCCGAACCCTACTTCGCCCAAAGCGCCGGCGTCGCCGCCCGCATGCTACTCAACTGCAACGCCGGCTATGATCCCTATCGCGTTCTCTACACCTCGGAGTCCTTTGCGTACGACCATCCCGACATCGTCGCGAAGTTCACACGTGCTTCCACCCGCGGCTGGCGCGATTACATGAATGACTCCACCGCCGCCAATGCCATGATCGAAAAGCTCAACCCCGCACTCAGTCCTGATTGAGCCAACTACAGCTACAGCGCCCTAAAGACAGGCCACTACGTTACCGGCGATGACCCCTCAGGCATCCAGACCGGACACTTTGGCCCAGCCCGTTGGACCACCCTCTACAACCAACTCCTCGACCTGCACATCATCCAGAAGCCCATCGATCCCGGCATCGCCTACACCTTCCAATTCATGCAGTAGCGAACCGCCATTGCCTGTCTGGTAAGGATACCTCGCTCCAACACGAGTACTTCTCGTTCTGTCCATCGCGTTTGACTGGACATTCGATCAGCCTCAGCCTGATCGAATGCGCTCACTCTCTAGGTTTCGAAGAAAACTCGATCAACGTCCCGTCTGGATCTGTCACGTAGACACCTTCGCTGGTAGCTCGGAATACAAATCCTCTTCTCTTCAGGTCCTTGGCCGTGCGTCGAATACTGTGGACCTGAAAGATCAGATCTGGAAAGGCACGGTTATCGGGGCTCTTTAGGAGAACGCTCTCTCCAGATGGGCCGGGCAGAAGTAAGTCGCTCCGATCATTGCTGGAGGCAGGGTGGAAGGAGAGCTTGTTGATATAAAAAGCCTCTGCGGCCGCCGTATCCTGCATGTTGACGGCTACAGTTTTAAGATGCTCCGACAGACGATCCTTCCCGAGATGTTGCGATCGATCTCGAGAATGAAGCGAGCCCGGCAAGTACTGGGTGTACTCGATATTCTGGTTCTCCGGGCCGACCATGGTAAAGAGCAGGTTGCCGGCGTGCGCTTTCCTTACCTCCGTGGGTGTCAATCCACGCAGTCGGTACGCCGCGTTGAGTTGGACTAGGTCGGAGCCTTCAAAACAAACATGCATGAAGCCGGCCTGTGGGTCCTTCCGGGTTAGCGGATATAACTCAATAAATTGAAGATCATTGATCTTGATAAAGGCTTGGACGGTCTTACCATCCTTACTGAACGCGAATGCCTGTTCAAATCCAAGCCTCTGATAAAAATTAGAAGTCTTCGCAATATCTGGAACTTGAAAAGCAACATGCGCAATTCCGCTTAGGGCGACAGATTGCCCCCAACCTGGCCTGGTTGACGCCATGACTAGGACCGTCAGGCTCCACAACATATGGAGTGAAAGCCCGCGCAGAGAAGTAGGAGCTTTTGGTTGTCCGAGCGTTTGTTTCGGTCGTTTCATAGATATTTCCTCCGACGCTTAATTGCAATCACGATGAGTGTGTCAGCTAATGAGTAGCCACTGCATTCATGAGTTGGGTAGCGAAATGCTGGAATAATCCGACCTAACCATCCTTGACGAATATTCACACGCTATTGTTACAGGTAAACACCACGGCATCTTTCATTATCTAGGTATTTTGTTCCAACCCAAAAATTCCCCACATTTCAAAGCATCCTGGGTGTCGAAGCTTTCGTCCCATGGCGTTAGTCAAACGGATGAGCGACAAATGGTGCCCAGATGACCTCCATGCTGCCCTCCAACATTGCTAGTGACGATAGGGGCGCGCTCCTTTCATCTCTCGTAAGGAGTCGTCGCAGAGAAATATGGACTGGGAGGGAGTGACCAATCCGAAAATGGGTCAGGATGCGCGGGGTTGAAGGGTGATAGGGGCAAGCGGAGGTAGCGTTCGAGGGGAAGCTTCTGTACACGAATGGTCTGCACAATGGCTCGCGCCAACTCATAGGCACCGTAAGAAGTGAAGTGGGTATTGTCCTTCAGTTCCACTGGTTGATCCGGAAAAGAATTTGCCGGAAAGTGAACAAACGCATGTAAGGTCCCCGCTTCGCCCATCGCTTCAAACAAGGTTTTACTTAGAGCATTCAGGTCGATGAGATCGACGTCCTGTTGCGCTGCAACCTCACGCATCGCTTGCGGATAATCGCCGAGCGTCGGGACAATTGTGCCATCGGCGCCAAAATCGCGACGATTCATCGGTGTAACCAGGATTGGGGTTGCGCCGTGAGCGCGGGCTTCGCGGATGTATTGAAGGAGATAGGTTTTGAAATCGGTCGCCGCAGGAACATAGCCCTGGCCGGGCTTCTGATCATTGTGCCCGAACTGAATCATCAGATAGTCGCCGGCGCGGATGGTGGACATAAGTTTCGCCAAGCGACCTTCGCTGACAAAACTGCGAATGGTTTCCCCGGACTCCGCCTCGTTAGCCACGGAGATTCTGGAGTTTAAAAAGACTGGCAGCATCTGCCCCCACGCAGCCCAGGGCTCTTTGGTTTGATCGACGACCGTCGAGTCGCCTGCGATGTAAATGGTAGGGACGTTATTGATAGGTCGAATGGAGATAGACCGAATGCTGGGATGATCGCCGTTGAATTCGAGGCTCAGTCGGTCGTCCCAATCCTGTGCGCCAACCTCTCGCTGCTTGAGCCTTACCTGTGGGAAGGGGCCGGTTGTGTGCGGCTCTCCAGGAGGGAAGATGTTTGGTGTCCGGACGTTGACAACGAACACCACTCGACGGGATCCTCCGGCAGAGACTTCCATTTGCTTCACGAAGAGGCGGCGTGATTCGGCACGCACGGTTGTTGTGGATGCCCCTGGGCCGCCTAACACGAGCGTCACCTGATAGTTGCCATCCGGGGCCGCAACTGAGAAGTAGAAAGGTTGTGTGCTACCGCACGAGCCTCCGGTGAAGCTGTCTGGAACAGTACCGAAATCGAACCCGAACGTCGATGCCGGCGCGTTGTAGCGAGAGGTGGCGGAGAGATGAATCGCGCCCTTCGTAGGCGTTGCCTGCGAACAATCGAAGGACTGCGCCATCGATGCCGTACGGAGTGCGAAGGGAATCAGGCCGAGCAGCAGAGTGTAACGATGGAAGAGAATTCGGGTGAAAGCAAAAGTTGCGTTGCGGAGATCAATCACGGCATGATCCTCATAAGAGATGACGGATGCGATCATACACAATGGCGGTGATGATTGGAAATAAGTTTCCTATTGACATTAGCATGTGGAATGCGTAGAGTTTGCATGTCTCAGAGAAGTGCGGCGGAAGGAGTTCATCGGAGGAAGTAGGGCTTCCGCGTTTCGTGTCGTGGTTCACCAATACCGGTTGTTGCCCTGCTGATGGTTTCTATAAGGGAGTGCGCGGTCGCAGAAGCCTTACTTTCCGTCGTCAGTAGTTGCGAATTGTGTCTAACTAAGTTGTGATCGTCGATTTGGTCCACCTGGGAACGAAAGGCAGAGCTTAGCTGCTCTTGTGTGCCCAATTCATAACGCGATAAATGGTGGATGCTGTGCAGTCAGCTGATGTAGCTACCATTCTCATAATCTAATAAGATTTCAGCGAGGTTATCCCGGTGGGTACGACGGAAGAGAAGAACACAAGACACCAGACACGCACCTGGAAAGACCTCATTCGGCGACGCATGTTAATGACCGTCGTCATCCTTCTCGTTTCTGCCACTATGACCGTTGCTCAGGAGATAATCACTCCTGGCTCAAAGAAGATTGGGGAGATCTACCAGGGCTTCATTCTTCCTCCCAACGATGTGCGTCCGATGGTTCGGTGGTGGTGGTTTGGTGTTGCCGTAGAGAAGCCAGAAATTCTCCGCGAGCTTGAACAGATGAAACTCGATGGCATTGGGGGTGTTGAGCTTGCCTTCGAATATCCCCAGGTCCTCAATGAGCCGGCCCGAAATCTTGAAAATCTTCCGTTCCTGTCGTCCGCAATGCTGGACGATGTGAGCTACGCACAGGCCGAGGGTCGCCGGCTCGGACTTCGTGTTGACGTAACTCTGGGCAGCGGATGGCCGTACGGCGGCCCGTCGACAACGCTTGCCAATGCCGCTGGCCGGCTGCGTATCGTCCAAGTTCAGTTGAGTCCGGGTGCCACAACTGTTACGCCGCCGCCGTTGCACGAGGGTGATACGCTCATCTCGGCGGCTGAGGTGAACGGAGAACCGTCGCATTGGGACGCGGGCTCTGCACGTACCCTCAAGCTAGCGCCTGGCGGAGTGGTCGTAGTGCCCTCGAGCGGCTCCCGTACTGTCCTCTTCTTCATCGCAGGCCACAGTCGACAGCAGGTCAAGCGCGCTGCGGTCGGCGCCGAAGGCTATGTGCTCGATCCCTTCAGCCACACGGCAGTCGCGAGCTATCTCAAGGCGGTCGGCGAACCGCTCGTCAAGGCGTTTGGCAGTACGCCGCCTTATGCGATTTTCTCCGACTCGCTTGAAACCTACGGTGCTGACTGGACTTCCGATCTTCCGTCCGAGTTTCTCAAGCGGCGCGGCTATGACCTTATCCCGCACCTCGCGGAGTTGGTAGCAGGAGGATCTGTCTCAGCCGATACGGTGCGTCACGATTATGGTCGAACGCTCACCGAACTCGTCAACGAGAATTACCTCACGCAGATCAATGATTGGGCGATGGCGCGCCACACGCGGTTCCGCTCGCAGACCTACGGTACGCCTGCGGTCAGCTTCTCCAGCCAGAATCTCGTCGGCCTGGCGGAAGGGGAAGGCCCGCGGTGGCGTGAGTTTTCCACCCTGCGTTGGGCGACTTCGGCGAACCATGTCTTCGACCACAACGTCACGTCGGGAGAGACCTTCACTTGGCTGCATTCGCCGGTCTTCCGTGCCACTCCGCTGGATATGAAGGCCGAGGCAGACATCGATTTCATCATGGGCGAGAACCAGTTGATCTTCCACGGTTGGCCCTACTCTGCGCCCCAGGTTGGTAATCCTGGCTGGTCGCTCTACGCTGCGGCGGCGCTCAACGACCACAATCCGTGGCACCCAGTCATGCCATCGGTCACGAAGTATATTTCGCGCCTCAGCTACCTGATGCGCCAGGGTATGCCTTCGAACCAGGTCGCGGTTCTGCTGCCAACCGATGATGCCTGGGCGAGCTTTGCGCCGGACAAGGTCAGCATCACCGATCAGATGAAGAAGTTAGTGGCGCCTGCACTCATCTCCAACATCCTCTCAGCTGGCTACAACGTAGACTTCACCGACGCCGACGCCATCGATCGTGTCGGTATTCACAACCAGATTCTTGTCCTGCCGCCAACTGACCGCATCCCTTCTGAGACGCTGGAGAAGATTGCGAAGTTTGCCAGCGACGGTGGAAAGGTCATTGCCGTCGGCCGCGTTCCTTCGACGTCTCCCGAAGGCGAACCACTGAAAGTCCCGCAGGTATGTCCTGCGGACGGCCGCAGGGCTACTGCGTGTCACCCGCTCTTCGATCCCGCGACGTTCACCCTGATCACGGATCTGTCGCAACTCAGCCTAGCGCTGAACAAAAGTGCACAGCCCGACTTTCAATTGATCGATCCAGACGTCGCAACCAAAAATCAACTCGGCTTCATCCGCCGCAAGCTCACCGCTGCAGACATCTATTTTGTTGTAAACACAAGCAACCGGGCAATCGACACAACCGCTACTTTCGCCACGACCCATAAGATTGCAGAGCAATGGAACCCCGACACCACCGTCGTCACCCGCGCATCCGCATCGTCACAACCAATTCATCTGGCACCGTATGAGTCCAGCGTGTTCGTCTTCTCCGATGCCCTACGTCCGTCCGCACCGGAGTTAACGCTAACCTCCGCGCGCGAGCTCTCTAACCTGAGCAACGACTGGCAGGTCGCGTTTCCCGCTATCAGTCGATCCATCAACGAACGCAATCTATCCGACTGGATTGCCGATCCAAGGACCCTTCATTACTCCGGGGAGGCGATCTACAAGCGTGAGTTCACAGTTGCCGCTTTACCTCCGAAGCATACTGTCTGGCTCACTATCGATGGAGGCAAGTCGCTGCCTGGTGCTCCGAACTCTGCGACTGTACCCGAGTCAGTCGGCCACGATGGCCTGGTCAACCCTCTCGTCACCCATCCTGGCCCGGGTATGCGTGCGTATTTCGATCCTCCCATACGCGAAGCTGCTCTGGTGAGCATAAACGGCAGACAGGTTGGCGCTCTGTGGCACCCGCCCTATGTCCTCGACGTCACGAAGTATCTCAAACCAGGAAGAAACCAGATCGAAATCCGAGTATTCAACACGGCCCTGAATGCATGGTCCGCGCTGCCTCCGCATAACTATGCGCCGCTTATAGCAAAGTACGGGGACCGCTTTCAGATGCAAGACCTTGATAAAGTGATCCCCATCTCATCAGGCCTGCTTGGCTCCATTCGTCTCGTCAGCGCGGAGGATAAATGACTCGTTGGCGGATAAGTCTCTTCATCGCGATCCTTGCTTGCGCTGCTACAGCGAGTGCTGCCATCGTCAATGCGACGGCCTTTGGTGCCAAAGGGGACGGTGTGACGCTCGACACGGCTGCCATTCAAAAAGCCATCGATACTGCTGCCGCAACCCATGGCGCAGTGATCTTTGCGCCTGGAACTTATTTGACCGGTTCAATCTTTGTGAAGAGTCACGTCACGCTGCTGGTCGACAAGGGGGTAACGCTTCTGGGATCGCAGAGGTTAGCCGACTATCCGATGATGCCCACGCGCATTGCCGGTATTGAGATGTCGTGGCCGGCCGCGCTCGTAAATATCTCCGATCAAACGGATGCGTCGATTATAGGAGAGGGCACCATTGACGGCGACGGCAAGGTCTTCTGGGAGAGCTACTGGACCTTGCGAAAGAAATATGAATCCCAGGGACTGCGCTGGGCCGCAGACTATGACGCGCAGCGACCGCGGCTTATCCAGATCTTCAAGTCTTCAAACGTGCATCTGGGTGGAGGTCTGCAACTTCGCCGCTCCGGCTTCTGGACCGTACACATCTGCTATTCGAGGGGCGTTACCGTCCACGGCATCACGATTCGTAATAATGTCGATGGCCACGGACCATCGACGGATGGCGTCGATATCGATTCATCCCGCCACATCCTGGTGGAGGACGCAGATATTTCGGTGAATGATGACGCACTCTGTCTCAAGGCTGGACGCGACTCCGACGGACTACGTGTGAATCGCCCGACCGAGGATGTCATCATCCGGGATTCGATCGTTCGTGCCGGTGCGGCTGTGATCACCATCGGGAGTGAAACGTCTGGTGGCTTCCGCAACATTCAGGCCTACAACCTTAAGGGCCTCTCCCCGGTTGGCGTTGGCATTCTCTTCAAATCCGCTCATACGCGTGGAGGCTGGTCGGATAACATTCGCATCCACGACATCACGATCACTGATGTTCCGGTGGTCTTCCGCATCACCATGAACTGGAATCCCAGCTATAGCTATGCAACGATTCCCGATGGAATGACGGACTATCCTGCGTATTGGAAGATTCTAGCGACTCCTGTTCCGGAGGCGGAGGGACGAGCGAACTTTCATGACGTGAAGATCTGGAACGTCAAAGCCACAGGTGCGAAGACTGCGTTCGAGGTGAGCGCTTATCCCCAAGTGCGGCTCAGTCACTTCCATTTCAAGCATCTTCAGATCGAAGCAACCACGGCTGGCCACATTTATGATGTCCAGGACTGGACGTTCTCCGCTGTCGCCTTGAAGACCACCGACGGTAGCGTTGTCACGCTCTCGGACGATGTAAATATTAAGGGGATCGCCTCATTCCAAGTATCAAATCCAAACAAAACCGAAACTTCAGCAAAGAGCTTCGCGGAACAGGACAAAAACTAATGACGGTGACACGTTGGACTCTTTCGCTCGTCCTGATGTTACTTGCGGCTGTTATCACCCCGCTGCATGGCCAGACATATCCCACGCCGACGCCAGCCCAGCAGCAGGGCATCGACACCGATACCGCCCGCCACTTCGGCGACGCTCCGCTCAACCCCGGTCCATTGGCGTCTGATCTATCGCCAGCCCTGACGACCGCAGATATCAATAGGGCTACGCGCAAGGTTGCCGATTGGGAGTTAGCAAGATCGCAGCCGTACTTCGATCGCATCTGGACGTGGAGCGTCCTCTATAGCGGGTTCATGGCGGCGTCGGAATCTACCGGAGACCCGAAGTACCGCGACGCTATGACGGCGATGGCGGAGAAATTTGACTGGTCACTGCGCAACGAATTACCTAACGCTGACGACCAAAGTGTTGCACAGACCTACCTCGACCTATACCTTCTCGGTGGCAAGAAGGATGCGAGAATGATCACACCTACGCGCAGCGTTCTCGACGTGGTCATGAAGCTTAGTACCCTTAGGCCGGACGATCCTAGGCTGCCGTGGTGGTGGTGCGATGCTTTGTTCATGGCGCCACCCGTTTGGTCGCGGATGTACGCAGCGACCGGTGACCATCGCTATATCGACTACCTCGACAATCAATGGCAACAGACCTCAGCGCTGCTCTATGACAAGGACGAACATCTCTATGCGCGGGATGAATCCTACAAAACCAAGCGCGAGCCGAATGGACAGAAGATTTTCTGGTCGCGAGGCGAAGGCTGGGTGATGGGTGGTCTTGTGCGAACGCTGGAGTATCTGCCTGATAACGACCCGCGCCGGTCATTTTATATTGAGCAGTTGAAAGAGATGTCCGCACGCGTGGCTGGATTGCAAGGCAGCGACGGCCTATGGACCTCTGCACTTCTGGATCCGAAGGACTATCCGGAACCGGAGATGTCGGGCTCCGCTTTGATGGTCTACGCGATCACCTGGGGCATCAATGAAGGCGTCCTCGACGCAAAGACTTATCGCCCTTTGGTCGAACGTGGATGGCGAGGTATGTTGCAGCATGTGTACGCGGATGGCCGACTGGGTTGTATTCAACAGACCGGTGCGGAGCCCGCGTACTATCGGCCAGGCTCTAGTTACAACTTCGGAGTCGGCGCGTACCTGCTGGCTGCGAGCGAGCTGAAGCGTATGGCCGTGAGGGACCAGCAAGCTGCCGCAATCAGCACCGATCCTGGCTTGACGATGCAGTTTACCCGCCCTGTGAATTTCAAGCGTGGCATCCCGACCATCTGGCTGGTGGGTGACTCGACCGTGCGCAATGGGCATGGCGATGGTGCGCATAATCAGATGGGATGGGGCGATGAGTTAGCTCTCTACTTCGACACGAACAAGGTGAACATTGTCAATCTTGCGATCGGTGGAAGAAGCTCCCGGACCTACATCACGGAAGGGCATTGGGCGCAGGCGCTACAGATGATCAACCCGGGTGACGTGGTGCTGATCCAATTCGGACACAACGATGGCGGAGCGATCGACGACCCGGCTCGTGCGAGAGCTTCACTGCCCGGTGTCGGTAATGAGACCAGGGAGATTTACAACCCGGTACAGAAAGGCCCGGAACTGGTGCATACATTTGGCTGGTATATGACGCAGTATGTCAAGGGAACGCGGAGCAAGGGCGCAACGCCAATCCTGTGCTCTTTGGTCCCTCGGAAGATATGGGCAGACCGGAGCATCGTTCGTGGGGCGTCCACCTATGGTGGATGGACGCGCGATGTAGCGCTGGCACAGCATGCCAACTTTATTGACCTCAACGAAATCACAGCGCGCAAGTATGACGCGATGGGCCACTCGGCGGTCGATTCGCTCTTCGGCGATCCGCACACGCATACAACCGTTGAAGGGGCGATCGTCAACGCAGAGAGTGTAGTCGCGGGTCTAAAGGCTCTTCCTGACGATCCGGTGGCAAATGACTTTTCAGCGAAAGGGAAAGAGATTGCTCCTTACACGGTCCAGTAACTGAGGTGGTTGATGCAGTAGCTATTGAACGGTGCAGAAATTCGATCAGCACCTGAACTTGCTCCGCGAAATCTTTTCACTCGTAGAGGGTAGATTGTTATTGCTGCTCTACTGTTGCCGAAGCGGTTTGAATGCACTGAAGCTTAGACATGGATAGCTCTGCGCGGGTGAAGGGGTGGAATATGACGTATAGAAGGGAAATTGGGTAGAACGAAATGAGTGAGTTCGGAAAAGAGGACGGTCGATTGCAACGAGTCGCACAGATCATTCAGTTGAATCCAAAGGATGAGGCTGCATATATTCGCTACCACGAGCAGGTGTGGCCCACTGTGCTTGCGACCATTGCTGCATGCAACATTAGCAATTACAGTATCTTTCTTCGCAATGGTCTCCTATTTGCGTATTTTGAGTACTCGGGGTCCGACCTTACCGCTGATATGGAAAAGATGGCTGCATGTGTTGAGACCCAGCGCTGGTGGAGCATCATGGACCCCATGCAATCGACTATGCCCGACGCGCTTCCAGGTGAGAAGTGGAGCAACATGCGCGAGGTCTTTCACTTCGATTCTCTTCCCGCATAGCAACCTCAGATCAGCCAGGATAAGGTTCCAAGCCGCGACTGTGATTGAGTGTGAATAAAGTTGAATTGGTGCCTTCCTCGAATCAGGAGAGATGGCGCTTAGACCTGGAAACTACGAGTTGAGCACAATGAAAACCAGCAGACGAAAGTTTTTGCAGACATCAGCCCTCTCTGGATTGGCATTGAGTGCAGCGTCAACTGCTGCATCTACGTTGGCGGATCCTTCCGGTGCGCAGGAGGTGTCCGCAGCGCCTCGTCGGCCAAACGTCGTTCTGATCTGCTGCGATCAGATGCGCTCCGACTTTATTGGTGCGTATGGAGAAAACTCGAAGACCTTGACTCCTAATATCGATCGCATGGTCGAGCGAGGAACCTCGTTCAAGTATGCGATGACAAATCAACCCCTATGTTCGCCCGCCAGGTCTTGCATGATTACTGGCCGTTACGCCACCGAGACCGGAGAGTGGAAGCTTGCCATCGGAATGGATTGGAAGCTACCGACGCTGGCTTCCGTGCTGCGCGAGAACGGTTATACAGCGAATTTTATCGGTAAGTGGCACCTCATGAAGCGGGATGAAGTGACTCATACCGGCTTTGGGTATGTACCTCCTGAGAATCGCGGCGGCTTTCTCGATCTCTGGGAAGGAGCCAACGAGCTCGAGTGGACGACGCACCCATATCAAGGCACGATTTGGGACGCCGATGGCCATGAGATCACGTACAAGGATGAATACCGCGTCGACTTTCTAACTGACCGTGCTGTAAAGTTTCTGCGGCAGCCGCATGAAAAACCCTTCCTTCTCTATGTCTCGCAGTTGGAGCCGCATCAGCAGGATGACGAAAAGCGCATTGTGGCTCCCGATGGATACGCAGCGCGTTTCCAAAATCCGTTTGTTCCGGCGGATTTAAGATCGCTGCCCGGCGACTGGCAGCAGGAGTTGCCGGACTATTATGGCTGCATTCAAAAGATCGACGAATCCGTCGGAACGATCCTGAAGACACTCGAAGAACAGCAACTCCTTGACAACACTATCGTCGCATTCATAAGCGATCACGGCTGCCAATTCAGGACTCGCAATCCGGAGTACAAGCGCAGTCCGCACGACAGTTCGATCCGCATCCCATTTGTCTTTCAAGGCCCAGGCTTTGACCATGCGGCCTCGCTCTCCGAGATTGTGAACCTGATTGACCTGACGCCGACTCTCCTCGCTGCAGCCGGTGTTCCCGTGCCCGAATCCATGAAGGGCAAGAACCTTGCACCGCTCATCACCTCTCCCGAGGCGCGCCGAGCATGGGCTAACACGGCGTACATCCAAGTCAGCGAATCGATGTTGGCCCGTGCAATACGCACCAAAGACTGGTGCTACTGCGTTGTGGACCGCAGCAAGACTGGTCGTGAGCAGCCGGCCAGTATGCACTATGAGGAGTATCAGATGTACAGCATCGCAGATGATCCTGCGCAACACATCAACCTCGCTGGTCGCAAGGAGTTCGTCAATCAGGCTGCGCTCCTGCGAGAGGAGCTGAAGAAGCATATGCTCGCTGCGGGCGAGCAGGAAGCCGAAATCAAGCCAGCAAAACTCTATCCGTAGCTCCTGAAAATTAACTTCATGGAAAGCGTCGGCGAATGTGGCTGCATCCAGGTTGCGATGCCATGCTTCAACTCCATAGCGTTCGCCCCGTTGCGGCGAAATGTGCATCCACCGAACACAGTTCGCGTGCCTTTCGCGCATGAGCCTTGCATTGAAGTCGTGCATCCAGTCCTGATACGCCTACCCTGGCCCAGCCCACCCGTCGCTCGACCCCTGCGCATAACGTTTCAGGTAGACAAACCTGTCGTTGGTATAAACGCCGCCGGTTCTGAGGTCCTCCTCTGAACGCCGTCTTGCGGAATCCAGTCGCGGTGCGCGCCACCTCCACGATCTTCCCGTCAACCATCAGCATCGTCTAAACCTCATAGAGGTGAGGATCATCCGTACTCCAGAAGCGTGCATTTTTGATCGATCCCGATGCGATCTGCACACTCTTTTCACCATCCACCATATCGACCTGGTCAGCCTCGAAGCGCGCTCGTATCTGCCCCGCGGCGTCGACGACGACAGCCGAGCGTTCAACGGTCGCGCGGTCTCCCGAGCCACCTGCACCTCGGATTCAACCGTCCGGCCCGCCGTCTTCTTCGCTATGTCGAAGCTCTGCGCATAGACGTAGACACCCTGGCTCTCGAGGCCGTAGAAGCCCGGCAACGTCTGGTGAATCTTCCCCGTAACATGCAGCCACACATGTTGATTGATGCCGCCGAAGCCAGGAATGAAGTCATTCCTATTCCATTCAAAAGCTGTGCCAGTGGCTGGTTCCAGGTAGTTCGTCCGGTTGTCTACCTTGACCGCCACCACCTTGCCCTGTACGCCCGGCAGCAACCGATCGATGATGCCGTAGGCCGTGATTCCGTTCTGATAGAGCCCAACATGGTTCCCGTTCAGATAAATATCTCCGGTGTGCCGCATACCTTCGAACTCGAGGAAGATCCTGCAACTCGAGATATCTGCGGGTAACGGGAAGTGTTTTCGATACCGCGCCAAGCCCTTATGTGTTCCGCGATCGCCGCCTCCGTGCGAGATCGGTTCGCGGAAGGAGTCGACATCGTTGTAGGGATGCGACGCGATGACGACAGGCCACTTCAAATCATCGAACTGCATTGCTTCAGAGCCAGTTACATCCTCGCGAACGAACCTCCAGTCGAGATTGAAGTTTAACCTGACGGGAGGCGATTCCAGCGGAGTGTAGGGCGTGGCTCCGATCGCCGCAGATACCGGATAGGTCGGTCAGTGGACGGTGGCCAATCCTGCTGCTGAAAACGCTGTAGCACCTTGAATTTCACGGCGAGGCAGATCATGGTCTGGCATCAGGCTTCCTCGTTCCTTTACGGAATGAAATACGGCGCAGCGCACCTTGGACCATGTTTGCGTACCTCTTCGGCGTGAGGGGAAGGGAATTGAGGCGTCCCTGCGCTCGTCCGTTGAGCGAACGCATCGGAACGGTTCAGTGCCTTCTTAGTCGCGATCACTTGCGGTGACGATGGGAAGGCGTACGAAGGCCGACGCCAATCCATCGCTTGAGACGGTCACCATTACATTGCCTTTGCCTGCGGTCGCACGAACGATTGCAATCGCCGTTCCATGGAAAGCGGCTCGATCAGGATGTTGGAATCCGGAGTTGTCCGAATTGTCTGCATTGTCCGTTGCGATAATCTGCCCTGGTCCTTTCACGGTGAAGTGAAGCGTCGAGTGGCCATCGGGAACTGGTGTCCCCTGATCATCGGTGATGCTGGCTCGCAGATACGCAACGTCATCCCATGAACTCGAAAGCCGCGCGCGTTCTATCCTCAGCGCGAGTTTCGCAGGCTTGCCCGCAGTGCGCAGTGTTTCGGCTGCACAAGCAGCACCGCCGTTCCTACCAGCGGCGTGCAGGCTTCCCGCCTGGAACGGCACTGCCCACTCGATAGGTCGTGCATCGGAGTTACGTGGTTTGCTCCCCAGCGAGCGGCCGTTCAGAAACAGTTCAACCTCTTCGCAGTTTGTGTAGACCTCGACCTGCTCATCATGTGGCTGCAGATTTGCGGGCGTCCAGTCCGCGAAGACGACCTGCCGCGGACGATACTGCTGCGCTTCATAGCCAGGATCGGTGGGTGCCAGCGGGGTGGGTGCCACACGTCGCGCGATATGAACCACCGGTGTGTCGCTCCACCAACTCTGTCGCTCCAACCCGTCCGGCTTCGGTGCATCCGTGCGGTCATACAGTCCGCTCGCGTCACCGATCACGGGCCAGTGCCTCGACTCTCCCAGATAGTCCGTGCCGGACCAGATGAACTCGCCTGAGAACTCAGGATGATCGCGCATAGCCAGCCACGTCGCGCGGTCGTGGATCTCCTCTGTGCCGATGATCTTGCGGCTCGTGTTCTGCGCGTGAGCGGCGAGCAGTTCGTTGGTGCGATAGTTCTGCCCCACGACATCAAGCATGTCCGCGAGCCCATCCTCATAGTCGTGGCTTGCGTTCGGACGGAAAAGTGCCATCGTCACCGGCCGCGTCGGGTCGTTCTCGTGAAACGTTGCGATCAGCGCCGCCAGGATTGGTTTGGCAATAGCCGGATGGGGCGTGTCATGGATCTCATTGCCGGCGCTATACAGAATGATGCTCGGATGATTACGATCCCGCCGCACCGTATCGCGCGTGTCCGTCAGATACCACTCTTTGAAATAAAGATGGTAGTCATAAGGATTCTTCCCCACTGTCCACTGGTCAAACATCTCGTCCATGACCAGGAATCCCATTCGGTCGCATAGATCCAGAAACTCTGGTGCAACTGGGTTATGTGCGGTGCGAATTGCATTCACGCCCATCTGCCGCATCGCAGCCAGCCGGTGTTCCCACGCACCGAGAGGAGCAGCCATTCCAAGGGCGCCAACATCGCTGTGCAATGCAACGCCCTTGATCTTCACGTTGCGTCCATTTAACCAGAAGCCTGTGGCTGCCTCGAAGTGAAATTCACGAATGCCGAAACGGACTGAATCAATATCGCTCACCTTTCCATCAGTGGTCACGGCCAACTTGACGCGATACAGTGCCGGATGGTCGATGTCCCAGAGTTCAGGCTTGAGCACCTGAGCGGATACAGCAAAATTTTGCTGCTGCCCCGCATCGATGATGCGCGTTGGACTGGCAAGCACGCCAACCGTATGCCCTTCCGGTGTGATCAACGTTGCAGTCACTGAAACTCTGGACGGGGCAGCCGAATCGTTCTGGACCGTACTCTGCACGTGCACTGTAGCCGAACTCGGGGACACATCTGTTGTCGATAAGAACGTACTATCTCCAACTGTGTGTACGGGATCTTCCATAAGCAGGCGAACATGCCTGTAGATGCCCGCTCCTTCATAGAATCGGGAGGCTGGCTGTTTAGAATCATCCACTCGCACCGCGAGGACGTTGGTCTCTCCATTCCCGAAGTGCAGATGGCCCGTCAGATCATATCGCAGGCTCACATATCCGTTGGGTCGATGCCCAAGCAGGAAGCCGTTAATCCACACATCGCTGTTCGCCATAATGCCATCGAACTCGATGAAAATACGTCTCCTCGCATTGCGACGGGACAGTTCAAAATGCTTTCTGTACCAACCGATACCTGCCGGCGCAAACGCTCCCGCACCACCCGATGGATTGCTCGCTGCCAACGGTCCCGCGATCGCCCAGTCATGCGGAAGATCGATCCTCATCCACTCCTGATCATTGAGTGCTGGATCGGATCCAGCATGAATATCCATGGGCAGGAATTTCCACTGGTGGTCGAAAGGTTCCACCACACGCGGTGATTGCGCCCTGACCGGCGTAATGCAACACCCGCCCATGATAAGCAGGAGTGCGAGCGGCCTCCTCATGTATCTCCAATGCCTGCTTGTCACGCTGTTCTCCCGGCTGCTGTGCGAATACGTGAAGGCCGCCGCCATCAGAACGTAATGCTTTCCGTTTGACCTATGCGATACGGTAATGTTGGCGTGTTGAAATGTCAATAGAAAAGAAATTTCTGTTGAAAAATATTGACATGGCCGCCATGTGCCTTTGCTGCAGCCCTTGTACGTTGCTCTGCCAGCATTACGTTGCTCCCTATTCCCGCTTCGCCGGCCGTTCGTTTGCTGTCGCTCGGGGTTCGGCAGGTTCGTGCTCGCCTGTCTCACCCGCAGGTGTCAGACGTTGATGCACGAACGAAATGGCTGGTCGTGGGACGGTCGTAAGCCTACGGATAACGCAGGGCAAGTTCCTACTCCGTACACATATTTTTCTGCGGACATTATTTGTCTATTGACATACATGTGTCCGCGCACATATTGTTTGGCTGCTACCAAACACGATAGCTATGCGTTCTTTATTTGGAGAGACCATGACTGCTCGAAACATCGATTCACCTAACCTGCGCAAATATTCCTTTCCCTCTCGCTTGTTTAGAGCGAAGGGCTGGATCAGCACGCTGGCCTTCCTCGCTGCTTTGCTCTCTGCTCCGGCAGTACTGGCACAGATCGCCGGTGAGGGCGCCATTGTCGGACGCATCACCGATCCTAGTGGCGCGGTTATTCCTGGCGCGAACGTCACAGCCACCGAGAACGCCACCCATGTCAGCACCTCCCGTATCGCAACGTCGACGGGTGTCTATTCTCTGACTCCCCTCCCGGTTGGCGAATATACCGTCTCCGTAGCTGCGCAGGGATTTCAAAAATCTGTGCAGGAGCACATTCAGGTCAATGGCAACCAGTCCGTGGGGCTGGACTTCAAGCTCACCGTCGGTAACCAAACGGAGACGTTGACCGTCACCACCGCACCTGCAGAGCTGCAGACCACGAACGCCACCCTGGGCGAAGTCATGGACAATGCCACGTATGAGCAGTTGCCCTTGATCATGAACTCGGGCCCGCTCGACCCAACCGCCTTCGTAACCTTGATGAACGGCGTCGCCCCGATTGGGCGCTCCGGGAGCTTCAACGGCGGCGGAGGCAGCGCGGGAAGAGTTGATGAAATCTATCTCGATGGCGTTCCCCTCACGCTGATCGACATGCAGGGTGACAACCGCAATGTGCAGTTGGGGGTCAGCCTCGATGCTGTGAATCAATTTCAAGTAGCAGTCAGCGGTCAGAGCGTCCAGTTTGACGGCTTTGGCGCAGCGAACTGGACCACAAAGTCCGGAACCAACCATTACCACGGTCAGGCCTATGTCGCTTTCCGCAACACCGCATTTGACGCATGGGGATATTTCGCAAAGGCAGCTACCACGACAACGCTGGTCAATGGCGTGCCGACAAAGGTCCAAATCCCCAAGCCGGCCGAGCATCAGGACGAAGAAAGCTTCTCGGGTGGCGGACCTGTCCGGATACCACATCTCTACAACGGGAAGGACAAGCTATTCTTCTTCGGATCGTATGTGCACTATCACCAGACTGTCGGCGTCAACCCTAGTCTCTATTCTGTCCCGACAAGTCTGGAGCGTGCCGGAAACTTTACTCAGCTAAGCGGCAATACCAAGATCTATGATCCCACGACCACGGTTTGTACCGCTGGTGATGCAAGCTGCACCAATTCGCAGTTCGTTACCGGCGGAGTTGGGAACGTGATTCCAGCAGCCGAGATATCACCGCAATCCCAGTACCTGATGAGCTTCCTTCCGGCTGCGGACAATGACAACGTAACGCAGAACAATTTGCTGACTGGCATTCCGCAGGGCAACTCGAACTGGATTGTTGATGGCAGAGTCGACGCTCAGGTGACGCCCAAGCAGCGCATCTCCATCATCTCCGACACGGGCGTGCGCAACTTCCTGCCCTTTGAAACGGGAGCCACTACGCAACTTCCGATTCCATACGCTGGCGGCCAGAACGTCTCGGAGCATTTCACAGCGGATATCATCGAGGACAATTACGTAATTTCAAACAACGCGGTTAACAATTTCAGATACGCGTTCGTGCGTGGCTGGGGAGGCGCTGGAAGCCTTACCGAAGGTATCAAAAAGTATGAATTAAGCACAGCCGGCTTTGGCAATCTACCTCCCGGCGAGGCGTCGGATTCTTTCCCTCTGGTTAACTTCAACGGATTTGCAGACAATCCCACGAGGTGGAGCAGCGATGTAGGGTATCTGCAAAATGTGAACACTTACGAGGCGGTGGACAACCTCATTACTACCCACGGCGATCACAACATCACCTACGGCGCTATCTTCCAGTGGCTCAACGAAAATGAGTCGAGCCATTACACCCCGACTGCCCCGCTGGACCTTTCCTATAGCAACGTCAACACGGCTGGGTACAACTCGTCCGGGCTGATCGAGAACACCAATAGCGGTAACCCTTTCGCCAGCTTCCTCCTGGGGGCGGTCAACGGCACAGGGTTCAGCATTCAGCCCTTCTCCACCTTGGGTGCACGCTATAAGGCGTTCTCTCCATATGTCGAGGACAATTGGCGCGTGACTCAGAAGTTGACGGTGAACATCGGACTCCGCTGGGACCTCTACACTCCCTATGAGGAGGTGCAGAACCGCTGGTCGTTTATGAATCCACATCTCATCAACCCTGCGACTGGAACCTATGGCGCGATCCAATTTGCGGGCAATGGTGTCGATAGTTGCGATTGCAGGACTCCGATCAAGACCTTTTATCGCAACCTTGGGCCGCGGTTAGGCTTCGCTTACTCGCCGGGTACCAAGACCGTCATTCGCGGAGCGCTAGATATCCTCTATGCCCACGGTAGCGGAGTCGGCGGCGCTGGTGGAGCCAATAATGGCACTGGCCAGACCGGTCTCACGGCGAGCGCCGAATTCCCAAGTTCTGGTCAGCGGGGAGCCATCCCGGCTTTTTATATCAACAACTCTCCGGACTTTCAGGCATCGGGCATCTCAAATGTCAATCTGCCGGCATATAGTGCGCAGCCGTTCATCAACCCCATTGTCAACGCAGGCAACTACATCAACAGCGGTATCAATCCGCAGGTCAGCGCTGGTACTCCTGTCACTGCGCAAGGGGTCAGCTATGCGGACCCGATCGTCGGAGGACGAGCACCTTACGACGTCACCTATAACCTGGGCGTGCAGCGGGCTATCAGCAACACCCTCACGGCTAGCCTCGATTTCACCGGCAGCGAATCGCATTTCATCTACGGTGGTTCGCGCGGTGCGATCATCAATCAACTCGACCCACAATATGAGGTTCTTGGATCTCTCCTGAATCAACTGCCAGGCGCGACCGATGCAAAGACGGGCCAGACCTATTTACAGGATGCGCAGGCGGTGATTGGCGCGGGCAACATTGGCCTTCCCTACACCAACTTCGGCGGTCCTCAAGCTACGATCGGAGCTATGTTGAAGCCTATGCCGCAATACGGCGGTATCTCCGATACCTTCGGCTACGTAGGCAACTCAGTCTATGAATCCGTTCAGTTTCAACTCCAGCAGCATCCGTGGCACGGCCTCTCCTACACCGTCAACTACACGTACAGCAAGGAAATGGACGACAGCGGAACGCACCGCTCCGGCTGGGCCATTCCTGGAAATGTGATGACCGACGGAATTCCACGCAAACAAGGTCAGGCTGACCGTTCCCTCGGCACTGGCGACATTCCCCAGATGCTCCACATCTATGGAGTGTGGAATATACCAGGAACGCACCGCGAACATTCCTTCGTCAATGGGCTGACCAACGGCTGGAATATCTCCTGGATCTACAGCTACTACTCTGGCTCTCCCTTGGCGATTACTGCAAGTGGATGCCAGGTCATCGGGCAGGGAACCTGCATGCCGAGCTACAACACCGCCTATACCAAGTCTCCGCGCATCGGTGGTGGTTGGGGCAAGGGAATTACTGCAGGCACTGCGGGCACTCACCCTTACATCGACGCGACCGCCTTCGTCATTCCCAATCAGACCTACCAGATTGGAAATCTCGCGAGGACGGCAGCCTACCACCTCTTTGGGCCCGGCGGTTTCGATATTGATAGTGCAGTCAATCGCACCTTCAAAATCTATGGCGGCCTTGCTCTTACCCTTACCGCGACGGCTACGAACGTAACCAACGCCGTCCACTGGCGGATTGGCAGCACGACGGTGAACCCGGGACCTGTATCTACCCCCGGAGTCAACAGCATCGGAACCAATACCAAGAGCAGCTTCGGCACCATTAGCGGCCAGACCAACGCGGCCCGCGATTGGCAGTTCTCAGCAAAAGTCGTGTTTTAGCTTTTCCATCGATCACGTGTCTGCGCACAGCGATACGTTCTACTATGGCTGGTGGCATGGAGGTTCATGCCACCAGCCTATCCATTTACGCTAGCTAGCCAAGACTGGATGAGCTCTCCTTGAAAACCACCGTGCTCCGTTCTTCATTGCTCTTCATAGCAGTTTCGATCCTTCCTCAGTCCGGGTTCGCGCAGGGATTTCCTCCCGCGAAAGACACTCGCACACCGGCGAATATGCCGACAGCCGCGGAGATTAGTAACCCGCCCAAGTCCTGGATCGACAAGGACACGGGCCACCGCATCATCAGGCTCACCGATGAGCCTGGCTCCGCGAGTTTCTACTTCAACGTAAATGCTTACACGCCCGACGGCAGCGAGATGGTGTATACGACGCCTGAAGGCATCTCTGTGCTGAACCTCAAAACCCTCAAGACGCGCTCTGTTGTCAAGGGCCACGTGCATACGCTCGTCGTCGGACATAAGACCCCCAGCGTTTTCTACACCAGGCCCATCGAAGGCTCTCCTGAACCGACTACTCCAGCCCAGTATCGCAATACGCCGATGGCAATCTACGCCACCAACGTCGACACTGGTGCCACCCGGATGCTCGCCCGCGTGCCTCCTCACGCTAATCTCGTGACGGTCAACGCCGATGAGACGCTGGCTGCCGGAACCTATGACGAGCAGGACCGGCCCGCCGATCAGTATGGTCACAACGCCGGGAAGCCATCCGCCCCAGGAACGTCGCAGACCAGCCCGCTCGATCAGCCCGCCAACAAGGGCGAGATGATGGAGCGCCGCCTCGCCGCTCGTATCCCTCTCGTGCTCTTTACCATTGATCTCACGGGCAGCGGAAAAGTGACGAAACTCCTGCACTCCACCGACTGGGTCAACCACCTGCTCTTCTCCCCCAGCGATCCGACCGTGCTGATGTACTGCCATGAAGGACCGTGGCAAAAAGTCGATCGCATCTGGACGATTCACACCGACGGCACTGGCAACCAGCTCATGCACAAGCGCACCATGTTCATGGAGATCGCAGGCCATGAATTCTGGGGATGGGATGGCGACACGGTCTACTACGATCTACAGACGCCCAAGGGCGAAGACTTCTGGCTCGCGTCGATGGATCTCAAGACAGGAGAGCAGATCTGGCGTCACATGGACCGCAATCAATGGTCGATCCACTTCAACGTCAGCCCCGACAAGACAATGTTCGCGGGTGATGGAGGCGATCCTGGCCAGGTGGCCCATGCACCCGACGGCGAATGGCTCTATCTTTTTCGCCCAGAGATGCCCAGACAGACGGATGGCATCAATCAGAAAGACTTTATCCAACCGCGTGTTTTTCGAGCAGAAAAGCTAGTTAATATGTCGAAGCATAATTACAGACTCGAACCGAACGTGAGCTTCACGCCCGATGAGAAGATGATTATCTTCCGCTCAAATATGTTCGGTCCTACCTATGTGTTTGGTGTGGAGATAGCTCCGGCCGCCAAGTAGCACAGGTGGTCGAGCCGAACCCATGCATGTCACTGGAAGATTGTGCCCGCGCTGGATCGTCCCGGCGCGGGCACGGTTTGTTGGGCCAAGCTACATGTGGGCGGTGATCGGGGCAGTCTCGTTCGCTTTAAGATAGTTCCCGTACCCTACAACGACGGTGGAACTCACGAGAAGGAAGAGACCTGCAGCAACTAGCAGCCTGGTGCGTCGACTGGTGCCTCGCCATTCCTTCAGCGCCAGCCCCCACAGCGTAGCGAAGAGGATGATGGAAGCCATGTGCAGCGTCCAACTGGAGAAGTCATATTTCCCCATCTTCGTCTGTCCCATGGAATAAAAGAAAAATTGAAAGTACCAGATAACGCCTGCTAAAGCTGCGAATAAATAGTTGGAGACCAGCGCGCTGGGGGTAAGCCGCAGGTGCTGAGTCGCATCGCGCGGATCAAAGTCGGCGATGGTTTCGCCAGACGGCGCTCCGGCCCGCATAGGATTAATTCCGGTCTCGCCCATGAATTGCCCCGCGGACCTATTCTTGAGAATAAGAATGACTGACCAGATAAAGTTAGTGAAAAATCCTCCCCACAATACAACGATGAGGATCGGCAGATTCTGCCAGAGATCAAGGTCGTGGTGCGCAAGCAGTGTGGATTTGGCGATCTCTCCAATGGGTGCTCCTGCCTTCAATCCAAAGGCGAAGAAAGAACTCATAATGCCGGCAAAGATTGCCACCGCAATGCCTTTGCCAAATGAAAAGTCCAACTCGCCAGCCTCAACCTTCTCCTCAGGCGTAATCTCTCTTTCTTTTGACAGTCCCGCAAGACCATTGACGGCGACCGCGATCAGGCAAAGCAAAACTCCAGCAAGGATAATCTGCCCCGAAGCCTCATGTACGATGGTGTGAATCGACCCATCATAGATCGGTGGAATCAGCGTTCCAAATGCCGTGCAAAGACCAAGCGCGATGGCATACCCCAGTGCGATTCCCAGGTAGCGAATGGCGAGTCCAAACGTAAGGCCTCCCATCCCCCACAGCGCTCCCCACAGCAGCGCATAGTAGATGCTGGACCGCGGTGCGGAATGCAGCACCATGGATAGATTCGGAACCAGCAATCCTGCAAGAACGACCGGGGCCACAATCCAGGCGGCGAACCCCTGGATCAGCCAGTAGACCTCCCACGACCAGCGCTTGATTCCTCGAAAGGGGATGAAGTTTGTGGCGGAGGCGAATCCGCCGATCCAGTGATAGATCACACCAATAAAAGGATTCGGTCCCACATGCCCTCATTGAATTCAGGATGTACTAACTCGTGCGAAGTGGCTACTATCCTATCTGACCAAACACATGGTTGGAAATATGCTCCCTATTGAATTATTATCCCGATGCCGATGGAAAGCATCTTCTGGCACCCGGTCGCACCCAGGTTCTCAAAGCCTGACCGCTTCGGTGCTTCCATGCCGATTTCGTTGCATGTTTCCAGAAGTTTCAATACGGAGTATATTTCTAGAACGTGTAGTTTGCATCCTGGAGGATGAGCCAACATGCCGAGCAACGCTGAACGTGCTTCAGAGAGGGTCTGGACGGCCCTGGATGAATTT
The DNA here is from genome assembly GCA_021778845.1 of Acidobacteriota bacterium. Taxonomy (GTDB): domain Bacteria; phylum Acidobacteriota; class Terriglobia; order Terriglobales; family Acidobacteriaceae; genus Granulicella. Next base: position 23,670 of record JAJYBU010000031.1, read on the forward strand.
AGGATCGAACTTCCGTCCTGGGGCTTCTCCAATACCGGCACCCGATTTGGAAAGTTTGTGCAGGCCGCAGCAGCTACTACTGTAGAAGAAAAGTTCTGTGACGCCGCACAGGTCCATGCTCTCACCGGCGCCAGCCCAACCGTCGCACTGCACGTCCTCTGGGACCTTCCCGGCGGCAGCTCCGACGTGCCCGCCATCAAGGCTCTTGAGAAACAATATGGAGTTAAGGCCGGTTCCATCAATCCGAATCTGTTTCAGGATCAGGAGTATAAGTACGGCTCGATCGCGAACCCCAGCTCCGACATTCGTCAACGCGCACTGACCCACTTGCTCGACTCCGTTGAGATTGGCCATGCGTTGGGGTCGCGCGATCTGTCCCTGTGGATAGCGGACGGTTCAAACTATCCCGGAACCCAAAGCATCCGCAACCGAATTGGCTGGATGGAAGAGGTGCTCGCCACCACACACGCAGCGCTCAACGAGAACCAACGCATGCTCGTGGAATACAAGCCCTTCGAGCCGTGCTTCTACCACACTGATATCGCGGATTGGGGTATGGCGCTTGAGTTGGCCCGTCGAGCAGGCCCTAAAGCGAAGGTGCTCGTCGATACCGGGCATCACTATCAGGGAACGAATATTGAGCAGATCGTCGCATGGCTCTTACACCTCGGGGCGCTCGGCGGCTTCCACTTCAACGATCGCAAGTATGCGGATGACGACCTGACCCTCGGCTCCATCGACCCCTACCAGGTCTTCCGCATCTTTCACGAAATACTCAACGCCAGTCCGGAGGAGCGCACCAGCATCGCCTTCATGATCGACCAGAGCCATAACCTCAAGGGCAAGGTTAAAGCGATGATCCAGACCGTCGTCACAGCGCAGGAGCTCTACGCGAAGGCCGCGCTCGTTGATCGCGAGTTGCTCGCACAGTTGCAGCAGGGCTGTGCTCTGGTCGAAGCAGAGGAATGTTTCCGCACCGCCTTCTGGCAGGACGTGCGGCCCATCGTTCGTGAGTGGAGGCAAGCCCGCGGACTGCCCGCCGACCCACTCAAGGCCCTTGCGGAAAGTGGCTACATCGAAAAAATTACGCGGGAACGCGCAAGCAGAAACTCTGGTGCGGCAGGCAGTTACGCATGAGAGACCGGTTGTGAGTGCACTCCTGGGTGAGACGCATTCTGGGAGCAGGAATGTATTTCTCCTGTCGCCCGAGAGTTCATTAGGGAAATATAGAGGATATATTGGATAGTGGTTCAGCTTCTACCCGGTGCAGGCAGGTAAAACATGGCAGCGCGCAAGACGACGAAACGGCTCTATCTTATCCCGGTGCTCTCCAAGGCGCTCGATATCCTTGAACTTCTCCAGGCTGAGAACGAGCCGATGACGCTGGAGTCGATTCATCAGAGAACACGCATCTCAAAGACGACCGTATATCGCGTTTTGAAGACGTTCGTGCATCGCGGATATCTATCCCAGGCGTCCGATGGCATGTATCGTCATGTGTCCGGCCCCAAGAAGCTGCGCTTTGGCTTTGGCGGACAGAGCGCCGATATGCCATTCTCTGTAGAGGTCACTGAGAGTCTGAAAGCCGCGGCCATGGCGGTTGGTGTTGACCTGTTCATCCTCGACAATTGTTACGACGCAGCTACCGCCGTGCGCAACGCCGAGGAGTTCATCAAGAATAAGGTGGATCTCGTCATCGAGTTTCAGGTCGAGCAGGACGTTGCTCCTGTCATCGGCGACAAGATCGCTGCAGCCAATATTCCTCTCATCGCCATCGATATTCCGCATCCGCACGCAACCTACTTTGGCGTGGATAACTACCGCCTCGGGCTGGAGGCCGGCGAAGAGTTGGTAGCCCATGCCATCAATCGCTGGGGCGGCAAGGTGGATTGGGTCATTGGCCTGGATCTCCAGGAGGCAGGCCAACTCGTTCAGAGCCGCATTACAGGAGCTTTCGAAGGCGTGCGCAATGGACGGCCCGATCTACCTGTCGAACTCTTCGTGCGAATCGACGGACGTGGTCTCCGCGAGAAGAGCCGAAAACTGATCTCGGAGTTTCTTGATCGTCATCCCAAAGATAAACATATTTTGATCGCAGCAGCGACCGATTCAAGTGCCCTCGGTGCAGTGGACGCCGCACGTGAGCAAAAGCGTGAGAAGCATGTTGCCATTGTTGGCCAGGATTGCATTGCGGAAGCCATCACCGAAATGCAGGCCGATAAATCTCCGCTCATCGGTTCGGTCTCCCATGAGACCAGTTCATACGGTCCGAGCCTGATGAACCTCGGATTGTCGCTGCTGCGAGGCCAGACCGTTCCACCCTACAACTACGTCACTCATAAGATGGTGACGCGCACATCGCTGCTTTCAAGCTAGAGGTCTCGAACAGTCCCCATACTCGGATTCCGCCCTGCCAGCGGGTTATACCCATCGAGGCACTTCGCTACCGCGTGGAAAAGCAATTCTAAATTCATATTCGAAATAGTTGCCGTATTGGTTGAACCTGTGGAATGATAGGGGAGACTCGCTTGGCGGAAAGGAATAGGAATTCAACATGACTGTGCATGCTGACCTTCGTTTTCTGGAGGATCGTTGGGACGAATCCATCGCGGCAACCCTTGACGCTCCAGAGTTGCTACGATATCGCTCGAACCTGCTTGGCTCCGATCTTCGCATTACGAACTTCGGGGGAGGTAATACCAGCTCGAAGCTGCAGCAGATCGATCCGCTGGATGGCAAGACCAAAGAGATCCTGTGGGTGAAGGGAAGCGGCGGCGACCTCGGAAGCATCAAGCGTTCCGGCTTCGCCACGCTCTATATGGATAAGCTTCTCGCCCTCGAATCCATCTATCGCGGCGTCAGCTTCGAAGATGAAATGGTGGACATGTATCCTCTGTGCACCTTCGGCAACAATCCTGTCGCTGCTTCCATTGACACGCCACTGCATGGGTTTCTCCCCTTTCCGCACGTGGATCATCTCCATCCCGACTGGGGCATCGCCCTCGCTGCTTCCGCCAACGGCAAGATCAAGATGGAGGAGTTCAATCAGGAGTTTGGCCACAAATTAGCGTGGCTGCCATGGCAGCGCCCGGGCTTTGAACTTGGCATGATGCTCAAGAAGATCGTTGCGGACACGCCGGGGTGCGATGGCGTGGTGCTCGGCGGTCATGGCCTGTTCACCTGGGGAAATACCCAGCGCGAAAGCTACATCAATACCATCACCATCATCGATCAGCTTGGCCAGTTCATAGAGCGCCACGCATCCACTGCGGGGCACCAGCACTTCGGTGGAATCAAGGTTCACGCTCGTGAGGACCGCGCCGAAATTGCAGCAACCATCATGCCCGCCTTACGCGGCGCGGTGTCAAGAAAACAGCGCTGGATTGGAAGTTACACCGGTTCGCAGCAGGTGCTGGACTTCGTCAACTCAGCAAGCGCGGAGAAGCTGGCGCACCTTGGAACGAGCTGCCCAGACCACTTTATCCGTACCAAGATTCGCCCCATGTTCATCCAGTGGAATCCGGCGGGCGATCCTGCTGCGCTCAATGAATTGATCGAGACGGCGCTCGAAACCTACCGCGCAGAGTATGCGGAATATTACCGCCAGCATGCAACCCCTGAGTCCCCAGCGGTGCGTGATGCGAGTCCAACCGTTGTGCTGATCCCCGGCGTGGGAATGTTCAGCTTTGGAAAGAACAAGGCTGAGTCGCGCATCACCGGAGAGTTCTACGTCAACGCGATTGGCGTGATGCAGGGTGCCGGTTCGCTCGGTACGGCCACAACCTGCACGGACATTCCTCAGGCTGGTCCGGCCGCGTCTGCAGATCAATTCACGATGTACCAGAACTATGTTGCTCTGCCGCCCAGCGAGGCGTTCCGCATTGAGTACTGGAAGCTCGAAGAGGCGAAGATTCGCCGTCAGCCGCCAGAGAAAGAACTCAGTCGAAGAATTGTGCTGATAGTCGGAGGCGCCAGCGGTATCGGTCGCGAGACCGTGCTTCTCGCAGCCGAACGGGGAGCCCACATCGTCGTCGCGGACCTTTCGCTCGAAGCCGCACAAGCAGTGGCGGAAGAAGCCAAAGTTATCGGCGGCAAGGAGTGCGCCGTCGCTGTAGCTATCGACATTCGCAAGCGCGACGCCATCAAGGCGGCCCTCAAGGCAACTGTCACAGCGTTCGGCGGTATCGACCTTCTCATCAACACGGCTGCCCTCTTCCCTTCCTCTCCCGATGGCATCATCTCAGACGCACAGTGGGCACTCACCCTTGAGGTCAACGTCACGGCAAACTATCTACTCGCCGACGAGGCCTCGCACATCTTCAAGGCGCAGGGCCTTCCCGGAAGCGTTGTTCTCACCAGTTCGGCGAACGCGGTGGTCCCCAAGCGTGGCAGCGAGGCCTACGACGTCTCGAAGGCAGCGCTGAGCCATCTCGTTCGCGAACTCGCCGTCACGTATTCACCGCTGCTGCGCGTCAACGGAATCAGTCCTGCGACCGTCGTGAAGGGTTCGACGATGTTTCCGCGTGACCGCGTCAAAGCATCGCTCACCAAATATGAGATTGCGTTTGATGAGAACGCCAGCGACGACGCACTGCGTAATTTACTCGCGGCGTTTTATGCCAGGCGAACGCTGACGCATGTTCCCATCGATCCGAAGGACTGCGCCGAGGCCATTCTCTTCATCGGCGGCCCACGAGCGCCCGTCACCACTGGCCACCTCATCCCGGTGGACGGCGGCCTTACGGAGGCCTATCTGCGATGAAACCGGAAGCACTCGCATCTGATCCTCGCGAGGATTTGCCGCTTCCAATGGATCGTCGCGCGTTGGTTGCCATCGATCTAGGCGCGGAGAGTTGCCGCGTCTCCCTTCTGCGTTGGAACGAAGCGTCTCACAGTATTCAACTGGTGTATCGCTTCCCAAATCATGCCATCGACGGTCCCAACGGCTTACGCTGGAACATGAGCTTGATCCTCGACGAATTGCAGCGCGGCCTCACTGCTTGCGCCGCCATTGCAACCGAGGGCATTCGCTCCATCGCAGTCGATGGCTGGGCCGTAGACTACGTTCGCCTCGATGCTCATGGCGCAGCTATTGCTGACCCCTTCTGCTATCGCGACGAGCGCACCATATCCAGCGAGCCCGCATTACATGCGCGCTTGTCTCCAGAGCGTATGCGCGACATCACCGGCGTTCAACTCCTCCGCATCAACACCGCGTATCAGATGTTCGCAGACAGCACCGATCTACGCCGCCAGCACTGGCTTAATCTGCCCGAGTATGTGCTTTATTGTCTTGGAGGCCGCCCCGTCTCGGAGTGGACCAATGCCAGCCACACGCAGATGCTCGACCACGATGGTCATTGGTCTCCCGAGATCTTCGCGGCCATTGGTACGCCAATCGAGTGCGCTCCCGACCTGGTGCAGCCCGGCACCGACATCGGTCGGCTGAGTGGCCCATTATCTTCACTCGACGCCTTCTCTGACACACGCCTTATCGCTCCGGCCTGTCACGATACGGCATCAGCCATCGCATCCATTCCCGACACCGCGGACGACTGGGCCTACATCAGTTCGGGCACCTGGTCCCTGGTTGGAACTGTACTTGGCTCGCCCGTGAATACCCTGCAGGCCCGCGCGGAAAACTTCACCAATCTCCGCGGCGTAGACGGCACCTTTTGCTTTCACAAGAATGTCAACGGCATGTGGTTGCTGCGCCAATGTATGGAAGCCTGGAATGAGCAGATAGGTCTCATGGAAGGTGATGATCGCAAGGCTCTCACCATTGAGAGTATTGTCCGTGGCGCCGAGACGTTTGCTTCTCGTGGATACACGTTGGATGTTGACGACGCGGACCTGCTGCTGCCGGGCCACATGCCCGAGCGCATCAACGCCCAGCTTCGTCGCCGCAGCTTGCCTGAGTTCGACCCGACGCATGCACACGCAGCAGAACTCGCCTCTTTTCTCTTCCACAGTCTTGCAGCACGCTATGCTCAAGTGCTACGAAGCGTCGCCGTTCTCACAGGGAAACACCTGCGCCGCCTTTATGTAATGGGTGGCGGCAGCCAGAATGAACTGCTCAATCGCCTCACCGCCGAAGTAACTGGTCTCACTGTGATCCGCGCCGGAGCGGAGTGTTCAACGCTAGGCAACTTCGCTGTTCAGTTGGCAGCACTCGAAGGCCTGGCCAACGCAGCCACCCGTCCAACATCTGCCTGGGCGAAGGTCCTCAATCCTCTATAGGCCATGCTCTGATTGCCGACATGAATCAACACGACCACCCCGTGATCCATGTACGGCAGTGTTATAGAGCCAAACTACGCGCATTCCCTTTTGGCATCGCTGTATTCTCGTAGTTCGCCACTGCGAAATTCAACTCACATGATCGCCAGGATCGCTCAGAACAGCCATCGCCGCATTGCGCCCGTTGATGCCGATGACGCTACCTCCCGGATGCGTACACGCCCCGCAGAGATACAAACCCCGCATCGGCGTTCGTGAGGAAAGCCGACGCGTACCCATGAACGGCGGAAGGCACTCACCCTGAAAGATGTGTCCTCCCGTGAGTCCGACCTTCTGCTCAATGTCCGGCGGCCCGAGCACCTGCGCATCCAGCACCGCGCTGTCAATGTTTGAGCAGAACCGTGCAAGAGACTTTAGTACAAGTCGCTTGACCTCATCACGCCGTGTCTCCCAGTTGCCGCGCGCAAACCGATACGGAACATACTGCGCGAAAACAGACATCGTATGCAGTCCCGCAGGCGCAACCGTCGCGTCGTGAACGCTCTGGAAGTAAAGCTCGCACCATAGATGGTCTGGCAATTCGCCGCTGCGCGATGCAGCAAACGCCGCCTTCCATTCGGTGTGTGTTAGCGGAGCATTAATCTGGCCATAGTGATGCGGCGCATTAATTCCTGGGCGTGCGATAAAATTCGGCAACTCTCGCAGCAACACATTGACCTTCACCGTACATCCCTCGATCGGAATGCTCTCGATCTGCTTCCTCCACGCATCGTCCGCCGCGTCACCGAGCATCGCAAGCGTGCGTCGCGGGTCGGCATTCGAAATCACAACAGGTGCAGCAATGCGTTCACCGCCTTCCATCACAACGCCTTCGTTGGGGATGATGCGGGCAACCGGAACACTGCTGGCGACGACCGCCCCAGCCTCTCCCGCAGCGTCGCAAAGGTAGAACGACACCATGCCCATTCCACCTCGCACGTAGCCCCACATACCAGGCATCCCGCCCAGCCTCCCGGACGCATGATGAAATCGAATCGATGCTGTTCCCGGATCAAACGGACTCGCATTCGTTCCGATCACACCCTGCCCAAGGTAGGCGCATTGCAGTCGTTCATCGCGGAGATACCGTTCAACGAACTCTGCCATCGACCAGTCATAGAGCAGGTGTCTCGCCTCATCGTCTGAACCCAGTCGCTCGTCCACCTGCTCCTCCGTGCGAGCATCGCCGATCCAGGCATCGCGATCACCCTCTGGCCGCAGCGCATCGCGCAGCCGGCGAATCACGTTATTCATCGCGCGCCACCCCTCGACATCCCCCGGAGCAAATCGCCGGATCTCCGCCGCGCATGCCTCATCGTCATCCCAAAGCTGAATACTCGAGCCATCGACAAACGGAACGAAGAGCCCGTTCACAGCCGGCGTCCACTGAAATCCGCGTTCGTAAAGATTGAGTTCGGCGACGACCAGTGGATGCAACAGCCCCGCAAGATAAGCGCACGGCGACATGTAAACCCCAGGAAATGGTTCCTCTACGGTGCATCCCCCTCCAATACGTTCGCGAGCTTCGAGCACCAGCACGCGTCTTCCGGCTCGTGCAAGATACGCCGCGCATGCCAATCCATTGTGCCCGGCTCCCACGATGATTGCATCCCATTTGCGCGACGCGAGTTCACGCACCGATGCGGGCAGCCCAACCTTACCTAGCACAGCGGCCGTAGGTGACGTCATTGCTCGCCTCCTCTAATGCATCCACCATACATCCATACATCGCTTTGCTATACCTGGCACCTCGCGCATCGAAGCCGCACGGCACGTTCGCTGAGTGAGTTTAAATCTCAACGTAGCGGCTCTGGCTCCATCCATCACGCATCTCAGCGATACTGAAGATAGGGTGCTCGTGCGTCAACATACGCCGCAACCGCAGGTGACCAGGCGGCCGCAATGCTTCGCGGATCATCACCCCGCCTAATGGCATTGAGCGTTGATCGATTGCCGATTAGGGGCAGCGCCTTCTCAAGCTGGATATGCGCAGGATACAGACGGTACAACGTACTTAGAATCTCGATTCCAAGCTCTGGTGAGTTGAGCGCCTCTCGATTCGTGACTGCAATGCGTACAGCGTCGATCGTCTGACCGTGGAAGGGGTAATGATTCATATCTTCAGCAACGGCAATCGTGGTTGCCGCAAAGCTGACTCCCGCTACGTGCCGTGCGTTCAGCGCCGCCGCGACCTCGCCTGCGTGCAACCACGCAGCGCCAAAGAGTTCGAACGGAGCACTGGTCCCCCGGCCCACTGAAACCCCGCTGAAATCCAGAAAGCCGAGGCCAGGGTACAGAACAGCAGCGGTGAGTGAACGTAAGTTAGGGCTCGGATTCGTCCATGTCAGGCCCGTCTCGTCGAAATACTCCGAGCGTGACCAATGCTGCATCGGAACGACGGTAAGGTCCACATCCAGGTGCTTGGTCCCGACGATGTACCGCGCCAGTTCACCGAGCGTAAGACCATGCCGAACAGGCAACGGCATGAAGTCGATATACGACCCCGGCCCAGTCGTCAGGTCCGGATCGGAGACCGGCCCCTGCACCTGCGCTCCACCGATGATGTCCGGTCGATCCAGCACAATGATCGCAAGCTCATGATGATACTCTGCCTTCTCGCGCGCAGCAGCCTCCAGAAAATATCCGACGACGGTGTCGTAGGTATAGAAGCGAACCCCCGCATCCTGCAGGTCGATCACCACAGCATCGAGGTTTTTTAGTTCCACATGCGAAGGTCGCTTGTCAGCGTCAGTCGGGCCGTAAAGGCTGGTAACATGCAGGCCGGTCGTGGAATCAGTCTCGGCGCTGATGTGCGTAGAATCCTGCTTGCCGAAGATGCCATGCTCTGGAGAAAAAAGAGTTACGAGTCTTGAGCCTCCCACCTCTTTCGGAATCTCTGTTACGAGGATATCGGCCGTGCGGCGTCCAGTATGATCAAGGCCCGTCTGGTTCGTAAGCAGCCCCAGATTGAGATGGTGGTTGTGACGATCAGCAACCTGTACGATTGGCCCAAACTGTTCGCTCTCTAAAACATCAATGCCAGTGCGTGTATTTGGAATCTTTGCAGAATAACAAAGTCCTTTTGGCTGACAGCATAAGGCCTCTGCCCTGGATGGACCTTTCGCATATATTCCAAGTGCCTCCGCGGCAGCGGTTGCAATTTCGCCGCGCAGATTCGAGAGCGGCGCATTTCCTCGCGGATGAATCGCGTTTGCGAGCAAAATAACATACGTGTCCGAGCCCGGATCCATCCACAGCGATGTGCCCGTGAATCCTGTGTGCCCAAAGCTGCCGATAGGAAAGATCAGTCCACGAGGTTTTGAAAACGCAGTATCAATATCCCATCCGAGGCCGTGAATATCCTGATCCTTGATCGCAGGATAGTGGGGCGCAAGGCCGGGAGCGGCAGGCTCATCTCCAGCAGCGATAGCCGCCTGCTCGGCGGTGTTAGCATCGGCAAGTTGTCCGGAGTAATGGCCGGGTTGCTGTGGTGAGGTCATCAACTGAAGCGTAGATTGCTTCATCGGAAACGGGCCGGTGTTGTATAGAAGCTTTTCGAGCAGCGCGCCCGCGAAAAGGGAAACGTCGTGCGCGGTAGAGAAGACGCCAGCATGTCCAGCCACTCCCCCCATGCGCCGCGTTGTGGGATCATGTACCACTCCTCGGAGCAGGTGATCGAAGTCCGGATTGGTCGCGGGATCAGCTTTTGCTTCGTCGTCATGCGCCTCGGGCGCAATGCGTGGCAATAGCGACGTACTCCAATCACCGCTCGGGCATGCATACTTCATATAGCCTCGCGGCGTCGCCGCCCACGCAATCGCTGCACCATCGACGTGATGCGGACCACAGACCTTCGCGAACGGAAGATAGCGCGTATCGTTCATGCCGAGCGGCCGAAAGATATGCTGTTCCGCGTACACGTCGAGGGATTGCCCTGTCAGTTGCTCGACGATGTAGCCGAGGAGGATGAAGTTGATGTCAGAGTACTCAAAGTGATCGCCAGGAGCCGCTTTGAGAGGCGTTGTCAGCGCACGGTGAAGCCCTTCAGCTTTGTCAGGCGCTGCGAGTCCCCACGGATCTTTCAGGTTCACGTCCGGGGCCTCCCCGGACGTATGTGTAAGCAGCATGCGCAGGGTGACCTTCGCGCGCACCGGATCGATGACGCCGTTGATCGGCGGGTTGAAGGAAGGAAGATACCGTTCGACCGGGTCATCGAAGCTGCTAATCTTGCCGGTCTCGTAGAGTTGCATGATGGCCGTGGCCGTGCTCAGGCACTTGCTCAGCGAGGCCATGTCGAAGATCGTGTCGGCTGTCATCGATTCAGCTGGTGACGGCTCTCCATCCAGGCCAGGCTCGCCTGCGAGTTTGCGTTCGCCATATGCATGCTCAAACACCACGTGGCCGTTGTGACCGATCAGCACCACAGCCCCCGGAGGTCGGTGCGTTGCCACTGCAGCTTCGATCAGCGTCGATACCGCACTGAAGTTTGGAGCCGTCGTCCGTGATTTCTGCGCCATGCCTGCGCTCACGACACAGCATAATGTCAGCAGCACCACCGTAGCGCGCCGCGTGGAGTGCTTGCTAAAAGCAAGGCTGGCGACCGTGCCAACGCCAAACGTAGCAGCCGCACCGATGAGCACATACCAGGTCCACGCTATGTGTGGCAGCGTGATGGGGCCGAAATGCATGGGGAACACTCCTTGCCAGAGCCAGACGTTGAGTATAAAACCGAAGATCATTCCGATGGTCGCCCCCGTCTGCGTAGCGAACTTCGTGAGTGTTCCCAGCAGGAAGACGCCGAGCAGGCACCCGTATGCAACTGATGCAATGGACAAACCAATCTCCACCACATGACCTCTTCCCCCAACTGCGGCTGCATACATCGCAATCGCGAATAGCACTGTCGCCCAGAGAATCGTGGACGACTTGCTGATGATCGCGCGTTCGCGATGCTCCGCATGGGGACGAAAGTGCATATAGAAATCGACGACCGAAGTCGACGAAAGGCTATTGAGCGCAGCCGATAGATTCGACATCGCTGCGGCAAGAATCGCGGCCACCAACAGCCCGGCAATCCCCACCGGCATCTCGCGGACAATGAACGTTGGAAAGATTCTGTCGGCACTTGAGAATACCGTGGGGTGTTGGGCATAGAAAACATATAACCCCACTCCGATCAGGAGAAACAGCGCAAACTGGATGAAGATCACAATCCCGGAGCTCAGCAATGCAAGCTGCGACTCGCGCAGGTTGCGTGCTGCGAGCATGCGCTGCACCATCAGTTGATCGGTGCCGTGTGAGGCCATCGTAAGGAACGTTCCGCCGAGCACGCCCGCCCAGAACGTATAGGCCGTCGTGAGGTTCAAGACGAAGTTGAGCATGTGGAACTTGCCCACACCCGCTGCCACCGCATGAATCGTGCTCCACCCTCCGTTCACGTGCGCGCCAAGCGTAGCAATCGCAACCAGGGTGCCGCCGATATAGATGGTCATCTGCACCACATCGGTCCAGATGACCGCGGCCATTCCACCCTCAAACGTATACAGCAGCGTGAGTGCGGAGATGATGCCGATCGAGAGCACGTCGCGAGTTCCGATCGCAATCCCCACCACTATGGACACTGCAAAGACCCGCACTCCTTCTGCGGCAGCGCGCGTAAGCAGGAAGAGTCCGGCTGTAACCTTGTGCAGCGAAGGTCCGAACCGGCGGTCAATCAACTGATACGCCGTCAGCATCTCGCCGGCAAAGTAGCGCGGCAAAAAAAGCATTGCCACCACGATACGTCCCAGCATGTAGCCGATAACAATCTGCAGAAATCCGAAATCGCCGGCGAACGCCACACCTGGGATCGAGATAATCGTCAGCGTCGATGTTTCCGCTGAGACGATCGAGAGAGAGATCGCCCACCAGGGAATCGTATTGTCGGCAAGAAAGTAGCTGCGCAGCGAGCGGTCAGCCGGTGCTCCAGTGCTCGACTTCTTGCGGAAACGCAGCCCAAAGATCGTAATCCCGACGAGGTAGATCAACACCAGCGTCAGGTCGAACACGCGCAGGTGCTGAGGCATTGCAACCTGTTCGAGCGTGGCTGCTAATAGAGCGGGATGCGGGTTGGGCAAGCTGGATCTCCTGCTACGGCATTGGCGTGACTGTTGGTGCGGGTGTCGTCGCCGGCACCGGTGCTGGCGGAATTCCCAGCTCGCTCGCAGGCGGCAGCGTCTTCAACTCTGCCCACTGGCGCTGTGCGCTGCGCACCTTGTCAACGCGCTCGTACCAATGGTCAATCGTGTAGTCGTAGTGTTCGAGCAGGGGCCGCAGGCCGTACGGTCGATACGTAAGCTCCCACTGTTGCGCGAACATATCGCGTAGTTGTGCGTAGCTATCGATGATGTCCTGTAGTCGCCCATTTACGCCGTTGATGTCGGAAAGCAGCGCCGGGACCGACGGTCTCGGCCGTTGCTCTCCCGCTGCAGGTGTGAGTTGTGCAGTAGTCAGCGCACGGCTATATCCCTCCGCCATCTCATCGGCGAGCTGGAACTTGAGCCCGAGAAAATCGATCCGTCGCGCGCCGAACTCCATCGCGGAAATCGCGTCGGGTTCGCGCAGACTAGGCTCCGCGGCCTTCGCCTGCGCGATCAGCGTAAGCGCATGCTCTGCATCGAGACGCACTGCGGAGTTGATGGGCCGCATCTTCTCCGCCATTACCATCCCGTCCTTCGACCACGGATCCACCCAGAACAGTCCATCCGTCCCTTCAGTATTTGAGATCTCCTTATTGTCGTGAAGCAGCGTCATCGCTGCCGTGAGTTCGTCCTCTGCCTGGTTCAGCAGGCCCAGAAAATCTCCGTGAAACACCTGCGCATAGCTCTGCTGAAATGCCGTAATCGAGGATTCTCCATGCTGCCACGCAGCAGCGGCCCCAAACAGAATGCCGTACCAGTTCATGTTGGCCAGCGATTCGCCGTCGTCGTTCCACAGTGTATTGAGTTGGCCATTCGCTCCATACCGTTGCCCGTCGCGCGTGAATTGCTGGATGTCCTCCAGCGCAAGTTCCTGGTTCGGCCACACCTGGCGGTAGTTATTGATCGAGGGCGAGACCCACACCGGAATCCCCGCTTCGGTATAAGGCTTCAGCTCCGGTAGAAAACCTCGCGGCTTGGGCGTGTAGCCCCATGCGACGGCGACCAACTGGCTCTTGATCGAGCGTGGAAGCGCTTTCAATAATTCAGGATCGCTCTGCGCCACATCACCCCAGAAAAGAATCTTGCGATGCAACGGCTCAAGGCTGGTAACGATCTTTTGCAGGTAGTCGATGTACACCGGAGCCAGACCCTGCGCGTCTACTGCGGCCCTCGTGCGTCCAACGCCAAGGTCGATCGTCTCATCACCGCCGATGTGCAGAAACGGCCCGGGATACAGCGCCGCAAGCTCTTTGAACATCCCGTCGATCAGCGGAAGCGAACCCGGCTGCCCCGGCGCGAGCACGGCTCCGTGCGGCGTCTCGGCGACATCCGCATAGGTCTCCCATGTCAGCATCTTGCGCAGATGTCCGATGGCCTCCTGCTCCGGCACAATCATGATGTGATACTGCGCGGCATACGCCACCAGTTCACGCGCATCCGAAGCTGAAATACTACCGTCAGGCTGCGCCGGCAGCGGGTTCGACGCATACTGCTGCGTATTCTCGAAGTACGGCGAGTAGACATTCATCTTGTACGCCGCGAGCGTGCGAATCAATTTCTTCTGGAACGTTAGCGTATCCACCGGTCCACGCGAAAGATCATCGTGCAGCCCACGATAGCGCATCGCCGGCCAGTCATGAAGTTCCGCCGCATGTAGCACAAAACCAGTCGGTGATCGTTCAATCAATTGCTTCGCTGTTTGCGCAGCATAGAACAGGCCTGCACCGGTAGCGCCAGTGAGCGTGAGCGTCCGGTTGGCGTACCGAATCGTGTAGCCCTCCGCGCGCATCTCCTCCCTAAAGCTCGCATCGGGGTGCTGTGCGAGTCGATGCAGAACGATGCGCAAGCCGTTACCCGCCGGTACTCCTCGGTCGGCCAGCGTCTGGCGCAGGTCGTTGGCCGCAAACGCATCCTCGGAGTCGCAGCCGGAGCACAATACGCTCACCGTGCCCACCGGCACTTCCTGAACACCCACGATCTGCCGCGGCATCGGGATCAGGTGCAGCGTTGATTGGGCGTTTACAAAGGGTGCGATTAGAAGTGTGGCGCAGGCCGTAAGCCTGGCAATGGGAGCAAGTCGCATAAAGCTACGGTACACGCGCCAAACACGAAACACGAAATTCCAGGCAGGGTAGTGGACTCTAGATGGGTGCGGTGCCATTGATCAGCGTGACCCCGGGCGGCGGGGTGAATGTGAAAGCGCTGTCCGGCGCAGGCACATTCTCGCGGATGTCGGTGAAGGTGAAACTGGTTGTCGCACCGTCCGGCTGCTCGATGCGCATCGCGCGGATCTGTCCCGACGCATCGACGGTCAGCCCGATTGACTGCACCGTCTGCTGCATCCCCTTGGGTGTCCCTGACAGCGTGTAGCCGCCATTCACCAGCGTGAGCGCAAGCCCGTCGAGTTCCTTTGCTATCTCCGTGTGCCCCAGTAAAAACCGCAGCGGCGACCGCAGATCATCGAGTTGCTTGGCTGGCGTTCGCAGCGCCTGCGAGTCGCCCGGCGTATAGCTCACCGCAAACTTGCCATCCAGCACAAAGACCTTTCCCGAGGGTTCATCATAAGCCCACCGCATACGACCAGGTTTGCGCAGCGTGAGCGTTCCCGTCTCGCTGCGGTCCATGCCCATGCCCTGATAGCGCTCGGTGAAGTGCGCGGTCAGTGATTGCAGATGGTTATAGTGAGCATCCACTTTGCGTGCCAGCGCCTCTGCAGTAGGAGTCTGCGCGGGTGCGGCGAAGGCGGTCAAGAGCGTGAGCAGCAGTAGGAGTGGCTTCATCATGTCCATCTACTATGGTACGGCGCAAACGATTCTCAGCGCTTCTTCTGTGATCCGTTCATGCATCCGGTATTGCGAAGAATCCTTCGCACCTTCTTCGGCGAAATGGACAGCTTCTGTGCGACCATCGACACATTCTTGCCCATATTGTTCCAAACCTTTGGAATGACGAGTTCCGCAAACTCCTCTTCGATCTGCTGAAACGTCTTATTGCCCAACTGACCGTCGGACCAAAGTCTCAGTGTCTGATCGATGCCGGTCGACCGAAGGATCTTCGCCTTCAACCGGCTGAGTTCCGTTACCAGATGATCGCGGTCATCCTCGGTAAGCAGCGCGGCGGCCTTCGACGCATACTCGCGTGCAATCTCCCACTCCGGCGGAAAGTCGTCGGCGGCAGCAGCTCCGCGCGCAAGATAGGCTTCCGCCAGCAGTCGCCGGTTCTGCGTATGTTGCGCGTGCTTTATCGCCTCATCCGCATACTGCACGGCACGATGCGCGTGGAAGGCCGCGTCGGGCGACTCGTCCATCTCCTCCTCGGCGTGCGCAAGCTCCACGGCCGCCTGCAGAATCCGCGAGCGTGCCATCAGAATCACATCATGCCGCTCGCCTCCCAGTGCAAACGCCTTCTCCGCCTCCGCGAAGGCCTCATCAGTCTCCCCGCCATCCAGATGCAGATGCCCTGCGTTCACCAGCACCGACCCAATGCCACCCTGGTGCTGATGCAGCGCATAGATCTCCTGTGCCTTGCGCAGCAGTTGCAGTGCATCTTTCAGTATCTGTAGATACTCCGCGTGGACGGCTCCGCGCACGTGGTTCCCCTTCCACTTACCCTGCATGTCGAGCGCGATCAGCCTCTTCACATACGCCGCATTCACCAGCGCGCGTGCCAGGTTTGGGTGGCTGGCATAGTTCACCGAGTAGATCGCAATCGCTCGCTCGAAGTGTTCCAGCGCCCGCGCATAATCTCCGGAGCGCCGAATAAATCGTCCCCTCGCCGACTCGATGTTCCCCAGCGAAAGCGCATGCCCCGTTGCCCGCAGTTCATCCTCAGCCTCGTCCAGCAGGTCCAGCGCATGCCGCCGCTCGCCCTTTTGAAACACCAGCCAGCTCTCATGGATCTTCGTCACCGCAACCAGCTTCGGGGCCTTCGCGTCCTGCGCTGTTGCACGCGCCGCGGTGATGTGGAAGAGTGCCAGTTCGTACTCACCCTTCTTCCGATGCGCTCGTCCCTTCCAGAAGTTTGCAACGAAGACCATCTCTGTTGTCAGCAGATCCTCGCCCGCGCGCAGAACAATCTCCAGCAGAGAAATTGCGCGGTCCAGGTCTTCTCGGTCAAGCGCACGAAAGGCTTCCACCATCCTCAATCGCAGAAAGTCCAGAATGCGCAACTGCGCACGTTGCTCCGCAGGCAGACCGTCTACGCACGCTTCCAGAAACGCAATATTGCGGTAGCCCAGATCGGTCCACTGCGCCAGACAGACCAGGATCGCCATCGCGTCGGGGTCGTCGTAATCCAGCGTCTGACCCGCGCCGAACGCGTCATCGAGTAGCGCAAATCCGGCCCGGATATTCCTCGAGACCAGGGCGTCTTCAAGCCCTCGGAGTAGCGTCGCAGATAGAGTCGGCTGCAGCATAGGCCACCACTATAGCCTATGCCAACTCGATGCTTCGCTGCCGTGCCGTCCCCCCGCGATTGGGCTGCCGCGTTCCTCGTCCGAATCGGACTACCTGCGATTGCAGTGTCTTCCCGCCCGCGCTAACTTTGCCCTATCGCTGGTCAATCAGCCAGCCATTTCAAACCAGAGAAACCAGTCAGGGGTTGCGATGATACAGACAGCAAGAAGCATCTACAGGTTCGGCAACGGCATGGCCGACGGCAATGGCAAGATGGTCGATTTACTTGGCGGCAAAGGCGCGGGCCTTGCCGAAATGACGCGCCTTTCGTTCCCGGTGCCTCCGGGCTTCACCATCTCCACCGACATCTGCAGATCCTATCTCGCTCAGGGCGTATTCCCCGCCGACCTCGCCGCCGAACTGCGCGAGGCCGTCGCGTGGCTCGAAGAGGTTGCGCTCCAGCGCCTCGGCGATCCCTGTGATCCGCTGCTGGTCAGCGTTCGTTCCGGCGCAGCCATCTCCATGCCTGGCATGATGGACACCATCCTCAACGTCGGCCTCAACGACGCCTGTGTTCAGGGTCTTGCCCAGCAGAGCGGCTCCGCGCGCTTCGCCTACGACTCCTACCGCCGCCTCCTGCAAATGTTCGGCTCCGTTGTGATGGGCGTTCCCAAGGAACTCTTCGATCGCGCCTTCGAGAAGGCCACTCAGGCCGGCAGTGCAGCCCATGAGTCCGAACTCACCGAGGAAGAACTCCGCAGCGTAGTCTCCAGCTTCAAAGACCTCATCCTCGAGCACACCGGCAAGCCCTTCCCACAGGACCCCCAGCACCAGCTCGCCCTTGCCATCGAGACCGTCTTCGACTCCTGGCGCAGCGAGCGCGCCGTCTTCTATCGCAAGCTCAACGACATCTCCGAGAACATGGGCACCGCCGTCACCGTGCAGTCCATGGTGTTCGGAAATCGTGGCGTGGATAGCGGCACCGGCGTCGGCTTCAGCCGCAATCCCTCCAACGGAGACAAGCACATCTTCGGCGAGTACCTCAGCGACGCGCAGGGCGAAGACATCGTCGCCGGCACCCGTACCCCGACCCACATCGCCGAACTCGAGAAGACCGCGCCTAAGCTCTACGCACAGCTAAGCGATCTCGTCGCCCACCTCGAGCGCCACTATCGCGATGTGCAGGACTTCGAGTTCACGGTCGAAAACGGCCGTCTCTATCTGCTTCAGACACGTTCAGCCAAACGTGCCGCACTCGCCGCCGTTCAGACCGCCGTCGACATGGTTGAAGAAGGCCTCATCACCAAAAGCGAAGCCATCGCCCGTGTGAAGCCCGACAGCATCGCCGAGATTCTTTCTCCGCAGCTCGATCTGCACGAGGATAGCCCCGCGCCACTGGCCCACGGCCTGCCCGCATCTCCCGGCGCCGCCGTCGGCAAGATCGCACTCTCCACCGCCGAGGCCGTCAGCATGGCCGCGCGCGGCGACGCCGTCATCCTCGTCACCGAAGAAACCACCGCCGATGACATTGAAGGCATGTCCGTCGCCGTCGGCTTCCTCACCGCTCGCGGAGGCGCCACCAGCCACGCCGCCGTCGTCGCTCGCGGCATGGGCAAGTGCTGCATTACCGGTACCCGCGCCATCCGCACCGTCGATGGTGGCGCCTCCGTCTGGATCGGTGAACAGCTTCTTCACCCCGGCGACTGGCTCTCACTCGATGGCAGCACTGGCCGCATCTTCGCCGGCAGGCTGCCGACTCGCGTCGCCAGCACTGACCTTCCCGCGCTCAACAAATTTCTCACCTGGGCCGCGCAGGTCAGCACCTCCGTCGTGCGTGCCAATGCAGATACCCCCGGCGACGCGAAAGCAGCGCTCGCTGCGGGCGCAAAGGGCATCGGTCTCTGCCGCACCGAGCACATGTTCTTTGCCCCGGACCGTCTCCTCGCCATGCGCGCCATGATTCTCGCCACCACCGTCGAAGACCGCATCAAGGCTCTCGATCAACTCCTGCCCATGCAGCAGTCCGACTTCGAAAAACTCTACCGCGCCATGCCGGGGCTGCCCGTAACCATCCGTCTCCTCGATCCTCCGCTGCATGAGTTCCTCCCCTCGCCCGAGGAGATCGACGTTCAGATCGCTGCCGCGCGCAAGGATGAAAACTGGGAGCAGAGCATCGCCCTCGAGCACGAGCGCCACCACATCGAAGCGCTCACCGAAGTTAATCCCATGATGGGTCACCGCGGCTGCCGCCTCAGCCTCACCTATCCGGAGATTCTCCAGATGCAGGTCAAGGCCATTCTCCAGGCAGCGTTCGCCGTCGCCTCTGACGACCTCCGCCCACTGCCCGAAATCATGGTCCCTCTCGTCTCCTCCGAAGAGGAAATGGTCGTACTCGCACGCCTCATTCGCGAGACTGCCGACGAAGTCTTCGCGCGTCAGGGCAAGACCATCCCTTACACCATCGGCACCATGATCGAGCTGCCGCGCGCGGCCATCTGCGCCGCAGCCATCGCGAAGCACGTCTCCTTCATCTCCTTCGGCACCAACGACCTCACCCAGATGACCTTCGGCTTCTCCCGCGACGATGCCCGCAACTACCTCGACTACTACCTCGAGCACGGCATCTTCAAATCAGACCCCTTCGTCACCATTGACAAGGAGGGCGTCGGCTATCTCGTCGATCTCGCCATCCGCCAGGTCCGCACCGTAGACCCCAGGATCAAGATCGGCGTCTGCGGTGAGCACGGCGGCGATCCCGAGTCCATCCACTTCTTTCACTCGCTCGGCGTCGATTACGTCTCCTGCTCCGTAGCCCGTCTGCCCATCGCGCAGGTGGCGATGGCGCAGGCCAGCCAGAAGGCCGACGTCACGCCCTATGCGCTCAAAGCTAACCCCGCCAATGCCCAGGCCGCCCAGCACGAACGTATTGCCGAACTCAAGACGGCCTAGACCCCACACGACACCGCACTCAAGAGGTGCCTCCCAGCGAGGCACCTCTTGAGTGTTTTAGATCATCCGGGACGATCTGGTCTGGGCCAGCAAGTACTGTCTACGCCTTGTGCAAGCCGAAGGCCGCGCACAGGAATCGAAACGAGCGTCGATCCCGGTACGCGGTCTCGCTCTTCACCCTAGGACATCAGTCTCTGCTTGATAGCCGCGGCGCCACCAACCAAGGCGGTGGCGAACATCACCAGCGTCGAAGGTTCAGGCGTTGGCGACGGACTGATGGGCACACCGTTGATCGTCACTCCGTCCATTGCAAGTCCGGAGTCATAAAGTGTGTCGCTCCAGTTCGTGACCCCAACTTCAAGGTAGTAATTCCCCGCCGTGCCGATGGTGTAGTTCGAGTTGACCCAGCCAGTATAGCCGCAACCTGCGGCGTAGCAATCTCCGGAAGAGTCCCCTAGAGGCGACCAGTCAGGTCCGCCCGGTATGATCGGCACCGACGACGGAGTTAGCGTCGCAGTGGGGGTCGGTAATCCTGTCCCAGGGACAATGCTACCCGAAGGCTCAGTTCGCGCCGTGAACAGCAGCGACACGGGAGTGTTCGACGAATTGAACAGCTCTGCCCACGCATAGTCTGCATAGCCTGCCCCATCCGAAGTCACATAGTTGAAGTAGAAGCTGAGATCAGTGCCAGCCGTTGCCGCGAAGATCGGAGTGGCAAGCGTAGATCCGTTTGTCTCACTCCCAAGAGGCCCCGTAGGAAGCGGCGCGATTGCCGACGAGCCCGCCGTGGTGACGTACTCATAAGAACTGTTCCCAGTCGGTGAGAGGGTGACGACGCCGTTGGCACCCAGCGTGCCGCAAACGCCACTGCATGTCCAGCCGGTCGGAATGGCATCCCCGAGGGCAAGCCCGGAGGTTCCAAGAACCAGGCCGGCCACAACGACCAGACTGCGAATAGAATGCTGCGAAGAAAACATGACGTTCATCTGCATACAAGCTACCTCCATTCAACAAAATTGAGAGGTCACTCGAAAGGCTAGAGGTCATTTTTAAAACTCTAGGGATGGACGATGAAGGATGACCCCCGAGCGACCCGGTGCGAATCAGTGATTCACGTACCTGGATCCAAGGGGAGAATTACTTCTGAGGCCACGTAAGCCAAGCGCTCTCGGCGAAATACCCAAGAGCACAAACGGCTAGGAGAACGGAGCCCATTTCATTGGCGCCATCTTGAGGTAGAGCACGTAGAATGCCAAAGTTCGGGTTGATCCTAAATCAGTTACAGGCGTTAGTTCCTCAAAAAGCGCAGTCTTTTGCGAACAAGTGGAATGTGATTTCCAGGCAATGGCGTACCCCGCGCCAGATGCTTTCGCACCCCGCCGCATCACCCCCGCGCCTTCGCCTGCCCCACCATCTCCACCAGCATCTTTCGCGTCTCCTGCGCATTACGAACCTCGCGGAGAAAATTAATCCGTGGACCTTTCATCCCGTCGACAGTCTTCAACCGCAGCGAAAATCCCAGCCGGTCCACCGACGTCATCGCCGCCTCACTGGCCTCGACTCCCGCATAGACTCGCGCCAGCACGATCATCGAATCTACATGGTCCGCATTCATATGCGCGAGAATTCCCGCCGCAGCCTCGGCCAGCGGATCAGGCGAAGCACGAGCGTACGCCTCTGCCTCCACCCATCCCATCACCCCAAACCCGCCTACGTAGTACAGGTCAATCGGCTCCAGCCGAAAGAAGCTGAAGTCCGCAAAGTCCACCCAGTAGCGGCTGTTTGCATGCCTTGCAAGATAGATCTCCCGCACCGAACTCTTCTCGTTCTCCGCCACCGTCTCCGCATTCCCCAGCAACGTAACCCGCGCGGCTCCCAGCGGATCTCCATCAGCCGCTGGCCGCGTGACGAATAAACTGCACCTCGGGTCACTGTGCAGATTCTGCGTATGCATCGCCATGTTGCTGATCAGAAAAATCGGCCGCCCGGTTTCATCGAGCGCATACGGCATCAGTGACCCAAACGGAAATCCGGGATGCTTACGCGACACCGTCGAGAGCGTAGCCAGGCTTTCCAGCGACACCAGGGTGCGGCTCCGTTCCGCGTGGCTCGGCTCCGGAAGCTGCGGCTGCGCGGGCCCGCTCGATGCATGTTGGCGCGGCACTGTAC
>JAJYBU010000062.1 GCA_021778845.1 Acidobacteriota bacterium
GCCTCCATCCGCTCCTCGAACCCACCGTCTGCCGCAACATCTCCAACCACCCGCCGCAACGGCCGCCCGCCCTCCGGCAGCCACGTCACCACCCGCCGCTCCTCCCCGCGCAACGACGCCTCCAGCGCCTCCATCACCGCCTCAAACTCCGCCGTCCCCTCCGGCTCCACCAGCAGGTCCACCGTCCCCCCGCATCCCAGCCCATAGGGAATCTCCGCCGTATCGTCGAACAGGGTCGAGTACCTCTCCACCACCGCCCCCGCCCTCACCATCCACCCCGCCTTCCGCACCACCTCGGCCTCCAGGCACCCCCCCGAGATCGACCCCGCATACTCCCCATCCATCCCCACCAGCAGCCGAGCCCCCACTCGCCGGTAGCTCGACCCCTCCACCCGCACCAGCGTGACCAGGGCCACAGCCCGCCCCGCCCGCCACATCTCCACAATCCGGCGCCGCTCACGCATGATGCAATGCTAACTCCACATTTCGCGAACAGAAAGTCTCGCCCTACTGCTTTTCGCTAAACGTATGAATGCCGCACTCCAGCTTTTTACCGCCCCACCGCCCACTGCGAGCATCCGCCCCCGCCACCGGTACGGCCGTGCAAGGCTCACACCCAATGCTCGTATAGCCTCGATCATAGAGCGAGAGCCGCGGAATCTGATGCTCACTCGCATACGCCTCCACCTGCGCCCAACTCCAGTCCGCCAGCACACTCACCTTCTTCAACACCTTGCCCGTCGGCAGCCGATGGTCCTCGATCTTCTTCAATCCCGCCCGTGTCGGCGACTGCTCCCGGCGCAGCCCCGTAAACCACCACGCAAACGGCTCCAGCGAACGCATCAGCGGCTCCACCTTTCGAATCGCGCAGCACTTCGTCGGATCGACGATATGCAGCAACCCAAACTCCTTCTCATGTACCTCAAGCGTCGTCTGCGGCAGCGCATTCACGAGGTTCAGATCCCAATCCCTCGCCATCCGGTCGCGATATTCAATCAATTCAGCAAAGTGATATCCCGTCTCCAGAAAGATCACCGGAACCTTCGGCAGGTGTTCGCGCAGCATATGCAGTACCACCATGTCCTCGGTCTGGAAGCTGCTCGTCAAGCAGACGTTCGCGCCCCCATCCTCCTGCACAGCCTGCCGCACAACCTCTGCAACAATCTCCTCGGCCGAGAGTTCCTCGGCCTTCATCGCCGCCACGCCCAACTCCGCACTCATCGCGTTTCCTCCCGACTAGATCGTCCCTCAAACCATGCAGTAGCTTCATCCATCGACTCAAAGCACGCCCCGCCAGCAGCCTCTCTCACCGCTGCAATCGTCTCCTCCCGCAGTTCCACACGGGCCGAAATCGAAGTAACATTCGCCAGTTGCAGCGCTCTCACCGCACCGGCCAGCGAGTTCTCTGGAATCAGCGGATCGTCCACAAGCACCGCAGCGCTGCCACGATCCCGCAACGACTCGCGCAGCACCGCCGCATCACCCGAAAGTCCGCGCAACCACACAAATGCAGCGTCATGTGTCTGTGTCGAATGCTCCTCCAACGCCGCAGCGGCAGACAGAATCATCGCAGCACCAACGGTTGCATTTGTCACCGCATCGATCAGAATCAGCGCTCCCATCTCACGATTCTCGGCATACGCGTCAAAGAACAGCGGCAGGTTCGTATCGAACTCCACCTCTGCAATATCATTCATCTCCAACTGCGAGCTCTCGCGATGTTCCGCCGACTGGATATCCACCCGGTAACGAATCCTTCGCACCGTAGCCCGCACCGTACGCGTCGTATGCTTGGCCAGATACGTTCGCCCCGCAATCAGCGGTTGCTCGTGCATCCACACCACCATCGCCCGAAACGCCGCACTCACCTGTGGCGCAATCTGTGTCTCGCCAACCAGCATCTCGCCGCGGCTCAGGTCGATCTCATCCTCAAGTTCCAATGTGACACCAAGCGGAAAGCTCGCTGCCGCAAGCTCGCCGTCATACGTGACGATGCGTTTCACCGTCGTCACACGCCCACTCGGCAGCGCCTTCACGCGCATCCCCGGCCGCACTTCACCGCGCTCCACGCGTCCCGCAAATCCGCGAAACTCTCCATCTGGCCGCACCACCAATTGCACCGGGAACCGCAGCGGTCCAGCCGCAGCCTCACTAATCGTCAGCGGCACCGTCTCCAGATACTCCAGCAGCGTCGGTCCCTGATACCAGTTCATCACCGCACTGCGTTCCACGACGTTGTCGCCAACCAGCGCGCTCACCGGAATCACCTCAACGCTCTTCAGCCCAAGCCGCCCTGCAAGCGCCGTGAACTCGGCGCAGATGGCATCAAAGACCTCCGCGCTATAGCCCACCAGGTCCATCTTGTTGACGGCCGCCACGACGTGCGGAATCCGCAGCAGGCTCGCGATATACGTGTGCCGCCGCGACTGCGGCAGCAACTCACCTGCCCGTTGAAACGCCCGCGCGTCAATCAGCACAATCGCAACGTCCGCCGTGGAAGCTCCCGTCGCCATATTGCGCGTGTATTGCTCATGCCCCGGCGTATCCGCGATGATGAACTTCCGCTTCGCCGTCGAAAAGTACCGATACGCCACGTCGATGGTAATTCCCTGCTCGCGTTCGGCCTTCAGCCCATCCGTCAGCAGCGACAGATCCACCAGCCCACCCGAACGATTCACCCGGCTCGCGCGAATCGATGCAAGCTGGTCCTCATACACGCTCTTGGTGTCATGCAGCAGCCGCCCAATCAGCGTGCTCTTGCCATCGTCAACGCTCCCGGCGGTCGTAAACCGCAGCATCTCCTGTTCGAGATGCGCGTCAAGAAACGCACGAAAACCCTGCTCCCGCGAGCTCGCCTCTGTTGAAGTCATCACGCTCATTAGAAATATCCCTCCCGCTTCTTCAACTCCATCGATCCCTCTTCATCGTGATCGATCGCCCGCCCCTCGCGTTCACTGCGCCGGAAGCCGATCAACTCTTCGATAATCTCCGGCAGCGTCTCTGCCTCACTCCGAATCGCCCCCGTGCATGGCACGCATCCCAGCGAGCGCATCCGGACCTTCATCAGCTCCGGCTTCTCCTCCGGAAGCAACCGCATGCCCTCATGCACCAACGTGATCGCACCCCCGCGAATCACCGCCAGCCGTTCCGCCGCGTAGTACAGCGGCACAATCGGAATCTGCTCCGCATACAGATAGAGCCAGATGTCCAACTCCGTCCAGTTCGACAGCGGAAACACGCGAATGCTCTCACCCTTGCGCAGCCGAGAGTTATAGAGGCTCCAAAGCTCGGGCCGCTGATTCTTCGGATCCCACTGTCCCGACGCGTCGCGGAAGCTGTATACCCTCTCCTTGGCGCGACTCTTCTCCTCGTCCCGTCTCGCCCCGCCAAACGCAGCATCAAATCCGCCCGCCTCCAGCGCATCCAGCAGCGATCGCGTCTTCAATGCTCCGCAGCAGTTCTGTGTTCCCAGCTTCCACGGGCTCGCCCCATCGGCAATTGCAGCCTCGTTGCGATGTACCAGCAAATCCGCGCCAATCTCGCGCGCATAGTTGTCACGAAACGAGATCATCTCGGGAAATTTATAGCTGGTATCGATATGCAGCAGTGGAAACGGAATCTTGCCCGGATAAAACGCCTTCTGGGCCAGTCGCAGCATCACGCTGGAGTCCTTGCCAATCGAATACAACATCACGGGACGCGCAAACTCCGCAACTGCCTCCCGCAAAATATAGAGGCTCTCCGCCTCCAGAGCCTGTAGATGGTTCAACCGCTTTTGGTGAAGTTTGGCGACGCTTTCGCTGGGAGACATGTCAATAACCAATGCAACCTTCCCTTAATGACCCGCATAGGGTCTGCTGGCATGAGATGGAATTTCCCGTAAACCCCGAGGGGGCTACTATGAATGGATCACAGGGTTTCGATCAATTTTGTTTACGGAGTAAGATCAGGGTATTACGCGCACAATCAACAAGTCCCACTTTGCCTTGGACAGCGCGCAATACGTACACTGGTGTTTTCCATTATGTTGAGCATATCCGCATTCGAGCCAAGCATCAAGTCCGGGCAGCAGATTATTTCAGCTTTTCCAGAATTCCCCATGCCTGTCCGAGAGACAATACACAAGAAGCCTAAGCACCATACGCCTGATTTCAAATACCTTCTGTAGATCTCTGATGCAACGCGAACATCTCAACACGAATGGGATATCTGGAGGAATCGCCGCAATGTCACGCTTGATTCAATGGACTCGCCTGATTTTCGTTCTCTGCTGTCTTGGGACGGCAGCGCTTTGTTCCGCACAGGCGACCAAAGCCGGCGAGGAGCACGTAGACTCGCGTGTCGATATTTACGGTGGTTACGGCTACTTCCACCCCTTCAATAGTGGCATCAATGGCTACCAGTACCAGAGCATCAGCAATCCCAATGCAACCGTCAGCATAGCCGTCTACTTCAATCGCTACTTCGGCGTACAGGCGGAGGGGGGATACTTCTCCGGCACCAACGAGCACGCGCAATACATCCCCTGCTCGGGCGAGAGTTGCAGTCAGTTGATCTACACCGCTGAAGGCGGCCCCATCTTCCGTCTACCCCTCGGCCGCTTCGTTCCCTTCGTCCACCTGCTCGGGGGCGGCGAGCGCACCAACGGCCCCGCAGGCCAGTCTCTCATGTGGGGCTGGGGAGTCACCGGCGGTGGCGGCCTCGACTACGTCCTACCGATCTTTCATCACGTGTTCGCTATCCGCCCCATCCAGGCCGACTTCCAGTATTCCCAGGTGGTCTACGGCCCCCTCCTTCTTCCCGCCGGAACCCAGGGTGGCTTCGGCGAGATCGACAACCTGAAGCTCTCCGGGGGCATTGTCGCGCGCTTCGGCAACGTCCAGCCTCCCTACCCTGTCATGCTCGGTTGCGGAGCACAGCCATCCAGCGTCTACCCCGGCGAACTCGTCAAAGTTGAAGCCAACACCCTGCATCTCAATCCCAAGAAGACCCCGGTCTACACCTGGGCCGCCAACGGTGGCAAGGTCACCGCCTCCGGACCTGAAGCCACCATCGACACCACCGGCCTCGCTCCCGGCGACTACGCCGTCACCGGACACGTGCAGCAGGGCTCACGCGCCCGCGAGCAAGCCTCCTGCGCCGCACCCTTCACCGTCAAGGCCTTCGAGCCGCCCACCCTGACCTGCAGTGCCAACCCCAGCACAGCCGTCTCCGGCACCGACATCGCGATCAGTACCGTCGGCACCAGCCCGCAGAATCGCCCCCTCACATACTCTTACAGCGCCACCGCCGGCGTCGTCGCCAGCTCCGGCCCCACGGCCATCCTCACCACCGCCGGCCTCAGTCCTGGCACCGTCACAGTCACCTGCAACGTCGTCGACGATTTCGGCCAGACCGCCAAGGCTACCACCGACGTCATTCTCACCGCTCCTGTCCTGCCCGTCGTCCCCCAGACTCAGCAACTCTGCGCCATCAGCTTTACGCGTGATCGCCGCCGCCCTGTGCGCGTCGACAACGAAGCCAAGGGCTGCCTCGACGACATCGCTCTCACGCTCAAACAGCAGACCGACGACCGCCTGATCATGGTCGGAGCCGCAGATCCCAAGGAGAAGCCCGAGGCCGCAGCCGAACGTGCCCTCAACGCCCGCCAGTACCTCGTGCAGGAGAAGGGCATTGATCCCTCCCGCATCGAACTCCGCATTGGCGCACCCACCGGCAAGACCGTCACCGACACCCTCGTCCCGCCCGGCGCAGTCTTCAGCAGCCCGGACACCCACACCTTCGACGAGAAGACGATCATCCGCCACGGCCAGGCCTACGGCATTCCTCGGCTGAAGACCCCTCCCTCAAAGCCCCATGCCAAGGCCAGCAGGAAGGCAGCCACGGCACCCGCCGCGCCGGCCACTCCAGCACCCCTGACGACCACCCCTGCGGCGACACCAATTCCAGCCGCCACGCCAACCCCTGCCCCAACCCCTGCTCCAACGGCAGAACCCGCACCAACCGCATCGCCAACTGCCGCCCCGCAGGGCACCACAACGCCTGCATAAGCGCCCTCAACAAGCGCATCCGCCCTGTAAGCATCGCAGCGCGGCGCGAATGAAATCCGCTGCGCATCTGACCGCACTTCCACGCAACGTCAGACGCGCTCAACTTCTGCTAAAATCAAAAAGTTGGTTAGTGGATATTTGCAGCTCAAGTCGTTTCCCGGAGCTCTGCGCTAGCCCGCTGAAGGCCAACCACTTACCTTATCCATTGTTCGGGGCGTAGCGCAGTCTGGTAGCGCACCTGGTTCGGGACCAGGGGGTCGGAGGTTCGAATCCTCTCGCCCCGACCATTCTTCCAAACAAGCCTTTTGACGATCCCGTCGAAGGGCTCTCTGTATATGGGCGCTACACTCCCGGCACCTATAAAAAGTTAGAACCCAGAGTTCTAGCAGTTTGGCCTTTTCGGCCGGATTTTGCGAACATACAGTGAATAGCCCTTATTAGCTAGCTCAAACACTCCTTGGGTATCCTTGCTATCCTGAAATCCACTGCACCGAACGCACGCGGTACCCACTTTAAACCACCGCGATTGAGAGCTCGCTCTCTCTCTGGAGCCTGTTTGCAACTGATTCGACGCCTCCGTCTCCCGGCTCTACTCTGCGCCGCGGCCGTGCTCGTCTGCGAACTCATCGCGCGGCCCTACGCCAACATGGGCATCTGCGACGACGGCCCCTACATCCTCGTTGCGCAGCATCTAGCCACCACCGGCCACATCGTCTACAACGGCTGGTCCGCGGCCATGCTGGTCTGGCAGCTCTATCTCGGCGCTGCGTTCACCAATCTCTTCGGTTTTTCGTTCACTGCGGTCCGCATGAGCACTTTGCTCGTAGCGGTCCTGATGGCATTCTTCCTGCAGCGCACGCTCGTGCTCGCCGGCATCACTGAGCGCAACGCCACCATTGGAACCCTCGCGCTCGTCCTGTCGCCGCTCTATCTGATGCTGTCGGTCACCTTCATGAGTGACATCCACGGCCTGTTCGGCATCGTCCTCTGCCTGTACTGCTGCCTTCGCGCCCTCCGGTCGTCTTCCACCGGCTTTACTATCGGCTGGCTATGTTTCGCAGTTGCAATGAGTGCCATCTTTGGAACTTCGCGCCAACTAACGTGGCTCGGCGTCCTCGTGATGGTCCCTTGCACCCTCTGGTTGCTGCGAGACCGGCGCCGCATACTTCTTGGCGGATCTGCGGCTACGCTAGCAGGCGTCCTCTTTATTTTGGGATGCATGGTCTGGCTCAAGCATCAGCCCTACACCACGCCTGAAAAATTTCAGGTCACTAACGTTCCTGCTCTTTTTATCCTTAAACAATTCATACTTTTCTTCCTTGATGTTCCCTTCTTACTGCTCCCCATCGTTGCCTTATTCCTCCCCGAGATACGCAAGAGCCGCGCAATCGTCATCGCGATGATTATCGCAGTCTCTCTGCTTTATGCACGGCTAGCAATCCATCGGGCTTACCTCCCACTGCTGGAGCCGACCATAGGCGATTGGGTTAATGCCTCCGGAGGCTATGGGCCTTCGTCAGGGGCGGCTCCGATATTCCTCCCTAAGAGCGCACAGATATTCTTGACCGTTGCCTCCATCGGTGGTCTCACTGGCCTAATGGTCTCTTTCTTTCGATCGCGCGGGGTACCACTGGCCGTGGAACCCTCCGCAGGGACCACATGGAAGGAACTCGGAGTACTGCTCGCGCCCTACTCCATCGCATACATCCTTCTTCTTATTTATCGAGCGGCAGCGGTGGCGAACGACGGAACAGGCGTGATATTCGATCGCTATTCCCTTGGACTGCTGGTCGTCGCACTGCTCTGCCTTATCCGCTACTACCAGGATCGAATCCAAACCCGGCTTCCGTTCGCGAGTATTCTCATGGTCGGACTCATCGCGACCTATGGCATTGTCGTCACCCACAACATGTTTGCGCTCTATCGCGCACGTGTTGCCATCGCCACCCAACTCCGTGCCGCCGGTGTTCCCGACACCTCCGTCGACAATGGCTGGGAGTACAACATTGGGGTTGAACTCCAGCACGCTGAGCATGTTAACAATCCAGAAATCGTCTTGCCCGCAAATGCCTACGTTCCCACGCCTCCACTCCCTGCTGGCACCTGCCCACTGTTTTGGTACGACTACACTCCGCTCATCCGCCCGCTCTACGGCGTCTCCTTCGATCCCAACGCCTGCTATGGTCCAGCGCAGTTTGCTCCTGTGCACTACTCTCGCTGGCTGGCTTCCGAGCCAGGCACTCTCTACGTCGTCCGCTACGTGACCCCGTCGAAACCCTGAGTTCCGCTCGCACCATTATGATGGTCATAACACCGCACAATGGTCTTTTACTAGATCCGATCTCCACCGAACGCGAGGTTCCGTTGAAGACAATCAGCATTGTCACTCCCTGTTACAACGAGCAGGACAACGTTGAAGAACTCTATCGCCAGGTGCGTGAGGTGATGGCAGGCGTAGGAAAGTATCCGTACGAACACATCTTCATCGACAACAGTTCACTCGACGAAACGGTTCCAATACTTCGTCGCCTTGCTGCCGCTGACCCGAACGTCAAGATCATCGTCAACGCACGCAACTTCGGCCAGATTCGCTCGCCGATCCATGCTCTCCTCCAGGCCCGGGGAGACGCGGTCCTCTGTATGGTGGCGGATCTTCAGGATCCGACCAGCCTGATCCCAACCTTTATAGCGGAGTGGGAAGCAGGCTCCTATATGGTGTTGGGCATCAAGCGAACCAGCGAGGAAAACTCCTTGATGTTCTTTATACGCAAGCAGTATTACATGCTCGCCGAACGACTTTCTGACATCGAAACCTTCCAGAACTTCACTGGCTTCGGACTCTACGATCGCAAGGTCGTAGAACTGGTGCGCTCATTCGGCGACCCCTACCCCTACTTCCGTGGAATGCTCGCAGAAATCGGACTTCCCTATAAAAAAATTTACTATGATCAGCCCCGGCGCAAGTTCGGTATCACCAAGAACAACTGGTACACCCTATACGACATTGGAATGCTTGGCATTATCAATCACTCCAAGGTGCCGCTGCGTCTCGCCACGTTCGCCGGATTCGGTGGCGCCGCTATGTCGTTTCTGGTCGCGCTGGTCTACTTCATCCTCAAGCTGCTCTTCTGGAATAGCTTCTCCTTCGGATTAGCTCCCATGCTCATCGGCGTCTTCTTCATCGCGTGCATTCAACTGTTCTTCCTGGGTGTCATCGGCGAGTACGTGGGAGCCATCTACACGCAGGTACAGAAGCGCCCCTATGCCGTCGAGTTGGAACGCATCAACTTCGACATCCCTCCCGAATTTGCCCTGGCTACCAGCGCGCAATCTCTCCAGACGCATCAGTGACCAGCCACTGATGACACGCCTCAGTGGCTGGTCTTGTTCGGCGACTATCCCACAATAGATTCGCACGTCGTATATGACATCCATGGAGAGAAGGGGCTCCGCTTCAGAGAGCACTTTCCCAACCCGAACACTTCAGACAATGCCGTCGTCTCACCGGGATACTCCGGGCAATTCAATTCATCAAACGCGAGCACCGAAGTCTTGGTGAGATGGGGACGCAGCGCCTCCAGGCACGCCTTGGTCGGCCCATAGATATCAAAGTCAAAATAGGCCATTGCGACGATGGTCTCGGGATGTTCGGCGAGGTAGGCTGTAATCGATTTGGCCGCATCGCCCTTCACAATCTCGAATTTCTTGCGGTGCGCAATCGGAGCCTCGGACTCATGGTACGAGAGCACCTCTTCGAGGTGTCGCTCATATCCGTCTCCTGCGCTGTATGCACCATCCGCAGCCAGCCTGTCGCTTCCATCTTTCTCGTTGGTCCCGCACAGACCGGAGAACGTGTCGAAGACAATTAACTTGCGAGTGAAGTTGAAAGGTTCGAACATCCCCCTCAAATTCGTCAACAAGGCGGCCGTTCGTCCGTAGCAAGTCCCAAACTCCATTAGCACGCCATTTGCTCCGAGCACGTGATCGCGTTACAGCTCAGTCATGGCAAACATCCGCGACAGTTCTTGCCGCGTCAGATAAAGCGAGAGTTGCGAATACAGCATCTCCGACCGAGGAATTGGAGACGACTCAAAGGTCTCTACAAACTTGGCGCGGCGATCCATCTCTTGGCTTGAAGATCGCGTAGCAAATTCGGCGTTAGCTGTGGCTGACATCCAAGGTCCCCCTTTTTGCTATCGTACCAGCAGATCATCCTGGGTAGCTCACCCCAAGACTTACGAGTCGAAGCTCTCGCCGCTCATCCATTTCACAACTCGCCTCTCTCAATGGCCTTCGCATCATAAAACGATGCGACCGATGGCGCCGGCATGTGCGCGCCCTCTGCATCTGCGATACTTTTGGTATATGTCTGCCTATAGCCACCTTGCGAGTGAATTCTCCGCTAAAATCCGCGCTCATGCCTTGCGGATGGTGAACCATGCGGGCGCCGCCCACATTGGCAGCGCACTTTCCATGGCGGACATTCTGAGTGTTCT
Source organism: Acidobacteriota bacterium (assembly GCA_021778845.1). Lineage (GTDB taxonomy): Bacteria > Acidobacteriota > Terriglobia > Terriglobales > Acidobacteriaceae > Granulicella. The sequence continues at coordinate 10,547 of JAJYBU010000062.1, forward strand.
CTACACGCAGGTCCTCCGTGTAGACCCCGCAAAGCCTGATTGGGAAGACCGGGACCGGCTCATCGTCAGCAAGGGCCATGCCTCTTCCGTGCTGTATGCGGCTCTGGCCGAACGTGGATTCTTTCCCTTGGACTGGTTGACAAAGTATTGCAAAGATGAGTCGCTGCTGCTTGGACACGTGAGCCATCATGTTCCCGGAGTCGAAGTCTCCACCGGCTCTCTCGGCCACGGCCTGCCCATCGGGTGCGGAATGGCTTTTGCCGCGAAACACGACGGCCGCGCCAGCCGCACCTTCGTCATCCTCAGCGACGGGGAGTTGGATGAAGGCTCTAATTGGGAAGCCATCCTGTTTGCAGGTCATAATCGACTCAACAATCTCACGGCCATCGTCGACTACAACAAGATACAAAGCTTCGGCAAGGTCAAAGATGTCCTAA
>JAJYBU010000063.1 GCA_021778845.1 Acidobacteriota bacterium
GTAACCCTTGCAAATAGGTATAACTGCGCTCCCGTGCCTCGGAACGAACAAAAAGGTCTGCGATGCAGTCATGCGACCGCTGGAGTTCGCGCTTCCAACCACGAGGTTGTCTCGCCATAGATGAGTTCGCCGAGGTCCATCTTCACAGCCCTCTCGTTCTGGCAGATCATCAACCATATCTACAACTGGAGTACTAGGTGGCAAAATGGTTGCTGGGGTTACGATAGGTTTGGGAACAGGCTTCTTCAGGCGTTCCAAAGCGCTGGATGCAGTACCAGCATGGCTCCGACCGAGACCGTGAACGCGAATAATCAGATAACGTCGGTTTCCCAAGGATATCCGAGCTCCTACTCCACAGCGGGTGGCTTCAAGTATGATCCGAGTGGAAATGTCATCGGAACCCTGATTATGCAAGGCTCACCGAATGTCATCGCGAGTTACAACCAGTACGCCTACGACGGTGCCGGGCGGCTGTGTGCCGTCGAAAGCGGCTCCAGCAGCTTTACGGGCTACCTCTACGATGCAGATGGGCGGCGGGTAGCGAAGGGATCGGTAAATGCGTTGAGCTGTAACTTCAGTTCAAACGCCTTCACCCCTGGCACGGTGTATCTGCTGGACAAAGAGGGAAACCAGGTAACAGAGCTGGGCGCACAGAGTGGCCAGTGGGTCTGGGTCCACTCCAACGTATGGGCGGGTTCGCATCTGGATGCAACATATGACGGCAAGGGCCTGCATTTCCATCTGGCAGACCCACTCGGCACCCGGCGCGTGCAGACAAACGTTGATGGACAGGTAGAGGAAATGATTCAGTCTCTACCTTTCGGCGATGACCTTCTTCTAACCCCAACCCCTCTATCTACGGCAGATGATGCTACCGAACACCACTTCACCGGCAAAGAAAGAGACGCCGAATCAGGGCTCGACTACTTCGGGGCCAGGTACTACGCAAGCAGTATGGGAAGGTGGATGTCGCCCGATCCGATCCTAAGCAGTGGCCATGAAGAAGACCCTCAGACGTGGAACAAGTACGCATACGCTCGGAACAATCCGCTCAGATATACCGATCCGACCGGCTTGGACTTCAGTCTCGGATGTTCGCAAAATAATGGAACGACTTGTCAAGGCGGCAACACCTATTACCAAGATGCAAAGGGCAATTATCAGGAAACCCTCATCAGCAGTGATGCCAAGGGCAATCTCTCCGATCAAAGTGGGAACAGCTATACGGCGAACGTCAGCGGCTCAGGAGTAACCTTCTCTGGAAATGGAAGCTCAAATGTGGCCGGGACGTTCGTAAATGGAACGAACGCCACAACGATCAACGGAAGTGGCGCGCTATCGGGCTTCACGTTCAACTTCACCTACAGCGACATGAAGTCTGGCGTGAATGCGGGAGGGACGTTTAGCTTCAACGGCACTCCAGATCAAACTGAAAGTGCGCTCGGCAAGGCCGGGTTTACTCACTATTTCGGCGACAACTTCGATCCCTTCCATCGATCGACGAAAGACTATCGAGCAGCCGATTACAGAAGCGCAGGTGCCGCAGGTACAGGAGCTGGCTCGGGCCACTTCACCGTTCATGAACCATGGGTGCTTATAGACAATCAGGTCTTCATGTTTAAATCGTCCTCACCCAGTTCAGGAACACTACACCTGGGCGAGTCCAATCCTTACACCGGCGGACTTATCGATCATACAAAGCAGGTCATCAACAACCAGCTCGGGACAAACTTTTGAGAACGAAGCAAAGCATCTTCGGGTACGCGAGCCTCACCTGTTCCTTAGCGTTCTGGGTGCTGCTCGCGTTGCATCACGTCCCTGGTTTTCCGAAGGGGCTGGACCTGAACTTTAGCTCTTGGGTGGTGGTCTGGGTAGTGGCAATCGTGCTTGCGTTGGTTGCTGCTGTCCGAAGTTCCGGGCGTTGGGCTTGGGCACTTCTGTTCCCACTAGTCAATTTCGTCACGATCATGATGCTCATAGGGCTGTCAGAGCCGAGAGGCCACTAATGCCTGTCCGGGGGGGGGCCTTGCTGCGTATGTCGTCATCCTCTGGACTCTGTGCCGCCCCGGAGAAAAGCGACGCTGCTTCGCATCGGAATAGGGGTGACACGTCACCCCCGGCGGGTTGCTGCAAAAGCAACTTCCGGTAACTCTGCGGGAACGCTTCTGGAATGAGCGGTCTACAGCCGGGAACCGCGAAAACGCTGGTGTTTACAGGTTGCTGAGGGTGAACGCGTGTGGAATCAGCGATTAAGAGAAAAAGCACTCTGCGATGGAGGTTCGGTATAAACGTGGCGGTTGCTGTGCGTGAACGTGTTGAAAACACGGCATCAGTCATCTGTGGCGGGAGTACCCTCCGCTTCAGCGTCCGTCAAGGCTCTTCGACCGCTGCGCGGCGCGCGAAGGACGCGCGGCCTTGACTGCCGCCTGCGCTGCGGGTGTGTGCTGGTCATGAGGAGCATGTCTGCGCCTCTGTTCTTGAAAGAACCGGAGTGCGACGACGGGGCCATCGGGCGGCATGGGCGGGGCCAGCGGCGGCGCGGTGAGGGAGACACCATCCCTAAGCCTGACGGCTTACGAGCGGCCCGAAGCGGCCCTCCCGATCGAACGGGAGACGAACGAGGCCGGACGTTGTCCGGCATGTGATCGAGGTTGGTTCGGTGGGTGTTCGAGGTTAGCGGTAGGCTTCGCGGCGGTGGCGGACGGCGGTGACGTAGAGGGTGTGTCCGTAGTCATGGAAGCGGAGGCGTTAGTCGCCGACGCGGAGCTGGGCCTTGGCCTGGTCGCGCCAGGCGATCTTCTTGGGGTACATGCTCACTGTTCGGGGTGGCGCGGTTCGGGTTCGAGCGGAGTGCGGCCCATGCGCTCGAAATCTCCGGCGGTGAGTCCGAACTCGGCCAGGGCCTCGTCGTTGGAGACGGCCTCTCAGCGGGCGTAGGAGGCGCGGGACTCGGCGATGTCGCGGGCCTCTTCTTCGCTGACGGGTTCATCGTCATAGGGTGCGTTGGCGAGGGCGCGGTCCACCGGATCGAGCATGGATGTAATCAGGGTGACGACGGCGGAGGCCTGCGAGACGGAGATGCGCTTGATGAGTTCGTGGGCTTCTTTCTTCGGGTTGGCTGCGATGGCTGGCATCGGGTAATCTCTCTTCTCTATCGTGCGCTGTGGAGCGAACGCGATCAATGGTTGGCGTGATCTGGTCTAGCTGGCGGCGCTGCATGGTCATGATGAGAGCTTCCTTCTTGGGTCGCGGCAGGCTCTCGATCTGTTCCAGACGGCGCAGCACCTTGCGGCTGGGTGCCTTCCCCGAAGCCTTCTTGACGCATGTGTCTAGCAACTCATTGGTTGTAACGCCCATAGCCAAGGCTAAACGCACGGCCATCTCGGCGGATAGCTTGAGGCGGTCAGTCTCATAGTCGGAGACGAGCGACTGAATGATGCCAAGCTGCTCGGCAAGTTGCACCTAGGTAAATCCGCGTTCCTTACGGATGCGGGCCAGACGCTTCCCCAGGCCCTCTGGCCAACAGACACAGGCTGTCGCCGTCAAACCAGAGCACCTTCACAATGTCACCGCGGCGGCCACGGAAGACGAAGACATGGCCGGAGAGCGGCTGCTGCTCAAACACCGTCTGCGCCTGGGCGCTGAGCCCGTGGAAGCCGGGTAAGAGAGCGTCATTGCTGACGCAAGAACCGGACATGAAAGTTTCCCTTCATCCGGCTCAAGCCATGTGTAAGCCCTCTGGAGTGGAGAGCCGGTCATCCGCGACAGTTTGCCGTACCGTCGAACCTTTTCCCCTTTGCGCGAAATACGAACGCCATCGGAGATCGAAGGGATTTGGCCTCCCCTTTGATCTTTCGGTGTCGTTGTATGGGTGTATTCCCGCATAGAGCAGTTGCTTCCATGAAGACTGCCCCAAGGGATTCTGTGTTGTGGTGCGTGCCGCAAATCTCCACGTCCGTTCGCCGATGGTGTGATAGTAACGATTCTTCACCCATGCGGCGTTCTTGTGCGGATGTCTGCGATAGCTCCACCACCACAGCTTGCGCCATATCTCAAAGTCCATGCGCGCGAACGCGCGTTTAGCAACACAGTGCCGATGATAGTTGGCCCATCCCCGTATGACGGGATTGAGCTGGACAATCAGATTTTCCTGTGTCGCCAATTTATTCTTCTCGATGATTTCCCGGAGTTTTGTCAGAGCCACCTGAACGTTCTTCTGGGCAGGGGTGATCAACAATTTCCTCCCATACTTGCGTATGTTCTGGCCGAGAAAATCAAACCCTTTCTGGATGTGTGTCACATGAGTTTTTTCCGCCGAGAGTTCCAGACCCCGCTCGCGCAGGAACCTTTCCACCAGTGGTAGAACTTCGTTGACCAACTGAGATTGGCTACGGCCGGTGATGATGAAATCATCGGCGTAGCGCACCAGATGCACCTTAGAATAAATTTATTTTCTCTTTTCCTTACGTGACGGAAATGCCGTCTTCAGGAGGGACTGCAGACCATCCAAGGTCAGGTTCGCCAGCGTCGGAGAGATGATTCCCCCTTGCGGGGTACCATCCTCGGTGGCAAACCTTTTCGAGTTTTCGAGGAATCCGCATCGCAACCACTGCTCAAGGATGACGTTGTCCATAGGTACATGGGTAAGCAGCCATCGATGACTGATGTGGTCGAAACAGCCTTTGATGTCTCCTTCAAGAATCCACTCTGGCGCATCGCTTTTCGAAAGGAATTTGAAGCACTGTTCGATGGCGTCTGCGGTAGAGCGGCCTTTCCGGAAGCCATAAGAATTGGGGTCCGCCCAAGTTTCGGCGATTGGTTCCAGCGCCATCAAATATAACGCATGCATGGCTCTGTCCTTCATCACAGGAATCGAGAGCGGCCTAAACTTGCCGTTGGATTTCGGGATTTACACCCGCCGTAACGGCAGCGGACGATATCCCCGGCGCTGTAGCGATGCGATCGCTTTGAGTTTGGATTGCGGGGTGGACCAAAGTACACGCTCCACGCCCGAGGTTCGCTTGCCCTTGTTTTCTGGCACTCGTTTCACGGCCAGGGCCTTCCCGCTGAACGAGCAGATGAGCAACCGTTGCAAGACTTTGACCTTGCCCCAACGGCCCATCTGGGATGCCTTGACGATACGCGCCTGCAGCCGAGCTACCTGCCATTCGCATCGTTTCCAGTCGATCTGGCCCCAATGCTCAACGGCGGCTGAGGGTGCACACGCGTTGTGTTCCGCGTTCATTTGCGATTTCCATCATACGATGGTTCTGCCTGCTTTCTCGTCCTTCATGACCTGCTGGAAGTCTGCCTGCTTATCGCAGAGAAGTTGCCACTTCTTATCCGCTCCATTACAGAGCGGCCTTTGCTTTCTCCAGCATCCTCTCCCCGTAGCCCTGTCGGCGACTCTTGCGAGACGCTTTCCCCGAATCACTGGGGAGGTCGACGGGGTTCCCATGTTCCGATTCAAAGACCCGAATGATTTAGCCCCCGCCTTCACACCGGCAATCTGAATGTCCGTGTGACCTGTCACGGTTATCAGGTCAGCCGACTGCTTTACCTTTTGGCCTTAGCCTATCAGCGTCTTTGGCTGGTCCATGCTAACGATGCCTACGGCGGTTCACATATGTTGGGCGTGTCATCCAGCCTAACCCTCTGACCGCCTTGACGCTGGCAGTCAAGGAGATCCCCTCACGGCAATCTCCATCGCTTGCGCGGAGGATGTTGTCTCGACAGCTTCCGCCCTGACCGTTACCAATCACGCCGGTGCCGATAGGCTACTGCGGACGGAACCGCAAGTTCACTTCATGATGAATTCATGTTGAACCACCCTTGAATCAGCTTCATGTCACACGCCGCGACGCATGTCGGTCACACCGGCTGCGATCCAGATCCGTGTTCCTGCCGGAAGCGCAAACATGCAGGTACGCTCTCGAGCACCGCACGCACCGTAGCAGGATCGACGAGGCCCTCAAAACGGATCCGCGCCTCGCCGGACAACTCGACATGAATCACCCCTGTACTCGCGGCACTGGCAATGAACGGCGCGGACGTTACTGCTTCGGATTCTACGACCAGGCTGACCGGCAACAGCTTCATCTCGCTGCTCTTAGGCGTCGCGCCGAGATGCCCGTCGCGATACAACCGCCGCCACTGAAGCACCTGGTTCGCGTTGATCCATACTTCTGCGCCACACGCGCCACAGAAGTCCCCGCTTCCAGCGTCTCCTCCACGATCAAAGGCCGCTCCGCCCCACTTCGTCCGCGACGACTCGTGACACTAGCAATCTTCAACGCAAGTGCTGGGTTGCGCTGGACGTTTCGGCCGGGCTACCGCCTGTACCGCGGTGCACGAACGGAAGGACTATGATGAAGCATCGCCCCTACCAAGTAGAGGCATTGACAGCGATCAAAGAAAGGCGTGAGCAAGGTGTTCAAGAGCAACTTATCCAACTCTTTACCGGGGCAGGGAAAACGGTTATTTTCGCCTCTCTCCGTTCCTTCCTTGCTCTTCCTGGAAAAATATTATTCCTCGTCCACACCGAGGAGCTTGCTGACCAGGCAAGAGACCGAATACGAGAGTGGAACCCCGGTGTTTCTGTCGGTGTTGAAATGGCTGGCCGGAGCTGCTCTCCTGACGATTCTCTTGTCGTTGCTAGTGTCGCCACCCTCGGTCGAGCCGGCTCCAACCGACTTGATAACTTTGCACCAGCCGAGTTCGACGTTCTGGTCGTCGACGAAGCCCACCACACCGTCGCGGAAAGCTACCGCCGCATCCTCCGGCACTTCGGCTTCGACCGATACGCAAGACCAGACGGACAGGCAGGCGATGGACGACCTAGTCACAGCCGGCTACTTCTCGGAGTTACCGCCACTACAGAACGGGGCGACGGGGAAGGATTAGAGGGAGTTTTCGAGGACATCGTCTATCGCTTCCCGATGGTGAAGGCCATACGGGAAGGTTGGATGGTCAACTTCAAGACCTTCCGCGTTCACACCGAAGTACAGCTCGACAACGTGCCGACAAAGGGCAATCAGTTCCAACGCAAAGCGTTGAGCCTCGCCGTCAACACACCCAACCGAAACGCAGAGATCGTAGCGAAGTGGTTGGAGGTTGGGGAGAGCCGCAAGACGATTGGCTTCACCGTAAACGTTGAGCACGCACAGTGCCTGGCACAAGCCTTCCGCGACGCCGGAGTCAGTGCGGAGGCGGTGTGGGGCGAAGACCCCGAGCGTAAGCGAAAGCTGCGTGACCACGCTGCCGGCATGTTCCTGGTGCTCCTCAACTGCGGCGTGCTCATTGAGGGCTACGACGACAAGACCGTTGGCTGCGTGCTGCTCGGGGCACCCACCACATCGCCTGGTCGGCTGGAGCAGATGATCGGCCGCGGCGGGCGCTTGCCTCCGGGGATCAACAACCTCATTGAGGCGCGGGCCGCTGGCGTCGCCATCTCCAAAGAGGACTGCATCCTCATCGACGTCACCGACAACACACAGCGGCACCGACTGGCCTCCGTGGCAAGCCTTGTAGGTCTTCCTCCCAGGCTCAACATGCAAGGGAAGCTGCTCACAGAAGTTGTGGACGAGGTAGAGGCGTTGCGTGACTCTTCCCCGGAGACGGACTTCGACGGACTCGAAGACCTGGAGAACATTAAGTCCTACATCGAAAGCGTCGACCTGTTCAAGTGTGAGTTCGCTCCTGAGGTTCTGGAGTTCTCGGAGCTGCAGTGGCACAAGACGCCTCGGGGCAACTACCTTCTGCTCCTGCCCGGAAGCGAACGCATCACCATTGTGAAGAACCTCGTCAACACGTGGACTATCAGCGGGACGGTGCGCGGCAGCACGTTCATGGACTCTGCCAGTGACGTTCCGCATGCCCTCGCCTGCGGCGATCACATGCTCAAGCTACTTGGCAGAATCTTCATCCCCAGCGTGCGAAGGGAGAACCCTTCCAAGGCAGGGAAAGAGGCTGCGTCGGCCGACCAGGTCGTTGCGATCACCGGGAAGCTGAGGCGACTCGGCAAGGGCCTGCCGGACTTCACCAAACTAACCAAGCACGAAGCCGCGAAGATGCTCACCGCGCTGTGCCTACAACGAGCTGCATAGGAGAAATGTATGAGATGGAAAGCAGACCTGCTTACCGGCAGGTTTCCGTGGTATCGCGTCGTGTGGAACTTGCCCTGGTATCTGCCGCTGCAGTTCTTCCGCCTGGGGTTCGTTGTGACTGTGCTGCTGTACTCCGGCGCGGCAGCCGCTGCTTGCGTGATGGATGTGACGGCGTGAGTTCATTCATCTTCGCAACATACCTCATTGTGGGCTTTGCGATGTACGCGTACATCGTCGACAGTAGAAAGGACATCTAGTGTGGTGTCCCAGAAATACGAGTGCATAATTTGGCGAGTTTTTTAGAGATGGAATCGGCGGTGGCTGTCCATGCGAAGAGGCGGCAGTTCTGGTTGTAGTGTTGGGTGAAGCGGTTAATTTTTGCGATGAGATCCTTGACGCTTTTGAAGGAGCCTCGGCGGATAGCCTGTTGGGTGATGAGACCGAACCAACGTTCGACCTGATTGAGCCAGGAAGAATACGTTGGCGTGTAGTGGAGGTGGAATCGGGGCCGCGCGGCCAGCCATAGGCGTACCTTGGCGTGCTTGTGGGTGGAGTATGTCGACGATCAGATGGACATCGAGTTCTGCCGGGACGGCCTGGTCGATGCGCTCGATGAAGCTGAGAAATTCCTGATGCCGGTGGCGTGGTTTGCACTCGGTCAGCACGGTTCCGGTGGCGATGTCGAGTGCGGCAAATAAGGTCGTTGTGCCATGCCGGACGTAGTCGTGGGTGACTCCTTCGACATAGCCGAGCCCCATGGGCAAGACCGGCTGGGTGCGATTCAAGGCCTGAATCTGGCTCTTCTCATCGACCGACAGGACCACTGCGTGGTCGGGCGGGTTGAGGTAGAGGCCGACCACATCGCGCACCTTTTCGACGAAGAAGGGATCGGTGGAGAGCTTGAAGCTCTTGCTGCGGTGCGGTTGCAGGGAGAAGAGTTGAAAGACTCGATGGACGGTGGACTTGGAAAGGCCGTTGGCCTCTGCTGCAAGCCGAACGCTCCAGTGGGTGGCTCCGGGCGGCTTCTGCTTGAGGGTGCGGCGCAGCAGAACGGCAACCTGTTGGTCGGAGACCGAGCGTGGACGACCTGGGCGAAGTTCATCATAGAGGCCTTGAAGGCGATGCTCGACGAATCGTTGCCGCCACTTGCCCACCGTCGGCTTGGACCAGTTCAGACGCTCGGCGATCTCCGTGTTGGCGACGCCTTCGGCAGACCACAACACCAGTTGCGCGCGGGCGACAAGCGCATGTGGAAGGCTACGGGAAGCGGCAAAGCCAGATAGTTCACGCCGCTCCTCCGCAGTCAGTTCAAGAGCAGGCAAAGGGCGTCCCTGAGACATATCCAAGCCTATCTTGAATCGTCTAGTTAGTCAGGTTATTTATGGGACATTACACTAGTGTCCCGAGTCTGAAGTTCTTATACAAAAGCGAGCGACAGCGTCGAAGATTTGGTCTGCTGTCTTGTGCCAGACGAAGGGTTTTGGGTCTTGGTTGTGGTGCTGGATGAAGGTGCCGATGGCGTCTACGAGTTCCTTGGTGGAGCGGTGAACGCCGCGCCGGAGTTGTTTTTCGGTGAGCGCGGCAAACCATCGTTCTACCAGGTTGAGCCATGAGGCTGAGGTTGGCGTGAAGTGGAGATGGAAGCGTGGCCTCCTGGCCAGCCAGTTGCGGATGGTCTGGGTCTTGTGAGTGCCGTAGTTGTCCAGGATCAGATGCACGTCCAGTTCTGCGGGAACGTTCTTTTCGATGGTGTCGAGGAAGTTGCTGAACTCGCTGGAGCGATGTCTCTGCTGGGTCTGGCCAATAATCTTGCCGGTGCGGGTGTCGAGCGCGGCGAAGAGACTGGTGGTGCCGTGGCGCTGGTAATCGTGGGTGCGCCGCTCGATCTGGCCTGGCCGCATCGGCAGCAGCGGTGCGGTGCGATCAGGACTGCAACTGCTCACGCTGCTCCGCGCTCACCGTCAGTGGGGATAAGGGCCGTCTGATAGCCATAGCAATGTCCTCCTCACTCTATTCGATGACGAGGATCATCCATGTTATGCAAATTACTTCAGACTCGGGACACTAGAGATCAACTTCAAGTTCTTCTGCCACCATCCACTCATCATCGCGGCAACACAACCCTATGTACACACGGCCAAGACCCAGCTTTCAATTACCCACAAGTTGCGTTCCTAGGGTGAAGCCGAGTTGGATATCGGTGAGGCGGTTCATACCACGCCACATGACGGTATTTTCTGGAGGTGGATCTTTGGTGCGAGCGAGGTAGCCTCCAAGGCGGGCGAGTTTGGTCAGATACAAGGGGAGGTGGTTGAAGGCGTGAGCATTCGCGGGCGAGTCCCTTACCAACTGATCCAGTAAATA
>JAJYBU010000006.1 GCA_021778845.1 Acidobacteriota bacterium
AGAGGAAGAGGATGGTGACGGCCACGGTTACGGGGATCACGAGACCGGCGACGAGAGAGCTGGACCAGTCGCGGAGGAAGAGGAAGAGGATGATGCAGGCGAGGATGAGGCCGATGAGGATGGCGTCACGGACGCTGGCGATGGACTCGCGGACGAGTTCGGACTGGTCGTAGAACGGGGTGAGGTGGACGCCGGAAGGGAGGGCTTTCTGGAGTTCGGCGACCTTGATGGCGATGGCGTCGGCGACCTGAACGGTGTTGGAGGAGGGCTGGCGCGCGATGTTGATGAGGACGGAGGGGTGGCCGTTGGCGGTGACCATGGTGTAGACGGGCATGGGGCCGGTATGGACGTCGGCGACGTCGGCTACACGGACGGGAGCACCGGCAGGGGTGGTCTTGATGACGAGGTTCGAGAGCTCGGCGACGCTGTGCGCCTGGGCTCCGATGAGACCGAGGATGAGCTCGTGATTGGCTTCGTAGAGGCCGGGGGAGTCGATGATGTTGGAGGCCTGGACGCCGTTGACGAGGTCGAGGAGAGTGACGCCGGTGGTTTGCAGCCGAGCGAGGTTGGGGACGATGTGGTACTCGGGGATTTGGCCGCCCTGGACAGTGACCGTGCTGACGCCGAAGACACGGTTCAGGGGTGGCTTGAGGTCATAGGTGGCGATCTCCCAGAGACGCGACTGGGAGATGGTTTGTGGTCCACGATTGTCTGCAGTGAGGGCGTAGCCGAGGATGGGAAAAGTGGCGAAGGTGAGGCGGTTGGAGGTGAGCTTGACGGTGGGGGGAAGCTCCTGCGAGACCTTGGCGAGGGCAGCGTCGGTGAGTTGCAGGGTGCGGTACATGTCCACGTTCCAGTCGAAGAAGAGACTGACTTCGGCCGAGCCGCGGCTGGTGTTGCTGCGCACGGTGAGCAGGCCTGGAACGCTGTTGACGGCGTCTTCGATGGGCTTGGTGATGGTGACCTGCATCTGCTCGACGGGCATGACGCCGTTGTCGATGCCGATGACGATGCGAGGAAAGTTGGTATCGGGAAAGACGGAGATGGGCACCTGAAAGGCTGCGTAGGCGCCGGCCATGGTGAGGACTGCAAGGAAGAAAAATATGGTTTTGGTGGCGCGCGCGAGCCAGAAAGGACGCGCTGTGGCGGGGGATGCGGCGTGGGGAGCGGCCATCAGTCCTTGCCCCCCGTGGTGCTTCCGGTCGCACTGTCAGTGCTCTTGTCGTCGCCGGGGGCTCCGAGTTTGACCTTGGTGCCGTCCTGCAGACCGTAGCCTCCGGTGTCGATGACGAGGTCTCCGGGGCTGATGCCGGTGAGGATCTGTACGTTATCGGGCAACCGGATACCGGTGGTGACGGGCTTGAGGTGCGCGGTGCTTTGACTGTCCACGACCATGACGCCGAAGCTGCCATCGTCGGCAGCGAGGAGGGCCGAGGTTGGGATCTGCAAGGCGTCGGTTACGGTGCGGCCGACGATGGCGACGTGTGCGGGCGCTCCTGCTTTGAGCTTGCCGTCAGGGTTGGTGAGCTTGACCCAAATCTCGACGGTGGTCGAACCGGGGTCGAGGGCGGGGCTGATGAGGGAGACGGCGCCTTCAACGGGTGCGTCCACGCCGCGCACGGTAACCTGCGCCTTGTCGCCGACCTTCATGCGCTGCACCATGGACTGCGAGAGATGCAGCTTGGCGATGAGCGAAGAGGTGTCCATGACAGTGACGAGCGGGGTTCCGGCGGGGGCCATCTCTCCGGCGAAGAGCGGTCGGTCGGTGACGACTCCGTCGATGGGGCTGCGCAGGGAGGCGTAGCTGGCGAGCGCTTCGGCGTTGAGGTATTTACCCTTGGCCGAGGTTAACTGGCCCTCCGCGAGCTTGCCGCTGGCTGCGCGGCCGACGCTTTCGAGCGATTGCAGATGTTTGGAAGCGGTGTCGTATGCGGCCTGCGCCTGCACCAGAGCGGCCTTTGCGGTGTCGAGATCGCGGCCAGGGATTGCGCCCTCCTGAAAGAGCTGCGTGCGGCCTTTGACGATGCTCTGATTGAGGCTGAGGTTTGCCCTGGCCTGCGCGAGATCGAGTTGCGCGGTCTGCGTGGCTTCGGGCAACTGAACGCTGGTGGCTTCCTGGTAGGTCGCCTGCGCTGCGGCGTAGCTGCCCTGATTGTCGAGCGCGGCGCCTTGCAGATCACGGTCTTCGAGCGTGACGAGCAGTTCGCCGGCGCGGACGTGCGATCCTCGCTGCACGTAGAACTTCTTGACCGGCGCACTGATCTTTGGAGAGAGAGCGGCCTCGGCGAGCGGAGAGAGAATGGCGTCGCCTTCGATGTGCTCGGAGATAGGGGCAATCTCGGGCTTCGCCGCCTGGACGGTAACGAGGACCTCGGGAGTTGTCTCTTCCTGCTTGCAGCCGGCGAGCGCGAGGCAGCAGATGAGTGCTGCGGTCGCGTACTGCCAGGTGCCGCACGAGGTCGTGCGCCGATTCACAAGATCACTGTTGATGGGTCGAAGCATCATCGATCAAAACCTTCCGGTGAGTGTCTGAAGATTGGCCAGCGCGAGTTGATAGCGTACAGCGCCATCGGCGCGAGCGACCTCTGCGGCGAGTAGAGAATTCTGTGCGTCGACGACTTCGAGCACGGAGCCTTCGCCGCCGGTGTAGCGCAGTTCGGTGAGGCGAAGACTCTCCTGCGCGGTGGTGACGCTGGCGTCGAGCGAGGACAACTGGTCGCGTGCGGCGACAGCGCCATCGTAGAGCTCGGAGAGGTTCGCGATCAGTCGTCGCTGGGTTGCAGAGAGCGCGACGCGGGCGATGTTGCGGCGAATCTCGCTCTGCTTGACCTTGTGGTCGGTGGAGAGCCAGTCCCAGATGGGAATGTCGAGCGTGGCGCTGGCGGAGTAGCCGAGGTTACGTGTGGCGTTGGGGCCGTTGATGGCAAACTGCGGAGCGTCGATACCGTAGGTGACGTTCAGTCCGAGGTCGGGCAGGTAGGCTGCGCGCGCGGTGGTAACGTCGGCTTCACTGGCGTGCAGAGCGGCCAGTGCTCGCATCATCTCGGGATTATTTTTGCTGGCGTCGACGTCAATCACGCTGCGGTCAGGCAGGGCAGGAGGAGCGGCGGGCTCGGTCTGGAAGGGCGTGCGCGGATCGGGGAACAGGAGCACGGCGAGTTCGAGGCGGGCGGTGGAAGCGGCGAGGGTTGCGTCCTGCACGTCGCGGACGCGCTGCTGCTGCTGTAGTTCGGCCTTGACGACGTCGGCGTGAGCCGCCTCGCGGGCCTGCTCGCGTTGGTGCGTGATGTTGAGGAAGTGGTCCGCATCATCCTTGCTGCGCTGTACGACGGCAAGCTTGGTCTCTGCGGCTGCGACGCCATAGTAGAGAGCGACGACGGCGGAGAAGAGGCCGCGGCGTGCGATCTCGGCCTCCGCTGCGGCCTGGGCGGCGTGGGCGTTGGCCGCAGCCACGGCGCTGAACTGCTGAACACCGATGGTCTCGTTGACGATGCCCTCGCTGGCGTATTCATGCACGGCGTTATTGGCGATGAAGCGCGGAGCCGGTGAGGTGGTGGTCTGGCCGATGCGGTCCGTGGAGCCGTTGCCCTGGGTGAAGAGATATTGATTGTGATAGGTGACCGATGGAAGCAGGCTGGCGATGGCAACGGAACGGTCCAACCGCGCGAGTCGGCCCTGTGCGAGCGCAGCGGTGAAGGCTGGCTCGTTGGTCTCGGCGAGATGGACAGCCTGATCGAGCGAGATTTGAGTTGCGGTTGTGGAGATGGATGCGGAGGTAGCTGCAAGCGACTGTGCAACAAGAGCGGCTCCGCTGAAAAGGAGCGAAGCGCAGAGGACTTTCACCATTGATCTCGTGAGTATGGATGGAGAACATCTCATTCGGTCATTACACTACAAGACCGAGATTAAGCCATCCTGAAGGATTTCTGAAATGTCGTGTTGGATTCGGAGGGCTGAGGCTCTAAAATGCGCCGCTGTGCCCGTTGTGCGGCAGATTATTTCGCGGCGGCCTGAGGTGTGCCTGATGATGCCTTCCCATCATGCGCGTACTCGAGCCCAATGATGTTGAGTAGATAGGCGCTCTTGGCCGAAGGAGGTTTCTCAGCCTGTTTTGCGATGCCGTACTGGAGAATTTGCCAGGCGAGAGGGGCCTGACGAATGTCGTACCCGGCGTCGTGCATCAGTGACAGGCCGACTCGCACACGCTGCCAAGGGTCGAAACGGGTGGCGTAGGTGCCGTGATATGTCTCGAAAAGGCCACCAGATATCAGGGCAATCCCGGCGATGGGGCCGACGAATGGCATCTCCCCGACAGCGGTCATCGCTGGCCCGGCGCTGCCTGTAGCAGCCGGAGGCACCTGCCACTCGAGTGCCTCCGCGATGCCTTCGGAGAGCACGGCGGCGACTTCATCATCAGTTGGCAATGCGTTGATTGTCTGTATGGGCAGGATCACAAGGCCGTCCGGCGATCCGATTGCGACGGGAAATCCTATTCCGTCGACGGCGTAGAACTGGAAGTGGATCTTCTGCGGATCGTCGTTGGCAAGGATCTTCTGCGCGGCGGGAATCAGGCGCTCTCCGATTTGCTGGATACGCTGCTGAACGGCGAGGGTTGCGGGAATCGATGCGGTGTGCTTCTTCGCGTAGAGGTACGGGGCCACGATCTCTCCGTCTTTGCTGGTGGCCGCGGGCGTGGCTTCATAGACGGGTGCGACGATTTTTGCCTTGCTCTTGTCGAGTCCTTTTTTGAAGCGCTCGCTGAAGGCAAAGTTCGAGTACTCCGCGTGCTCCGCGACCACGAGGCCATCTTGATTCCATCGTCCTTTGTAGTCAATCCACATATTCGCTATGGGGATCGTTTGGTCGTTAAGTGGCGGCTTGTTATGGAGGGTGGTCTTTGACGTTATGGCGATGCGGTAGCCGTCTGCCTCCAGAATGAGTTGCGGCGAAGTGGATAGAACCTGTTGCACGACTGCGAATCCGGTGATGTGATCGTGGGTGAGTGGCTGTAGCACAATCGTCGTGGCTACGATCGAATGAGTGTGGCGGTCGCTGTCACCAAAGACCTGCACGTGATCCCCGACGGCTAACGTCTGCGCGATGGAAGGATCAGTGATGCTTACATTCTGTCCGTTCTGGACGACGGGTTTCAAAAATGTAGTCTGTGCGTTGGTAACGATGTGTTTGCCATCGACATAAAAATCGGTGCTGGAAGAGAAGACGCTGATATTGCCATCAACGGTTGGCGGTTGGTCCTGTGCAGCGGCGGGGCATGCCAGGAAGCCGCACAGCGCTGTTAGGAATGCGCACAGCCATCCTGGAAATCCAGTGCGACATTTCATGGATTACGCACTCCTTGTTTTGGTCAGGTCTCCGAAGGCTACGGGGGTTGATGGAGAGTGTCAAGCACGTCGCGGGCTTTGCCTGTGAGTGGATGAGCCTCTCCTGGTTCGCAGGCTTACGAGACGACGTTGGAAAATATAGGGCCAAGTGATGCGTGCGGGATCCTGAGGGGTGTTGGCTGCTGCGGCAGCGTGAGCCGTGTGGAGGGAGGTGGTGAGGTGGTCGTGATTCGCATGGAGAGTGGGTTTTGGGCTAGGCTGTTTGCACGCTGTTGTTGCTCAAACTCTTCGGATGGGATCTCCCTGCTTATGCTGAATTGCCGGTCTTCAATTGTCTTTGCGCGTGTGATGGTGCTTGCTTCAGCTGGTGCGCTGCCCGCTGTGGCGCAGAGAGTTTATACGACGCAGGATTATGCGCAGGCGGAGCGGTGGATGTCGTACAACGTGAATCCGCTGGTGCACCATACGGTGCGTGGGGTGGAGTATCTGGCCGATGGGCGGGTGTTCTATCGTGATCCGGGAGTAGGTGGGACGGCGTACATGATCGCCGGGCAGACAGCAGGGACGAAGGCCTGGAGTGTGGCTCCGGCGTTCGATAACGCGAAGCTGGCAGCGGCGTTGAATGCGGCGATTGAGACAGCGAGCAAGGCGGACAGCAGCGCGAAGCCAGATGCAAAGGCGCCGACGAAGGTGGAGGCTGCGAAGTTGGGTGTGACGGCGTACAAGGAAGAGGCCAACGGCGGGTTTGCGGTGACGACGGCGGAGGGCGTGTTCCATTGCGATGCGGCGGTGACCCTGTGCACGGAGGAGCCGAAGCCGCCGAGTGAAGAGAAGACAGCGGAGAAGGCGGGAGGAAAGAAGGCGGCGATCGTGCGGCGACATGCGGGCGGGGCGAATCTTTCGCCGGATAAGAAGCTGGCTGCGTTCATTCGCGACAACAATCTGTGGGTGCGGACGGTGGCGACGGGCGAGGAGCGGCAGTTGACGACGGACGGCGTCGAGGACTTTGGATATGCGACGGATAATGCCGGGTGGCAGCACTCGGATGGGGCGATTGTGACGTGGTCGGCGGATGGGAAGAAGATTGCGACGTTTCAACAAGACCAGCGGAAGACGGGACTGATGTATCTGGTGCCGGTGACGAATCGGCACCCGAAGCTGGAGGCCTGGCGGTATCCGCTGGTGGGGGATAAGGACGTCACGATGATTGAGCCGGTGGTGATCGATGTGGCGACGGCGAAGGTGGTGCGGCTGAAGACGGAGCCGCTGGAGCATCGCAGCATGGAGTGCGATGACGTTAGCTGCGATGGGGATGGGCGATGGAATGACGTGGAGTTTTCGCCGGATGATGCGCGTCTGGCGTTTGTGGCGACGTCGCGGGACCACAAGGATGAGTGGGTGCGCATGGCCGACGCCGCGACGGGAGACGTGCGCGATGTGTATCACGAGCATGTGGACACGTACTACGGCTGGCAGGCGAAGACGGACTGGAAGGTGCTGTGGGACTCGAATGAGTTTTTGTGGGTGAGTGAGCGGAGTAACTGGGCGCAGGCGTATCTGTATGACCTGACGACGGGCGAGTTGAAGAATCAGGTGACGAGAGGCGATGGGCCGGTGTGGGAGATGAAGCATGTGGACGAGAAGAGTCGCGTGCTGTATTTCACCGCGACCAATAAGGTGAAGGGGGAAGATCCGTACTATGTGAATTACTTTCGCGTGGATCTGGATGGGAAGCACCAGCGGCGGCTGACGCCGGAGGTGGCGACGCATGAGGTGACGGCGTCGGAGGATGGAAAGACGTTTGTCGATGTGTACTCGACTGTGGACACGCCGCAGACTGCGGTGGTGCGGGATGATGCGGGGAAGGTGCTGGCGACGCTGGCGAAGCAGGATGTTTCGCAGTTGGTGGCGGCGGGATGGAAGGCTCCGGAACGGGTGGAGTTGAAGGCGCACGATGGGAAGACGGCGGTGTATGGGATTTTGTTCAAGCCGACGAACTTCGATGCGACGAAGAAATATCCGGTGGTGGATTATGTGTATCCGGGGCCGCAGGATGGGTCGTGCTCAGTGTTTGGGCCGCCGGGATTTGAGGCATCGCGCGGAGACTTGCAGGCGATGGCGGACCTGGGGTTCGCGGTGGTGTGCATTGATGGGATGGGAAATCCGCACCGGTCGAAGAGCTTCCATGACGCGCATGCGTCGAGCCCGGCGGAGATGAATGACGATACGATTCCGGACCAGGTGGCGGGGATCAAAGAACTGGCGGCGCGGTATGCGTGGATGGATGCGGACAGGGTGGGGATTACAGGACACTCGGGCGGCGGGAATGCGACGGTGTCGGCGATGTTCCACTTTCCTGATTTCTTCAAGGTGGGTTGGGCGGAGAGCGGCAACCACGACCAACGGGAGTATGAGGACGATTGGGATGAGCGCTGGGCCGGGCTGGAGGTGATGGGGCCGGATAACGCGGACAACTATGCGGCGCAGGCCAACGCGGACTATGCGAAGAACCTGAAGGGTCATCTGATGCTGGCGCATGGAACGATGGACGACAATGTTCCGCCGAACAATACGCTGCTGGTGGTGGAGGCGCTGATCAAGACGAACAAGGACTTCGACATGCTGATGATTCCGAATGTTCACCATGGATATGCTGCCGCGACGCCGTATGTGATGAAGCGGAAGTGGGATTATTTTGTGAAGTATCTGGCGGGAGGAACGCCGGCGATGGACTTTGTGCCGAAGTCGTATGAGGAGATTGTGAAGGCTTACTACGCGGCGCAGTGAGTCAGCGTGTAGAGGATCGTGAAGGACGAGAGGCGCCTGCCGAGGGATTGGCGGGCGCCTCTGTTTGCGATGACGTTAGAACATGGCGAGGATGTCGGCGGGGGTGAGGCCCTGAGCGCGGAGGGTGCGGAGGGAGAGGGCGTCGTGGCGCTTGGCCAGGCGGACGCCGTTGGGGTCGCGGAGGAGGTCGCAGTGGAAGTAGGCGGGGGTGAGGTAGCCGAGCGCGCGCTGGAGGAGGATCTGGCGGGCAGTGGACTTGAGGAGGTCGCGGCCGCGGACGACTTCGGTGATGCCGGTGAGGGCGTCGTCGACGACGCAGGCTAGTTGATAGCTGGGGAGGCCGATGTCGTTGGGGTCGGAGGTGAGGGGCTTGCGCCAGATGAGGAAGTCGCCGAAGTCGACGGCGGGAGTGAAGGATTGGGGGCCGGCGTGGAGGTCGGTGAAGAGGATGGGGTGGAGGTCGTCGGGTGTGCGGAAGCGGTAGTTGGTGCCGCGTGGATGGCGAGCGTCTACGAGATTTGCTGCTGGGCCAACGGGGCGGCAGCGGTTGTTGTAGAGCGGCTCGTCATCTTCGTCTTCGTGGGGAGCTCGGGTGGATTGTGCGAGGTCGCGGCGTGAGCAGGCGCAGGGGTAGGCAAGGCCGGCGGCGAGGAGTTGGTGGAGGGCGTTGCGGTAGAGCGGGAGGCGATCGGATTGGCGGAGTTCGGCGTCCCAGGTGAGGCCGAGCCAGTGGAGGTCTTCGCGCAGTGCGGCGGAGAACTCGGGGCGCGAGCGCTGAGGATCGAGGTCTTCGTCGCGGAGATAGAGGATGCCGTTGGCGACTCGAGCGCGCTGGTGGGCGATGAAGAAGGTGCGCGCGTGGCCGAGGTGCAGCAGGCCCGTGGGCGATGGAGCGAGACGGCCGGTGTAGGGCGTGGGCATGGCGATGGAAGGACTATCCAGGAGTAGCCGCGGCGAGATCAGTGAGGAGTCGAGTGATCGCAGACCCAAGCGTCATAGACGCCATCACTTCTATCGATGCTGTAATTCTGGAGGAATGTTGTGCGCAGACTGTCGGTAAGGACCCATACATCAAAAGGCTTCTGTGCATGAGGGATCAACCAGACATCATCTTTGCAACTTTCCATTTGCTGGAGGACGTTGGTTGGAAATGGAAGAAGCCGAGTCTCGAAGCGCCCAGTGTTGCCTTCGATGGTGTAGGGCTGGCCGCGGTAGATAGGGATGTAACGCAGTTGGGAACGGTAGTCGCCGTCACCGGAACCGTAGCCCACCTGGAGCGACGAGCGATGACGGTAAAAATCCAGATACTGGTTAATAGACGCCTCTGCCACAGGCACACCCGGAGGCATCAGAGAGAGTCTTGCGGTTTGCCACGCCCGCGGAAGATTGACACAAGCGAATAGTGCGCAAGCGACAGCGATGTAATAGAGCGCGGAGGTCTGATTTCCGACGGGAGCATTCTCCGAATCCCGCAATACGAGAGCTGGATATAGGGTGGCGGGCGGAACGATATGCCACAGATAGTGAGGACCGGATCCATATTTTGAGGTCAATGCTCCGATGAAAAGACAAAACACGATAGTGAGAAACTCTGGAAGCCGTTTCCTGAAGCGCGACTCAGATCGGTCTACGGACATTTCCATCAGTACGGATGGGCTGATGAGAAAGAGAGCGAATGCTAGATTCTCTGAGACAGAAATCGGGTCTAAGCCTTCCGCGCGCGTGAACAACAGCCAGGAAATGTAGTTATGCAGAGAAATCTCAGGAAGAGCAAATGGTAAGAAAGCAACAGCGATCGCAACGAGGGAAGAAGTAATGACGGAGCGCAGTCCGAATTTTCGATAAAGCAATAGTAGTGGAAAGAGGATCGCTGATCCAGCTGTGATTTTGAAGCCGACGATGAAGCCGCCCATCAAGCCCACGAGGAGGACGGCTACAGACTCCGTTTCAAGCAGGCTGCAGGTAATTGCCAACGTCGAAAAAAGAAATATCCAGATATCCGAACGCAGCCCCAAGGAAATTTCAGGATGTTGTATGAGGACGCTCGTCGGAAACGCCATTAACGCAACTGCCGCGAACGTAGAAATGAATTTGCGTAGAAGTAGATAAAGGGCGGCGCACACGCAGAGATTCGCGATGACCACAAAGCTGCGAACGATCCAGAAATGGCTCACGCCGCCTAACATCAGAGCGAGGCGATACACGAGAAAGGTAAGGGGGCCGTACATGAGCGAGTAGCTTGTGTCGAGCGAGCGAGGTGGATTGTAGAGAAGAAGTCCGTGAATGCCCGCCGCAGCGATGCTGAGGATGTTTGCCTCATCGCCCCAGATCGTGAAGAAGTGTAGCGAATAAATTGTCAGAAGCACATACGCGCAAAGGACGAATAGCCCAGAGCCGAATGCGATGCGACGCAGCAGAACCTGTCGGTCCTGCGATGCTTTCGCCGAAATCAGGAAGAGGTTGATCCATGCAAGGATGCATCCTGCCAAGAACCATGCAAGGGGTATTTCTCTCGCAAGGCGCAAGAATCTCGTGACCCAGCTATACGAAGTGAACGAAACCAAAGAGTGTTCCTAATCCTGAGTAGGTAAGTCTATCTATGATGTTAAGCTATATCGTCCACGAGGCTATATGTTCCGGTGAGTGGATTTGAACTTGATTGCACGAGGAAGCGCGATCGACAAGCTAGTCAAGAACAATTTATTCAGTTCCTTTCTGCGTCATTGCAGAATCGAGTAAAGTTCCTCTCTCCGCTGAGATGTCATCCTGGAAGACTTTCATTTGCACGCGATAGTGGGTGCGTGATGCTTACATGTACTCGCTGCCGTACTGGATGGGGATCTGGGTGAAGGCGATGCGGGTGGGGGCGGAGTCGCGGGCTGGGAGCATGCCGGCGAAGTGGAGCGTGGTGTGGCCGTACTTGAGGTTCAACTTGTCCATCGTGGCGGAGAGTTGATTGCGGTTGCCGGGCTCTTCGAAGAGCGTGGTCTGGAGGTCGACCTCGGGGATGAGGTGGCGCAGGGTGATGCCGACGAAGAAGGGCTTGGCGTGCTCGGGGCCGGTGGGCGATTGCTTCCAGCAGCCTTGCAGGGCTTGGAGGAGCGAGAGCGTGTCCTGGCAGGGGCGGAAGCGGGCCTCCATGCCCCAGCCGGTCTGGGTGATGCCGCTGTTGTGCTGCTTGACTTTGGAGGAGGCTCGAGATGCGGCGGCCTGGTCGCGGGTAAGGGAGTATTTGATGGTGAGGGCGAGGGAGGCGGTGTGGAAGTGCTCCATGCGGAGGCGCATGGCGGCCTTGTGGAGAAGCTTGTGGGCGACGGCCCAGGCGCCCTCGGGGGTGCGGTGTTCGGGGGCGAGGACGTGGGAGTGGCCGAGGGACTTCTGGATATCTGCGGCGATGGGAGCGCCGTCGTCACCGGTGTCTTCGCCGCGGAGCCAGTGGTACATGCGGTCGCCCCAGACGGAGTCGAAGAGACGGTGCATGGCGGTGCGGTCGAGGGCGAGAAGTTGGGGCATGGTGCGGATGCCCTTGGCGTTGATGCGGGCTTCGGTGCGGGCGCCGATGCCGGGGAGGTCGCGGAGTTCGAGGTGGGCGATGGAGCGGGGGAGCTGCGAGGGTAGAAGACCGATGAGGCCGTCGGGCTTCTGCATGTCGCTGGCGATCTTGGCGAGGTAGCGGTTGGGGGCCATGCCGATGGAGCAGCGGAGGGTGCTGCCGACGTCGTCCTTGATGGCCTGCTTGATGGCGAGGGAGATGTGGCGGGCGTTGGGCGGGAGACGCTCGCGGCCGAGGAGTTGGCAGACCATCTCGTCGATGGAGGGGGTGTGGGCGACGGGGCAGATGCGCTCGACGGCGGCGGCGATTTTGTGGGAGTACTCGGCGTAGGTGGAGTGGTTGCCGTTGACGAGGATGATGCCGGGGCAGAGGCGTTTGGCGTCGCTGACGCGGGTGCCGGTCTTGATGCCGAGGGCCTTGGCCTCGTAGCTGGCGGCGATGAGCGAGGTGGTGTCGGCCTGGGTGGGGACGACACCGGTGGGCTTGCCGCGGTACTCGGGGTGCAGCTCCTGCTCGACGGACGCGAAGAAGCTGTTGAGGTCGACGTGGAGGAAGGCGAAGAGATCGGGTTGAGCAGGAGGGCTCATAGGCGCATTATATTCGCCACCTATTCGCTTTTGGGGATAAGTTCAGGTTCAGGGCTGGGGCGTGGCGGGGCCGTCGAGGGAGACGGGCTTAGCGGCGATGATCTTGAAGATGAAGTAGAACTTGGTCTCGTTGTCAAAGGAGCTGATCTCGCGAGAGCGGGAGCGGACGCCGTTGGACTCGGCCCAGAGTTCGTAGTCGGTGTCCTGGGCGAGGGCACCGAAGCGGAAGTTACCGTCGTCGTCGGCGATGTAGGTGCGGACGGCGTTGGTATGAGAGTTTTTGAGGAAGACGATGGCTCCGCCGATGGCGGTGCCGGCTTTGTCGACGACCTTACCCTCAGCGACGCGCTCAATGATGTGATGCGTGGGGGGCTTCTGGATGTTGAGAATCTGCGCGGAGCCTCTCGCGGGCAGGGCGATGCATGCGAGCGACACGGTTAACAACGTGAGTGCGGTTCGTTTATTCATCCTCATCTTCACTGACATGGGGGGTTTCATCTTCATCATCGTAGCCTTCTTCATCGACGGGAGCTAATTCCAACGGGTCGCTGGAGACGACTTCAAGATCTGTTCCACATTCATCGCACTGAATGATCTCGCCTTCTTCGACATCGTCGACATCGATGTCCAAGGGATTGTCACATTCTGGGCACACGACTGACATATACATTCTCCTCTGTTGCAGGCACGAAGCCGAAGTTGATATGTGGTGCGGTGGAGCTAGTACGATGGAGCTGGCACCACGATCACCTTTTCTAGTTCTAGCGGGACAGTGGCGGCTCGTCAACCTTGCGATGCAGAGTGACGCGTGTACGGTGCAGATCGTGGCCTGGAGGCAGGGATGAAACGGACGCTGGGTGTGTGCGGATTGCTGCTGGGAGTGGCTGGGTTGGCGGGCGGACAGATGCCGATGGGCGCGGGCGCGATGGGGTCGGCTGGAGTTGCGGACTCGACGGTATTGCGGCCGCTGCCGGTGGACCCGGCGGTGAAGAAGGCGTTGGAGGGGATTTCGGCGGAGCAGGTGCAGGCCGATCTGGCGAAGCTGGTGAGCTTTGGGACGCGGAACACGCTCTCGAGCATGGACACGGAGCTGCCGCCGGGACAGGGGATTCTGGCGGCGGCGGATTGGATTACGAGCGAGTTTGAGGCGATGTCGAAGGAGTGCGGCGGGTGCCTGGAGGTGAAGCGGGACGAGTTTGTGCAGCCCACAACGACGGCGGGGTATGGGCGGATTCCGAGGCCGACGAAGCTGGTGAATGTGTATGCGATTCTGCGTGGGACGGGCGGGGACAAAGCGCCGTGGGTGCTGGTGACGGGACATTATGATTCGCGGGCGACGGACGTGATGAATGACAAGCTGACGTCGCCGGGGGCGAATGATGATGGGAGCGGGGTGGCGGTGTCGCTGGAGTCGGCACGGGCGATGGCGCGGCTGCGGAAAACGGGCGTGAGGCTGACGGGGACGATGGTGTTCGTGGCGGTGGCCGGAGAGGAGCAGGGGCTGTATGGGTCCGCGCATCTGGCCAAGCTGGCGAAGGCGGAGGGGTGGCCGCTGGAGGCGGTGCTGAATGATGACATCGTCGGGGGTGATACGACGCCGGTCGCTCCGGGTGCGGGAGAGACGATGCAGCGGAAGGATGTGGTGCGGGTGTTCAGCGAGAGTGTGCCTTCGAACGCGACGCCGGAAGAGCAGCGGATGATGCTGGGGCTGGGTGCGGAGAATGATTCGCCATCGCGGGAGCTGGCGCGACAGATTGTGGAGTTGACGCCGGCGTACTTTGCTGCGGGCGGGATGCCGATGAAGATGAGTGGCATGAAGTGCCCGATGATGCAGGGGGGGAAGATGCAGGATGGCATGAAGTGTCCGATGATGCCGATGGGGGGGGCGTTTCATCCCGTGATGGAGCTGCGGCACGACCGTTATCTGCGCGGCGGAGATCACAGCAGCTTCAATGCGGAGGAGTTTGCGGCGGTGCGGTTTACGGAGTGGCGGGAGAACTTTGACCATCAGCACCAGACGCTGCGCACGGAAAACGGCGTGGAGTATGGCGACCTGTTGAAGTTTGTGGACTTCAAGTACGTGGTGAAGGTGGCGCAGTTGAATGCGCTGACGATGGCATCGCTGGCGGCGGCGCCGAGCGAGCCGCAGAAGGTGCGGATCCTGACCAGGGCGCTGGATAATAACAGTGAGCTGGTGTGGGAGCCGTCGGCGTTTGCACCGCCTGGGACGACCTATGAGGTGGTGTGGCGGGATACGGCGGAGAATCGTTGGATGCACAGCCAGAGCGCAGGCGCTGCGACGCATCTGAAACTGAATGTGAGTAAGGACAACGTGCTGTTTGGCGTGCGCGCGGTGAGTGCCGCGGGTGACCGGTCACTGCCGGTGCCGCCGCTGCCGGCGCGAGAGTAGAGCTTGAGCTGAGGGAAGGCGTTCGATGGCATTTCGATCCAACAACCCGATTTCGCTGGTGTTTCCGCCGTTTCGCGGGGTGACGCGGCGGATCATCCTGATTGCGCTGTGCGTGTACCTGGGGATGGCTGCGATTGGGCTGTTCATGCCGGTGCTGGCCGGGGTGCTGACGTCGCTGTTTGAGTTGCGAGCGGACAAGGCGCTGCACCCGCTGATATGGGAGCTGGTGACGTACCCGTTTGTGGGTGACGGGCTGCTGAGCGTGACGTTTGCGCTGCTGTCGGTGTGGTTTTTTGGGTCGGCGCTGGAGGAGGAACGCGGGTCGCGGTGGCTGGGCGAGTTTTTTCTGGCAGCGACGATTGGCGGAGGTGCGATTGCGTCGGCACTTACCCGGGTTGCGATTCAACAGGCTCCGGGATTGATACCGGATATCTGGACGGCGGGGCTGTGGCCGGCGGTGCTTGCGGTGCTGGTGGCGTATGGTCGGATTCATGCCGAGAGCCAGGTGAAGTTCAACTTCCTGTTTACGATCAAGGCGAAGTATCTGGCGGCGATTTACGTGCTGTTCTATGTGGGGCTGGCGCTGGTGGGGGGCGACCGGTTCGGGGCGCTGACGGCGCTGTGCAATGCGGGGGCAGGGTATGGATTTCTGGTGCTGGCGCCGCGGCGCGGGTTCCGAGTAGACGTGTCGGAGCGGTGGTTCGCGCTGCGCAATGCGTACTACCGTGCGAAGCGGCGGAGGGCGGCGAAGAAGTTTACGGTGTACATGCGCAAGCAGGGGAAGGACGCGCCGATCGATGAGGATGGGCGCTATGTGGATCCTGAGGGGACGTCGCGCGGTGCGAACGGGCGTGATCCGAACGGGCATGATCCGAACGACAAGCGGTGGATGAACTAGGCGTTGGGTCGGGGAGCTAGAGGATCTGGTTGAACTCGAGACGCTCGCCGTCGGGGCCGAGGATATTGAAGTACTTGCAGCCGTGGGCCCAGAAGGGAAGGAAGACGGGCGCGGGCTCGCAGAGGGTGTAGCCGGCGGAGTGGAGGGTGCGGAACGTTGCGTCGATGTCGGCGACGTCGAAGGCGATGTGGTCGATGTGACCGTTGGAGCGGGAGCGGATCTCGTGGAGCGCCGCGGCGGGGAGTTCGTAGAGTTCGAGGGTGACGTCTCCGCGCTGCATCATGGAGACGCGGCCGGTGCCCTCGGGGTGAGGGAAGGTTGAGGACATGACGTCGGTGAAGCCTAGGCCTGCGTAGAAGGCTTTGGAGGCGGCGAGGTCGGAGACCGGGAGGCCGGTGTGCTGGATGCGTTGGATGTCGAGGTCGAGGCTCACGCGATTAGTTTACTTGCTGGCGGGTGAAGCGGGACGCGAGATGCGGCGAAAGAAGATGGCCGCGCCGAGCATGGGGACGCCGAGGAAGAGCAGACTGGCGCCGATGAGGCCGGTGACGGCGTCGGCGGTGTTGCGGCCGGCGGTGAGGGTGAGGACCAGGTTGACGATGCCGCCGACGAAGAGGAGAGCGCTGGCGGCGCGTGGCTGGAAGAGTCCCAGAAGGAGCAGCAGAGGGAAGGCCATGGCGAGAGTCTGGACAGCGAGGGCGGCGGCGGTGAGGGGCGAGCCCTGGTGGACAGCGGTGTAGAAGACGTGAAGGCTGACGCCGCAGAGGAGCGCGCTGTAGAGGACCAGCGCGCCGGCGAGGATGCGGTTGGGGATGGACCAGTGCGTGGGGTTAGGCATGGGGCGTCAGCTCCGGGTGGCTACGCGGAGGCTGAGCTCGCGGAGTTGCTGGTCGCTGACGGTGGTGGGCGCGTCGACCATGAGGTCGATGGCTTTGGCGGTCTTGGGGAAGGCGATGACCTCGCGGAGAGAGGATGCGCCGGCGAGGATCATGACGATGCGGTCGAGACCGAGGGCGATGCCGCCGTGCGGCGGGGTGCCGTACTCGAGTGCGTCGAGGAAGAAGCCGAAGCGGGCCTTGGCTTCCTCGTCGGACATGCCGAGCGAGCGGAAGATTTCGGACTGCACATCCTTGCGGTGAATACGGATGGAGCCGGAGCCGAGCTCGGTGCCGTTGAGGACGATGTCGTAGGCGAGGGCGCGAACGGAGCCCTTGTCGTTGACCAGAGCGCCGGACTTGATGTCCTCCTCGTGCGGCGAGGTGAAGGGATGATGCGCGGCGTCCCAGTTCTTGGTCTCCTCGTTCCACTCGTACATGGGGAAGTCGGTGACCCAGAGGAACTTGAAGTCGGCGGCGGTGTGGGTCTGCTCGAAGAGCTTGTGCTTGTCGGCGTATTTCTTTGCGAGTTCGAGGCGGAGTGCGCCGACGCGCTTGTAGATCCACTGCGGATCGTAGTTCCAGAGAGCTGGTGTGCCGGGCTTGGGGGTGACGACGACGGCGAGGTCTTCTGGTATGAGCGCAGCGTTGTGGAATCGTTGAAGTTCTTCGGAGAGCTTTGTGGCGATGGACTCGGCGAGCGGGGTGAAGGCCTCGTTGGTGCGGAGGCGCGCGAGGTCGAGGAGGTCGAGGCCGGAGTCGCCGAAGAAGGCGCGGATCTCGCTGAGGAGAGCCTTGCGGGCGGTGCCGCTGAGTTCGCCGACGCGGGGGATGGTGAAGCCGAGGACGGGAAGAGTGGGGTCGATCTTGAGGGTGCTGCGGAGTTCAGCGGTGAGCGTGGCGGAGAGGTCGACGATGGCGGGGAGGCGCATGTCGGGCTTGTCGATGCCGTAGCGCGTGATGGCCTGGTCGTAGGTCATCTGGATGAAGGGCTCGGTGCCGAGGTCGATGCCCGCGGCGGAGAAGGCGGCGCGGAGGAAGCCTTCGGCGGTGGCAAAGATGGTGGACATCTGCGGGAAGGAGATTTCGAGGTCGATCTGGGTGAACTCGGGCTGGCGGTCAGCGCGGAGGTCTTCGTCGCGGAAGCAGCGGGCGATCTGGAAGTAGCGGTCGAAGCCGGAGATCATGAGGATCTGCTTGAAGATCTGCGGGGACTGCGGGAGAGCGTAGAAGTGGCCGGGATGGACGCGGCTGGGGACGAGGTAGTCGCGCGCGCCTTCCGGGGTGCTGCGGGTCATGAAGGGGGTTTCGATCTCGAGGAAGCCCTGGGAGACGAGGTAGTTGCGGATGGCCATGGCGACGCGGCTGCGCAGGGCGAAGTTGTGCTGCATCTCGGCGCGGCGGAGGTCGATGTAGCGATACTGGAGACGCACTTCCTCGTTGGCGATGGCGTCTTCGGCGGGCGAGAAGGGAGGTGTCTTCGCGTCGTTGAGGAGCAGGAGCGAGTGGGCGACGAGCTCGACTTCGCCGGTGGGCATGTTGGGATTGACGAGTCCTTCACCACGCTTGCGCAGGATGCCGGTGACGGCGATGACGTACTCGGAGCGCGCGGCTTCGGCCTTGGCGTGCGCTTCAGGGGAGACTTCCTTGTCGAGGACGACTTGCGTGATGCCGGAGCGGTCGCGGAGGTCGAGGAAGATGAGGTTGCCGTGGTCGCGGCGGCGGTTGACCCAGCCCATGAGGGTGATGGTTTCGCCGGAGTGGGTGCTGCGCAGGTCGCCGCACAGATGCGTGCGCTGGAGGGTGCCTAGGAAGTCGAGAGTCACAATCCTTCTATTGTACGAAGTTTGGAGGCTGACTCCGAATCCCGGTGAGAGCTTCGGCGAGTTTTGCGCGCGGAATTTTGACTTGCTCGCCGGTGGCGAAGGTTTTTACGGTGGCGATGTTGGTGGCAACTTCATCTTCGCCGAGGAGGATGATGTGGCGGGCCAGGGTGTCGGCGATGTCGAAGGACTTGCGGAGTTTGAAGGCGCCGTCGCCTACTTCTACCTTGAGGCCGGCGGTGCGGAGTTCGCGGGCCAGGGCGAGGGCGGCGGGGTTCTGGGCTGGGGCCAGGGGAGCGATGTAGGCGTCCAGTTTGGGCGGGGCGGTCGAGGTGTTGTCGGCTTCGGCCTGTGCCTGAAGGGTAAGGATGAGGCGGTCTTCGCCGATGGCGAAGCCGATGCCGGGGGCGCGCGGGCCGCCCAGCATCTCGGAGAGGCCGTCGTAGCGGCCGCCGCCGAGGAGGGCGTTCTGGGTGCCGAGACCGGTGGTGACGGTGAACTCGAAGGTGGTGCGGGTGTAGTAGTCGAGGCCGCGGACGAGGCGCGGGTTGAGGTGGTAGGGGATACCGCAGGCGTCGAGGGCGGCGAGGACCTGGTCGAAGTGGGCTTTGGATTCGGGGCCGAGGTAGTCGGCGATTTTGGGCAGGGCGTTGATGAGGTCCTGATCGGCTTCGTCCTTGCTGTCGAGGACGCGGAGCGGGTTGGTGTCGGCGCGGCGCTGGTTGTCGGGGCAGAGCTGGTGCTTGATGGGTTGCAGGGCTTGGCGGAGGGCGGCGTTGTAGCGGACGCGGTCCTCGGAGCTGCCGACGGAGTTGAGTTCGAGACGCCAGTCGCGGATGCCTAGCTCGGTGAGGAGGCTGGCGAGCATCTCGAGGATCTCGGCGTCGCGGAGAGGGGATTCCGCGCCGGAGGATTGCGGTCCGATGACTTCGGCGCCGATCTGCCAGAACTGGCGGTAGCGTCCGCGCTGAGGACGCTCGCGGCGGAACTGCGGGCCGATGTAGTAGAGCTTTTGCAGGTTGCCGGTGTTGCCGAGCTGGTGCTCGATGTAGGCGCGGACGACTCCGGCGGTGGATTCCGGGCGGAGGGTGAGGGACTGGGACGAGCGGTTGAACTCTCCAAAAGCATATTCGACCACGAGATCGGGACCGGGATGCTCCTCTTGTTTGTTAGGCACCGACGAAGCTACGACGATACGTTTTTTTGCGGGTGGATTGTGACCGAGGTGTCGCTGAGATTCTTGCACCTTCCGGATTGTTTCAACGTCCAACCGTCCGTGGAAAGCTACGAGTTCGTATGTGCCAGACCTGTAGCGCACTTCTGCATCAAATGTGCCGTCAGATTGTTGCTTTGCGCTGCTAATACGGCCACTCGAGCGAGTCCACCAGTCGTAAAGCATCGCTTTATCAAAGCGCTCACCATCATCCCAGGTGAACATTTCCTTGCTGACGATGTCGGTCTCTTCGCCGACGCCGCGAGCGAAGAGTTCGGTGGTTTCGAAGATCGGGGTGCGGATTTCGCCGAAGCCGTAGCGGGCGAAGAGGGCGCGGGCGGTGGCCTCGACGTGGTTCCAGAGCGGGGTCTGGTCAGGGAGCAGGTCGCGGGTGCCGCGGACGGCCTTGAGGGTGGGGCGAGCCGGGGTTTTGGGGGACTTCGGCGCGGGGTTCTTGCTTTCGGTCATAGAGATACAGTCTATCGTCCTGCACGAACGGCCAGAGGCTTCGCGTGGGGTGGAAAGGACGGTATCCCCACCCCCCCTCCCCCCCCGACTTTTTCTCGTAAAGTATTCAGGCGGATGAGGTTAAGTCTGTTTTGCCTGTAAGGTATTCTATCCAGGATGGTTACGGGTAAGATATTGCTTGTAAAGGGGTTAGCGGCCGCGTGAGGCGGGGGTGGGGCCTGGCTTTGATCCCTACTTCTATTGTAGTGAGTTGATGGGGGGTACTATGCCAGGTTTTGAAAATATAAATCGCCTTTGTTTATAGGGGGTTTGGCGATTTCATGGTCCGCGAGGGGCTTGACGGCAATTTCGGTGGCGACCGATCCGTAGCCGAAGCGCTCGAGTAGTACGGTCCATTATGGCAGGGGACAAGAAGTAGCCCAGGAACGTTGGGTCGCCCAAGCTTAGGAGCGTGCGGCACGCACCGGGATTGAAGCTGAAGGGGCAAACAGCAAGGGCACGGAGATGGACTCCGTGCCCTTGCTGTTGCGAACTGCACCGTTAGAACTGATAGGTGATGGTGCCGTAGATGGTGCGTGGAGCCCCTGGATAGGCGTTGATGTAGCCGCTGGCGTTCGGGTTGAGGGAGGCGAAGTAGCCGCCGCTGGAGATGTACTCGTATCCGTTGTACTGACTATTTGCCAGATTCAGCATATCGACCCGGAGGTTGAAGGACTGACTCTTGAGCGTGATCGGAGCGTTGAACGAGAGGTTCAACGTGGTGTAGGCCGGCATGGTCTGCGTGGTGGGTGCTCCGGTATTGTTCGACCAGAGGTTCTGAGTGCCGGTCGACTGAATGTCGAGCCGAGGCTCGACGACGGTGCGGCCGTGGTACTGGATTCCGTAATAGAGTCCGGCGTTGACTGTGACCTTGGGGACATAGGAGACCGGAAGGTTGTTGTAGAACGCGCAACCGGCAGCGGGATTGGCAGGGGTGCCGCAGGCGGCGATTGGACCACCGGTGACGTAGGTTGTAAAGTTCGCTGACTCCGCAGCGAAGTTGAACATGAAGTGGATATTGCTGCGGGGGTCGGCGTCAAAGAAGGCATCGACGCCGTGATAGGTGGAGTTGCCGCCGCTGGTTTCCACGACGCCGAGAGCTGTTTCGACGTCAATTTCCTGATTGGTGTAGTCGTTGTGGAAGTAGCTGACGCCGGCGATGAAGTTCCGGAGTGCGGGAGCGTTGGTGAAGTGAACCTTGCCGCCAAATTGAGCGTAGGCGCCCTTGGCGAGGATGTAGTAGTTGGGGTTTACGGCCTGGAACATGCCGCCGCCGCCGCCCAGGGCGGGCGAACGATAGATGGTGTCATAGCCGCCATAGATGGTGAGCCACTCGTAGGGCGTTATGGAGGCATCGACGCCGGGTTCAACGGCAGAGCGGCTCTCATGGGCTCCGCAGAGTGAGCCGGCGTCCTTGGTCAGGCTGCCGTCGGAGGTGGGGACGGGATTTCCCCAGAGGTTGTAGTAGGGGTCTGAGGCCCTGCTGCCGGTTTGCGGGTCCAGCGAGCAGTGGGTCTGATAGACAGGAGTGGTCGTCGGTGTGATTGTGCCGTCAGCGGCCTGGGAGAAGTAGGTGCTGGAGGCGAAGGTGAAGTCGCGCGCCGCCTCATTGTTGTAATCGGTGGAGAAGCCGTCGACGCGCACACTGGGGATGATGTGAACCTGGGGGATGGGGTGGATGTCGTCCTGAGCGAAGAATGTGACGTTGTCCTGCTGGAAGTAGCCGGAGCGGAACTTCGACCCTGCGCCGACGATCTGTTTGGCGCCGTCGCCGCCATCGGCTGGACTGTAGAAGAGGTTGTGGGTGTTGTAGACCTCGTGAATGAGGTAGCCGCCGAACTGAACGGTGTTGTACGGGAGGACCTGGGTGAAGTTGATGCGGTCGCCAAACATGTTGCTGTGGGGGTTGTTCCACTCGTCGACCTGGGCACCCTGCGCGAGGGCATCCTGATTGCGGCGGTGGAAGCGGCGAATGTGGGTGTACCAGGTGGAGTTTTCGAGCGTGGAGGTGTGGCTGAGATGCATCCGCTCACGCACGTAGGTCATGAACATTTCGTTGGTGTCGTACTTGTTGTAGGCGGCGTAGGGGAGCGCGCTGTAGAAGCCGCTGGTGGCCTGGCTGAAATGGATGCCGCTGGTGGGTTCGATGAGCTGCTGGTCGGTGGTGGGAATTACCGTGGGACGATAGCCGCCACCCTTGGCGTACAGGACGCCGAAGGCAAGGCTGCCGGCTGAGAAGGTCTTGACGGTCTTGCCGAAGACGGAGCCGTTTTTGGAGGGGTTGCCGAAGCCGTCGGGAGCACGGCGGAAGTCGTCGCCGCGACCGACGCCGCCGCCTACCACGGTGGCCCAGTCTTTGAAGGACCCGGTGTTGCCGACAAAGGCGAAGTTTTGCTGGCCGAAGGGACCGTCGGTGACGGCAGCGCTGAGGTGGCGGTCGACGGTGGGCTGGATGGGCGTGAACTCGACGCGGCCGCCTTCGTCGGTGTACCAGCGATCGGCTGCCTGGCCGGGGCCGTAGGTTACCTGCACGTCCTGGATGACGAGGTTTTGCGGCATGGTGGCGGACTGCCAGAGACCGGTGGCGGGGTCGGCGACAGGAATGCCGTCATAGGTGATGCCGAGGGAGCCGGGCGCTGTGAAACTGGACGCCTCGCCCGCCCAGCCCTGCTGGATTCCGTTGAGGAGAACGGTGTACTTCTGGCCGCCCGTATTGCCGTAGCCGACAACGTTTGCGCCGGGCGTGGCGGCGAGCATCTGCGCGCCGCCGGCGACTGGACCAGCCACGTCCAACTGCTTGCGGTCGAGCACGCGGACGGTTTCCGGCATCATCATGACGTCCTCGCGGGTGGGGACGGGCGTGGCTTCGGGATCAACGGTTCCGCGCACGATGACGCTGTCGGTGAGCTTCGCCACCTGTAGCGCAGCGGTGATGGTGCGCTGGGTCGCGGGAGAGAAACGCAGGGTGAAGGACTCGAAACCTGACTTCTCAACGCTGATGACCTTTGGCCCGGCAAGCACGTTGTTGAAGACAAACTCGCCGGCTGAATCGGAGGTGGTGTGAATGACGGTGTTGGTGGCGAGATCCGTTAGCGAGACAACGGCCTGAGGAATGATGGCTCCGGTGGAGTCAACCACCTTGCCCTGAATGGTGGGAATGGTCTTGATGGATGGGGTCGCGGCGGTGACGTCAGTGGCCAGCATCGCGGCGTTGGTGGTGCCTGTGACGGCGTTGTGGATTCCGGTGCCGGACTGGGCGTGGGCGGTGAAGCAGGATGCCACGAGGAGAGACAGCAGGGCAAGACGTTTGTAAATCAAAGAGCCTCCAAGATGAAACGAGTGCGACGATGCGAACGCCCGGAGCGATGAGTGCTGGATCAGTTCGTGTCGCTTGCTGAGATGGTCTCTGAGCAGGATGTATGCGGAGTTACAGGAACGTTAACGGTTCGTGACTCGCAGCGATTGCGCGCGGAAAATCGCGGAATGTGGAGGCTAAGCTCCGGGGGTGAGTGGGGCGTGAATGTGGCGTGGCGTTTCGGATAGAATGCGGGAGTGGAACTGGAGGGGGTTGCGATGAGTGAGAAGAAACAACATGAGGCGTGGATCGATCGGTGGTGGCCGCTGCTGCTGATTATTTTTGGAGTAGGCTGCGTGGGGATCCTGGTGCTGTTTCATCCCATGCACTAAAGGGATTAGCAACAGCAACGGCAAAAGCTAATACGTAGGTCCATCGCTTCGCTCTGGATGACGGCGAGGAACAGGTAGCGCCGGCGGCATGAGCGGCTGCCTGCGTGGGTGCGGATCGATGGTTGGTGGTGGGTTGGTGGATGGTGGAAAGCTGGTGGTGAGAAAGTTGTTCACGCAGGGAGCGGGGCAGCGTACACTTTCGTCAATTTGAAGCAGTGCAATTTGAAGGAGCGTTGCTATGGACGAGGTCCGGATGAGCGGAGCCGACGGTGCTGCAAGCAAGGGGCTCTCGCAGGTGGAGCGCGTGGTGGATACGTTTCTTGAACCGAGTAAGACGTTCACCGATGTGCTGCGCAGCACGAGCTGGTGGCTGCCGTTTCTGCTGCTGGTGGTGGTGACGATGGGGTCGACGTTTGCGATCGATCAGAAGATCGGGTTTGACCGGGTGGCGGAACAATCGGTGCTGCAGAGCGCGTCGGCCGAGGACCAGATGGCGCAGTTGACGGCGGATCAGCGGGCGGCGGCGATTCATCGGATTGCGGTGGGGCAGAAGTATGGTTCGTATGCGGCGGCGGTGCTCATTTTGATCTTTGTGGCGATCGTCGCGCTGTTGAACTGGGCGAGCCTGAACTTTGGACTGGGAGCGAAGACGACGTTTGGACAGAACTTCGCGGTGTGCATGTATGCTGGGCTGCCGAAGATCTTTATCGGGCTGCTGAATATTGTGTTCGTGTATGCGGGCGTGAATACGGAGAACTTCGATCTGAATAATCCGGTGGGAACGAACATTGGATACTACATGGCGGATTCGGCGCACTGGCTGAAGATGGCGGGGAGCTTCTTCGATCTCTTCGGGCTGTGGTCGCTGGTGCTGATGGTGATCGGGCTGGCGATTATCTCGAAGAAGAGCAAGGGGCAGGTGGCGGTGGTGGCGGTGGGGTGGTGGCTGATGGGGATGTTGGTCCTGGTGGGCGTTACGGCGGTGAAGGGATAGAGACTGTTTGCAACAAGCAGAGAGGCCCGGCGGATGGCCGGGCCTCTCTGCGTTGCGGCTGGAAGTTACCGGGCGAGGAACTCGAGGAGCACCTTGTTGACCTCGGTGGCGTGGGTCCAGTTGAGGCCGTGGGGGCCGCCTTCGATGACGTGGAGCTGGGCGCTGGGGATCAAGGCCGCAGTGCGCTTGCCGGTGGCTTCGATGGGGAGGATCTGGTCGCTGTCGCCGTGGATGACGAGGGTGGGAACGTGGATGCGCTTGATGTCGGCGCGGAAGTCCTCGAGCCAGGCGTCGACGCAGTTGAGGAAGGCGTGGTAGCTGGAGGCGGTGGCGATGTTGAAGCTGGCGTGGATGGCGGCGTCGGAGATGTGGGTGCCGCCGATGAGCTTCTTGTTGTAGAAGGTGTCGAGGAAGGTGTCGAGGAAGGCGAAGCGGTCGGCCTCGATGGCCTGCTTGATGCCCTCGAAGACGGCGGGGTCGATGCCTTCGGGGTTGTCGGCGGAGTGGCGGAGCGCGGGGGCGATGGAGGCCATGAAGACGGCCCGGGTGACGCGGCCGGGCTCTGCGTACTTGCCAAAGTAGCGGGCGACTTCGCCGCCGCCCATGCTGAAGCCGACGAGGGTGACGCCGTGGAGGTCGAGGGCCTGGATGAGCTTGCTGGTGTCGCCGGCGAGGGTGTCGTAGTCGTAGCCGAGGCTGGGCTGAGAGGAACGGCCAAAGCCGCGGCGGTCGTAGGTGATGACGCGGTGGCCGGAGGCGAGCAGAGCGGCGGATTGACGCTCCCAGGAGGCTCCGCTGAGTGGCCAGCCGTGGATGAGGACAACCGGCTGGCCGGTGCCGCGATCTTCGTAGTACAGCTCAATGTCGGTGCTGTTTTCTTTGCCAACTTTTAGAAATGCCATGGTGTCGTTCTCCTCGTGCGGTATTCATGTGCGGTGTGTTGATGCGTCTTGTTGGATGCGGCGGAGAGAGAAAAAGCCCGGCAGGGTGCCGGGCTTTCTTGCGAATAACGAACGATGGGTTGGCCGGCGGTGAAGTTTACTCGGCACCCCAGCGTTTGAAGACCAGCGAGCCGTTGGTGCCGCCAAAGCCGAAGCTGTTGGAGAGCGCGTAGTCGATTTTGGTCGGCTGCGGCTTGTTGGGGACGTAATTGAGGCGGCAGGCCGGATCGACGTGGTCGAGATTCATGGTCGGGGGAGCGATCTGGTGCTGCATCGCCATGATGGTGATGCCGGCTTCGAGGCCGCCAGCGCCGCCGAGCAGATGGCCGGTCATGGACTTGGTGGAGCTGACCAGAAGCTTGTGGCTCCTGGCGTGCTCGCCGAATACGTTTTCGATGGCCTGAGATTCGAGGGCGTCGCCGACAGCCGTGGAGGTGGCGTGGGCGTTGACGTAGTCGATCTTGTCCGGCGAGATGCCGGCGACGCGGAGAGCAGCCTGCATCGCGCGGCGGCAACCATCGCCTTCGGGGGCCATGCCGGTCATGTGGTAGGCGTCGCCGCTCATGCCGTAGCCGATGACCTCGGCGAGGATGTGGGCGCCACGGGCCTGGGCGAACTCAAGCTCCTCGAGGATGAGGATGCCGGCACCTTCGCCGCAGACGAAGCCGTCGCGATCCTTGTCAAAGGGGCGGCAGGCGTGGGTCGGATCATCGTTGCGGGTGGAGAGAGCCTTCATGGCGGCGAAACCACCGACCGAGAGAGGCGTGATGGCGGCTTCGGCACCGCCGGCGATCATGGCGTCGGCGTCACCGCGCTGGATGATGCGGAAGGCATCACCGATGCTGTGCGCGGAGCTGGTGCAGGCTGTGGCCGTGGCCTCGTTGGGACCCTTGGCGCCGTACTTGATGGAGACGTGGCCGGCGGCGAGATTGATGATGGTGGCCGGGATGAAGAAGGGCGAGATCTTGCGCGGACCACCATTCATGAGGGCGGTGTGCTCGCGCTCGATGACGTCGAAGCCACCGATGCCGGAGCCGATGTGGACGCCGATGGACTCGGAGTTTTCGGGCGTG
Source organism: Acidobacteriota bacterium (assembly GCA_021778845.1). GTDB lineage: Bacteria > Acidobacteriota > Terriglobia > Terriglobales > Acidobacteriaceae > Granulicella. The sequence goes on from JAJYBU010000006.1 coordinate 26,691, forward strand.
ATCTGGAGGCCGGAGTGGAGCATGGCTTCCTGTGCGGCGGCCATGGCGAAGTGGATGAAGCGGCCCATCTTGCGGGCCTCCTTCTTGTCCACGAAGGCGTGCACGTCGAAGTTTTTGACTTCGGCGGCGATGCGGACGGAGTGACCGGTGAGATCGAACGCAGTGATCTCAGCCATGCCACTCTTACCGGCGAGCAGGCCCTCCCATATCTGCGATGCGGTGTTACCCACTCCGCAGAGGAGGCCCATGCCCGTTACAACGACGCGACGATGCGGCATCTTTCTCTCATTCCTGTTCGTCTTCAGTAGCGGTATGCTGCGACGTTCCTGTTACTTAACCTTCTGGTGCTTCTCGATGTACTCGGTCGCGTCCTTGACGGTCTTGATCTTCTCGGCATCCTCGTCAGGGATCTGGATGTCGAAGGCCTCCTCAAACTGCATGACGAGCTCGACGACGTCGAGCGAGTCGGCACCGAGGTCTTCCTGGAAGCTGGCGCCGGGGGTGACTTCGGCCTCATCCACCTGAAGCTGCTCGACAATAATCTGCTTTACCTTCTCATCAACTGCTGCCATCGTACGATCTCCTATAAAATCCGGGGTTGGGCGCGAACACGGGACTCTGGAAAAGAGCTACCCGATTGACTGCCCCAGTGTGAAAGCATACCGACGCGGTCGGACGCTGTAAAGAAGCGGGGTGGGGTGGAACTGTGGAAGTACTCGGACGCCGGGCCTGAAATGGGCGCGGCGGGGAGACTCAGGTATATTTTAGCCTGAATTGCTATCGCGGGTGAGACGAAGTCCCGGGGCGGAAAGATCGGCGAAAAGTTGACGGAGAAGGCGTGTTTCTGGTGCGGATCGACGAAGTTCCGGCGGGTGAATCGGCGCGGGATGCTGCAGCGGTATGTGTTGACGGCGCTGGGATGGTATCCGTGGGAGTGCGTGATCTGCCGGCGCAAGACGTTTTGGCGGAAGAGCGCGTAGAGGCTGGGGTAGAGAGGTCAGGTCAGGCGGGATCGTCGTCGTCGCTGGCGGCGAGCATGGGGATGTGGCCGTCGAAGGCGACGGGGGAACGCATGGGCAATGCGGCCTGATCGGTGTCGATGCTGACATCGCGCAGGGTTCGGTTGATGGCGCGGGTGCGGGTGCCGACGTCCTGAATGGTCTTTTGCACCTTGCCGACCTGGTCGTCCATGCGGGTCATGAGGTCTTCGAATTTGCCGAACTGGGTGCGGGCGTTGGCGAGAACCTTCCAGACTTCATCGCCTTTTTGCTGGAGTTGGAGCATGTGGAAGCCCATCTGGAAGCTGTTGAGCAGGGCGGAGAGGGTGCTGGGACCGGCGATGGTGACGTGGCAGTTCTGCTGAATGTCGGATTGCAGGCCGTCGCGGCGCATGACCTCGGCGAAGAGGCCTTCGGTGGGTAGAAACATGATGGCGAAGGAGGTGGTGGTGGGCGGGGCGATGTACTTCTCGCTGATCTTGCGGCCTTCGTTGCGGATGGCGGTCTCGAAGGCCTTGCCGGCACTGACGATATCGGTTCCGGTCTCGTAGGCGGTTTCGAGGCGCTCCCAGATTTCGCGGGGGAACTTGGAGTCGATTGGAAGGAGCATTTCGCCGCCGGGGGTGGGGAGTTTGACGGCGAACTCGACGAGCTCCTGGGTGTTGGGGCGGACTTTGACGTTTTGCTGATACTGGCTGGGGGCGAGCATCTGCTTGAGCAGGGTTTCGAGCATGACTTCGCCGATGGTGCCGCGGGACTTGACGTTGGTGAAGATGCGGGAGAGGTCGTCGACGCCGGCGGAGAGTTTGGTCATTTCGCCGAGGCCGGCGTGGACCTTTGTGAGCTGGTCGGTGACCTGGCCGAAGCTCTCGGTGAGGCGGGTTTGCAGGGTGGCGTGGAGCTTCTCGTCGACGGTCTGGCGCATCTCGTCGAGCTTCTTCTCGTTGTTTTGATTGAGGGCGTGGAGTTGGGCTTCGACAGTGGAGCGGAGTTGATTCTGGTGCGCGGTCTGCGCTGCGCCTAGCTCGGTGAGCTTGGCGTGAAGGGCAGCCTGGGCTTCGAGTTGATGGCGGCTGCTCTCGCTGGCGAAGCTGGTGAGGCGCTGGTCGATGGCGTCGAGGCTGCTCTGGACGGCGCTGCGGAGAGATTCGGAGGAGGTCTTGTTGTCGGCACGAAAGCTGTTGAGGCCGGTGTTGAGGGTGACGCCGAGAGTGGTGATGATGGAGGCGATTTCGGTGCGCAGGGAGCCGAAGTCGGTGGAGCTGGCTTCGCGGGTGCGCTGGGCTTCGTTGGCGGTGTCGGTGCGGAGATGAGAGAATTCGCGGCGGAGGTGCTCGTCGAGGCTCTGGGAGCGGGCGTCGAGGCGGGTGAACTGCGCGGGCAGATCGGCGGCGAGGAGTTGCGCGAGGCGAGGGTCTTCAGCCTGAGGCGCGGCTGCGGGACGGCGTACCAGCAGCACGATGAGCGCCACGAGCACAAGAAGTTGGAGTGCAATCAGAACTGCAATCATTTCGGCTTTCCTTCGCTTTGGAGGATAGCATCGCCGCGAGGTGGACGGGATGGCTGGCGGCGGCTGGGGCGGGTACGCTTTATTGTTTGGCGATTTGGCGGCTAGATGATTGAATAGGGGCTGGAACTAACTTTCTGCTAGCAAAGGTCCTTCGCTTGCGTCTATCTTCTATGGCTCGAAACGTCGTAACCGCCTCCCTCTCGCTGCTGCTCTCGGTCGTTGTGGTTTCAGCGACGGCGCAAGTATCGGTACCGCCGAACCAGGTGGACCACTTCAAAGATACGTCGATGCTGGTGCCGCCGCCGGGTGCGAAGGTGGCCATTATCGAGTGGGAAGACCTGGAGTGCCCGGCGTGCGCGCATGCGTTTCCATTTGTGCATATGGCGATCGATCACTACCACATTCCGCTGGTGCGGTATGACTTTCTGATCCCGGGCCACATGTGGAGTCGTGAGGCAGCGCTGTATGCGCGGTATCTGCAGGACAAGGTTTCGCCCGAGATTGCGACCGACTACCGGCGTCAGGTCTTCGCGTCGCAGTTCAAACTGGCCAGCAAGGATGACCTGAACAGATTTACGCAGGAGTTCTTTACCAAGCATGGCAAGCAGATGCCGTTTGTAGTGGACCCGAGCGGGCAGTTGCAGCGTGAGGTGAATGCGGATGTGGCGCTGGGCGACAAACTGGGGTTGTCCCAGACGCCAACGCTGGTGGTGGTGACGCCAAAGGGCTGGATTCAGGTGAAGGACGTGTCGGACCTGTATCAGGCGATCGATGAGGCGGAGGCCATGGTGGGAAGCGCTCCGGCAGAGCACGGCAAGGTTGCGAAGAAGTAAAGCCTTCGGGCAGGAGGAGCCGTCCGCGATGCGGGCGGCTTTTCTTATGGCGTGGGCCAGACGCTGAGGGCGAGATCGACGACGAGGTTGAGTTCTTCGCGGGTGTGGCCGCTGCAGGCCTGGACGGCGATGCCGTTCATGATGCTGACCAGGAAGAGAGTGAGGGCCGGGACGTCGGTGGCGTCGGGGAGGTCGCCTTCGCGGAGGGCGCGGTCGAAGCGCTCGCGCATCTGGGCGATGCCGCGGGCGCGGAGAGCAGCCATCTCGCGGCGCATGTGCTCGCCTTCAGTGCTGGCGACGAGGGCTCCCTGGACCCAGAGGCAGCCGCTGGGGCTGGCGGGGTCGGTGGCGAGAGCGACGGTGCCGCGAAGGAGCATTTCAGCGACCTGGCGGGCGCGGGGTTGGCCGAGGGCGCGGCGAACGTAGCGTCCGGGACCGAGGCCGTAGCGGGCTACAGCCTCGCGGAAGAGGTCGGCCTTGTCACCAAAAGCGGCGTAGAGGCTGGGGCGGTTGATGCCCATGGCGGCGGTGAGTGCGGTGAGGGAGGCGCCCTCGTAGCCCAGGCGCCAGAAGACACGCATGGCGGCGTCGAGGGCCTGATCGCGGTCGAAGGAGCGCGGGCGGCCGGGGTGCGGGCGGTTGGGCAGAAAGACGTACGGCTTGGGAGAGGCCGAGAGATTCATACGCACTAATGTAGCCCCGCGACAGGGGTTTGCGCAGCAGAATTCGCATGAGGATGTGGTGGCGAAAAGTGTGGGCTAAGCGTCTTTGGCGTCTTCGTACTCTTCGTGCCAGGCGGTCTGGATGGCTTCGAGGATGGCCTCGTTGGACTTGGCGGGGTCGCCTTTGAAGCCGGGAAGCTGGGTAACCCACTTGTGGAGGTCGGTGAAACGGACGGAGTAGGGATCGGTGTCGGGAAACATCTCCTGTAGTTGGATACCGATTTCAAGGGTGTCGGACCAGTTGAGTTCGTGCGGCATGGGGTCGCCTCCAGGGCTCCAGTTTACTGCGAAGGAGGGAGGTGGCGAAGGCGCGGGAGGAGCGGGCACGATAGAATAACGAAGCTGCATGACTATTCAAACTCAAGCCCCGAAGGTAGTGCCCACGAAGGCGCAGGGAACGCGCCGGATGACTGCGCGCAGGCGATTAATTGCTGCAACGCGGAAGCTGCGCGAGGTGGGGTCGATAGCTTCGGCGGTGGCCGGGACCTCGCACCCGTATATGGCGCACATTGTGCCGATGCGGCGATGCAACCTGGCGTGCACGTATTGCAATGAGTATGACGACGTGTCGGCGCCGGTGGATGTTGAGGAGATGAAGCGGCGGGTGGATGCGCTGGGGCGGCTGGGGACGTCGGTGATTACGATCTCGGGCGGCGAGCCACTGCTGCATCCGGAGCTGGAGGAGGTGATCCGGCGGATTCGGAAGACGGGCGCGATTGCGGGGATGATTACGAACGGGTACCTGCTGATGCCGGAGCGGATTGAGCGGCTGAATAAGGCCGGGCTCGATCATATGCAGATCTCGATTGATAACGTGATGCCGGATGAGGTGTCGAAGAAGTCGCTGAAGGTGCTGGATGCGAAGCTGGCGATGCTGGCGGAGTATGCGGACTTTCATGTGAATATTAATTCGGTGGTGGGCGGGGGGATTGCGAATCCTGAGGACGCGCTGACGATTTCGAAACGTGCGCTGGGGCTGGGGTTCAGCTCGACGATCGGGATTATTCACGATGGCAGCGGGCAGTTGAAGCCGCTGGGCGAGCGCGAACGCAGGGTGTGGGACGAGGTGCGGCGGCTGACGCGGCGCAGCTACTCGCGGTTCAATGGATTTCAGGAGGCGATCGCGAATGGCCTGCCGAATGACTGGCGGTGCAGGGCCGGGTCGCGGTATCTGTATGTGGACGAGAAAGGGATCGTGTCGTACTGCTCGCAGCAGCGTGGGTATCCGGGGATTCCGGTGGCGGAGTATACGACGGAGATGGTGCAGCGGGAGTTTCTGACGGAGAAGTCGTGCGCGCCGAACTGCACGATCAGCTGCGTGCACCAGGTGAGCTATATCGACCACTGGCGGGCTCCGCAGAAGACGATGGTGACGCCGGGCGGTGCGGGCCATGGCGCCGCGGATGGGCTGGTTCAGATACGGTAGGGAAGTAGCGCGTGGGATGGGTGAATCGATTCCCATGGTCGATATGCCGAGGGTTGGATGAGGGATTGCAAGGCATAATGGGATGAGCCTTCAGCAGCACGGCACCTGGTGAACACTTATGGCTGATGTTCTAACCGCGCCTATTCAGCGGCCGCGGCAGATTCCGAGTCTCGATGGGTTGCGAGCGCTCTCGGTGGTGATGGCTATAGCGCTGCATACGCTGCAGCGCTATAGCCTGAGCCACCATGTGCCGCTGTTCTATTACGTGCTGGGCAACGACTCCGTGGGTGTCTTCATCTTTTCGTGATCTCTGGCTATCTGATTACGACGCTGTTGCTGCGCGAGCGGGAGAAGACGAGCCGGTTCAGCCTGAAGAGGTTTTATGTTCGGCGCGCGTTTTGCATTTTTCCTCCGCTCTACCTGTACATTCTGTTTCTCTGCATTCTGTGGATGACGGGACATCTGCCTGGGATGAATCGCCGGGAGTTGATCACAGCGCTTACGTTTACGCGAAACTATGTGCCGCATGTGAGCCTGTGGGCTATGGAGCACTTCTGGTCGCTCTGTATTGAGGAGCAGTTTTATCTGATCTGGCCCACGGTTGTGGCGTTGTGCATCGTTCACCACAAGGGTTCAGCGGGCCGCCGCATAGCCACCCGGGTTGCGCTGGCGGTGATTGCCGTAGAGCCGTTTATTCGCGTATTTTCGTTCCGCTTCCTCCCTGGGTTTCATAATCCCGGGGCCTTTCACATGCAGGCCGATGGCCTGATGTTTGGAGCGCTGGGCGCGCTGCAGCAGGGCCATGAACGCTTCGAGAAGCTGTACCTGCGGGCGACGCGTTGGCCGTGGCTGCTGCCGCTGCTGCTGTTTTTCGTATCGGGCGCGCTGGAGATCAGGTTTCAGAACTACTGGAACATGCCCATCGGAATGACCATCGATGGCTTTTTGATTCTGATGTGGATGCTGTGGCTGGTGCGCAATCCGGTGAGTCTCGCCGGCCGGGTGTTCAATCAGCCAGCGATGGCGTGGGTGGGACGGCTGTCTTACTCGCTTTATATCTGGCAGACCTTTTTTCTTCACCACCTCAACATTGAGGTCTTTGGTCGCAACGGATGGTGGAATACATTTCCTACGAGTTGGGTGTGCATTCTGGCTGTTGCCATGCTCTCGTACTATGGCATTGAGCGGCCTGCGCTGCGGCTCCGTGATGTGTGCCTGCGGTCTATGCACTGGCGCGAAATCTGACTGTCAGACTGCGGACGATGAGGACCAGAAGGAGCCGGCATGCTCGACGCCTGGATCGCTGATTGTGCGTGTAGACGGGATCTGGAAGGTTGATGGAGGGCCGGCCAGACAAGGGACTGGTTGCCTTGAGCGTCCTGTAAACTCGAGAAAGTGCGTCTGTCTCTGCCAACTCGAGTTTCGTTGTCGAAGACGTTCGTCTTTGCGTCGATATTTTTTTGTGTCCAACAGATTGAGCACACGGGCTTCTTATTCAGTCTGCTCTACTTTGCGTTTCTCATCCTGGCAGTGGTCGCCTTCAACGTTGCGGGAGGGTTTACGCGAATTTCGGGGGCGTATATCTTCTGGTACTCGACGCTGATCGTTATTTTCGGCGTCACATGGAAGGCTGTGGTGGGAGAAGCGGCTGACTCCAATCTGTATACGCCGTTGCTGGACATCTCGCTGTATACCGCGAGCATGGTGATGCTGCTGCTGGTGACGCTGCTGAATAAGAAGATAGACTTTCGTTCGATGGGGGTGGGGGGCGGATTCAGCACGGGGGAGTTTAACTATACGGGAGCAGGGCTGGGCTGCCTGATCGTGTGGTATGCGATTATTTATGCCGATATGTTATTCGGGCAGGCGCCGGGAGGGCTTGTCAGCGCGCTCAACCAGGTGAACGTGTTCGGTCTGCTGGGCCTCATCCTCGGAACGATTGGGGCGATCAAGGATAGTGGGGGACGGCGCTCCACAAACTGGATCACCATCATTGGATTTGGCTATTTTGGCTACCTGGGCGTTGCTTCGTTCTCCAAACAGGCGATGTTGACACCCATAATTTGCTGGGTAGTGGGAGCATTTTATTCGCGGCTGAAGGTGCGTTCTGTCCATGTGGTGGCGGCCGTTGTGATGGTGGTCCTGAGCTTTGGTTTTGTTTCACGGCTGTCGGCTTCGCGTGACCTTGCGGAGGGCCTGGATTATCCGCAGCGGTTAAGGCTGGTTATCTATTTGACCACGCACTGGTCAGTACTTGAGGCACACGTGAAAGACCACGAGGAAATGAACGCGGAAAATGGGGTGGGCGAATGGTATGACACGCCGCAGGGGTCACTCGTCGAACGGTTGAGCATGATTCCTCCTGATGATGCGTTGGTTGCCTATAGCGAAAAAGGACACTACGAGGGCATGGCCCCGGTGGAACAGTATTTCAGTAATGTTTTGCCGCATTTTGTGCGCCCCGACAAGCAATCAACCTATAGTGGAAACATGTACGCCCATGAGATGGGCTATGGTCTCTCCGCAGACGATACCACGACGGGTATTTCGTTCAGCCCAGTCGCGGAGGCATATCACTGCGAGGGTTGGGGTGGAATATTCTGGCTGCTTCCGGTGATCTGGATCATGCTGTTCAGCAGCGTCGACTTTATTGTTGGGGATATGGTCAAGTACCCTTGGGGGATGATGGTGGTGGTTTGGTTTGCGCATGTCGTTCCTGAGCAACTTCTCCTAGGCATGATTTATTTTCTTGCCTATGGCAACTTTGGCATGCTACTCGCGATCATTGGGGTCACCCGTATCGCTCCGATTCTGGGAGCGTTGTTCATGGGCAGGACTGTCTCTCCGCCATCGCGGAGGATGGGCCGTGTAGGGCCCATCCTGACTCGGTCGCAAGCTTGATCCGCAGGGCCTGCAATGTTGGGGAGTACGGTGTGGTGGGCAGCGGTGCGCTACTATGGGAGTTGCTGCAAAACCATGAATCACGCCAGCCTTACCCATGAATAAACTGATCTTCGGCAATCTCGTACACCGTCCCCTGCGCTCTGTCATCAGCGCCTTCGCAGTCGCCATCGAGGTCATCATGATCCTCTCGGTGGTGGCCATTTTTTATGGCGTTCTGAACGGAAATCGCGCAGAGACTACGGGGATTGGCATGGATATGATCGTGCATCCTGGTGCTGCGACGGCCATGATGATGACCAGTTCGGCTTCTGCGGACGTGCGAGTTGCCAAAGTGCTTGGCGGGTTGCCGCATGTGCAGGTGGTGGCTCCGGTTAACGTTAAGTTTACGCTGGGCAGTTCTCCTGAGAACATCTTCGGCATTGACTTTCAGAGCTACAACGCTTTGCGTCCCTTTGTGTTTGTCAGCGGCGGACCGTTCAAAGGAGCGGATGACCTGATTGTCGATGACCTGCAGGCCGACTCCGGAAAGGGGTTGAAGGTTGGTGACACGGTCAAGGTGCTGAATCACACGTTCACGGTTTGTGGAATTGTGCAGCACGGCAAGGGGGCACGGAAGTACATTCCACTGGAAACGATGGACGCGCTGGATAATAATCCCGGCAAGGCCTCGCTGTTTTACCTTCGGACGGAGGATTCACCGAAGTACCAGGAGGATGTTCGCGGAGAGATTCTGGCCACGGATGGGCTTCAGGACTGGAGCGTTCAGACGAGTCGAGAGTTTCTCTCCATGCTGACACCGGATCATATGCCGGGGTTCAACATTGCGTTGAATGTGGTGATCTCGATTGCGACCATCATTGGGTTCCTGGTGATCTTCCAATCGATGTACACGGCGGTGCTGGAGCGCACGCGGGAGATTGGGATTCTGAAGTCGATGGGCGCGGGACGACTGGCGATCGTATCGGTGGTGCTGCGGGAGACGATGCTGCTGGCGATTGTGGGGACGTCGTTGGGTGTGGCCGCGACCTATCTGCTGCGTGACGTGCTGAGCGCGCGGTTCCCGACGCTGAGCTTTGAATTGACGTTGCCGTGGGTCATCAATGCGGTGGTGATTGCTATGGCTGGGGCGCTGCTGGGAGCGTTGTATCCGGCGTTGAAGGCGGCGCGGAAGGATCCGATCGACGCGTTGTCTTACGAATAAGTGAGTACGCTGCGCTTCGGCAGTTAAGTTCTTTTGCGCCAGAGGCGATACGGCCACAGGGCTCATGCTGCATGTTTAGCCGTGGAAGCGGCCTTGCGATAACCGATGGCGGAAATGATGGCCTCATGGTTGAGGTGGTGCAGCGCCAGGCAGTTGTGCGGAATCGTGTCGATTGCAGCCAGCGACTCCATATCAAAAAACATGTAACCGAGATGATGCAGGAAGATACGCACGGCTTCCTGATCCTGATCGCACTCAAACATCAGTGCCGGGTGCGACCGTGAAAGCACTGTTTCTCCTCCCCGTAGTACTTTCAACTCAGCACCTTCGACATCGATTTTTATGAAGTCCGGAGATCCAGTTGGGTAAAACTCGTCCAGCGTGATAGCCCGAACACTGACGACGGCGGGAGCCCGGTGGTGATGGAGGGCGATGAAGGAGTCTTCTTCCGTGCGCACCAATGATCCAGTAGCCCCAGTAAGATCGTCCCGGTAAAACGTTAATGTGCGCGATTCATCTGAAGCCGCTGCTTCCACAAGAGTTACGGATAGCTTCGAGGTCAGAATGGTCTTGCGGATGAGCTTGGCATTGGAGTCGTCTGGCTCCATCATCGTCACGCTTCCATCGTTCTCTACGGAGCCAAAGATGAACCCGTAGAGGCCAATGTTGGCACCCACGTCGAGGAAGTGCCGGAATCCACCCTCCTTGATCAGCCAGATAAAGTTCTCCCGCTCGCCCTCTTCGCCTGCTGCTCCTCCGCTAAGGACCCAGCCGAGATTTTTGGAAAAGCTGACAAAGACAGGGTGGGAAACCTCCTTGAAGCGAATCGCAATTGGAACGTCCAGGAGGCGTGTTGCTCGTTGAAAGACTTTGAACTGCCTCAAGTAAAAGAGGGGATGAAATCGGTTTCTAAGAAACAAGATCAGGCGTGTCATCGTGACAGGTTCCCCTCTTTGCTGGTTGATGGTTCTATGCTGCTATGGGCGGGCTCCACATGATTAGAGCCGCGAGAGCCTAGTTTACCAATACGTGCCTGTGGCGTCTTTGACCGCAACCCACTCCACGGAGCCGTTGCTGTGCGTGCGAAGCTCTGAGCGACCGAGCATTCACAGTATCCGTTTGTGAGCAACTCCGATCTTGGCTTTCAGAATGCTTTGCTCAACATGAAGGGCGGTTCGGTATGCCTGGGTTACGATCTGGAGAATCTGCATGCACCGGATCTGCACTACCTGCTGGCGTCGCTGAAAGCGCCATCTTCTTTTAGGAACGGCTTTCATGGCTGGTTCTTGAGCGTTGCGGGCCATAGCGTCGATTAGGTGCAAGGCCCCAGAGTTTCTATAATGCGAAATCATAGGGTGAATCTCGGGAGAACGGTAGCTCGTGCGGTGTCCACGGCTACCGGGTGCTGCTTGAGACGAACTGCAGGCCTGCTGTTTTTCTTCGAGGATGCTGCCCGAACTGCTGATGATGCCTGTTTCCTCCAATACGCCGGCTGTTGCGGTTCCTGCGCCGAAGCTATCGCCAGCGGCGACAGGATTGATGCGGCGAATGAGTTGGTCGCGGGTGGTTTGGATGGCGCTGCTGGGGGTGTCGGCGATCTTCTTTGCGCTGCACTTTGTGCATCTGACGGCGGACTTTCCGAATCACTCGCCGTGGATGGACTGGTCGAAGTATACCGACGAGGGTTGGTATGGAGATGCGGCGATTCGCCACTACGCGAGCGGGCACTGGTATTGGGCGGGCGACTTCAATCCGGCGGTGGCGCTGCCGGTGTGGCCGGCGGTTGAACTGCTGGTGTTCAGGTTTACGGGGGTATCGGTGGTGGCGGCGCGTGCGCTGACGGTGTGCGTGTTCGGACTCACACTGATCACGCTGTACGTGCTGATCGAGCGGCATACGCGGCCGCGGACGAGCGGCTCCGGGCAGCCGCTGGCAGCGGCGATTGCTGTTTTGTTTCTGTGTACGAGCCCGCTGCTGTATGTGTTCGAGCGCATGGCGATTCTTGAACCGCTGCTGATTGCTCTGATGGCGTTGGCGTTGCTCGTTGCGTCGACGATGCGGCCGATTCACCTGCATGGACGCGGGGTGCGCTGGGTTTGGCCGATGCTGCTGCTGGCGGTACTGCTGCCGGCGATGGTGCTGACGAAGACTACGGCGATCTGCTTGTTTCCCGCGATCTTTTATATGGTGTGGGCGCGGGCAGGGTATCGGGTGCGACCGGCGTTGCGGCTTGCACTGCCGCCGGCGCTGGGCGGTGCTGCACTCTGGTGCGCGTACTTTTTTCTGTTGGTGCGTCCGCACTATCTGGAGGACTATCGCTATCTTTTCTCTGCGAATGCTTATACGGGGATTGCGCTGGAGCCGGTTGCGAATGTCATCCTGAACACGATTACCGATGGCGCGTGGATGGGGGCGCTGATTTATGTGGTCTTCTTTGTGGTGATCGCGCTGGTGTTCTTCTGGCGGCCGCGGTTGCTGGCTAATCCGCTGTTTCCTTCGCTGCTGCTTTGGATTGGCGGGTACTTTGCGTTCCTGACGTATCACAATAATCTGCAGCCGCGCTATTACCTGGTGGTGGCGGTGCCGATTACGGTGGTGGTGGCGATGGGGATCGACAGCTTTCGGCAGCGACATGGGCGGAGGACGACGATCGTTGCGTCGGTGCTGGCGGCGACGGTGGTGCTGGCGATTGCGGTGCCGGATGCGGTCGAGCAAGTGGGGTACGTGCTGCACCCGACGTATGAGTTTGAGGCTGCGGCGCAGGGGATCAAGCGCATTGTGCTGGCGGACAAGACGCACTCTCACTTGATTCTTTCGATCTCAGGCTCGGACCTGACGCTGATGACGGGGCTGCCTTCGATCGATGATGATTTTGGGACGCTGGACCTGGATGTGCGGGTGAAGCAGTATCGGCCGGGGTGGTATGCGTCGTGGAATGATGTGGAAGATGATAAGGCGGATGCGTTGACGCCTCTTTATCAGTTGCAGCGGGTCGCGGCGTTTCCGGCGTATGACGATCCGGACAGAAACCTGCTGATTCTTTATCGGCTGGATCCGGTGGGGGAGACGAGGCATGCTGCGCGGCGCAGGGCGAGACGACATATTCCGAAGCCGCTGGTGACGAGTCTTGGACAGCAGCCTAGCAGTGACCAGTTACAGCATTGAGTGGCGTGGAGTGTGTATGAGCAGGCAGATCGAGGGGCACAAGACCTGCACGCTCGGGTTCGCATCGGCACATCCTAAAATCGATTTATGCGGTAACATCACATCAGCTTAATCCTGCATTATTTTCCGAGAAATTCTCGTTGATGTTTCGCGACCTCCCAGGTCATCTTTCAAACAGGTAGCTGGCAACTTGATTTTTCGTGGGTGGTCCCGAATGTCGAAGTTCTGGTGGGCTGGCTGCGCCCTGACCTTGTGCTGGGTGGCGGTTCCCTTGCACTGTTTTGCTGCGATGGTGGGTGGCGGTCATTACGGGATGGCTATGCGTACGGAGCCGGTGGAGCCTGAGGCTGTACCGATGATGGGGGTGCTGAGCGGCACGGTGTCGGACCCTTCGGGCGCGAAGATTGCAGACGCTGCAGTGCATGTGCAAAGCAACGTCGTAGAGCGGGATACGACGACTGACGACACGGGGCGATTCAGCGTTCCGCTGCCGCCGGGGAACTATGCGGTGACGGTCGATGCGTCGGGATTCAGAACCTATCACACCAATGTCAGGCTGACGGATCGGGTAGCGAATGCGAGCGTGAGCGTGAGGCTGGAGATAGACGCAAAGCCGGAGGAGATTACGGTCGAGTCTGAGCATGAGGAGAGTACAGCGGCAGCTGAGAACAAGAGCGCTCTGGTCTTCAAGGGAGAGCAGTTGAAGGAGTTCTCAGACGACGACAGCTCGTTTCAGCAGGAGATTCTGGCGATGGCTGGGAGATCGCCGGAGATTATGGTGGACGGATTTTCGAACGGAAGGTTTCCGCCGAAGAATACGATCAGCGAGATTCGGATCAATCAGAATCCTTACTCGGCGGTGTACGATTCGTTGGGCCTTGGGCGGGTGGAGATCTTCACTAAACCGGGTACGAGCACGCTGCATGGAGAGTTCACCAGCTCCGGCACCGACAATGTGTTTGACTCGCGTAATCCGTATACGACTGTCGAGCCGCCGTTCCATACGCTGAATCTGGACGGCAATGTGAGTGGCTCCTTCGACAAGAGAACATCTTTTTTTTTTGGTGGCACGTATAACGATCTGCAGAACAATGCAATCGTCGATGCGACTGACCCGACGCTGCTGACGTCGCTGAAGGAGGCGGTGGCGGCGCCGCAGCGGACGCAGACATACAGCGGACGGCTGGAACGCCAGATGACGCCGCATAACACGTTCCGAAGCCGCTATGAGTTCAACCGGGTGAGCGTGAACAACAGTGGCGTGGGGCAACTGGTGCTGCCGTCCGAGGGGCTGAATATTAACACCACGACGCAGACGCTGCAGCTTACCGACACGCAGGTGATTGGCGCGAAGATTATCACCGAGGCGCACTTTCAGTATGTGCGCACGCGTCTGCAACAGACCCCTGCGAGTACCGGAGCGACGGTGGTGGTGCAGGGTGTGTTGAACGGCGGCGGTGGCCTGGCGCAGAACCTGATCGACAACCAGGACCACTATGAGTTTCAGGACTTGGTGACGGTCGAGCACGGAGCGCACTATATGCGCTTTGGCGGACGCTACCGGTTGCTGCGGGATGCGAACTACTCGCGGTCGAGCTTCAACGGGCAATTCACGTTTCCGGATCTCGCGACGTACGCGCTCGCGCTGAAGGGGGAGACGCCGGCGCAGATCTTCGCCAATGGCGGCGGTGCGACGCAGTACAACCTTACAACGGGAGAGCCCAGCGCGGTTGTGCTCGTTGGCGATCTTGGGGTGTTTGCCGAGGATGAGTGGAAGGTAACTCCGAATTTTACGCTTGACTATGGGTTTCGCTTTGAGAGCCAGACGGCGGTGCCGGATCATGCCGATCCAGCACCGCGGGTAGGGTTCGCATGGGCGGTCGGCAAGGGGCCGAAGCGGAAGCAGTTGTTTGTGCTGCGGGGCGGCTTCGGGCTGTTCTACGACAGGTTTGTCTCCACGAATATCCTGACCGCGATCCGGGAGCAGAGTGCCAGTACGCAGCCTTCGTACTATGTGCAGAATCCGGACTTCTATCAGCAGTATTTGAGTGCCCCACCGCCGGTGAGCCTGTTGGGTTCGGTGCCGGCGACGCTGTATAACATCGATCCGCATATGCGCACCCAGTACGAGGTGACGGCAGGCCTGACCGTGGACCGGAATATTGGCAGGATTGGCAGCGTCAGCGCGACGTACTTCTACATTCGGGGCGATCACCAGTATCTGTCGCGCAACATTAATGCGCCGCTGCCCGGGACCTATAACCCGGCCAATCCAGGCAGTGGCGTTCGGCCGCTGGGAGGGTCGCAGAATATCTACCAGTTTGGCTCCGGGGGCATTGCGCAGAACCAGATTCTGTCGGTCAACCTGAACGTGCGACCCAGCAAATGGGTCTCGCTGTTTGCGTTCGAGTTTTACGCCCCGGTGCAGGATACAGACGCGGCGAGCGCGACCAGCTTCCCGACCAATCAGTATGAGCCGTCAGTGGATTACGGACGGGAGGCGTCTCCGAGTCAGCAATTTTTTGCAGGCACAACGCTGAAACTGCCCTTCAGATTCAGGGGTAATCTGTTCGGATCAGTACAGAATGGGTCGCCGTTCAACATCACCACGGGAACCGACCTGAATGGCGATACGATCTTTAATGACCGGGCGGCGTTTGCGACGCATCCGACGGCTAACTCGGTGATCTACAAGACGCCCTTTGGGAGTTTTGACGCGAATCCGCAACCGGGTGAGGCGATCATCCCCGTAAATTATGGGAGCTCGCCGAACTTTTACTTTCTCGTGGTGCGCCTGGAACGGGGCTTTCAGATCGGCCCGCGGCCAGGGGTTCCTGCGCCGGCAGCAGGAGCATTGGCGGCAAAGGGGCCGGTGCCGAAGCCGGATCGTCCCTACAGCCTCACTTTTTCGGTGGAGGCGCAGAATGTGCTGAATCACGATAACCCGGGCACTCCGGTGGGGGTGCTGGGATCGCCGCTGTTTGGGCAGTCGATCTCGCTCAACAGCCCGTTGTCGCTGGGGAGTGTCAGCACTTCGGCTAACCGGACGGTAACGTTGCAGTGCAATTTCAGCTTTTGAGGCAGGAGTAAGGGCTGCGGCTAACGCGGGCGGGGCTGGAAGCCGGGGGAGTCTCCGATAAAATCGTTGACGGCAGAGGGGGCAATCGCATAGTCTAGAGACTCGCGTAGTCTCGCGCCTGCACCTCCGTGTGCCCGTAGTATGGGCGGCAACGAGGTTTCCGGGAGCCAGACATCGAGGTGAGTCAACTCGGGGCAGGGCAAACTTCTTTTTTGGGGAGGGCGTCGGCCATCGAAGCACCCACTCCCCAGTCGCTTGCAGTTTGATCCAGCAGCCGATCCGGCAGCCAGATCCAGACGCAGGGGCTCTGTGCGCTCAACCGCAACTCCGGCTTTGGCCTGCGTGGGCATCGTGTCTGCGTTGGACCTGCCGCCCAACCGCACGGCTGCAACTCTCTTCGCGCTTCAAGCCGAGCAGTCAGATCTACGAAGACGGCAGAACCAAGGAGTAACCCCAGATGAACCTCAATCAGACGACAACGATCCCCAGCGGCAAAGATATCCAGCGCAAGTGGTTTGTGGTGGACGCCAGCGGCCAGACCCTGGGACGCCTCGCCTCGCACGCGGCCAGCGTTCTGGCGGGCAAGTTGAACCCGCTCTACACGCCGTACATCGATATGGGCGATCACGTCATCGTCATCAACGCCGAGAAGATCCATGTGACCGGCATCAAGGCTGAGAGCAAGCTCTATCGCCGCTACACCGGCTTCCCCGGCGGACTGCGCGAGGAGGAGTACAGCAAGCTGCTCGCCCGCCGTCCTGAAAAGATCCTCGAAGAGGCGATCAAGGGCATGCTGCCCAAGAGCAAGCTGGGCCGCCAGATGGCCACCAAGCTCAAGGTGTACAAGGGTGCCGAGCATCCGCACCATGCACAGCAGCCGACAGCCCTCGAAGTCAAGGGCTAAGGGCAGGGATTAGGGGATTGGAAGATCCGATCCCGCGACATTCAGCGGCAAGAATTTGAGGGGCTTCGGCCCCAGGCTCTACAAGAGGATTCAACATGGCAGATTTGATTCAGTACTACGGAACCGGACGCCGCAAGAGCGCGATCGCACGCGTCTTCCTGCGCCCCGGCTCAGGCAAGTTCACCGTCAACGGCAAGCAATTTGAGGAGTACTTCGTGACCCCGGCGCAGCGCGTCGCGGCAAAGCTTCCGCTCGGCATTGCGGACATCAACGAGACGTTTGATGTGCTCTCCACCGTCAAGGGCGGCGGCGTCAATGGCCAGGCTGATGCGGTCAAGCTGGGCATCGCCCGCGCGCTGATGGAGTTTAACATCGAGCTGCGCAAGACGCTCAAGGCCGGCGGTATGGTCACGCGCGATTCGCGCGGCAAGGAACGCAAGAAGTACGGGCAGAAGGGCGCTCGCGCTCGCTTCCAGTTCAGTAAGCGCTAACCGCTTCCAGGGAGTAGAGAGCAAGGAGTAAGGAGCAGAGGGTTTTGGTTTTCTGCTTCTTACTCTCTACTTCTTATTTCACTCGCATCACCCGCTGGCAACGTGCTGGCGGCAGGAACTCAATCTCCCTTCGGGGATCTCAATCGCTTCACGTCGCAGCGCAAGCGATGCCACACAAGGAGCCTCTATGGCCAGCATTACGATGAAGGAACTGCTCGAAGCCGGTGTCCACTTCGGTCACCAGACCAAGCGCTGGAACCCCAAGATGAAGGAATATATCTTCGGCGAGCGCAACGGAATTTACATTATCGACCTGCAGAAGACGCTGAAGATGTTCAAAGAGGCGTCGAAGTTTGTCACCGATCTGACCTCGACGGGTAAGCTGATCCTGTTTGTCGGCACCAAGCGCCAGGCGCAGGATGCGGTGGCCGAAGAGGCCAAGCGCGCTGGAATGCCGTACATCAACAGCCGTTGGCTGGGCGGGTTGCTGACCAACTGGGTGACGGTGCAGAAGTCGGTGAAGCGGTTGCAGGAGCTCGACGATATGTCGACCGACGGACGCTATGAGCTGCTGACGAAGAAGGAAGTCATCAAGCTGGAGCGCGAGCGCAAGAGCCTGTCGACGAACCTCTCGGGTATCAAGAACATGAAGCGGCTGCCGGACGCTCTGTTCGTGATCGACTCCAATAATGAGGCGATTGCAGTGGCGGAGGCTCGCAAGCTGGGTATCCCGGTGGTTGCAGTGGTCGATACGAACTGCGATCCGACGGTGGTCGACTACGTGATTCCGGGCAATGACGATGCGTTGCGCGCCATCCGGCTGTTCACGACGAAGATCGCGGACTCGGCCTTCGAGGGCACGCAGATGATCTCGGATAAGGCGTTCGCCAATGAGTTGGAAGAGGTTCGTCCGCTCGCGACCGAGTCGCACTTCATCGGCGAAGATGGCGATGAGGTGATCGGCGAGGTTCACGAGTCGGCTGGCTCGGCGGAGGCTTCGGTTGAGGACGTCGAGGACGAGACCATTGATCTCAATGCAGCTCTGGGCGGCGGAATCCGCAAGGCGCCCGCGGCGGCGGACGCTGAGCCTGAGGTTGAAACCGCAGTGGTCAGCGCCTAGTCTTCAGCGCCAGGACCTGGGCTGTGCGGTTATGGCATTTGCCGTACCGTAACGGTCAAGCCCTAGAATCATGGCGCGGGCCAAGGCCCGCGCCATTTTCGCAAAATGCGCATGCGCTCCACGCGCTGCCCCAGAAATAAGAAGGAAGGTTATGTCTACCACTGAAGCTGTGAAGATTGATGCCAAGCTCGTCAAGGAACTCCGCGAAAAATCCGGCGCCCCGATGGGCGACTGCCTGAAGGCCCTGCAGGAGGCCAAGGGGAATATGGAAGAGGCGTTTGTTGTGTTGCGGAAACGCGGCATGGCGTCGGCTGCGAAGAAGGCCAGCCGCTCGACGAACGAAGGCGCGGTGGGAACGTACATCCACGCCGGCGGTAAGATTGGCGTGCTGATCGAACTCAATTGCGAGTCGGATTTCGTGGCGCGTACAGAAGACTTTCAGGAGTTGCTGAAAGACATTGCGATGCACATCGCGGCGGTCGATCCGCGCTATGTTGGCAAGGACGAGGTGACGGCCGAGGATATCGAGCGCGAGAAGGACATCTATCGCGCCCAGGCCGCTGCGACGGGCAAGCCTGCGAACATCGTGGAGAAGATGCTCGAAGGGAAGATGGCGAAGTTCTATGAGGAGGTCTGCCTGCTGGAGCAGCCGTTCATCAAGGAGCAGACGCTGACGATCGCGCAGTTGATTGCGCAGAAGGTGGCCAAGCTCGGCGAGAATATCAGCGTGCGGCGGTTTGCGCGGTTCAAGATCGGTGAACCGAATTTTACGGTCGCCTCGGCGAAGGCTGCAGTTGCTGAAGAGCCTGCAGCGTAAGACTCAACTATCACGCAGCGACATAAAAGCCCGGGCTATCAGCCCGGGCTTTTATGTCGGTGGAGGCTCAAGAGGTTGTTCGGATTCAGGCCTGATCTGGAAGCTGGCGGATTGAGATTGAGGCGACCTTGTGGTCTGGGGAAGTTATAGTCATGCAGCCATGGACCGATCTGGGTGGCAGAAGCTGTACGGCGCGGACTGCGCAGAGGACGGGAGCTTCGGTCTCCAAGATCAGACTTTCCGCGCTCCCGGTAGCGGCGAACCCACTTCAACGTCGGCCCATGCTCCAGAACTCTCTTGGCTAATGGCTCTCGACTATGAGACTTCACAGCTAGTGCCGTTCTCCTATTACGGTGAACTGGACGAGGCATGCGAGCTTGGTTTTCCTGGCGGAAAAGACAGCTAAAGTCGAGGCCTTGACCTGCACCTATAGGGAGGCGGCGCTATTGGGTCTTCTGTCGGACTACGCGCGCGGCGCGCGAGAACGGAGGTAGCCGGCAAAGGCTCCGGCGGTCGCGGAGAAGGCGAGGTAGAAGGCCAGGCCGATGGAGATGCTGGTGAGAAGGAGGCCGGCGCGGAACTCGGGGATGGTGATCATGTCGAGCGCAGCCTTGGTGGCAGGTCCTGCTTGCGCGGTGATGGAGGTGTGCATCTGGGTGAAGACGTTGGCGATCTGGGAGTCGATCTCGGCGGTGGAGTGGAAGACAAAGCGCTCGAGGACGAGGGCGATGGTGTTGAGCGTGGTGGTGGCGACCAGGATGGCGAGGCCGGTGAGCAGGCCGAGGCGGGCTCCGAAACCGGTGGTGATGAGCGTCTTGCGGAACCGCGAGGTGTAAACGCCAAGCACGACGATGGGCGCGGAGATGAGCCACATGAAGGAGAGCACGGAGACTGGCGGAAGTGCGAAGGAGATCAGCGTGAGGGCTCCGGCAGCGGCTCCGGCGAGGCCGGCGGTCTGAATGGCGCCGCGCCAGATGATGGCGTTGCTGGGCGCTGTGGGTTGCGGGATTGGCTCGGCGGACGGGTTGGCGGCGGACTGCTGGGCGCTGATCTGCTGGTCGATCTGGTCGCGCAGCTCCTCGGAGAGTTGCACCTGGGGTGCGCCGCAGCTCCAGCAGAAGACGAGAGAACCCTCATCTTCACGATGGAGGACGGCGTGGCAGCGGGGACAGATGCGGGGAGTCACTACTGTCAAGGGTAGTCGAGCGCTGGCCGAGTAGCAAGGAGTAAGGAGTAGAGAGTAAGGAGTAGAAAGAGCGAGGACATCTCTCTACTCCTTACTCCTTGCTCTCGCCTTGCTACTCTTCGCTGTCCTTGTTGGCGTGGCCGGAGAGGTGGGACGGGAGGTCGAGGGCGACGAGGCCGATTTTGGTGCCACCGCCGTGGGCTTCCACGCTGACGATGTGCTGGTGCTGCGGGGAGCCGGCGCGGAGTTCGACGTTGTTATTGGACGGTTCGCTGCCGTTGATTTGAACTTCTTTGGAGCTGTCGCTACAGGTGAGGCCTAACGTGGTGCGCGTGGGTTGGCCAACGGATGCGTGGCCGTGGCACTCGATCACGTTACTGTAGCGGCTAAGGTCCTTGCGATAGAAGGCGAGGACCTTGTCCGGCTGGTCGGGGGTCTGGAAACCGGCGGCCCTGACGCCGAGACGGAAGCTGCCGAAGCTCATGTCTACGTTGGCGGAGTTGCCGTCCTTGTCGCCGCTGTCGTTGGTGGGAACGGCGCCGGGATAGGCTGAGAGTCCTATGGCGGAGGTGTCCGTGGAGTTGTTGGTGTGGACCTTCATGGAGCCGAAGGGCGTGCCGATGTCGACGTTCTTCCTGTTGCCATGCTCGTTTTCGGTGACGTGGCAGCCGGTGAGCAGGAGGCAGGCGAGGGGAGCGGTGACGGCCAGGATCGTCGGGATACGAAGGGTGCGGGTCATGGGTTCTCCAACGGCGGCTGCGTGACAGGTGCTTGCGATACGAGAAGAGGATACGCTGGGCAGAGGTGTAAGGTTCCGTGGATTTCGATGAAGGCGTTTGCGCTGCGTTCAGTACATATGCAGGAGCATCTTTGTATTTCAGCTTGGGTTTACGCTGCTGGATCAATCGAGCGAGCTTGAAATGGAGGACGAGGAAGGACGTAGCCTATGCCCGCCCCATTGGGTAGACTGCCTGGCCGAGTTGGGTGGGGCTGTGTCGAGTTATGCCCTCGGGAGATGCCACATCCGGTGCAGCGGACGGCAACTCGGACGGCACCTGCACAGCAGGCTGCTCGGGCTTCGTTGCCGTCTGCGTCCAGGCGCCAGGCACTATGGAGTGACCAGGAGGGGTGCTTCTGCTCGTGCCTTGTCGGGCCAAAGTGCGCCCGGCAGGGGGGCCTCCCCCCCCCCCATGACTTTTTGGCCTAAAGTATTCAAAGGAATTGGGTTAAGCCTGTTTTCCCCGTAAAGTATTCTGTTCAGGTGGGTTATAGCTAAGATATTGCTTTTAGAGGGGTTAGCGGCTGTGTTTGGCAGGGTGGGGATTGGTTTTGATCCCTACTTCTATTGTAGTGAGCCGGTGGGGGGTATTATGCCAGGTTTTCGAAATATAAATCGCCTTTGTTTATAGGGGGTTTTGCGATTTTCTGGTGGGTGGGGGGCTTGACAGGGATTTGCGCGGACGGCGCGCGTGGTACATGGGCGTCCGGGAAGAGTCATGGAGGAGGGAAGGGCAAATACGGAGATCCTTCGCTGCGCTCTGGATGACGGCGGGAAACGAACGACCGCAAGAGCAAGGGCGTGCGGGGCTTGGGCGGTTAGGAGTTGAAGGAGTGGGGGGTGGAGGTGGGGGTGCCGGAACTGAGTTGGGCGTCTTCGATCTCGCGGGTCTGGATTCGGGCGTCGATGAGGAGGCCGATGCCGATGCCGAGGGGGATGAGGCCGACGGCGGCTCCGGAGAGGACGTCGCGCTGCTGAAGGACGGCGGCAAGGGTGATGAAGAAGAGGATGAGGCCGATGGCAGCGCCGCAGAGAACGATGCCTCCCTGACGAGAGTTGGCGCGGCGGCGGAGGGAGTTGGGAGCGGTCTGGCCGCGGCCCTGGAAGACGGAACTGATGGCGACTTCGTCGGTGGTGGGCGGAGGGGTCATGCCGCGGGCGATGGCGGCGAGGCGTTCCTGGCTCTCCATCTCGCGGCGGCGGGTGCGGGACCAGGTCTTGAAGCCGACGATGCCGAGCACCATGAGACAGGCGGCAACGGGAACGATGAAGGGGCTGTTGGCGACGTCGCCGAGGGTGGAGAGGGATTCGAGAATCATGGGTAACTCCTTTAGGTTTCGGGGCTGCGGCGGCTGGCAGCGGCAACGGTGGTCTCTGTGGGGCTTCGACTGCGGGAGGGGGCGAAAGTTTCAGGTGCAGGTTATTGGGGTAGTCCGAACACAATATTTGTCATCAGAAGGGGCTCGGTTGATCTCAATGTGAGCCTTTTGCCCCTGGTTGCGACCCATCGGTGATGATCTCTGACTGGCCGTGATGGGTGCGGCCGAACAGGACGTGATCGTCTGAGCGGCATCGCCTTGACCGGATGGGCTGCGCGGCGGGGTGGGTTGGGCTACACTCATAGGAATTCCGCTGCTGGTGCGAATTCCAACCTCGATGTCTTCAGGAGCAACCGTTATGCGTCTTGCCGCCCTGCTGGTTCTTGCGACTGCTTCGATCGCTACGTTTGGTGCTTCCTCTACTGCACTTGCTGCTGCGGTGCCTGCTTTGGACGGGCGCGCGGTTGCGGCTTCCGGTGCTGTGCCTGATCCGCGACTGGGGGACGCTTACAAGTTTCATGATGGTGGGTGGACGTATGTGCACCTGGCGGGAACGCCGGAGGAGATTGGATTTCAGCATGGGTATCTGCTGGCGCGGGAGATTGAGGACAATGTGCACGTGTACTCGGTGGAGGCAGTGCATTTGGATAAGCGGCCGTGGGAGTTCTTTCGGCAGGCGGGAAAGAATGTGCTGTGGCCGAAGCTCGATGCTGAGTATAAGGCAGAGCTGACGGGGATTGCCGAGGGATTGAAGGCGCAGGGGTCGAAGGTGGACTTGTGGGATGTGGTGGCGATCAATGGCGATCAGGAGCTGACGGGATATTACCTGCCGATGGTGAATGCAAGGGAGGGTAAGCCGAATCCGAAGGCGGCGGTGGCGCCGGGCAAGTGCAGCGCGTTGATTGCTACCGGGTCGGCGACCAGGGATGGGAAGATCGTGATTGCGCATAGCAACTGGTCGCCGTATGCGGAGGGAGAACGGTGGACGGTGGCGTTCGACGTGGTGCCGGCGAAGGGGTATCACTTTCTGATGGATGGAACGCCGGGCGTGATTACGAGCCAGGATGACTTCGGCGTGAACGCGGCGGGGATGATGATTACGGAGACGACGCTGCCGATGGCGAAGGGGTTCGACGTGCAGGGGATTCCGGAGTTTGAGCGCTCGCGCAAGGCGATGCAGTATGCAAGCTCGATTGCGGAGTATGCGGCGATTATGCGCGAGGGGAATAATGGCGGCTATGCGAACTCGTGGCTGATTGGCGACAGGAAGACGAACGAGATTGCGTACCTGGAGTTGGGGCTGCACCATACGCCGCTGACGGTGAAGAAGGACGGGTTCTTTGTGAGCTCGAACTTTGCGCAGGATCCGATGGTGATTCGCGATGATACGCCGGGGTTCAATCCGGACGATCCGCAGAGCTCGATGAATGCGCGGCATATACGGGCGCTGGAGTTTGTGAAGGAGCACTACGGGAAGCTGGATACTGCGCTGGCCGAGGCGTATCTGTCGGACCACTACGATACGTATGAGAAGCGGGTGGATGCGGGGATGAGGAGCCTGTGTGGACATGAGGAGATGTCGGCGCGCGGGGAGCCGGTGTGGGGCAGCAGGCCGTTTACGCCGGGGGGCGCGGTGACGGGGAAGGTGATGGACTCCGATATGGCGGCGAAGATGAGCTTTATTGGGCGAGCCGGGCATCCTTGCGGAGAGGATTTTCTGGCGGAGGCGTTCTTCAAAGCGCATCCGGAGTTCGACTGGGAGAAGCCGATTCTGCATGACATGAAGGCCGGCCCATGGACTACGCTCAAGGCCGATGAGAAGGCTCCGACGATGGTTGCAGCACGATAGGATTGCGCAAAGAGGATTGCGTCTCCGGCTTGTGACAAGCGTAAGTGCAAGGCCGGTTTGCCATGTGGGATGAAATGCGAAGGGCGAGCCGGTTGGCTCGCCCTTCGTGTTGATCACGCGATCAGGTTTACTGGGCTGCGAGTTCGGCGGCGGCTCCGGCTTTGAGGGCTGCGGCCTTGTCGGTTGCTTCCCAGGTGAAAGCATCGCCGGTGCGGCCGAAGTGGCCGTAAGCGGCGGTCTGCTTGAAGATGGGACGACGCAGGTTGAGGCTCTCGATGATGCCCTTGGGGGTGAGCTGGAAGTTCTCGCGAACGAGCTCGATGAGGCGGGCCTCGGAGAGGTTGCTGGTGCCGAAGGTGTCAACGCGAATGCTGACCGGCTCGGCGACACCAATGGCGTACGCGAGCTGGACTTCAGCGCGGTCGGCAAGGCCGGCGGCCACGATGTTCTTGGCGACGTAGCGCGCCATGTAGGCGGCGCTGCGATCGACCTTGGTGGCATCTTTGCCGGAGAAGGCGCCGCCGCCGTGACGGCCCATGCCGCCGTAGGTGTCGACGATGATCTTGCGGCCGGTGAGGCCGGTGTCGCCCATGGGCCCGCCGATGACGAAGCGGCCGGTGGGGTTGATGTGGTACTTGGTGTCGGCGTCGAGGAGAGCGGCGGGGATGACGGCCTGGATGACGTGCTCCATGATCTCGGCACGGAGCTGGTCGTTGTGGACCTCTTCGGCGTGCTGGGTGGAGATGACGACGGCGTCGACGCGGAGGGGCTTGTTGTTGGCATCGTACTCGACGGTGACCTGGGATTTGCCGTCGGGGCGGAGGTAGGGGAGCTTGCCGTTCTTGCGGACTTCGGTGAGCTTGTGGGCGAGCTTGTGGGCGAGCGAGATGGGGGTGGGCATCAGCTCGGGGGTCTCGTTGGTGGCGTAGCCGAACATCATGCCCTGATCGCCGGCGCCGCCGGTGTCAACACCTTGCGCGATGTCGGGGGACTGGCGGTTGATGGTGGAGATGACGCCGCAGGTGTTGCAGTCGAAGCCCTTGAGGGCGTCGTCGTAACCGATCTCGCGGACGGTGTCGCGGACCAGGGTCTGGAAGTCGACGTAGGCCTGAGTGGTGATCTCTCCGGCGACAACGATGAGGCCGGTGCAGGTGAGGGTTTCGCAGGCGACGCGGCTGGTGGGATCGACGGCGAGGCAGGCGTCGAGGATCGCGTCGGAGATCTGGTCGGCGATCTTGTCGGGATGACCTTCGGTCACGGACTCACTGGTGAAGAGGAAACGATCGGTGTTGGTAGACAAAGCGGGAAGCTCCTTAGCTCAGATAGCCGGACACGCTCGTGGTGACCCATAGCGCCCGACGACCGGCTCCTCGTGCTGGTAGATGCCACGGGCGTGGCAACAGCATTGGTTTCCGGTCGTTCAGCCAAGACGATGCAAATCGTATCAGCGGAACCCTTTTATTCTACCTGCACAGAGAGCGCGAACCAATGCGGAACAGCGGTTGGTGGGATTCGGCGGTTCAGTGGGGATGTGGAGGATTGAACGGGGTGGGATGTATCGACTGAATGAGACTAGGCGGCTTTGCGGCGGAGGATCCGGGCGGGAAGCCTGGAGCGGAGGAGGAGGAGCATGAGCAGCGTTGCAATGGCCCAGGCGAGGGTTCCGGCGGTGATGGTGAGGAGGTCGGCGGTGTGGCCTGTGAGCGTGGGGAGAATGTGCGTGAGGGCCAGCGTTGCGCTGTGGGCTGCGACGAAGGCGATGAGTGCGGCGGCGAGAGCGCGGGCGAGTTCGGGGTACTCGAGATGAAGGAGCGAGACGAGACGCTTGCGGTGCAGGAGGACGGCGAGCGTGGCGGTCTGGATGATGATGCCGACGTCAGAGGCGATGGCGAGGCCGATGAGGCCGCGGGCGTTGAAGAGCGCCCAGTACATGGGGATGGAGAGGATGGTGATGAGGGTTCCGGCGATGGCGGGAGTGTGAGTGTTGGAGGCGGCGTAGAAGGCTCGGGCGTAGATGCCCTGCACGGCCCAGAAGGCCAGCGTGAGAGCGAGGACCTGGAAGAGCTGGGTGACCGAGGCAACATCGGCGCGATTGAATTTGCCGCCCTTGAAGAGGTCGAGGAGCCAGGGGGCGAGGGCGATCATCCAGGCGGAGACCAGCATGCCGACGGCGAAGAGGCGGGAGACGGAACGACCGACAGAGGCGGAGAAGTCAAAGGCGCGGCGCTGCTGGAAGAGAGAGGCGAAGAAGGGCAGCGAGGCTGCTCCGGCGGCCGGGCCGATGACGTTGAAGGGAGCGTTGAAGAGATCCTTGGCGTTGCCGATGAGGGTGATGCCGCCTTTGGCGATGGAGGCGAAGTAGTTGAGGAAGATGCCGTCGAACATGACCAGCGAGACGCCGATCATGAGGGGGAGAGAGAGCTTGAGCCACTCGTGGAAGGCGGGGTCGCGGAAGCCGAGGATGGGGCGGTAGCGGAAGCCGGTGCGGAAGGCTCCGAGCGAGTTGAGCAGAGCGGAGCCGAGGATGACGCCCGCGAGAACGCCGACGGCCAGCGAGTAGATGCCGAGACGGGTGTGCAGGAAGAGCGCGCCGAGGATGATGCCGCCGTTGTAGATGAGCGGCGTGAAGGCCTGGTAGAGAAAGATCTTGCGGACCTGCAGGCGCGAGCTCATGACGGAGCCGATGAAGAAGAAGAGTTGCGCGGGGAGGATGAGCCGGGTGAGGGAGGTGCAGAGAGCGGCGCGGATGGGCTCGTTGCGGAAGCCTTCGTTGGCTAGCCAGACGTATTGAGGGGCGAAGATTTCGGCGAGCAGGACGCCGGAGCCAAGCACGACGAGCATGGTGTTGAGGATGACGGAGAGGGCGTGGTCGCCGCCGGCTTCGTCGCCGGCTTCGCGGTAGCGGTTGAGGATGGTGATGAGGGAGATGGAGGCTGCGCCGCCGATGAGGAAGTAGTTGAGAAGGTTGGGGAGGGTGAAGGCGGCGCGGTAGGCGTCCTGCGCGGCACCGGCGCCGAAGAGGTAGTTGACGTACTTGATGCGCACCAGGGCGAGCAGGCCGGAGAGCAGCGAGCTGGCCATGAGGAGCAGCGTGGCCGAGGCGGCGGTGTGGGTGCGGGGGGTGCGCGGCGGGGAGGGGGGGGGGGGGAGCCCTGTGGCGAGGCGTCGGGGCGTGCTGACGCGGTCATTCGGAGGGGAAGAGGTCGCCCTGATCGACGAGGCGGGGCTTGCGTTCGGGAGCTGGATCGGACGTGGATGCAGGTCTGGGTTCGAGGACCAGACGCGGGCGCATGGGCCTGACGGCCGGTGGTGGGGCGGCGGAGATTGCGGCGGCGGGCGCTGGATGGCCGGGGGAGGCAGGCTTGGAAAGAAGGTCGGCGAGCGAGCGGAGTTCTTCGCGGAGGGTAGCGATCCGGTCGCGGTGCTGGGCTTCCTGACGGATGGCCGCTCCGATGTCGCTGGCGGGCGGGGCTTCGATGGGCTGCGGCGGCGGGGTGGCGGGGGTGAGTTGTGGCGTGGGCTCGGAGGCGTCTTTGGACCTGGGCTCGGTGGCGAAGACCTGGCGTGCTCCGGGGATGGTGTAGCCCTGGTCGTAGAGCAGGCTCTTGATGCGGAGAGCCATCTCGACGTCGCGCTTGCGGTAGAGGCGCTGGCCGGTGCCGCCCTTGTTGGGCTTGAGCTGGGGAAACTCTGTCTCCCAGAAACGAAGGACGTAGGCAGGGACGTCGCAGAGGCGGGCTACGTCGCCGATGCGGAAGTAGAGCTTGTCCGGGATGATTGTCGGCTCGGTGGTGACGACCTTACGGATTGGGTGATGTGAGGTCACGTATACCTGAAGTACTAAAGTATAGGATCGCAGAGAAGTTCAGCTAGTGGTTAGCACGGTTCCACCTGTGGTTCATCCATGAGTTACCGAGGTATCAGGTTAGTTAATAGGGGGTTCGAGGGTTACTTTAAGGGTTGGGCGGGAATGAAAGCCAGTGGTCAGTTGTGAGGCCCCCGCCTTTGAGCCTCAGCTCTATCTCGCGTGCCGCGCGCCTCATGGAGGACGGAGAACGGAGCACTGGCAACTTAACCGGCAAGAGGTTGGCGGCGCTCGACCTTGCCCTGGGCGGCGCGCTCGTACTGGACGGGCCAACTGGCGGGGTGGTGGAGGGCGTCGGCGGCGTGGAGGGGCCAGTAGGGGTCACGGAGGAGTTCGCGGGCGAGGAGGACAACGTCGGCCTGGCCGGTGCGGATGATCTGGTCGGCCTGCGCGGGGTCGGTGATCATGCCGACGGCGCCGGTGGCGAGGTGGGTCTCGCGGCGGATGCGGTCGGCGAAGGCGACCTGGTAGCCGGGGCCGAGGGGGATGCGCTGGCGGTGATCGTTGCCGCCGGAGGAGACGTCGAGGAGGTCGATGCCTTCGGCTTTGACGAGGCGTGCGAACTCGATGGAATCTTCGATGGAGAGGCCACCTTCTACCCAGTCGACGGCGGAGACGCGGACCCAGACGGGGAGGTCGGCGGGAAATGCGGCGCGAACGGCGCGGATGATTTCGAGGGGGAAGCGGGCGCGGTTGGCGAGTGAGCCGCCGTACTCGTCGGTGCGGGTGTTGGAGAGCGGGGAGAGAAATTCGTTGGCGAGATAGCCGTGGGCGGCGTGGACTTCGGCGAGGAGGAAGCCGGCGGTGGCGGCGCGCTGGGCGGCGGCGGCGAAGTCGGCGAGGATGATGTCCATGCCGGCGCGGTCGAGAGCCTGGGGGAGAGGGTATTCGTCGTGGAAGCGGAGAGCGGAGGGTGCGACGACGTTGGTCCAGCCGCCTTCGGAGGGTGCGGCGGTGCGGGAGGGCGTGACCCAGGGAGCGGTCATGCTGGCCTTGCGGCCGGCGTGCGCGAGTTGGATGGCGGGAACGCTGCCGTTGGCGCGGATAAAGGCGGCGATGTGGGAGAGCGCAGAGACGTGGGCGTCGGACCAGATGCCGAGGTCGCCGGGGGTGATGCGGCCTTCGGGGCTGACGGCGGCGGCTTCGGTCATGACGACGCCTGCTCCGCCTACTGCGCGGCTGCCGAGGTGGACGAGGTGCCACTCGGAGGCGAAGCCGTCGACGGAGCTGTACTGGCACATGGGCGAGACGACGATGCGGTTGGGGAGGGTGATGCTGCGCTGCGGGAGCGGCGAGAAGAGATGGTCGGGCGCGGTGGACATGGCGATTGGATGCTCGATGCAGCCAGGAAGAAGCGCGGGCGGCGAGGGTGTCGTGTGCGGTTGGGGCGCGTCCAATAGAATAGTGAATGCTGTGTCTACTACGAATGTAACGGTACTGCCGCCTGAACCCGCGCCTCCTGAGGCGATCCATAACTGCCCGTCGTGCAGCCACTGGCTGCCGGAGGGAACACTGGCGTGTCCGGATTGCAAGACGCTGACGTATGGCGTGCATTTGAGCGCGATTGCGCGCTCGGCGCAGGAGCTGGAGCAGGAACAGCGGTGGGCGGAGGCGCGGGAGCGCTGGCGGTCGGCGCTGGCGTGGCTGCCGGAGGAGACACAGCAGGCGGAGAGCGTGCGGGTCCATGTTGCGCAGATCAACGCGCGGCTGAAGGCTGAGGAAGACAAGAAGACGAAGTGGAAGAAACGGCTGGGGCCGTTTGCGCCGATTGCGCTGTTCCTGATGAAGATCAAGTCGGCGATTTTTCTGCTGTTCAAGCTTAAATTTCTGATCAGCTTTCTGGCGTTCTTCGGGATCTACTGGGCGCTGTTTGGATGGAAGTTTGCCGCGGGATTCATTGCCTGTTTGTTTATCCACGAGATGGGGCACTTTGTGGCGGTGAAGCGACGCGGGCTGAAGGCTGAGATGCCGGTGTTCGTCCCCATGATGGGAGCGTATGTGAAGTGGTACGCGCAGGGGGTGTCGCTGGAGGATTTAGCGTCGATCTCACTGGCGGGCCCGCTGTATGGGCTGATGGCAGCGCTGGCGTGCTATGGGATGTTTGTGGCAACGCACGCGCCGATCTTTCTGGTGCTGGTGTATGTGGGGGCGTGGATTAATTTTCTGAACCTGCTGCCGGTGCTGGGGCTGGATGGTGCGCAGGCTACGTATGCGCTGTCGCGGCTGCAGCGGGGGTTGATTGCTACGACCTGCGTGGTGCTGTTTGGATTGTCGATTACGAATGGGGATGTGTTCGGCGAGTCGACGCTGTGGATCTTTTTGATTGTGGGCCTGGGAATGGCGTGGCGATGCCTTACACACGATGAGCCGGAGAAGCCGAGCACGAAGACGTTCCTGTACTTCCAGGCGCTGGTGCTGATCCTGGGCGTGATTGTGTACCGGACGCAGTTTGCAGGGATGGCGAAGTAGGTTCGAAGGCCTAGCTATAGGTGATGCGGGGCGTGGATTTGCGGATGACGCGGCCGAGGATGATGGAGCGCTCGTTCATGCGGGTAAGCGTGAGACGCGCCTTCTTGAGGAGGTCGGCGGGGATGACCGCGACCAGGCCGATGCCCATGTTGAAGGTGCGGAACATCTCGTCGTGATCGAGGTCGCCGAGGGTTCGCAGGTGGGTGAAGAGCTGCGGTGGGTCCCAGGCGGAGAGATCGATCTGAGCGGCGAGGCCGCGGGGAAGGATGCGGGGGAGGTTTTCGGTGAGGCCGCCGCCGGTGATGTGCGAGAAGCCTGAGGCAACTTCGGCCTGAATGAGTTTGCGAATGGGGGAGAGATAGCTGCGGTGGGGGCGCATGAGCGCAGCTCCGACCTTGTCGCCTAGCTCGTTGACATACTGCTCGGGGCGGTAGGCGGCGGTTTCGAGCAGGAGCTTGAGGGCGAGCGAGTAGCCGGTGGTGTGGAGGCCGTTGGAGGGCAGGCCGAGGAGATAGTCGCCTTCGCGGATGGCTTCGCCGGTGAGCAGGCGGGGACGGCTGACGACGCCGGTGAGGAAGCCGGCGAGTTCGTAGTCGGAGTGGCCGTAGAGCCAGGGAGTCTCGGCGGTTTCGCCACCGAGGAGTGCGCAGCCGTTGGCTTTGCAGGCGTCGACGAGGCCACTGATGACTTGCTGGACGATGTCGGGGTCGAGGAAGCCGGCGGCGAAGTAGTCGAGGAAGAAGAGAGGCGTGGCGCCCTGAACGGCGACGTCGTTGACGCAGTGGTTGACGAGGTCGGCGCCGATGCTGGAGTGAAGGCCGAGTTGGATGGCGAGCTCGAGCTTGCTGCCGACGCCGTCGGTGGAGGCGACCAGGACGGGGTCGGGGAAGCGCGCGGCGTCGAGGGCGAAGAGGCCGGCGAAGCCACCGATTTCGCTGAGAACCTGCTTGTTGAAGGTGCGGCGGGCGAGGCCCTTGATGCGGTCGTTGGCGAGGACGTGGCGGTCGGTGGAGACGATGGCGTGATCGTCGCTGCGCGGTGCGCGAGCCTCCTGATGCACGGAGGCGTGCGCGTGCAGAGGATTTGATGGGTGCGACGAGGCGGTGGGGCTTTCACGCGGAGTCTGCGCTTCGTTTTTTGAGATGGACTTTGCCAATGACGGCCGCCTTGCTTGCTGGATGGATGTGCAGAGAAAGTTTATCAGCCAGTTTTCGACGCGACTTCTATACTGTGAATATGGCACTTTCTTTTGTACGATCAGCGGCGCTGCAGCAGCGCGCTGAGAGGTTTTTGCCGGGGGGCGTGGACTCGCCGGTGCGCGCGTTCCGCGCTGTGGGCGGGCATCCTCCGTTTGTGGAGAGCGCTGAGGGCGCTTATCTGCTGGATGCGGACGGTAATCGTTTTGTGGATATGTTCGGGTCGTGGGGGCCGATGCTGCTGGGTCATGCGTTTCCTCCGGCGGTGGCGGCGATTCGTGAGGCGGCGGGGAAGAGTGCGTCGTTTGGAGCGAGTACGGCGGCAGAGGCGGATCTGGCGGAGCTGGTCGAGCGGTGCTACCCGTCGATTGAGAAGCTGCGGTTTGTGAGCTCGGGGACCGAGGCCTGCATGTCGGCGATAAGGCTGGCGCGAGGGTTTACGGGGCGGCCGTTTGTGATCAAGTTTGAGGGCTGCTATCACGGGCACGCCGACGCGCTGCTGGTGAAGGCGGGAAGCGGCGTGGCGACGTTTGGGATTCCGGGATCGGCAGGCGTGCCGGCGGAGACGGTGATGCACACGCTGGCGCTGCCGTATAACGATCTGGCAGCGGTGGAGGCGGCGTTTGAAGCGTATCCGGAGCAGATTGCGTGCGTGATTCTGGAGCCGGTGGTGGGCAATGCAGGAACGATTGTGCCAGGGGCAGGGTATCTCGCCGGGTTGCGCGCGTTGACGCGAAAGCATGGGGCGCTGCTGATCTTCGATGAGGTGATGGTCGGGTTTCGACTGGCTGCGGGTGGGGCGCAGGAGTTGTTCGCGAGTGAGTTGGGCGGGCTTCCGGATTTGACGACGCTGGGAAAGATTGTCGGCGGAGGGTTGCCGGTGGGAGTGTTTGGTGGACGCGCGGAGATTATGGACTGCCTGGCGCCGCTGGGGCCGGTGTATCAGGCCGGGACGCTGAGTGGGAATCCGCTGGCGATGGCCGCGGGCATTGCGACGTTGAAGGCGCTGCTGGAGGGCCGGTCGGAGATTTATCCGAAGCTGGAGAAGACGACGGCGGCGATTGCGAATGGTGTGGCCAGGCTGGCCGCGGAGCAGGGGGTTGCGTTGACGACCAACCGCGTGGGCAGCATGTTTACGTGGTTCTTTACGCCGGAGAAGGTGACAGACTTTGCTTCGGCTGCGACGTCTGATACGGCGGCGTTTGCACGGTTTCATCGGGCCATGCTGGAGCATGGCGTGTGGCTGCCGCCGAGCCAGTATGAGGCCGCGTTTGTGAGCGCGGTGCATGGTGACGCAGAGGTGGAGCTGGTGCTGAAGGCGGCGAAGGCGGCGCTGAAGGCAGCCGTCAGCTAGCGGAATCTGTGGTGCGGATCAGAGGTCTCCTCAGAGGCTGAAGCCGCGCTCTCAAGATGTGAGCGCGGTGAGGCTGGACGTCAGCGGGTGGGGCTGGAGGCCGTGAAGTCTGAGCAGCAGGGCTTGGTTACGGGCTGAAATTCCATGAGCTCGACGCGGGTTCCGTCGGGGTCGTAGAGGTTGGCCTGCCACTTGCCATCCCTGCCCATCTGCGGGCCGTCGTGGTGCGGCGGGAGGCGGTCCTGCTGGTAGAGGGTGGTGACGGCCTGCTCCATGTTGGGAACGCCGAGAGAGAAGTGATTGAGGACACCGAGATGCTGGGCGCTGAGATTTTCGGTGGGCGTGGTGGAGCCGGGGCCGACCATCATGTACTCGATCCAGTCGTGGCCGTTGGGGACTTGTTGCGAGATCCAGTCCACGGAGCCGGGATTCATTGCTCCGAACCAGTAAGGGCGGAAGCCGAGGATGTCGCGATAGAAATGGTCTTCATCGGAGCGGCTGTGGACGAGGTAGCCCACGTGAATGATGTGGGTGCTGATGGGGTGGGTCGTGATGGCGATGGAGTGGGAGGGGGCGGGCTGGAGGAATTGGACGCCGTTGCCTTCGGGGTCCTGGGTGTCGAACCAGCGGGTGTGGTCGGAGGAGGTGTGGAGCTCGGAGAGGTGAGCGACGTGGTGTGCGGAGAGATAGTGGTGGAGTGATGCGGCGTCGGTGGTGGTGTAGGCGACGCAGGCCATGCGGCTGAGGGTGTGGTCGGCGGGGAGGGGAAGGACTTCGATGAACTGCGTGGGGCTGAAGTAGTAGAGCGTGCCGGCGGGAGACTGCGGATCGGGGGCCTTGGTGGCGCCGAGGATGTGGGCGTAAAAGTTGTCGCTGGCGGCGAGGTCGTGCGCGTAGACGCACATGTGGGAGATGCCGGTGATCGGCGGGCGGGGCTGCTGCCCGAGAGCGACGAGAGGCGCGACGAGGAGGAATGCGGCGTAGAGCGACTTGCTGAGAGAGAGCATCTTCATTTTGCGGGGCCACCGTACTTTCCGTAGCGACAACAGTATACGGAAGCTGGGGGAGGCCTGGCGGACGTGGTGGGGCTACTCGGATTCTGTGGGGGCGGCGAGTTCGAGGTGGGTCTCGATGTCGTCCAGGCGACACCAGCGGTAGATGGCGATGGAGAGGACCCAGCTTAGGGCGAAGATGCCGATGATGAAGTAGCCGAGGACGCCGAAGTTGTTGTTGAGCTTTCCGATGAGGGTCCAGAAGACGCCGCCGAGACGGAGGTGCGAGGCGATGAGGCCGAGGGCTTCGATGCCGCCGACGGCGAAGGCGACGATGACCGAGACGGAGGTGATGGTGAGGTTGTAGTAGAGCTTGCGGATGGGTTTGACGAAGGCCCAGCCGTAGGCGCCGAGCATGAGGATGTTGTCGGTGGTGTCGATGAGGGACATGCCGGCGGCGAAGAGGGTGGGGAAGACGAGGATGGACCAGAGAGAGAGGCCGGCGGAGGCCTCGGCGGCGGCGATGCCGAGGAGGCCGATCTCGGTGGCGGTGTCGAAGCCGAGGCCGAAGAGGAGGCCGAGGGGGTACATGTGCCAACTGCTGCGGATGATGCGGAAGACGGGGCGGAAGAGACGAGCGAGGAAGCCTCGGCTGCCGAGGAGGAGGTCGAAGTCTTCGTCTATGTAGGGCTCACCGCGGCGGACGGACTGGAAGGTGCGATAGACGGCGCGCAGGATGATGAAGTTGACGATGGCGATGGCGAAGAGAAAGAGCGTGGAGACGAGAGTGCCGACGATGCTGCCGATGGCGCGGACGTGGTCGATGCGGTGCTGCAGGGCGAGGGCCGTGGCGGCGATGGCGATGGAGCCGATGACGACGATGGTGGAGTGGCCGAGAGAGAACATGAGCCCGACGGCGACGGGGCGCTTGCCCTCGTGCATGAGCTTGCGGGTGACGTTGTCGATGGCGGCGATGTGGTCGGCGTCGACGGCGTGGCGGAGGCCGAAGCTGTAGGCGAGGAAGGCGGTGCCGAGAAGGACCGGGAAGCGGTGAAAGGCGACGACGGCCCAGGCCCAGGCGGCGAGGTTGAAGACGGCGAGGAGGGCGTAGATCGCGAAGACCTTGGCGCGGGTGTTGCCGGGTTGGTCGTTGAAGATGGAACGCAGGGACGGAGGCATGGGTGTAGCCCTGAGGCAAGTGGCTTCTACAGGGTTAGACGATTGTAGAAGCAGGCCTATCAAAAACCTAACATTGCGCACGCCTCCTGCCTGGTGATGCGAGTCACTGGCGGGCGGGGGTTGCGGCATGAGAATGAAGGCGTGTGCGGTTCTGGAGGATTTTATCGAGATCGACAGGACGGCGGGGTTGAAGGATGCATGAGCTTGCGATTGCGTACAGCGTGGTGGAGATTGCGACACAGAGCGCAGTCGAGGCCGGGGCGACGGGAGTGAAGTCGGTGCATGTGCGGCTGGGGGCGCTGTCGGGGGTGGTGCGCGGGGCGCTGGAGTTCAGCTATGAGATTGTGTGCGCGGGGACGATGCTGGAGGGGTCTAGTCTGGTGGTGACGGAACTTCCTGCGCGAGTGTACTGCGCGGTGTGCGCGATGGAGGTGGAGTTAGAGAGCGTGCAACTATTTTGCTGTCCGCGGTGTGACACGCCGAGCGGCGACCTGCGGCAGGGACGCGAACTGGATGTGGAGTTCATTGAGGTTGACTTACCGGGAGATGCGCATGGAAACACGGGTGCTGGAGATTCGCAAAGGGATTCTGAACAAAAACGATGAGATTGCGCGCAGGCTTCGGGAGAGGTTGCATGCGTGCGGACTGCTGACGGTGAATCTGGTGTCGAGCCCAGGGTCGGGTAAGACGGCGTTTCTGCAGCGGACGCTGCGGGCGCTGCGGGAGAAGGGGAAGGCACCTGCGGCGCTGGTCGGCGACCTGGCTACGGACAATGATGCGAAGCGACTGGCGGAGGCGGGCGTTCCGGTGAAGCAGATCAACACGGATGGGCGCTGTCACCTGGAGGCGCAGATGATCACGGACCATCTTGCGGATTGGGAGCTGAGCTCGTTTGAGTATTTATTTATCGAGAACGTTGGCAACCTGGTGTGTCCTTCGAGCTACGATCTGGGCGAGGATGTGCGGGTGGTGCTGCTGTCGGTGACGGAGGGCGAGGACAAGCCGCTGAAGTATCCCAATATCTTCAACTCGGCCGATATCGCTGTGATTACAAAGATGGATCTGGCGGAGGCGTGCGAGTTCGATCTGGGCGCGGCGCGGAGGAATATTCAGGCTGTGCGCCCGGGGATGCAGGTTTTGACGACGTCGGCCAAGACGGGCGCCGGGATGAGCGAATGGCTGGAGTGTCTTGCGCAGGAGAAACGAGCGCGCGGCGCGGTGGTCTAGCGGAAGACGGTGATGGCGCCGGGTGATGCGAAATGAAGCCGGGGAAATCGCGCTGTGCTTCTGGTCACCGAGCCTGCGCTGCGCCGGATATGATAATAGGTGGGGTTGCGTACGAATTGACTTAACTTGTCCGCCCAGGCTGTGCTCGATGGTCGAGCGGGCCTCTCAGGGCACCCAACGAAGCACCGGATCAAGGCGTTGAGCCGCGATCTCAAATATGGAGAACGTTTTTATGTCGAATGGAACTTGTGACATTGGATTGATTGGGTTGGCGGTAATGGGTCAGAACCTTGTTCTGAACATGAATGACCATGGGTATAAGGTGGCGGTGTTCAATCGCACTGTCTCGAAGGTAGATGAATTTCTGAATCAGGAAGCCAAGGGAACGCAGATTGAGGGCGCGCACTCGATTGAAGAGCTGTGCAGCAAGCTGAAGAGCCCTCGCCGCGTGATGATCATGGTGAAGGCCGGCGAGGTGGTGGACCAGAATATTGCGCAGATTCTGCCCTACCTGGAGAAGGGCGACATTATTATTGACGGCGGAAATTCGCTGTTTACGGATTCGAACCGGCGCACGAAGGATCTGGCAGAGAAGGGCATTCTGTTTATCGGCGCGGGTGTTTCGGGTGGTGAAGAGGGAGCGCGCTTCGGTCCGTCGATTATGCCGGGCGGAAACCCTGCAGCGTGGCCGCATGTGAAGGCGATCTTCCAGGCGATCTCGGCCAAGGTGGAAGATGGAACGCCGTGCTGCGACTGGGTGGGCGAGGATGGAGCCGGCCACTATGTGAAGATGGTCCACAACGGGATTGAGTATGGCGACATCCAGTTGATCTGCGAGGCGTATCAGCTGCTCAAGGACGGACTTGGACTGAGCGCGGATGAGTTCGCCGAGGTGTTCACGGAGTGGAACAAGGGCGAACTGGATAGCTATCTGATCGAGATCTCGGCGACGATCTTTGCGAAGAAGGATGAAGACGGCACGCCGCTGCTGGACAAGATTCTGGACACGGCTGGGCAGAAGGGCACGGGCAAGTGGACGGCGATCTCTGCGCTCGACCTGGGGATGCCGCTGACACTGATCGGGGAGAGCGTGTTTGCGCGCTGCCTGTCGGCGCTGAAGGATGAGCGCGTGCAGGCTTCGACGGTGCTGCATGGACCGGCGAAGGCGAAGACGGCTGTGGAGCGCGCAGAGTTCATCGAGCAGGTGAGGATGGCGCTTTACTGCTCCAAGATCGTGAGCTATGCGCAGGGATACATGCTGCTGCGGGCCGCCGAGAAGGAGTACAACTGGCGCCTGAATATGGGCGGCATTGCGCTGATGTGGCGTGGTGGATGCATCATTCGGAGCATCTTCCTGGGCAATATCAAGGCTGCGTATGACAAGAATCCGGAGCTTGCGAACCTGCTGCTGGATGAGTTCTTTGCGAGCGCGCTGAATAAGTATCAGGCGAGCTGGCGGAAGTCCGTGGTGCAGGCAATCGAGTTGGGCGTGCCGACACCGGCGTTCTCGACCGCGCTGGCGTTCTTCGATGGATTCCGTACCGCTCGGCTGCCGGCGAACCTGCTGCAGGCGCAGCGCGACTTCTTCGGAGCGCACACGTACGAGCGTACGGACAAGCCCCGCGGCGAGTTCTTCCATACCAACTGGTCGGGCCGCGGAGGCCGCGTCTCGTCGTCTACCTATAACGCATAATGCTTTCGATGGCGGACTCCACGGTGAAGGTTGGAGCCCGCCTTCGGAAGGTGAATGTTCCTGGCGTGGCTACATCTGGCGCGCTGAGGGCATGCGGTTCTCCGTAACTTATTCCATAGAACATAACAGCTTCATTGGCTTGGTTTTGCGACTGCTGTTGCACTGAGATTGCGACATGGCGGGTTTGAATTCCAGCGCTCAGCAGGCGAATGCAGTATGCATTCCGCCTCCGCGTTGCGTGCCCAGATCGAAGCTGCCTTCGCCGATAGAATTCCTTCGGCGCTGACGCCTGCACCAAGGATTATTCGGCCACGTGCGGCAACGGGCATCCCGCAGGTGGATGAACTGCCCGAGGGTGGACTGCCGGTTGGCGCGCTCACCGAAATCTGCGGCGCGGCTGGCGTTGATGACTTCCACTAAACGATCACTACGCATGGAATCCTTTTATTCGTCATGATTTAATATTTCGAAAGGCTGCAAATTACCGATTCGCATCCAACCCATCATGACCGAACGGACGAAGGTTTATAGCATCCATCGGGCAATGTTTTTTTGTGGCGCAATGGTCCTGCTCTGGTTCTGCATGGTAGCTGCCTGCGCGCATGCGTCCGTTGCACTGCTGATGGAAGAGCCCTATGGCAGATTTGGCGCCATGAATCCTACTGGCCACGCCGCAATTTATCTTAATCATGTCTGCGCGGATTCTCCTACCGTACTTCGACCTTGTCATGACGGCGAATACGGCGCCGTCATCAGCCGTTATCACAAGATCGACGGCTATGACTGGGTAGCTATACCGCTGGTTGGATACCTAGATGCGGTCGATGACGTGAGTGAGATTCCTACCGCAGTGGATCGCGAAAAGGTTAAGGCGTTGCGCAATGCGTATCGCAAAGAGCATCTGCTCGACCTTGCTCCGAGCACTCGCGGAGGCCGGGCTCCGAAAGGGGAATGGATCCAACTGGTCGGATCGTCCTACGATCGGACGATTCATGGCTTCGAGGTAGACACGACAGCGGAGCAGGACCAGCGTTTCATTGCAATCTTCAACGACCGCAGGAACGTTGGACACTTCAATTTGCTCTTTCATAACTGCGCTGACTTCTCGCGGGTGGTGATCAATATCTACATGCCGCACGCGATCCACCGCAACTTCATCGCCGACATTGGCCTGATGACACCCAAGCAAGTCGCGCGGTCGCTGGTGAAGTATGGCAAGAATCATCCCGAGGTCGATATGGCTGCGTTCATCATTCCTCAGGTGCCGGGCACCATTCCCCGCAGCCATGCGGTGGATGGCGTGGGCGAGTCGCTGGTGAAGAGCAAGAAGTACCTGATCCCTCTGACGATTCTCGCGCCTGCGGTGACTGGCGGGGTCGTGGTTGCGTATCTGGCGGATGGGCGCTTGAAGCTGCCGAAGCGTGCGCCAGTCTTCAACATTGGCGACGAGGAGAATACGGGGCAGCCAGATCCTGCGGAGGCGCCTGCTCGTGAGCCACTCGCGCTAACGCGTGGGCCGGTAGCCACGGCCGCTACTCCAACGGGCAGAGTGCGATGATGCCCGAAGCGTGCTGACTCCGGAGGATGGCCACTATCGTCGCATGCGGCTGAGCAGATAGAACAGCAGAGATAGCACCACACTCACGAGCAGAGACGTCGCCAGCGGCGCATAGACGGTTGTATGTTTACCTCGCCATACGAAGTCGCCGGGGAGCCGGCCGACGCCGAGGCCCATGCGCTCCAGTCCCATCACCAGCAGGCCAACCGCTATCAGTACGAAACCTGCGCCGATCAGAAACCGCCCCATGGCTTCATTATCTGCCTCGGGCCTTCATTGTGGATGACAGGGTGGAGTGCGGAGTGGGTGGTTGGGGCCATACAATTCCTTCAGGCGCGAGGATGGGAGAGTCGGAGCGTCTGCGGATCCCCAAATGGATTGTAGTGACGGAGACAGCATGATGAACCGCAAGGACAAAGCGCAACGGCTGCATGAGAGGCTCAAGTCACTCGACTCGTTGCTGGTTGCGTACTCGGGCGGAACGGACTCGGCGTTTCTGGCGTATGCAGCGAAGCGCGCGCTTGGGGATCGCATGCTGGCTGTGATCGCGGATTCGCCGTCGCTGCCGCGCAGGGAGTTGGCGGATGCGCTGGCCTTTGCGGAGCGGCATCACATCCCGGTGCGCGTGTTGCAGACGCATGAACTGGAGCAACCGGAGTATGCTCGCAACGATGCGCAACGTTGCTTCCATTGCAAGAGTGAACTGTTTACGCAGATGGACGGTGCGCGGCGGAGGCTCGGATTCAAGCATCTGGCCTATGGCATGAATCTTGATGACCGCAGCGAGTTTCGTCCGGGGCAGCGGGCAGCAGTGCTGCATGGAGCGCTTGCGCCGCTGGTCGATGCGGAGTTGAGTAAAGCGGAGATCCGCATGCTGGCGCGCGAGGCAGGGTTGGAGCTCGCGGATAAGCCTGCGAGCGCATGTCTTTCGTCACGCGTCGAATACGGACGGGCGGTGACGGCGGAAAATCTTGCGCAGGTGGAGCAGGCAGAAGAGGCGCTGCATGCGCTGGGCTTTGCGCAGGTTCGGGTTCGCCACCACGGCGATCTTGCGCGGATCGAGATTGCGCGGGAGGACCTGGAGCGGGCGTTGACGCTCCCCATGCTGGACGCGATGACGGACGCTCTGCGGCCCATGGGCTTCCTGTATGTGACGCTCGATACGCGAGGCTATCGTTCGGGTTCAATGAATGACGTGCTGCCTGCGTCGGCCATTGCAGGGGCGATGTAGACGGTGGCGAAGGGTACGATGCGTTGGCGGCGAGCCTTATCCTAGTGTCAGACGTAATGTTCGATTAAGTGGTGAAAGAGAGTTCATGCGGATTGCGTATCTTGACTGCTTTGCCGGGATCTCCGGCGACATGTTTCTGGGTGCTTTGATTGATGCTGGTGTTCCAACCGAGGTGCTGATAGAGGCGACTGCGGCTCTCGATCTTGGAGCAGGTTTGAAGATCGAGAAGGTTGATCGGAGTGGGATCAGCTGCACCAAGGTGCATGTGCTGGAGGACGGGCATCTCGCCGAGGAGAAGCCGCATGCTGAGCATTCGCACGCTCACGACGCGCAGGCCCATACCCATAGGCATGATCATGCGCATACACACGAACACGCTCATTCACATGGGCGTTCGCTCCGTGTGATTCGAGAATTGATACGGGCGGCGCCATTGGCTGAGCCAGTCAAGAAAACTGCAACGCAAGTGTTTGAGCTGCTCGGGGCTTCGGAGGCGAAGATCCACAATGTTGATATCGATGCGATCCACTTTCATGAAGTGGGGGCGGTCGATGCGATCGTCGATATCGTTGCTGCCAGTGCGGGGATTTATTACGTGAAGCTAGACGCGTGGCATTGCTCGCCGCTGAACGTTGGAGGGGGAATGGTGGAGTGCGCGCATGGGACGTTTCCGGTTCCGGCCCCGGCGACGGCCGATCTGCTGCGCGATTTTCCGACGTACTCCGCGCATGTGCAGAAGGAGCTGGTAACGCCGACAGGCGCCGCGCTGCTGCGTGTACTCAATCCTGCGTTTGGACAGCAGCCGGCGATGCGTGTGGACCGAATTGGATACGGTGCGGGAACACGTAATCCGAAGGGGTTTCCGAATGCTCTGCGTATCAGCATGGGCGAAGCAGACGAAGGGGCAGAGCGGCGGACCGAGACGGTCACGGTCATCGAAACGGCGCTGGATGATTTGTCGCCTCAGATTCTCGCGTGGGTTGCGGAGTCTGCGTTGGCGGCCGGCGCTGCCGATGTGATGCTGACGCCGGTGATCATGAAGAAGGGAAGGCCGGGGACGCTGCTGACGGTCTTGTGCAATGCATCGGAGAGCGCTGCCATGGAGCGGTTGATTTTTCGCGAGACGAGTACGCTCGGGGTGCGGATTCGGCAGGACCAGAGGCGCTGCCTGAAGCGCCAGCACATGCCGGTGCAGACGCCCTATGGCGAGATTCGGATGAAGGTTGGTTTGCTTGCGGGCGAAGAGATGAATGCGGCGCCGGAGTTTGAAGACTGCCGCGCCGCGGCGACGCAGCACAACGTTGCGCTGAAGCTGGTGCAGCAGGCGGCGATTGCGGCGTATCACGCTGTGCGAGAGGATCGTGGCGCGTTATGACTCCTTCTGATTTGCTCAGAATTCTGTCCGCGGTAGAGCGTGGTACGCTCTCGCCAGCGACAGCAGTTGAACGTCTTGCGAAGCTGCCGTTTGAGGATATTGGCCATACGCGTGTTGATCATCATCGCAGCCTGCGGAGTGGACTGCCGGAGGTGATCTACGCTGCGGGCAAGACGCTGGAGCAGACGTCCGCGATCTTCGCAAGCCTGCTGGCGGATGGAGTGGATGTGCTGGCGACACGCGTCGATGCAGCGACTGCCGAGGTTCTGGTACGTGCGTATCCGGGAGCTGTTCATAATGCCATGGCGCGGACGGTCAGCCTGCGCCAGTCGTCCTCTGCGCTGCCGGATGGTGGCCATATTGCGGTGGTGTGCGCAGGGACGAGCGACCTGCCGGTGGCGGAGGAAGCGGCCGTTACGGCGGAGACGTTCGGCGCAAGGGTGACGCGGATGTACGACGTCGGCGTTGCTGGATTG
Source organism: Acidobacteriota bacterium (assembly GCA_021778845.1). Classification (GTDB taxonomy): domain Bacteria; phylum Acidobacteriota; class Terriglobia; order Terriglobales; family Acidobacteriaceae; genus Granulicella. Next base: position 69,608 of record JAJYBU010000006.1, read on the forward strand.
CATCGGCTGCTGGCGGTGCGGAGTGATCTGCTGACAGCGGATGTGGTGATCGTCTGCGCTGGAATGGAGGGGGCGCTGCCCTCGGTTGTCGGCGGATTGGTGGGGGTTCCGGTGATTGCGGTTCCAACGTCGGTTGGGTACGGCGGGTCGTTTGGAGGAGCGACGGCGTTGCTGGGGATGCTCAACTCGTGCAGCCCGAATGTGACCGTGGTGAATATCGACAATGGGTTTGGAGCAGCGTACACGGCGGTGCTGATCGCGCGAGCCGCCTCGAAGTCGACCCTGGGATAGAGCCGCTACGGTAGCGAGGCTGAGCGCGGACGCACGGGGTGACGGTGGTCACAGCCAAGCCGCTGCGGCGGTGGGAGCCTAGGTGCGGTCGAGTTGGCGATCCGGTTTGACAGCGAATCTGGCCGGACGCGACTCGAGAGGAGGTTCGTATGTTGACGTCCTTGCTTCTGCTTCCGCTGCTTTTACTGCTGGCCCCTGTGCAGCAGCAACCAGCCGCAACTCCGGCATCGCCGGTAGCCATTCCGGCTGAGGCTTTGCATATGCTGAACCCGGTGAAGCCGACGCCAGAGGGTATGGCGCAGGCGAAGAAGATCTTCGGGTACGACTGCGCGATGTGCCATGGAACTACGGGCAATGGGAAGGGCGATATGGTCGCGGACCTGAAGCTCAATCTGAAGGACTGGACCAATCCGGAGTCGCTGAAGAACAGGACGGATGGAGAACTGTACTACATCATCACCAACGGCCAGGGGCAGATGCCGGGCGAGAACGGCCGCGCTAAGCCTGAACAGATATGGAACATGGTGGTGTTGGTGCGCTCGTTCTCAGCACATTGAAATAAGCTGCGGGATGATTTGGCAGGCGCATCCAAAGCTTGCCGACCTGACGGATCAGTCGGCGAGCTCAACGAGGAGGACTTGTTCGTCGTTGTCGACTTCGCGGAGTTTGACCTCGATGATCTCGCGACGCGAAGTGGGAATGGTGCGGCCGATGAAGCGGGCCTCGATGGGGAGCTCGCGGTGGCCGCGGTCGATGAGGACGAGCAACTGCACGCTCTTGGGTCGGCCCTGGTCGAAGAGGGCGTCGAGTGCGGCGCGGATAGTGCGGCCGGTGTAGAGGACGTCGTCCATGAGGATGATGTCGCGGCCGTTGACGTCGAAGCCGATGTCACCCTTCTCGACGATGGGGCGGGGGCCGGTGGTGGAGAGGTCGTCGCGGTAGAAGCTGATGTCGAGTACGCCGCTGTCGACGGGGGTCTTCTCGATGGTCTCGATGAGCTTGGCGATGCGTTGGGCGAGGGGGACGCCGCGGCGTTTGATACCGATGAGGCCGAGGTTGGCGCAGCCGTTGTTGCGCTCGACGATCTCGTGCGCGAGGCGGACGAGGGTGCGCTCGATCTCGGAGGCGGACATGAGGCGGCCCTTCTCGCGGAGGTGCGGCGTGGAGGCGGACGGAGTGGCTGCGGCGGTGTTGATTGGATCGCTCATGGTTTGCCCTTCATGATAGCAGCGGACGGTGCGCGGAGGGATGGGCGCGAAGATACGGGTGGACATCTAGATTCTCCCCTCAAGAACTAAGGCGCCACGTTGCTCGATCCGGTACGGTCCAGGCTGAGGGTGAAATCTATCGCCCTCGTTCCCCTTTTGGAACCAAGGCGATAGGTTTCTGAGAAGATGTCGGAAATTTCACGAGACAACCCAGGTCCGGCCTGCTATGTTTCGCTCAGTGAGGTTGAATCTCGCGCTGATTGACCCTTGGAAGTTCTGGTTCCTGTAGCACGAGTCCCCTGCTGAATGGAGTGTCATGGGATCCATGCCTATGTGCCACCCAGATTTTCGAGCTTCGTCATAGGTAGAAGGAGTCGCACATGTATTCACCAAAAGGAATTGGGCCAACCCTCCTCCTGGTAGCCCTACTCTCTACCGCTGCTTCCATAGTGGGCTGTTCTTCCGGAAGCACTGGGACCATGTCAAATCCACTTGGCGCTGCAGCCGGAACTGCCCCGTTCCTTTTTACCGTCAGCGATGCGCCGCTGGCCAATGTTCTCTCCGCCAGCGTGACGCTGTCGTCCGTAACGCTCAGCACCGGGACTGCGGGCAGTGCGGTGTCCGTGCTGCCCAATCCCGCGACCATCGAGCTATCCAGTCTCGCCGGTATTCAGGAGCCGCTTGAACTGGAGAACATTGCTGCAGCAACCTACACCTCGGCCACGGTGACGGTCTCCGCGGCTCAGGTTACGTATTTGAATGCGAGTGGAGTTGTTACCACTAGCGCTGCAACCATCAGCCAGCCCACCATTACCGTTGCGCTCAGCCCGGCGATGACGGTCGCCACCAGCGGTGAGGTGCATCTAGACCTGGGCTTCAATCTCGCGACGTCCTTCGATCTGACGGGAACAACGCTCACGTTTACTCCGGCCATCAGCACAGCAGCCGCAGCCGTTAGCGCTGAAGCCGGTGGCGATCGGCAGCTTGAGGTTGTCGGCTCCGTCGTCAGCGTCAGCGCGAACACGATCGTCGTTCAGGGTATGGACTCGGGCAATCAGTTCACCTATGCGATTGACAGCGCGACGGTCTTGCCAGCAGGCCTGACCCCCGCCTCGATCGCTGTCGGGAGTATCGTTCAGTTGCAGGCGCAGATCCAGGCCGATGGGACGCTCCTTGCAATGTCCATTACGCCGCAGTCGTCGGAGTCTATGTCGAATCAGTCTGGCAGCTCGAGCGGTGGCGGAGATGGCCTGATTGTTAGCGTTACGACCGTAGGCGGCCAGGTGACCGGATTCACGATGGTTCCTCGCGAGCACTTTGACGGTTCAACCGCAACAACCCTTGCCGTCAGTCTTTCCCCATCGACGGTCTACGCCATCGACCAGGACGCGCTGGCCCTCGGCCTCACGAGCGCCGAGTTCACCAACGCACAACTGTTCCCCGGCCAGTCGGTTTCGGTCTCAGGGACGAACACCGGCGGTACGGTGGCCGCGACTCAGGTTACCCTCTCCCCCGAGAGCCTATCCGGCACTCTTGCGGCAATACCCACGGGGACGAGTTTCAGTCTTGCTCTGCCGACGGGGTCTTATCTGACCACGTACGACGCGCTTACCAGCCTCAGCGTGGTCACTGGAACAGCTACCAGTTTTGATTATCAACTTACGGCCGCTATGTTCATCGCACTGCCCGCCGCAACTTCTGTTGAGGTTAATGGGTACCTGCTCCAAACAGCGCCTGGGATCTTCACTCTCTATGCCGAGAATGTTGGCCAGACCCAGGCTGCTGAGACTCCTGAAGCCCCTGAGGGTGGCGGCTAGAGCTGATTTGCTATCACCGTGGACGGGACGAAGCATGCGAGCACTTCTTTTCTCGGAGAGAGACGCATGAGGTAACGGCTTGGGATAACACCGATAGGAGAACGGCTCTAACGCGCCGCTATAAACACAAAGAACCTGGCTGATTGCCAGGTTCTTTGTGTTTATGGCGGAATGGCTGGGGTCAGGATCTTCTGCCGGTGATGAGGCGGAAGAGCCAGGTGAGAATGACGGCGCCCAGGAAGGCTACGAGGATGCTGTAGAGGAGGCCGCCGGAGCCGGAGAGGCCGAGCAACCCGAAGATAAAGCCACCTGCGAGCGCGCCAAGGATGCCGATGACGATGTCGCCGAGGACACCGAAGCCGCTGCCCTTCATGACTTTGCCGGTCAACCAACCGGCGATGAGCCCGACCAGAATCCACCAAAGAATCCCGTGCATAGAAGTTCCTTTCTGATGCGTATTGTGGTCCGCGGAGTATTGGAGCACGAGGCGGCGGCGGGTGTCTACGATTTCGTCGCGCGGGGATTGCGGCGGTTATGATGCTGCGAGGCGACGGACGAAATCGAGATAGACGAGCGCGGCTGGGGAGTAGCCGCTGGGGTCGGCCATGGTGAACTCGCCGCTGACGGGGTCCATTTGCTGGCGGAAGCCGTGGGATGCGGCGAGGGCTTCGACCCACTGGCGCATGAGGTGGTGGAGTTCGGCGCGTTTGCCGTAGTGCTCCATCCAACGCGGGGCGCGGAGGGCGGTGAGGGCCTGCGCGGCTCCGCCCCAACTGTTGCGCGGGATGGGGCGGACGAAGGCGGGGTCGTTGAGCGCGACCGACGGGAAGGGAAAGGGCGACCAGAAGGCTTTCGGGTTATGGATTTGGCGGTGCCACACGGCGTCGAAGATCTTCCGGTCGGAGGGGATCTCGAGCTTGAGAACATGCTCGCCAAGCACGCGTGTGATGGCCGTTCCGCGCACTTTGACGAAGTTATTTTGCGCATCGAGATCGAAGAAGGCGGCGTCTTCGGGTGAGTAGAGTTTGGTGAGGATGAGGCTGCGGAGGGTCTCGGCGTCTTCGTCCCAGAGGGCGGCTTCGGCGGGCTTGCCGAGCGCGCGGGCCATGGAGGCGAGCGCGATGCGGCCGCCGTAGACGGTTGCGGAGAGGTCCGGGCAGAGGCGCGGGAGGGATGGCAGGGGAGGACACTTGCGCGCGTCGGAATCGGGGCAGCGGTTGGGGATGCCGGCCCAGCGGGGACTGTTGTCCTGCCCGGTGTCGTAGGTGCAGAAGCCTTCGACGAGGCCGGTTTTGCGGGTGTCTCGGTAGCGGCGCAACCATGCGTCCCAACGGCTGCAGGCGGTGTAGGCGGTGGCGAGGAGTTGCTCGTTGTGGGTGAGTTGCACGAGTTCCCATGCGGTTGCGGCGATGGGAACCACCATTTGAATCTGGCCGAAGCCGACCTCGGAGCGCTTGACGCTGGAGGGAAGCTGGCCGTCCGGACGCTGGAGAGCGAAGAAAGCCATGTGATTGGCGGTGGCGACCTGGATGGGAAGTGGCGGGGGGGTGGTTGCATCTGGGTCAAAGCCCCAGTCGAGGCTGGCGTAGACGAGGCCCTCGAGCGGACCGCACTCCTGCCAAACGCCTGAGTAGACGGAGCCTTCGATGAGCACGGGGCGATCGTAGTGTGGGAGTGTGGTGATGTTTCCGGCGAGCAGGGTGAGGGCCGCGTCCCACATGGGCTTCCATCGGGGGTTGGCAGCGGGGAAGGCTGGCCGCTGCAGCGCGGGGGGCTGAAGAATGGACGCGCGGGAGCAGGTCATGCCCGCTGCGGATACTCCCGCGATGTATAGAAATTTGCGCCGTTGCATGAAGCCTCGGGGAACTGGTGAAGCGGTGCTTTAGTGGACGCCGCCGAGCAGGTTAATGAGGCGGCGGAAGCCCTCGGCGCGGGCGGCGGAGTTGGCGGCATTTGCGTCGGGAGCCTCGCCGGCGCGCATGAAGCCGTGGCCGGCACCGTCGTAGATGACTGGATCGTAGACCTTGCCCGCAGCCTTCATGTCGACGATGGTTTGCGGGACGGTTGCGGTGATGCGGGCATCGTCACCGGCATAGAAGCCGTAGACCGGAGCGGTGATGCTCTTCATCGCATCGGCGGGTGGGGGAGGGCCATAGAAGACGAAAGCCGCGCTGAGGTCGGGGCGATGCGTGGAGAAGAGGAAGGATTTGCCTCCGCCCCAGCAGAAGCCGGTGACGAAGAGGTTGCCGTTGGCTGCGGGAAGCTTCTTGCCGTAGTCGGCGGCCGCATCGAGGTCGGAGAGGACCTGGGCGTCGGGCAGGGCGGAGACTGCGCGGACGACGGCGCTGCGGTCGGGAAAGGCGGCGGTGCCTCCGGGTTGAGCGGCAATGTAGGGTGCTCCGGCGGCGCTTGGCTGCGTGGGGGTGGCTGAGGGTGCAACGGGTGCGGGGCCAAGGCCGCTGAGGAGGTCCGGCTCGACGACGATGTAACCTGCGCCGGCAAGCTCATCTGCCATCTCGCGCGCCCAGTCGCTGAGGCCGAAGATCTCGTGGATCATGATGACAACAGGTGCTTTGTCCTTGACCTGCGGGTAGACGACCCAGGCCTGCAGCTTGCGACCGCCGGCTGCGGTGAGGGTAACGTACTCGCCGTGGCGGGGGCTCTTGTCGAGGGTTGACCTGGCCCAGTCCTGTGCTGAGACGGACGCAGTACACCAGCCCAGCAGGATCATGCCCAGGGCCGTCCATACAGGTATAGATAACAGCTTCGTTGCTCGCATCATGCCAGTGAGTCTACGTCGTAGGCGGGCGCGACTGCAACGCAAATGTCCGGGATGCGTTGCGGGTGATTCAAGCTGTCAGCGATTGTCGAACATGCTGCCGACGATGCCGCCGAGTACGGCTGCCGTTCCTACCTTGCCGGCGTCGCTCTGCGCGGATGGCAGATACGGCTGGATGGCGTGCGCGAGGTTCGCCAGCGGGAGGGTCTGGAGCCAGATGCGCCCGGGGCCGGTGAGCGCGGCGAGGAAGATTCCGTCCGCACCGAAGAACATGTTGCGGATGCCCTGAATGCGCGTGATCTGGAAGTTGACGCTGGCCTGGAAGGCACCGACGTGGCCGGGATGGACACGCAGGGTCTCGCCGGGCTGGAGGTCGCGGATCACAACTTCGCCGCCGAGTTCGAGCCATGCGGTGCCGATGCCGGCGACCTTTTGCAGCAGGAAGCCGTCGCCGCCGAAGATGCCTGCGCCGAGCGATTGCTGGAAGCCGACGCTGAGCTGGATCTGCGGCGTGGCGCAGAGGAAGCCGTGGCGATGGATGAGGAACTCATGTCCGGGGCCAACTTCGATGGGCAGAATGTGGCCGGGGATCTTGGCCGCAAAGGCAACCTCGCCGGGATAGCCCTGCGCGGTGTACTCGGTCATGAAGAGGGTTCCGCCACCGGCTACGCGCTTGATGGCGCCGAAGATCCCGCCGCCGCCAGCCATCTGGGTGTGCGTGGTCATGGCGATGGTCTGGGTCATCCAGCTAAGCTCGCCAGCCTCGGAGATGAGGCTTTCGCCGGGTTGCAGCAGGGCTTCCAGCACCGGCATGGTGGTTCCAACAATTCGGCTCTGCATGGTTCGTGCTTCCTTTCGGGGGGTGGAGTTGGGGTCAACTGCCGATGACGCAACTTTGCAACATATCCTACGTTCGCGGGAGGCGAAAAGTTCCGTGTCAGCGAATGTTTGTCTGCCCGCCATCCAGGGGTGGGGCGCCACCCCTGGATGGCTGATTTGTCATCTCCATTTGATGCGGCGCTATCACTTCCAGGACACCCGCGAAGTACACTACCGAGAAGCAACACGAGAGGAACGAGCAATATGGCGAGTGGTAAGTCGAGGTCGAGTGCAGGTGGTTCCGGCGGAATGCTGAAGTTTTTCCTTGGTTTCGTCTTCGCGTTCGTGGTTCTGTTCGTGGGTGTGTTCGTGTATTTCAAGTTTGGCACCCCCCCCGTTGCTACCGCTGACAAGCCATTTCCGTTTGAGAAGACAATTGTGAGGATTCCGCTCGACGCGCGGATTGATCGCGAGATGCAGCAGCCACCCTTCGGCACTAGCGAAGATGTGTACGAAACCGGAGCGATGGCCTATAAGCTGCAATGCTCAGCGTGCCACGGCGTTCCCGGTAAAGATGCAGCGTTCGCCAAAGGGATGTACCCGATCGCGCCGCAGCTATGGAAGAAGCATGGCCACGGAGATGTGGTCGGGGTCAGCGATGATGAGGCTGGCGAGACCTACTGGAAGATCAAGAATGGAATTCGGCTGACGGGTATGCCTTCGTTCAAGGGCGTGCTGAGCGAGGACCAGATGTGGGACGTCGCGCTGCTGCTGAAGCACGCGAATGAACAGTTGCCGGACCCGGTCGTGGGGATGTTGAAGGGACAGTAGTGATTAGGATCGGTCGAGGCCGCCACATGCTCATAAGGACAGGTGACGGTGTGCGGCAGAGCCGGTACTGACCCTGTACACTGGACGTTAGCATGTATAAACGCGTCCTCTTGAAGCTCTCTGGAGAAGCCCTGGCCGCCGGCCGTGGCTTCGGTGTTGACGCTGTGTTTGTCAACGCAGTGGCCCATGAAATCGCCGAGGCGGCGCGGTCCGGCTGCCAGATCGGCATCGTCGTGGGCGGTGGCAACTTCTTCCGTGGCGTCGCCGAACAGGCCATCCACATGGACCGCGTCGCTGCCGACCACATGGGGATGTTGTCTACGGTTATTAACGCGATCGCTTTACAGGATGCCATCGAGAAGACTGGCATTCCCGTTCGCGTGATGAGCGCCATCCAGATGCACCAGGTTGCCGAACCGTACATTCGGCGGCGTGCGATTCGTCACCTGGAGAAGGGCCGCGTGGTGATCTTCGCTGCGGGGACCGGCAATCCGTACTTCTCCACCGACACCGCTGCGAGCCTGCGCGCGATGGAGATTGGCGCTGAGGTGCTGCTGAAGGCCACTAGCGTTGATGGCATCTACGACGCCGATCCGAAGAAGGTCGCCGATGCCGTCAAGTTTGAGGAGATCACATACATGGACATCCTCAAGCTGGGCCTGCAGGTGATGGATACGACGGCCGTCTCGCTGTGCAAGGATAATAGCCTGCCAATGATTATCTTCTCGATGCGGGAGCGCGGAAATATTCTGCGCGTCATCGAAGGCGAGAAGCTGGGCTCGCTGGTTACGTCGTAGATTTCCTGGACTGCGTACTGGTCGGGAGAAACATTAGCCTACGGTAACTATCTCGCGTTGTTCTCTCGCGGCCTCGCGGCGCTTCCACCAGTGGCCGATGGCTAGCTGTGCTGGATGTTCAACCCACTTGCGCACTGCGATGGCGAGCAGGATCACAAACACGTAGGAGATCCACGGTTCAAACCGGCCGAGGCCGAGACGCGCCCAGACGTGATGATTCTGCAGCAGTATGATGACGTTGAAGTGCAGCAGGTACAGCGCGTAGGTGGATGTGCCGACGGCGACCAGCGGCTCCCATGAGAACAGGCTCGCGAGCACGCTGGGGCCCGAGAGTCCGAGGATGATTGCGGCGAAGAGCGGCGTGAGCAGGCCGCCATGCACCATGATGTACGGCAGGGTGTTGGCCAGGTGATAGGCGGCAAACCACACGCCAATGAAGCCCAGCGTTCCGATGATCACTCTGGCTCGCGCGGTCAGCTTGGCTGCTTCATGCAACTGGCCCAGCGTCAGGCCGGCGAGAAACGTGCAGAGGTAGGGCAGCGGCGTGAACTTCAAGGTGTTGACCCACAGACCGTCGCTATAACGGTTCGCAGCGTGCCCGAAGTGGTCCGGATCATGCAGGATGTAGATGGAGTGGGGGATGAGTCCCACGACCCAGATGAACAGCCCCAGCGCCAGCAATTTGCCGGCTGTGCGCGGCCATGGCAACCGCACCAGCCAAGGGAAGGCGATGTATAACACCACTTCGCAGGAGAGCGTCCAGGTCACCGTCATCCAAAAGGTTGCCAGATGAGGGAAGAAGCCCTGGACCAGCAGCGGTGTCGCGATCGCACCCATCCAGAATTCGGTGCGCGATCGCACAGCCCACTCGGTCATCAGCATGGGGATGGAGACCACCATGGTCAGAGCGTAGATCGGGTAGAGGCGCGAGAATCGTGCGACCCAGAAGTCCATGGCGTTCATCCGCTGGTCGCGGCCCGCATAGTTATAGGCGAGGATGTAGCCGGAGATCAGGAAGAAGAAGCTGACGAACACGTATCCGATGTCGACCAGAGGGTACAGGGTGATCGACGGGTGGCGGGCCCACGTGAGCCCCGAGGGCGTGAAGTGGAAAAGGATAATCGTGACGGCCAATAGGGAACGCAGGCCGGTGAGCGCCGGGAGCGCCGGCTTCCGAACATACTGCTTCCTGGGCTGGAGTTCGCCCGCGGGCTCTCCGGTGGATGTGGGTGCTGTTGCGATCAATGCCTGCATCTCTCCTGATAGGACGCATGCAGAACGACGGAAGTTCCTGCGCCTTTAGAAAATCTATCGAGCTCTTTGCTGCGTCTAGCGAATGTCCACATGCTCGAATCCCAATCCCTGGAGCATGGCGGTCACCGTTGCCTTCGCATTTTTCGTAGCTGCATCGAGAATGCCATCGCTCAGCGCAGCTTGTTGCAACTGGCTCTGCGCCTTTTGCCGTACCTGCGTCTCGAGTGTTGGATCGGCCTCGACAAACAATCCTGTGTCGCGCGCATACACGCGTGACTTTTGCTCGTCGAGGCTCGTCGTGAATACCTGGGACGGCGGCAACGTGAGCCGGATCGTGCGTCCCTGCGCGCCTTCTGTAATCTGCACGCTGTCGGGATTCAGTTTGCTCATGTCGATGCCGGCAATGGTCTGGCCATGCACGATCATCAATAGCTTGTCGCCGGCCAGCGCGTCGGGCAGTATGGGGTTGGACTCACTGCCTTCGACGACTGTGTCCAGCGAGTACACCACTGTCTCGAGCCGGTTCAACTGCTGCACCTTTTCGACGACATCAGGCGCGGAGACAATGGTCAGAGGCCTTCCCGTGATCAGCGCCGCGAGTTTGCCCGCCACGCCCGACCGTGCATGATGGACGAATACTCCCAACGCCACGGCGCCGAGAACAAGCGCCAACAGCACGCCGAAGAACGTGCCTGACCCACGCTGCCGTCCGTAGCTGTACTGAATCGTCATATTGACTTTCCGGTGGTCCTAAGCCTCAACCTCGGCACGCACGATCTTCTCGGCCTTCAGCAGACCTCGGTTGGCGTAGCTCGCCTTGACGAAGTCTCTGAACAACGGATGCGGCTCAAGTGGCTTGGACTTGAACTCTGGATGAAACTGGCAGCCAAGGAAAAAGGGATGCCCGGGGATCTCGACGATCTCGACGTACGTTGCGTCGGGCGTCGTTCCTGTTAGACGCAAACCGCCGCCCGTAAGGACAGCTTCATACTCGCGATTAAATTCGTAGCGGTGGCGGTGCCGCTCGCTGATGGTTGTCCTGCCATAAGCTTTGGCGGCCAGCGACTCGGGCTCCATGACACAATCCCACGCGCCCAGGCGCATGGTGCCGCCCATCTCTTCAACGCCGATCAACTCGCGCAGTTTGTATATGATGCGGTGCGGCGTGGCGGGATCGAACTCGCCGGAGTTGGCCTTCGTGAGGCCGCAGACGTTGCGCGCGAACTCGATGCACGCGGTCTGCATGCCGAGGCAGATGCCGAAATACGGCACCTTGTTTTCGCGTGCGTACTTGATGGCGTTCAGCATGCCCTCAATGCCACGCTTGCCGAAGCCTCCGGGGACGAGGATTCCGTCGAAGCCGGCGAGTTGCGACTCGTAGCCCTCGACCTCGAGGCCCTCGGCCTCAACCCACGTGACCTTCATCTTCAGATTGGCGTCGAGCGCGCCGTGGACGAGAGCTTCCTTGAGCGATTTGTAGCTGTCCTCATACTCCACGTACTTGCCGACGATACCGATCTCGACCTCATCGACCGGATTGTAGGCGCGGTGCACGATGTCCTCCCACTTGGACATGTCGGGCTCGCGGGTTTCGAGGCGCAGATACTTCATCGCCAGCGTGTCGACGCCTTCCTTGTAGAGGTTCAGCGGGACTTCGTAGATGGAGGGGACATCGCGCGCAACGACTGCGGCGGCCTCCTCGACGTTGCAGAACGCGGCAATCTTCTGGCGCATCTCGCGTGGAACGGCGCGGTCGGCGCGGCAGAGCAGAATGTCGGGCTGGATGCCGATCGAGAGCATCTCCTTGACCGAGTGCTGCGTGGGCTTGGTCTTCAACTCCTGTGCTGCGGCAATCCACGGAATCAGCGTGACGTGGACGAAGCAGGTGTTGTCGCGGCCCATCTCCTGACGCATCTGGCGGATGGCTTCGAGGAAGGGAAGCGACTCAATATCGCCGACGGTTCCGCCGATTTCGACGATGGCGACGTCGCAGTCGGCACCCACCTTGCGCATCGCGTTCTTGATCTCGTTGGTGACGTGCGGGATGACCTGCACGGTCTTGCCAAGATAGTCGCCGCGCCGCTCCTTGGTAATGATTTGCTCGTAGATGCGACCGGTCGTGAGATTGTTATCGCGCGAGAGCCGGGCATGAGTGAAGCGCTCGTAGTGGCCGAGGTCGAGGTCGGTCTCGGCGCCGTCGTCGGTGACGAAGACCTCGCCGTGCTGGAACGGGCTCATGGTGCCCGGATCAACGTTCAGGTAGGGATCGAACTTCATCAGGTTGACGCGCAGTCCGCGGGCCTCCAGCAGACAGCCGATCGAGGCTGCCGCCAATCCTTTGCCTAATGACGACACAACTCCGCCGGTCACAAAGATGTACTTTGCTGACATAGCCGCTACCTCTTTTGGTGGGTGGTTTTGGTTGTGCTCGGTGTGCACAACCAAGTATATCGCGGGGCCTGTGGAGATGTCGCCTGGGTAGGCTATGCTGCTGCTATGGGTCTGCAACAGCTCACGATTTCGCTGGAACGGCGCGTCTATACCGCGTTGCGCTCGTTTGCTGACCGCAAGAGCGTGAAACCGGCCCATCTGCTGACCGGCGAGCAGGGGGAAGACGCTGCCTACTTCCATCTTCGGGGTCTGGGTTATACCGTCGTTGCGCGCCGCTGGCGGACAGCACGGTTGCGGGGCGACCTGGATCTGGTGGCCTGGGACGGCCCGGCGATTGTCCTCTTCGAGGTGAAAACCCGCACGGCCCGCGACCTTGCTCCCGCAGATACGGCGGTGGATGCGGACAAGCGGCGGATGCTTCGCAGGATGGGGACGGCGTATCTTAACCAGTTTCCTGCTTCGGTGCGCGGGGCCATTCCGCTGCGATTCGATATTCTCTCGGTGTATTTGCTGGCTACAGGCACGGAGTTTGAGCACATCCGCGATGCTTTTCCCCGCACTGAGCCGAGGGACGAGCGCGGAAGTTGGTAAACCTGCATGCGATTTTGGCAGGTTCGGTGTCTAATATGCTGAGTATGGAATCGACCGAACGAGGACACTGCCGATGAGCCTGATGGACCTGATGGATGCACCTGCCTATGACCCCGCTCGCGATGATCGCCGCCGTAATATCTTCATCGGTGTGGCCGTTACGTTGGTTTTGCTGGGGATTCTCGCGTTTTCCGGCTATGTGTCCGGGCACGGCTGGCTTTTTACGAACATTGGCTATGAGCATCGCGTGAACAACTTTTTTGATGCGCTGGAAGCCAAGGACTATTCGAAGGCGTACGGGATCTACTACAACGATCCTGACTGGCAGCAGCATCCGGCCAGGTACAGCGGCTATCCGCTGGCCCGGTTTACGGAGGACTGGACGACGGATAGCCCTATTAATCAGCCGATTACGTCGCACCATGTGGACAAGTCCGTGGCTGCGGGCAGTGGGTACTTTGGCACTGGCGTCATCGTTGCGGTGCGCGCCAATGGGGACCACAAGATCTATATGTACGTGAACCGTGCGGACAAGACCATGACCTGGCCGGCTCCGTATATCTTCAAGTACTGAGCGCGGGGCAGGTTCGGGTTCCCCTGAAAACAGTGCACTCTCAGCGCAATGTTGGGCTGCAGGATGGCACTCTCAGCACGGTTTTCGATAGCAGGTTTGCAGGGATCGGGGCGCGGGGACGGGCGATTGGAGGTTTGTGCCTGGAATAAGGTGCCGGGAGTTGGGGAGGGGTGTTTTTTGGGGGGGTGGGATGTCAAGTGGGGGAGAGGCATGGAGGCGCTCTGCGGGATGCGCCTCCATGCGGTCAGAGGGTGGTGAGACTATCGTGGCGCCGGAGCAGATGTTCTCGGGGAGAGCATCCAATCCAGCGACTGCCCTGCCTTTGCGCTGATGTGCTGTCCCGGCGTTGCCGCATAGTGGGCTGCGATATTCGGAGGCCAGAGGGGGTCCTTGGCTGCGATCGCGGCCAGGTCGACATCCGGGATGCTGGTTTTGAGGTTGGCGTTCATGGCGTCAATGAATGCGTTTGCCACCACGCCGTAGCCGGTGTTGGTTGGATGGATACCGTCTAATCCGAACATTCCGCCCAGATAACCAAAAGTTCCGGTGTATCCATTGACCGTAAGACCGGAAGCGGCGGTTTTGGCGAAGACGGTGTGGAAGTCCACCACGGTTGCGCCCACGGCCGAGGCCTGCTGCTGGATGACCTGGTTATAGGCAAGGACCATCTGCTGCACCTGTACGACTTCGGCGGCGGAGAGGAAGCCAGCGTCGGTAATCGGTGGGGCCTGTTTCCCGGCCAGGATTAAGGGGACTTCAGACAGACCGGTGGGGTTGACGAGGTCTCCTGCGTAGGTGCTGCTGGCTGGCTGGATGCCGAGGAGCTGACTCAACACTGCTGCTGGTACGCCGCTCTTCGCGGAGGCTTCGGCCAGCACCTCGGCGGCAGGCGTGAGGTAGGCGACCAGGGTGACGTCAGGAATGTTGCACACGACGAGGTTTGCGTTGGTCTGCTTGGACAGGCTCGTCATCAACTGGGTGAACTGGGTGGTGAAGGAGGCCAGCGGTGTCATGGACGATGGCGTGCCCGTTTCATCGGCGACGAGGGCATCGTTATTTCCAATCCAGACAAAGATGGTGGTTGGATTGAGCGCAACGGCCGACTGAAACTGTGTCTGCGCGACGCCGTTGGTCAAGCCGGGGAAGCCCAGCACCAGTTCGGTGATCACCTGCTCCGGTGTGGATGGCAGAAGAACTGGCACCGTGTTCATCACATCATTGACCAGCGCTCCTGGAACTCCGAGGTCGGTAGCCTGCAAGGAGTAGTCGTCGCGGCCGGTGGTGGTTTGGCCGGGGTCGAGGATGCCGGTGACGGGAGGAGGGCCGGGGCTGACCAGGGTCATCACATTGGGTGCGCCCGGAGGCGCGATCAGCGGCAGCGCGAGGACAAACTTTGCCTGCTGGGCGATGAGGTTGGCATAGCCATTGGGCTGCTGGGTGTCCAGCAGGGAGCCGTTCTGATAACCGGCCGTCAGGGAATCGCCGAGGAAGACGGTGGTTTTGAAGTTTCCGGCATTTTGCGAGGCTGTCATGGAACCGGAACCGCAACCGCTGACCCCCAGCGTGACAGCACAGGCAAGCAACAGAGACCCAATTCGTGTTGCGCTCAAGAGTGATTGTTCCTTGATGTTCATTGCGTAAACCCTCCCTGCAATCCGGGTGTATCTGGCGAACTTACCCGGTGTTCAGTACACCGAACGTTCCGCTTTTGATTGCACTCACTTCTAACACATTGAGAAGAGATTTGCGCGTCTTGTCGCCTGTGCAGCCGCCGTGCTGAGGCGCGACGTTGAGGCGATGTGGTGCGAGCATCCGTTGTTGATTCTCTGGCGGACGCGGGTGAGACTATCGGCGGGGAGAAGCAGGTTGAAGTGGCCGGGCATGATGAGGAAGAAGCGGAGTTCGTAATGGCGCGATACGTACTTGCAGAGAAGGCGCCGCGATCAGATGGCCGAACGGCTCTGGCCTTTGCGCGGAACTGCCAGCGAGATGAGCGGACGATGCTTAACTCGAACAGCATCCTGGAGGACTTTGAAGACCCGCTGGTCCAAGGGCGAGGATTGAGCGAAGTCGTCGTAGGCACGCAGGAGATGAGCACGAAAGTGCGCGCGGGCGGTCTCTTCCTCCGGCGTGGCAGGCGCAAGCTTCAGATACTCACCCATGCGCCTCAGAATATGGAGGCGTGCGACATTGAGGATCGCCGGATCGTATGGAACATCGAGAAGATGAAAGAACTCTTCGGCGGAAGACAGCTTTGAAAGTTGTTCGAGGATGGTCATACTCTCATCTCCGTGGGCGAGCCATGCTGGGTTATCGGAGCGTTCGCCTGGGTGTAGAACTCCAGCAACTCTTCTGTGCTGACGGCTCGTTTGGCCTGCATGGAACGCTCCTGAATTCGCGTCAGTAACCTCCGTGTCTGGTGCTTGTCGGCAGCGAGTCCGAGCTGATGCAGGGCTCCTGTAACCGATGCCATGCCGGAGTGCTTTCCGAGGACGATGCGGCGATCGCGTCCAAAGGTTCCCGGTGATAACGCTTCATAGGTCAACGGATTCTTCATGAGGCCATCGACATGAATGCCGGATTCGTGGGTGAAGGCGTTGGCGCCGACGATGGCCTTTCCCGCAGGAATAGGAGTGCGGGCGGCGTTGGCAACAATCTCGGCAAGCCGCGGCAGATGGGAGAGATCCACGCTGCACTGCGTATCGGGAATGAGTTTCAATCCAGCGACGACTTCTTCCAGCGCGGCGTTGCCAGCACGTTCGCCCAGGCCGAGGACGCAGACGCTGGCATGGGTCGCTCCTCCGCGGATGGCCGCAAGGGTATTGGCGGTGGCCAGGCCCAGGTCGTCGTGGCCGTGAAATTCAAGCTCGAGATCGAAGTGAGAACGCAGACGGCGAAACGTGTCGTGGACGGAGAAGGGGTCCATGATGCCGAGCGTGTCGGCGAACCGGTAGCGATGCGCACCAACGCTGGATGCTGCGTCTACGGCCGCGAGCACGAAGTCGAAGTCGGCGCGGCTGGAATCCTCGCCGCCCAAAGCCACGCGCAGTCCGCAATCGACGGCGTAGGAGATTACGTCGCGGACCCTTCGGAGAACTTCGACGCGGTCCGCATTTAATTTCGCGGACATCTGGATGTCGGAAAGCGGGACCGAAAGGTTCGCGCGCTTCAGGCCGGTCATGAGGGCGGCATCGACGTCGTTGCGGGTCATGCGGCACCAGGCGATGGGCTCGGAGGTGCGCAGCAGGCGTCCGACCTCGGCCAGTGCTTCGACCTCTGCTGTGCCCATGGCGGGCGTCCCCGCCTCGATCTCCTCTACGCCAGCGGCTTCAAGGGCCAGGGCGATGGCGAGCTTTTCCTCCAGCGTGAAGGAGACGCCCGGAGCCTGCTCGCCATCTCTCAGCGTGGAGTCATTGATCACGATTGGTCTATGTGTAGTCACAGGCGGCCTCCATTGGAACCATATTGAGTCGAAGATCTTTCACGGATTGCGGCAAGACGTCAACGACGCGCTGAACATCGTGGTCAGTGTTTTCGCGCGAGAAGGAGAAGCGCACGGCTCCGCGTAGAAACGCAAACGGGACCTTCATGGCGCGCAGTACATGCGACGGTTCCATGGACCCGGAACTGCAGGCTGACCCCTGAGAGCAGGCAATGAAATCACGGTTCAGCAGCGAAAGAATGGAGTCGGCCTCCACATCTTCAAAGGCGATGTTCAACGTGTTCGGGAGGCGATCGCTCGTGTTGCCGATGACCATGGTGCCGGGAATGCTGCGGAGTATCTCGGACTCGAGACGATCGCGCAGTGCAGCAATCCGGGGCGTCTCGTGGAGAAGCGCTTGCGCGGCTAATTCCGCAGCTACACCGAAGCCCACGATTGCAGGCGCGTTTTCCGTGCCGGCGCGCCTGCCGCGCTCCTGACGCCCACCGTGAATCAACGGTACGAAGCTAACCCCATTGCGTATATAGAGAGCGCCCACACCTTTGGGGCAGTGCATCTTGTGCGCGGAGATCGAGAGCGAATCGATGTGCGTCGATTGCACCTGCATGTTGACTTTGCCCGCAGCCTGCACGGCATCGCAGTGGAAGAGGGCGCCCGCTGCATTTGCTATGGCCGCCAATCGGTCGACAGGAAATATTGTGCCTGTCTCGCTGTTGGCCCACTGCATGGAAGCCACGGCAGTCCTGGCGCTCAGGGCGCGCCTGTACGTCTCCTCATCCAGCCGCCCATTGCGGTCAACGGGAATGCGATGGACCTTTGCTCGTGCTGTCCGCTGCAGATGGTCACACACGGCGAGGATGGAGGGATGTTCGACGGTAGAGATGATCACCTCGTCTCGATCCTTGCGGGCTTCGAGTGCCGAGAAGATGGCAGTGTTATTGGACTCGGTGCCGCCAGAGGTGAACACGATTTCTTTGCTGGAGGCGGCGCCAATCAACGATTGAATCTGGCGGCGTGCAGTGTGCACGGCCTCGGATACGGAGGTACCCAGGGCATGCTCTGACGATGGGTTGGCAAAGTGCTCGCGGAAGAACGGCAGCATCGCATCGAGAACGCGGGCATCCACGCGGGTCGTCGCATTGTTATCCAGATAGACCCACGGATGATCTTTGCACCGCTGCGTCATGGTGTGCCTCCTCAGATGTTGCGCATCAGCAAAAGGACTTTCCGCAACTGCAGGTGGATTTTGCATTGGGGTTGTCGAAGGCGAAGCCAGAACCATCCAGGCCATTGAGATAGTCAATCGTGGTGCCTGTCAGGAGATCGGCACTGTCCGGGTCGACGAAGATGGTGAGACCGTCCTTCTTGCAGGCGAAGTCGCCGGGTTGGGAACTTTCCACCAAACCCATCTGGTATTTGTAGCCGGAGCATCCTCCGGACTCCGCTGTAACGCGCAGACCGGCAATCGGTGTTGACGTCGCTTGAATGGCGGATCGCAGAGCTTCGACTGCAGTTGGAGTCAATTCAATCATCATCCCCTCCCCTCTCGGTATGGAGAGTGAGGGAGCACGTTTCGCGCCAAACCGGACGCAATCAAAATGTGGGACTTAGAAGCACTCCATCAAGCAGATGCGGCGCATTGTCGTATTCACGACCTGTCGACTTCCATTCAACTTCCACTCAGCATCTCTTCATCATGGCGCCAGCGATACACCCGCGATGGAGCCTGGTCTCTCCTGCACCAGGCGGTTCCGCGCCAAGATGCTCTCACCCGATTCATCGCCAAAGCATCCCTCGAAATCACAGCACTCCGAACAGGAAGGCGCGAGGCACATACGTGAATTTTCATCCTGGCAGATCAATCGGTAGAAGAACTTCTTCCACTTCATGTCCTGCCTGTTGCGAAGAGCAAGTGGAGCGAAGTGCCGTTGCATGAGCCTCGACAACTCACTACGATTCGCGAGGCCAAGGTCCTGCCAGAGATGATTGGGTCGTGTCGCTCTGCGGGCGATGATGATGGAAAATACGGAGCTGAGCGGAGCCGGTGTAGAGCGGGAGCGGAGGAGCAATCTTCGCAGCGATTGCTCCTCGTCGCCAACTGTCGCTTCGTTGTCGAGCCCGAAGTCTTGCAGCAGCGTGGCTGCATCGGGGAAGTATGTCGCGATCACGCGCCGGAGTTCTTTGCCTGAGATGCCCAGCCCTTCCGCGAGCGAGCCGCCCGGATCGATCTCCATTGCGGCTGCTGTGAATATGGAAGCCAGCACATGCGCATCGAAGGCGTCGTAGAGGGAAGCTGCTTTCGATTGGACCAGCTGCGTGTAGAGCGCGAGGTGGGGCATGGCTGGTCTCCTTAGGCTGATCCGTGGGTCTGACAATTCTTCGGACAGACTCGGGAACACGCTGCGCATCCGATACACGCGCCGGGATCGCTGACGAACATGACCTTGCGCTCAATCTCGTCGTCATCGAGCGATACCGCATCACCGTCTTCGGTGATGCCCTGCAGGGACATCACCGACCGTCCGCAGACCTTGAAGCACCGGCCACATCCAATGCAGATTCTTGCATCGATGCTGAGCAGATACGATGGCTCCCAGGCTCTTCCATCGCGTGACACTGTCGGCAGTACTGTCTCCATTGCTTCCATGTACCCTCACTGATTCTTGAGATTGACCTGTCCCGGTGCGCTTGCCGTTATCAATAGCGGGCGACTTCGGGATACTTTTCGATCCATTCCACGCCGTCCGCGACGAGTTTTTCCCCCTCGGCCTCCAGCTTTTCAAGGCTGCTGAAGCCAAACCTGTGAACCTCTCGCAGATTCTTGTTGAGCACGATCAGACGTCCCGCCGTGAGGACAAGACGACCGAAGCCTTCGTGGTGCAGCCTGAAAATAGGAGAGACCATTACACCTGTGATTCGTTCGATGGCGAGTCCGATGGCGTTGTAAAAGAGTTCCATGCGCCACAGCGTCTCTGGGTCGGGGTCGCCCATGATCGGAAGCTCGCGGCGCTTCTCCTTCGTGAGGATGTAGGGCTCGAGCAGGTCCAGGTCAGACTTCTTATCCCAGGATCCATGCATGTCCTGCGCTCGCCACTGCTTGATGAGTTCCTTGAGAAAGCCCTGAGCTGCCGGCGCCGCCATTTGATTTACCGTCTCAACCATGTACCACCTCGTCTTCGAAATCCAGCATTCGCTCTACTCCCTTGTTCATCGCCTTACGCAACCATGGCGGCGGAGTTCCGCACAGAACTTTCTGGAGCCGCAACAGGACGTCATCAATGGCTTCGGGCTCTGACACCTTGATGGGGTGGATCTTCTTTGCGACCACGCGGGCAGCGCCTGACCCGCCGATGGCGGCGACGTAGAGGATTGCGCAATCGTCAATAGCTGCCAGCTTGGGCCCGAGCTTGTCTTCGTTACCGTCCTCGTGTAGATCGCCCGTGAATTCGTAGGTGGTGACAAAGTGAATGTCATCGGGTGTCACTTCGTAGACCGCAATATGTTTCGCCCATCCGAAGTGCGCATCTACGCGCTTTAAATCTTCTGTTGCAAATGCAATTTTCATCGTCCTCCTCCACAGTTTGTGCAATCGCTACGCAATGTGTAACTGAACCAGAGGGCTGGTCTCCTGCACGGGCTGCCGCCATGTGTCCGGCGTGGGTTCATGTCCGTTGGCCAGGAAAATATTTCCGATGGTACAGATCAGATCGCGCGTGCCGCGATATCCGACCGTTACCTGGTGGCCAGCACCCAGGCGATCGAATATTGGAATCCCTACGCGGAAGTGTGGAATGCCGAGACGCTCTGCGGCCTGTCGCCCGTGCGAGTGGGTAACGATGAGGTCAGCACCGACGGCGCGCGACTCCAGATCTTCGAGGTCACCGATCAGAACCTCTTCGGAGGGAATGCGTTCCAGCACCGGCGAGGGCGTTGTTGTCACCGCCGCCTGGATCTCACAACCCATCTCGCTGAGCCAATGCGCGAGGGTGGAAAGCAGATCGGGCTCAGCGGCAATCGCCACCTTTTTTTGTCCAAAGTAGAAGTGACCGTCGAGCATGGCGTCGATAAGTTGGCTGCGTAGGCGCCGATAGTTTCGTGGCACGGGAACCCCGCTGATCTGCGCCAGGAAGCCCATCAACTCATCATTAGCCGACAGGCCGGTGAGCCGCTCAAAGAGTTTGTACGGCACGCCCGTGCGATGTTCCAAAGTAATGGCCGCGCCACGCATCTGCTCGCCAATGGCAATGGTCCAGCACGCTGACCCCATCCTCTGAATGTGCTCGAGGCTGATTCCGCCCAGTGTCGTGGGCGTAAACTCAGCCGGGACATGTCCGTCGAGCGAGCCAGAGAGATCGGGCAGAAAAAATGGATCGAGGCTGAAGCTCTCGAAGATATCGCGCAACTCGTCGATATCCCCCGGCGTTAGATGGCAGCCGGGGAGCACATTCACGCGGCGCGAAAAGCTGCCCTCGAGCATCGGAGTACCCACCAACTCTTCCACCATGTGCGTGACTGCCGCGGACCAGCCATCCTGAAATGCTCCACGAAAATCCGGTGTGGACACATTCACAAGAGCGATGTGCCCGAGTTCCGGATGATTGGCGCGGATCAACTTGAGAAACCCTTTGAGGTCATCACCCTTGACCTCGGCAACTCCTGTGGTACAGATGCCGATCAGTCGTGGATGAGTGCGATTGGCAATGTTGACAATCGCTTGCTCCACGTTGTCGAAGCCGCCCAGAACCGTGGCTACCTCGCTCATCGCTGTTGTCTGTAGCGGAATCGCCTCACGGAAATGGCGGACGAATAAGACCAACCCAAAGGAGGTACAGCCCTGCGCTCCGTGCAGCAGGGGCATGGTCCCCTCGACCCCCATGAATGCCAGCGCCGCGCCAATGGGCTGACTCATCTTGAGCGGGTTCACCGTGCATTGCTTTCGACTGACAATTACCTTGGCCATGGAGATTTCCCTATGCAATATGGATGGCACGCTCGTTCAGTGTTGCTGTGTTCTCCCACGGAGCTGGTTTGCGAATCTGATTCCAAATGGGATTGGAAAGAGCTTTGGCGATCTCGCGCACCAACGCTACGACGCCTTCATATCCGGCGTAGGCTTCATGCCGTTCCTGATTGATATCGAGCCACGGCATCTTCGCCTTGAGCGCGACAAACTGACTGCGGCCTCCGGAGAGCATGATGTCGACCTGCGCGTCTTTCAACATCTTGTACATCTCTCGCGGCTTCAGATCGTCGAACATATGCATGTCATCCTTCATCAACTCTTTGATCCGTTCCTTGTCCCCGGGCGTGGACTTTTTGACGCTGGTTCCGGCGATGATCAGGCCGGCCTCCTGCAATGCTGCCACGATCGACCAGGATTTTACGCCGCCTGTAAAAAGCAGAACGCGCTTGCCCAGAAGCGAGGGCCGGTAAGGAGCAATGCGTTGCCAGGCGCGGCTCTCTTCGCGCGCGATGACAGCCTCTGTGCGGGCCAGAAGCTCAATCGCAGCTCCGCGGTCAACAAGCAGCCTGGCAATGTTGCGCAGCGCATCACTCATGTCGCTGATTCCATAAAACGATCCCTCGAAGTACGGAATGCCATAGCGCTCTTCCATCTTGCGTGCCACGTTGATCATCGCCTTGGAACAGACCATCATCGCGGCACGGGCACGGTGCGAGCGCGCAACCTCGTGATATTTCGCATCGCCAGAGATGCACGCGAGGATGCGAATGCCAAGTTCGTCGAGGAGCGGCCTGACCTGCCACAGCTCGCCGGAGAGGTTGTACTCGCCGATGATGTTGATGTCATAGGGCGTGGTGTCTTCAGGCTCTTGCGTGCCGATCACATGATCCAGCAGCACCTCGCCCGCAAGCTTGTTGCCCAGGTTCTTCGAGCCTACAAATCCCGGAACATTCACCGGGATCACCGGCATGCCCAGCTTGCGGGCGGCTGCTTTGCAGACCGCCTCCAGGTCGTCACCAATCATCGCGGAGATGCAGGTCTGGTAGACGAAAACCGCCGCTGGATTGTACTTCTCCGCGATTTCTTTGATGGCCTTGTAAAGATGTTTCTCTCCGCCGAAGACGATGTCCTGCTCTGTCATATCCGTCGTGAAACTGGTGCGGTAGAGTTGCGAAGAGGAAGACTTCGAACCGCGTCCGTCCCACGAATTTCCCTCGCACGCAATGGGGCCATGGATAAGATGTGCCACATCGGTGATGGGCTGGAGAGCGATCTTTGCGCCGTCAAAGGCACACCCTCCAGCCGCGGCACCAGGAGCAAGGAGTTTGCTGCAGCCCTTCTTGCGATCGCGCGTGAGCTTTGCCTGATTTGTGGAGCAGCCGGGTTCGTCAAACACCTGCTGTACCTTCGCATGCAGATCACTCATCGCCCCTCCGTCTCACGCGTTGCTGAAGTGCTTTAGCGGATGATGTCGAAGCTGTAGTCGTTCTTCGACACATCGTTGGTGGTCGCATCCATGTGATCGAAGATCTTGTCCAGAATCGTGACCAGCACGTTGAGTCCGCCCTGATAGCCCCACACCGGGTAACGATGGTGATGGTGACGATCGAAGATCGGGAAGCCGACGCGGATCAGCGGCGTCTTCGTGTCGCGCTCCAGAAACTTCCCATAGGTGTTGCCTATCAGGAAATCGACCGGCTCAGTGAAAAGCAGTGAACGCATATGCCAGAGATCTTTCCCCGAGTACGCGTGACAGTTCTTGCCAAACGGTGAACTGGCCAGCAATGCTTGGACCTTCTGCTCCCAGTCTTTGTCCCCATTGGTCGAGAGGATGTGCGTCGGCTCCGCCCCGAGTTCCAGCAGGAAGGCCGCCAGCCCTAGAGTCAGATCGGGATCTCCGTAGAGTGCGAACTTCTTGCCATGAATATGCGCGTTGGAATCAGCTATCGCATCCACCAGGCGTCCACGCTCCTTTGCGATGGCATCCGGAATTGGCTTGCCAGTGAGGCGCGAAACCTCCATAAGAAAGCGGTCTGTTCCCTCGACGCCGATCGGATGATTGAACGCAATGACCTCTTGCCCGCTGGCTTCAATCAGATCGAGCGTCTTCACCGTGCAGAACTCCTGCATGGAGATGGTTGCTTGCGCGTGAATTGCGTTCGCCGCATCCTCGAGCCTGGTTCCGCCATCGTACATGCGGAATTCACCATCGCTCGGCGTGTCCCACACGTCACTGTTGTCGCCCAGGATGGTGTACTCAACTCCCATCAAGTCGAAGAGTCGCTTGATCTCGCGCATGTTGCCGACCGTGTAGCCATCGAAGCCGCCGATGAAATTCAGCTTGCTATTCGCCTTGCGTTCAAGCCTGGGCGTGGTAGCAGCTTTACCATTCCAGAAGTGCTCGATGATCCCCTTCAGTGCATTATCGTAGCCGGTAACGTGGCTTCCGACGAAGGCGGGAGTGTGGGCAAAGGGAACATCAAAGTCTTGAGGAACCGACCCTTTCTCCTTGGCATTCTTGATGTACGCGTTGAGGTCATCACCGATCACTTCGGCCATGCACGTCGTCGATACGGCGATCATCTTTGGCTTGTAGAGGCTGAAGGCGTTGGCCATTCCGTCGATGAGGTTGTTGAGGCCGCCGAAGACGGCTGCATCCTCGGTCATCGAAGAAGACACGGCTGACGTGGGCTCCTTGAAATGGCGCGAGAAGTGGCTGCGGTAATAGGCAACGCAACCCTGCGATCCATGAACGAATGGAAGCGTCGCCTCGAAACCCAATGCTGCAAAGACGGCACCGAGTGGCTGGCAGGCTTTGGCAGGATTAATGGTGAGAGCCTCGCGCGCAAAGTTTTTCTCGCGGTACTCCATGCTCTTGGTCCACTCTGTAACCCGCGTCAGTTCCTCGGGCAGGACCGGGTCTTCGAACATGCACTTCTTGTTCGCCAGCATCTCCGTGTACTCCGGACCACGGAACAATTCGAAGTGATCGATTACTTTCTCCGCATTTTGACTCATCTACCTCATCCTCCTCGAAGATATTTTGTTGGCTCGTTACCAGGGTGTCTTGGTCATGCGCCACACTGGAGCATTGATGGCCATATCCATGTCGCGTGCGAAGATGGCGAATCCATCGTAGCCGTGATACGGTCCCGAGTAATCCCATGAGTGCATCTGCCGGAAAGGAACGCCCATCTTCTGGAAGATGTATTTCTCTTTTATTCCGGAGCCGACCAGATCGGGTTGCACCTTCTCAACAAATTTTTCGAATTCATAGCTGGTCACATCGTCATAGATCAGCGTGCCATCCTTGATGTAATGCGTGGTGCGCTGATAGTCGTCATTGTGTCCAAACTCATATCCAGTACCGACCACTTCCATGCCAAGATCCTCATAGGCTCCTATAACGTGGCGTGGGCGAAGGCCGCCGACAAACAGCATGACTTTCTTTCCTTCGAGGCGAGGACGATACTTCGCGATCGTAGCGTCGGTAAGCGCCTGATACCTGGCTATGACCCGCTCTGCGCCTTCCTTGATGGTGTCGTCGAAGTGCGAAGCAATTTCTCGCAGAGACCCCGCAATCTTGCTCGGGCCGAAGAAGTTGTACTCCACCCATGGCGTTCCATACTTCTCCTCCATGTGGCGCGAGATATAGTTCATCGACCGGTAGCAGTGCAGGATGTTCAGCTTGGCCTTCGGCGTGGCTTCGAGCTCAGCGAGCGTCCCGTCGCCCGACCACTGTGCAATGACGCGCAGTCCCATCTCTTCCAGAAGAATGCGCGAAGACCATGCATCGCCGCCGATGTTGTAGTCACCGATAATGGCAACATCGTAGGGCGTGCTCTCGAAACGTGCTGGCCTGTCGTGCTTCTTGTCGAAGACCCAGTCGCGGATCGCGTCATTCGCAATGTGATGACCAAGGGACTGAGAGACGCCGCGAAAGCCCTCGCAGCGGACAGGCACAATTGTCTTGCCATACTCCTTGCTCTTAGCCTTCGAGACAGCCTCGATGTCATCCCCGATCAGGCCGATCGGGCATTCGGACTGGATGGAGACTCCCTTGTTCAGTGGAAAGAGCTCTTCAATCTCATCGATGATCTTGCTGAGCTTTTTGTCGCCTCCGAAGACAATGTCCTTTTCCTGGAAGTCCGAAGTGAACTGCATCGTCACGAAGGAGTCCACGCCGGTGGTGCCGACGTAATAGTTGCGACGCGCTGCCCAGGAGTACTGCCCACAGCCAACCGGACCGTGGCTGATGTGAACCATATCCTTGATCGGTCCCCAGACAACGCCCTTGGAGCCAGCATAGGCACATCCGCGAATCGTCATCACGCCCGGAATGGACTTGATGTTGGACTTGATGCCGCACTCCCCTTTGCTCTCTTCAAAGGTTCCGAGGTGCTTGGCGCGTCTCTTCCCAAACTTCTCAGGATAGGCCTCGAGGACCTCCCCAATGAGTTGCTTATTTCGCTCTTTGATCTCTTCAACGGCCACAATGTCGCTCACGCCACACCTCACTCAGAATGGATTAGACAAATATGGCGTCAGTCCGTACAAACCCCGACGCCAGTTGAAACGAATGATCGTTACGCCACAGCTTCGACGGCCCTCTTCCCAACCAGTGACTCGTCCACGTTCGGGATGATGCCATGCTCCATCAGCATTTCTTCAAGTTCGTCCATGGAGATTGGCGTTGGAATCACACCCTGGCCGACATTGTTGTGGATCTTCTCCGCAAGCTTGCGATAATGCATGGCTTGCTCGGAGTCAGGAGCATACTCAATCACGGTCATGCGGCGAAGTTCAGCATGTTGAACAATGTTGGCGCGAGGAACAAAGTAGATGAGCTTGCTGCCCAACTTCTTTGCGATGGTCTCCGCCAGTTCCAACTCCTTGTCAGTCTGGCGCTCGTTGCAGATCAGGCCGCCGAGGCGAACACCGCCCGAGTTGGCATACTTCAGAATGCCCTTCGAGATATTGTTGGCCGCATACATCGCCATCATCTCGCCCGACATTACGATGTAGATCTCCTGCGCCTTGTTCTCGCGAATGGGCATCGCGAAACCACCGCAGACCACATCGCCAAGCACATCGTAGGACACGTAGTCGATATCCTCGTAGGCACCGTTCTCTTCAAGGAAGTTGATCGATGTAATGACGCCGCGTCCGGCGCAGCCAACGCCGGGCTCCGGGCCGCCTGACTCAACGCAACGAATTCCTTTGTAGCCAGTCTTCATTACTTGGTCGAGCTCCAGATCCTCCACGCTGCCAAGCTCCGCAGCCATGCTGAGGATCGTGTCCTGCGCCTTGGCGTGCAGGATCAGCCGGGTTGAATCAGCCTTTGGGTCGCAACCGACGATGAGGATCTTCTGCCCCATCTCGGCCAACGCAGCCAGGGTGTTTTGCGAAGTGGTCGACTTACCAATGCCACCCTTGCCGTAAAACGCAATCTGCCGTAATGCTGCCATCTTGCTCCTCCTTGTTTGCTCTTTCGTTTCGATCTATCGGTTGCGACGAATCCAGATTCTTATCGATGCAGTACGAACCAGTGTGTGTCCGGGTTGCTATCGGTGTCCTTGTGCTGGCTTGACGACCTCTTGACCGTTCGGCCTTTGCACTCTGCCTTGCACTTACATATAGCAACCACCGTGCCAAACGCGAATAACGAAAATCCCTTTAGATAGAGCGAATGTCTGCGTTGATTGTGTCTGCTCCCTGTGTCGAACATGACAAAGATAGGAGAGGTGTAGGGAATGCGACGAGGGTTGTCGTCGCATCCCATCAGTTCACCAGCTGCTTTGTCTGGAAGTCGCTTACAAATTCGCGAAGCGGCATGGCGATGCGTTCGATGTTGAACTGTTCGAGGAAGTGCGCTTCGTTACGAGTTGGTTCCTCCGGCAACACAGCCCAGTGTTTTTCCGATGAGCGCTTCATGATCTGACGCGCAAACATGCGCTCCATCTGCGTCGAGAACCGGCATCCAAGGAATACAAAACTTCTCCCCTTGCGCAACTGCTGCACCGACTCGGGAATCGGCGTCTGGATATCGATCTCGGTCAGCACCTCGACAAAGTCCGAGTCCGAAACCAGGAAGTTGCGCGCTGGCCATACGGAGCCAAGCGGCTGATAGAGCAGCGTCGTCCATTGCTTGTGTCCTGCCGCGTCGACTCCCGCATGCGTTCCGTCGGCGTCAAAGTAGTTGACCCAGCTGCCGTAGTGTTCTGCCTGGCTCACACCCTGTGCCATGCCCCAGTCCGCGCTGCGAGAGCGGAGTGCCTTCTGCGGAAGGTCGTCATACCAGGCGTGCACCACCAGCGGGAGGAACGGCATATTCATGAACAGCGTATGCAGGGCCGTCGGTTGCGCCTCTTTATTGAAGGCTTCTGTCATGGCACTGCTCACCGTCTTGCGATGCTTGAAGTTCTCAATGAACTGCGCCGTTGCCGTCAGGTTGGCTCTGATCTTGTGCGGCACGCTGGCCTTCGCCGTAAGATGTCCAACGAGAGCGCTGTGGGAGCCGGGCAACTGATGTCCAACTTCGCCCAACGACAAGACGCCCGGCCCGAGATAAGGAATGGCATTGCCTGCGGCCATCATGTCCGAGATGGAATTGATTGCTGCGATGTTCATGGTTATATCTCCATTTCCCCAAGACGCCGTGCTTCCACGGTGATTGGCAGTACGGTTGTTGAATCCATTGCCGGCAGCGCCAGCCGCCAGCCATTGGCCAGCTTCACCAGGCCGCCCCACATCTCCGCCTTCTCCACCTCGACGATCACTTCCTCAAGGTCCTTCCTGGCGATATACGCGGATAGAACGCCAGCCTGGTTTCTGCGAATCATGACCTTCATCCTGTCCCTCCCATCGAGTCCAACGGCATCAACTCCGACTCAAAACATCCGACGACTTTGTTCAAGGCAAACGCGACCATGTAGACGATCGTTCCCGAGTCAATATGTTTGCCCACCTGCACGATCTCGCCGGTGTCGCCCTTGCGCACCAGCAGTTCATCGGCTGGTTGCTCGGGGTATGTGCCGTCGTTGAACAGGTCCTGGGTTGCCAGCACCTTCTGTCCCCAATCGAAGCGTGGATCCATTGCTGCGCTCATGCTGCGCCTCCGTTGGATACCCGCTCTACCAACTCCAACTCTCTGCGCTTCATGCCGACGCGGTATCCGGTTCCAAGAAACTCGACGCTGTAGATATAGAACTGCTGCAGAAAGGTTCCGATGGAGATCACGTAGCCGACCTCACCCTTGTTGACCAGAACATCGCCGATTTCCTTGCCCGCGAAGGTGCCGTCGTTGCGCACCATGAAACGCGAGCGAACCTTCGCTCCATACTCGAACGAGGGCGGACCGTTCAACTCCACAATGTCGCTGTCACGAACGATGTTTGCCATCTCAGCGCCTCCCTTCCCGCTTGTCGGTACTCATCTCGATCACCATGTGTTCGCCTGGCGTTGCGCTGTTCCGATGCGCCAGGCGCTCGAAGACTCGCTCTCTGACCATGGGATCTTCGTCCCCCTGCATTGCGGCAAGAGCGCTGAGGGGCACTCTGCCGGCGGCCTCGTAGCGAACGCGGAAGTCAGCGTGGAACCGCAACGGAAGCAACTGGGTGGGCGTGAGCCGTTCGGCAACCGCCAGCACTACGGCACCGCTGGGATCGTCGATCAATTCCGGGAGCCACTCCGCAGTGATGCGTTGCGCCACCACGCGACGCACCTCGGGATCCGGGTCGTCGATCATGTGCTTCAGCGACGGAACACCGATGCGTCGCGCGACCACGTGGCGCACATAGTAGTCCGGGTCCGCCATCATCGGCACCAACTCTTCGCCTTCAATATGGGAGGCGACACGGACGCGCACTTCGCGGTGCGGGTCCGAGCGGAGCCGCAGGAGAAAGCGACGCGGCAATCGCAACGCAGCGTGCCAGCGAACGGTCTCATCGACGTCGTCCAGCAGGGCGGTGAGATGGAAGACGTCAGCGAACTTTGCCGCCGCCGCGCGTACTTCAAAGTAGGGGTGCGCGAGAAACTCATTGGCCAGGCCGGGGTTGGTCTTGAAGAACTGCTCGATTCGCGATGGCGATCGGTCCTGTACGCAGATATGCTTCTGCTTGCAGCGTTTCTCATCAGCCAATTCATGGTGAACGCAGCCTTCGCAGCAGACCTCGTGCCCCTGCCAATCCAGTGCTTGTTCGATATCATGCGTCATCGTCAATTCCTCCTTCCATCCCGAATTAACGTCGCATCATTGACTCGATCGACACTAGTTGAGAGGTGGGCGCGCATGCTGTCGGGGCTGTCCCTTGAGTCTTGATGACGAATCCCGTATGCGACAACGTCTCGACAAAATCCACCGTTGCTCCGTCCAGTAATGTGCAACTCTCTCGATCGAGGAAGATCCTCAGACCTTCGTGCTCCCAAACAACATCGTCGGCTTTAGGGCCGCTCACGAGATCGAACTCTGCAGCAAATCCGGAACAACCGCCGCGCCTCACCTTGAACGCGAATCCAGCCTCCGTTCCCACAGCAAACCGATAGAGCCTGCGGATAAAAGACTCTGCCGACGGCGTCAAGTGCGCGTTCGCATGGGCTGCGGCTACCATTTACACCGCCGCCTGGAAACGTGGAACGTCCGGGTTGATTTGGATGGTCCTCGGGATCGGGCAGATCGAGAGACACTGCGGATCCGCGAAGAACCCGATGCATTCGGTGCACTTCGTTGGGTCGATACTCATGACAAAGTTCGTTTCACTGATTGCCTGGTTGGGGCACTCGTCGCGACAAGCCAAGCAGCCCACACAGGTAGATTCCTTAATCTTGTAAGCCATTGCTGTTTCTCCTTCTGGGTAGTAAGAATCGTGAACTTCCTTTAGCTCGCGCTGTCGATCAGGCGATGAGCGCTCCCTGACGAATATCTGCGTCCCCGCGCTTGCTGTGCTGGATCTCGCCGCGGCGTACGCGCTCCAGATAGTCTTTGAAGTACGCAATCGCGGACTGCTCGATGTACTCGAGGGCGAAGCGATCGACGGGCTCGATTCCAGCGGCCTTGAGTCCCTCGCGCGGGCATCCGCCAATTCTTGCCACAAAGACTGCCTGGCAGTCGTTGATGGCGCGAACTACGGTTGCGAGGCTGTCCTCCTCGGCGTAGCCTCCCTCGCAGTAGACGTCCACTCTGCGGTGCCCCACGAATTTGCTGCCAGCAGTGCTGACCTCGTAGATCTGGAACTCCTTCGCGTGGCCAAAGTGTTCGTTGATGCGTCCGCCTCCCTTGGTCGCAACCGCAATCAGAATGGAAACATCGCTGTGCTCGCCCGCCAGAGTGGCAAGTTCCATATTTCTGGCCGCGACGACGGCCTGCCGTTTCAACTCCACCTTCTCCTGATAAGCCTCGCGTCCCGCACGGTCGTAGGTCACGTCCATGGCCATCACCTTGTCGGTGGTGAACTCCGCGCTGCGGTCGTCGCCGAGCAACCCCACGGCATCCGCGCGGCATTGACGGCAGTGCCGCATCATATTCATCTCTCCTTCGCAGGAGTCCTGCAGCAGCTTCAACTCCTGCGCCGTGGGACCAGGTTGCCCATTAAGCCCGAAGACGGTTCCATGTTCCGGTGCCGAGATCAGCGGCATGATGTTATGCAGGAAGGCTCCACGCGCCTTCACCGCCTTGTTCACTGCAACCAGGTGATGATCGTTAATTCCCGGAATCATCACCGAGTTCACCTTGCACAGGATGCCTCGCGCCGTGAGCATCTCGAGCCCAAGCAACTGTCGCTCACTCAGAATCTGCGAGGCTTCAACGCCGGTGTAGCGCTTGTGGTTGTAGAAGACCCAGGGATAGATCTTCGCGCCCACCTTGGGATCGATCATGTTGATCGTGATGGTCACGTGATCGATGTTCAGGGCTGCAATCTGATCCACATAATCGGGAAGCATCAAGCCGTTGGTCGATAGGCAGAGCTTGATGTCGGGAGCTGACTGCGCAACCATCTCGAATGTCTTGAAGGTCTTTTCAGGATTCGCCAAGGGGTCGCCGGGTCCAGCAATGCCCAGCACGGTCATCTGCGGAATCGTGGAGGCAACGGCAAGCACCTTCTTCGTCGCCTGCTCCGGGGTCAGTCGTTCGCTCACCACGCCCGGCCGCGATTCATTCGAGCAATCGTATTTGCGATTGCAATAATTGCACTGAATATTGCACGCCGGAGCAACGGCCACATGCATCCGCGCATAGTGGTGATGCGCCTCTTCGCTGTAGCATGGGTGGTTCTTCACCTTCTCCCATACCTCCGGAGACAGGTCGCCCTGTCCAGCCGAGGAGCCGCAGCTCGACTTGCCTTTGCCACCGCTGGAGGCGCATCCCGTGCCACTATTCTTCTGCCCCGCAGGCTGCATTACGTGCAACAGTGCGACCGTCTTTTGCTTTCCAGATTCCATTGCGCCCCCGTGGCAGGTTTGTTCCAACTGCGGGTAATGCCATGGCTGGATGCAACTGGATAGCCAAATTGCAAAGCGATGAGATATAGCGAGTTACGCGAAAACTACCGCTGTCGAAATCGCGACACTCGAGATCCGGCGTGTCGTCATTGTCTGAAAGCCGCCATCAAAGTTGTCGGGCCGGCACATTCCGTTTGCCGCATCGGAGGGAGCGCACGTGCAGCTGAAAATCGATGGCAACAAGTTGGAGGGAGGGAGAGCGCTGAGCGCAGTACAGGGAAGGATCTGGAGCGAACGAAGGTTCAGAAGCGCTTGATTTCGATGCTGAACTTGCGCAGGGCGTAGCCCATCTGACGCGACGACAGCCCGAGCAGACGCGCTGCCTTCGCCTGTACCCATCCGGCCTGTTCCATGGCTTCCACTAGTCGCTTCCGCTCGATTGAATCACCGGCGATCGGATCCTGGCTGTCTGCTGTCTCCGTCTGGCGAGAAGACTTCCCGTTGTTGAATGCAGATCGGGGCAACTCTGCGGATTCCCGCTGTCGCGTGACGCGCGCCGGTTGCGAACCTAAAATTGGAAGCTCGAAGTAGCCCTTCTTCTGCTTGCGGCCATCATCCATGCCCTTTCCGAGCACCATCGAAAGACAACTGTCGTTGCTGCAGGCGAAGTCCTCGGCCACGATAATTGAGCTTTTGGCCAGAGCCGCGGTGCGTCGTATGCAGCTTTCCAATTCGCGTACGTTGCCCGGGAAGTCGCACGCACTGAGTACGTTCTCCGCTCGCTGCGACAAGGTGAGAGAGACCCCGTGCTCTTTGTTAAATCTGCGCAGAAATTCGCGCGCCAGTAGTCCTACATCTTCAGGTCTCTCGCGCAAAGGTGGAAGGAAGATGGGTACTACGCTGATGCGGTAATACAGGTCGGAGCGAAATTTGCCCGAAAGTACAGCGGCTTCGAGGTTCTGATTCGTAGCTGCCACCAGCCGCACGTCCACCTTGATTGTGTGGCTGCCGCCCACGCGCTCGAACTCACCCTCCTGCAGCACCCGCAGGAGTTTCGCCTGAAACGCAGGGGAGATTTCGCCAATCTCATCCAGAAACAGGGTTCCTTCATCGGCCGTCTCGAAGCGCCCCTTGCGCAGTCCGACCGCTCCTGTAAACGCGCCACGCTCATGTCCGAAGAGTTCCGACTCCAGCACTGTCTCGGAGAGCGCGGCGCAATTCAGGCGGATATACGGCTGGCTCTTGCGCGGGGAAAACTCGTGAATTGCACGCGCGAACAACTCCTTGCCCGTACCCGACTCCCCGCAAAGCAGCACCGGCAGATTGCATCGCGCCACCTGCTGCACCTTGGCAATCACTTCGCGGATTGCAGAGCTCTCTCCGATAATCCAGGAGATTCCTTCCTGCTTCACATCGGCTCGTTGTTCTAACTCCTTCTCCAGCCGATAGTGCTCCGTCATGATGCGTTCGCGATCTCTGGCTACGAGCGCCTGCAACGCCGCCGCCTGTCCCACCAGGTTCGCGACCATGCTCAGGAAGCGTACGTCTTCATCCAGCGTATGCGGCGAATGGCCCACGCATCGCTCAATCATGATCGTCCCAATGGTGCGGCTCTCGCCTTTGATGGGAACCCCGACAAAGGCTCGCGGCTCAGTGCCCGATTCGCTCCAATCCGTGAACAGCGGGCTCTCGGCGATATTCCGCACGATCAACGGCATACCGGAGACGACAATCTGTCCGACCGCCTGTTCGGGAAGTCGCTCGAAATATTCTTTCGCTGTAGCCTCACTCCAACCCGCCCCCACAACGGTTGTTGTCTCGCCTTGTTCGTCCAGCAGAGCGATCAGGCCATCGTTCATCTCCATAAAACTGCCTAAGAGATTGATGACGGTGGAGAGTGCCATCTCCAAACGCGCGGGGCGCGTCAGTGCCTTCGATATCTCGTACATGCCGGTCAGCGCGGAGTGTGCGCGGCTGATCGATTGCGGGCTCGGTTCCGGTCTGAAGACGTCGCTATTGTTCGACACATCAGCCCCCTTTCCCGTGCAGACGGAAGACATCGTTGAGAAACGGATAGGATCAGGGCCGTCGAGAAGGCCCGATAGAGATTCAGTATCGCGGCACAGCTGGAAGTAGCTTGAGATGCACAGTGTGCAGATATGCCGCAATTTCAGCGGTATTTAGCGATAGTTTCACACATCTCGGGGATGGGGTCAATGGATCGGGCGTGATGGCACTTCGATTGAGCTTGGGATAATGACAACATTCAACATACAATCGCGGAACCGCAGGCAGCTTTCATCTCCATGGATTTAAGCCGTAGACAGGCAGACGAGAAACGCGATGCCGGTCTGTGCTGGAACGCGATGTTCAACCTTATACGCTTTGCAAGAGAGGAGAAACAAAATGAAAATCAGCGCGCGGAATGTACTGGCAGGAACGATCCAATCCATCATCAGGGGAGTTGTAAACGCTGAAGTGACTCTGATGCTGCAAGGCGGAGAGACGGTGACCGCGATCATCACCAACGGCAGCGTCGACTCGTTGGAGTTGAAGGAAGGCAAGCCCGCCTATGCGGTGATCAAAGCCTCCGAAGTGATGATTGGGAAAAGCATGGATGGGCTGAGGCTAAGTGCCCGCAATCGACTGGCTGGCAAGGTGACAAAGTTGCAGGCCGGTATCGTGAGTTGCGAGATGGTGATCGAACTGCCGAGCGGCATGGCTGTCGTTGCGTCCATTACGAAGGCTGGCGCCACGGAACTCGGGTTGAAGGAGGGCGACACGGTGAGCGCTGTTGTGAAGGCATCCAGCGTGTTGATCGGCGTATGAACTTGCCTCAGTCTCATCGGCGAAGAGGTGCAGTTCTTTGCCCGCGCAGGTAGAGGTTGAAGCTGAACAATCCGTGCATGACCTCAGCGTTGCTGTGTTTGCGCTGGAGGCTCGATTGACTGCGCGGCGGGATCGAGGCGATACACGCGGGTGGCGGTGCCGCGTAGTATCTGGTCGCGTGCAGATGCGTTGAGTTGGCTGGTCCAGGTTTGGAGTACATCCCACCAGCGCTGATAGCTGCTGGCGAGCAGGCAAACCGGCCAATCAGAACCTGCCATGAGGCGATCGCTCCCGAAGGCATCAAGCGCTGTATCAAGAAGCGGGGCGATATCCTCATACGTCCAGGAGTCCCACGTAGCTTCGGTGACGAGACCGGAGAGCTTGCAGGAGACATTGGGAGATTCTGCCAGGCGATAGATCTCTGTGCGCCACTGATCCACGCGGCCGCTGCGGATGTCGGGCTTTGCGAGATGGTCGAGTACAAAGGTTTGCGATGGATGCCGGGCGACGAAGATGCGTGTTGCAGGAAGTTGCGAGACACGCACGAGGAGGTCATAGGCCAGACCGGAATCCGCGAGTGCGCTGATTCCCTGGTTGAAGGATTGATCCAGAAGGAAATCATCCTCCGGTTCGTCCTGGACGACGTGGCGAATACCCTTGAGTCTCGGGTATTGGCGCAATGCAGCGATGTGCGCGGGGGCGGTGCTGTGGCGGAGAGGAATCCAGCCGACGACGCCGAGCAGGCCTGGATGCTGGGCTGCGGTCTCGAGGAGCCAGAACGTCTCGTCGAGCGTTTGCCGAGCCTGTACGGCGACCGACCCGGAGATGCCTGCCGATGTGGCTACGCGCTGGAAGTCGGCGAAGGAAAAGTCGCGGCGCAGGACGTCCATCCCGGCACCGATCCACGCGTATTGTGCGGGGTCATAGTTCCAGAGATGATGGTGAGCATCGATGATCTCAGTCATGGTTTTCGGGCTTTCCTGAAGGCCATGCGTTGTCCCGTACCTGATGCACGATTTGGGTTGTCTGTGCGAGGAGCCGTGGTCCGGCTTCACACTGGAGTGCCTGCAGATTCGCTTCGACGTGCTGCCGCGTGGCCATGCCAACCAGTGTACTGGCGATCGGGTGAGGATAAGAGAAGCCGGCCCGCGGGGGAGTTTCTGGCGGGCCGGCTTTGGTAAGACAGCTTTCGGGAACAGCAGTTCAGGAGCGAGTTTAGAATTCCAGGCGCGCGGCAAACTGCGCCAGGCGGTAGTTCGTTAAGAGCGCGGTGGCCTGGCCGAATGTCTGTGGATTGTCCAGGGTGGCGCTGATGGACTGTGGGTCAAAGCGGACGCTGTTGGTTACGTTGAACATATCCCAGCGCAGGATCAGCCTCATTCTTTCTGTGAGAGAAAAGGTTTTGGCGACTCCCTCGTCCCAGTCGAAGAAGCCGTCTCCGCGCAGGGGGTTTCTGGTTCCAGACTGTCCGGGCAGAGCATGCGCGAAGGTGGCGAAGACGGTTGCGGGATCGGCAAACCGCTGCGTGAGGCTGCCGCGGGCATTGGCCTTCGCAGGAATGGGCGCGACCTGCTCGGCGTAGCCCTGAATGTCCCAGTTGGTGGGATAGTAGGCGCCGTTGTTCACCATGAAGGGGAAGCCGCTTGTCCAGCGAACGATCCCGGTGGTCTGCCACCCGCCGATGAGCTCGTTGGTGAAGTGGCCGACGCTGCCGAGGTACTTCTTCCCGGTTCCAAAGGGCAGATTCCACACAAAGTTTGAATTGATCTGGTGGCGCACATCGTAGTCGGATGGACCGTAAAGCTGGTTGGGCTGCCAGGTGTTCATGATCTGCGAATAATTGGTGCTGGCCGAATTTCCGAGGCGTTCGGCCTGAGAGGTGATATCGAGGGATTTGGAGAAGGTGTAGTTGAAGTCGGCCTGGAGGCCGCCGAAGTGCTGGCGGTAAACAACCTCGAGCGCGTTGAAGTTGGAGTAGCCGATGGAGCGCCAGGCGTAGAGAGCGGAGTACTGGTCATGATAGTAGCGGAAGGCGGGGTAACTTACCCCCGCGCCGATGTTGCTGTTGGGTAACGAGCCCGGAGTGTCCAACTGATAGAGCGCGTAGGTCTCGTTGTAGAGATTGCTGAGGAAGAGGGCGTAGACGTTCTGCGTGGCGGTGAGAGGTCCGTATCCTGTGCCCATGTCCTGTCCGTCGAGAGCGCCGAACTCCTGTTCCCAGTAGGGAATGGGCGTGACCGACGAAACGGAGACGTTGGCTCGCGCCATCTTTGCCAGTTGCGCAGCGGCGGTGAAGTATGTGGTTCCTCCCACGGTGAGGTTGATGGGCATGGCGACGTCTTCCTGCGCTAAGAGATGGTGCGCGTAACGGCCAACCCAGGAGACCTCCAGCGAGGCGCTGTGGGGTAGCTGGCGGCTGATGGAGAAGTCGAACAAGTGCGAGTAGGGCGTCTTGATCTCTGAATCCAGGCCCCAACTGATGGCAAAGCTGCCGTTGCCGCTGGCCGCAGGGATGGCGGGAAATACTCCCGGAGGTGCGGTAGGCAGGAGCGATTGCGGCACGGCGTTGAGCGTAGTGAAGCGGGGTGCGTCCTCAATGGGCACCGACCCTGGAGCGTTCGACAGATGCGAGGAGAGCCCATAGGAGCCGGTGGTGTCGAAGGTCTGCACGATGCCCGCGCCGAAGTGGTCGTAGACAAGAGAGTAGCCGACGCGGATGCTGCTCAACTGGTCGCCGAAGATCTTCTTCCAGAAGCCTCCTGACGGCGCGGGGGAAAAGGCCAGCGCGAGCCGAGGAGCGAGGTCATGCTTTTCCGGGGTCCAGAAATCCGGTGCGTTGTTGTAACGTCCGTTCAGATTGAAACCAATCTCCCCGACGTTGTTCGCGGCGCCGCCAGATGCCCCCTGAGCTTCGCTGCCGTCAAGGTACTGGGTTAGCGAATATGGAGTGCATGTGGCGCCGGATACCTTGCAGGTTCCCACCTGGGTGCCGCTGGTCTCGGCTGGCGCCTGGAGATAGGAGTAGCGCAAACCATAGGTGAGGGTAAGCTCCTTGCTGGCTCTCCAGGTATCCTGCACGTAGAACTCGTACTCGTTCCAGCGATACTCTCGTTTGAGGGGCGCACCCACGGGAAGCGTGCTGCCGGTCTTTGTGTAGTTGTAGACTGCATCTCCCTCTGAGATGGTGCCGACGAGGTTCATGAGAGCTGCGTTGTATTCGTTGCCGTAATTTGCAAAGTCCACTGCGGGATAGCCGTAGACCTCGGGATCGAAGGGGCCGTTGCTGTTGGCGATGGTGGAGCTGCGGGTGAGCCAGCCCTGGTTCATCTGGCCGTCAGGGAAAGACTGGGCGTTGCTGCTGCGCTGGTCATCAATGAAGCGGATGTCGGCGCCGAGCGAGAAGTTGTGGTCGTGTCTGGTCCAGGTGAGGTTGTCCACCAGGTTCTGCACCGGAATGATGAATGACGTCGAATACTTCGACGACACCGGGTCGGTGAGCAGCGAGAAGTAGATGAGGGGCTGATCTGCGGCACCCGCGCTGTCTACGCCCTGGCGGGTGAGGCCGTAGCGCAGGTCGTTGACCGTGTCGCTGTTGATGAGCCAGGTGTAGCCCGTTGCGTATCCCTTATTGTTGGTCAGCACGGTGGTTTGGGGCGGCTGGCCGGGGAACGCAGGCGGCGAAGGCTCGCGGTCGTTCTGCAGGCTACCGCGCCAGAAGAAGGTGTGCTTGCCGGATCCGGGATTCCAGTCGATGCGCGCAATGTAGGTGTCGTACTTGCGATGGATGGTGTAAGGGAAACGGTAGCCGATGCTGTTGAGGCCGTCGCCCTGGGTGGGGTCGTTGCCCTGAGGGTAGTTGTTGAGCACCTGCAGCAGAGCCGCGTCGTTGCCAATTCCTTGCGGGTCCATGTTCTGAATGTTCGTCGGGCTGAGAGTGTAGGTGGAATCGCCGCCGGTGGAATTGATGTAATTGTATTGCAGATATCCTGCGCGATAGGTTTGCGTTGGTACCACGCCGGCATTGACGCTGGTGCCCTGAGAATCGCGGCGGCCTTCATAATTGACAAAGTAAAAGAGATTGTCCTTGATAACAGGTCCGCCGACGTCAGCGCCAAAGATATTTCGCACCAGACTCTCGGGACGGTTGGGGAGGCCACCGGCCAACTCCTGCTGCTTATTGAAAAAATCATTGGCTTCGAGGAGATTGGAGCGGTTGTATTCATACGCCGCGCCGTGGAGCGCATTGGAGCCGCTGCGCGTTACGAGGGCAACCTGAGCGCCGGAGGAGCGGCCTTCCGCGGCGTTGGGATTGCTGGTTGTGACGCGAAATTCAGCGACAGAATCCTGGGTCGTCCGCAGTACGCTGGTGAAGGCGTAGCCGTTGTTGATGTCGTTGACGTCGACGCCGTCGAGCGTGATGTTCGACTGGTCGCTGCGGCCTCCGTTGACCGAGCCTGCACGCGAGTCGGTGGGGTTGTTGCCAACGCCCTGTGTTCCGCTGACGTCGTCGGAACGGCCGAGGAATGTGACGCCGGGCTGCAGGCTGAGCAGGTCGGGCACGTTGCGCGCATCCAGCGGCAGGGACTGCACCTGATTTTCATTGAAGGCATTGCCCAGCGTCGCATCGGTGGTGTTGATCGTGGCCTGGGTGCCTGCAATCACCGTTACCTTCTGGGTGGCGGTGGCGGGCGCAAGAGCAATATTCACCGTTGCCGGCTGACTCACCAGCAGATCGATGTGAGGCCTCTCCGCGGTTGCAAAGCCGGGAGCCGAAATGTTGAGCGTATAACGGCCGGGCGTCAGTTGCGATAACTGGTAGTGGCCACTGCTATCGGCGGTGATTGTGCGGATGGCTGCTGTGGACTCCAGAACGAGCGTCACCCGGGCGCCGGGTATTACGGCACCGGTTGCATCGGAGACGCGTCCGTTGAGCGAAGTGGTGGCCTGTCCCCACAGATTTCTGGCACCGGCAAGGGTGAGAATGGACAACAAGAGAAGTACATGAACGGATTTGCAGCGAATCATAAGCTGGGCTCCTGAAACATGAATTTCAATTTGTTTGCTGGTTGAAGCCAGTATCATACCGCATCAGATCTCAAGTGGACGATTTTTCTGGTACCTGCGCCCAGGCCAAAGCCATCAGGGACTAAAGATCCAGGACAGCCCCTAATACATGAAACTTTTGGAGGAGGATGAAGTCTGAGGGGCTGGGAGCAGGAATTCGAAAGACGGTGTGGATGCGCGGTGACCTTTCATCGCCGGAGATGTTTGAGGAGCTGGTGCGAGAGCATCAGCGGATGGTGTTTCGTACGCTCACGCGGCTGACGGGTGCGGGGGCGCAGGTGGAGGATCTGGCGCAGGAGGTGTTCCTGCGGCTGTACCGGGCGTTGCCGGAGTTTCGTGGGGAAGCGGCGCTGTCGACGTACCTGTATCGGATTGTGGTGAATGTTGCCCAGGATGAGTGGAAGCGGCGGCGCAGGGAACGGGCGGTGATCGCAGCGGCTCCGGCGGTGGAAGAAGAGGATGATGCGGGGTGGATTGAGAGCTTTGCGGGGGATGAGTTGCAGGAGCATGCACG
This sequence comes from Acidobacteriota bacterium, assembly GCA_021778845.1. Taxonomy (GTDB): domain Bacteria; phylum Acidobacteriota; class Terriglobia; order Terriglobales; family Acidobacteriaceae; genus Granulicella. Next base: position 110,209 of record JAJYBU010000006.1, read on the forward strand.
GAGCCCGGAGCAGCGGATGGGCGATGCGGAGGTTCAGGCCGCGGTGGAGGCTGCGATGGAGGGGCTGCCGGAGATGGAGCGCGCGGTGCTGGTGCTCTACCATCAGGAGGAGTGCAGCTATGAGGGCATTGCGGCGGCGCTGGGACTGCCGATCAATACGGTGCGGACGCATCTGCACCGGGGACGGAAACGGCTCAGCGAGGTGCTGCGCGGAGATCTTCGCGGACAGCGAGATTCTGTGCGGAGGGCCAGGGTTGAGAGGGACGAAGCGATGGAGTTGCGGCAGGTTGCGGCGGGGGGATTATGACGGATCGGGGTGAAGAGATGAAGGATGATTTGGAGATGGAGGCGGCGATTGTGCGGGCGCTGGAAGAGCATCCGAGGGTGGAGGTGCCGGTGGATTTTGCGGCGCGGGTGAGGGCGTCGCTGCCGGCGCGGCCGAGGGTGCGGGCACGGAGAAGTGTGGGAGGGATGGCTGCGGCGGCTGCGGCGGGAGGGTTGGTGGTGGCGCTGTACTGGCTGGCTCCGCATGCACGCGCCAGTTTTGCGAGCGTGGCGTTCGATGTGGAGATGGTGATGGTGGTGGAGTTGGCCGGGGTGGCGGCGTGGCTGGGGATGCGGCGGTCGGATGGGTGAGGGCTACGGGGTGGGCGGCTCGGCCTGGTAGGCGAGGATGTAGTCGAGGTAGTTGTTGGCGGCGGCTCGGATGAGATCGAGGTCGGCGGGGGTGGTGGTGCGGAGGACCTTGCCGGGGATGCCGGTGACGAGGGAGTTGGGTGGGATGATGGTGCGCTCGGGGATGAGGGCGCCGGCGGCAATGATGGAGTTGGAGCCGATGTGGGCTCCGTTGAGGACGATGGCGCCGATGCCGATGAGGACGTCGTCGTCGATGGTGCAGCCGTGGACGGTGGCGTTGTGGCCGATGCTGACGCGGGAGCCGATGAGGACGGGGTGGAGGCCGCGCATGCCGTGGAGGACGGCGCAGTCCTGGATGTTGGTGCCGGAGCCGATGCGGATGCGGTTGGTGTCGCCGCGGACGACGGCGTTCATCCAGATGGAGGATTGGGGGCCGAGGTGGACGTCGCCGATGAGCTGGGCGGAGGGGTCGATGTAGGTGCCGGCGGCGATGACGGGGGCGAGGCCGCGATAGGGGCGGATCATGGGGATCAGTATAGGGGGCTACGCGCACGGCGGGGGTTGGCGTTGGGGCGGGACGAGGATTTTGTTGGGATTAAGCAATTTTATATGTGCGGAAAGCGCACGGAAGGGATATGCTGATGAGATAGCCGATTGGGCGGGTTTGGAGGTGTATTCAATCTTGGCAGAAGTTCGTGTTCAAGAAGGCGAGCCTTTGGAGAATGCTCTTCGTCGTTTCAAGCGGAAGGTGCAGACGGAAGACATTATCAAAGAGGTCAAACGCCACTCCTTTTACCTTAAACCAGGCGAAAAGAAACGCGTGAAGGAAGCACTCGCACGCAAGCGTAACCGGAAGAAGATCCGTAAAGAGCAGGATTAGTTCGGATTGTAAGGATTGAAAGCCGCGCGCGACGAAGTGGTTGCGGGCGGCGGATGGAAACTATCGACGGGGCGAGAAGGCTAGGGACAGCGTTCTCGCCCCGTCGATTGCCTTAGGTTCCTCTGACACGAGCGAGAGAACAGGCAAAGGATGTGCCGGGCCCTGAACTATGTACGACCAGGTTTGAACGCACATACCGGCAAAAGAGCAGAGAGGACCGGCTGCGATTCATCCTTATCCCCGCAGGATGGGAGAAGGCGCGATGCAATTTGTCGATCGGTTGCTGAAGTGCTCCGACTGTGGCAATGAGTTTGTGTTCACGGCTGGGGAGCAGATTTTCTTCTACGATAAACAGTTCAAGAACGATCCGAAGCGTTGCAAGCTGTGCAAGGCGAAGCGGTCGGGCCTGGGCAAAGCTGCGACCGCCGGGGTTGCTGGCGGGGTGCTGCCGTTTTCGCGGACCGAGACACGAACACTGTGCTCGGCGTGCGGGATTGAGACGACGGTGCCGTTCAAGCCAACGCAGGGGCGGCCGGTGCTGTGTCGATCATGCTTCCAGATGAAGCGGGTTCCGCCGGGGGTGGCGGCTGCTGCGAACCTGAACTCGCCTACAGCGCAGGTGGCGGCGGCGATGGATGCGGTGATGGGCTCGGAGCTGGCAGGAAGTGCTTCGGCTGCGACGATGGAGATGATCGCGGAGACGCCCGGGATGCTGATGGCGGAGGGGGATGCGGCCGGAGAGAGAATGCTGGCCGGAGCTACGAAAACTTCGTAGAGCCGCTTCAAGGCAGGCGGCGGAGTTGCGAGCCCGTATCCCGGATGCGAGAGGTGCGGTGCGGCTGGTCCGAGGGTAGGCTGGGTGCGCGATTATAGGCCTGTGGGGTGGGGCGAGGGGTGGAGTTGGCGCAGTATACTCGCTGGATGCATCCGGCCTCTACGAACAAAGATGATGAACTGGTGCGGGCACGGCTCGCGCTGGGCGACCTGGAGTTGATTGTTTGCAGCGATGGCACGTACCTGCTGGACGGCGGCGCGATGTTCGGCGTGGTGCCCAAGCCGATGTGGGAGAAGCGAACGCTGGCCGATGCAGAGAACCGGATTCTGCTGGGGCTGAATACGGTGGTGGTGCGGACCGGCGGAGCGGTGGTGCTGATCGAGGCCGGGATTGGAAATAAACAGCCGGCGAAGATGAAAGAGATTCACCAGAATCAGGAGCGGCTGCCGGCGTCGCTGGCGGCCGCGGGCGTGAGTATGGATGAGGTGACGCATGTGGTGAATACGCACCTGCACTTCGACCACAGCGGATGGAACACGACGCTGGGGGCCGATGGGGTGGTGCGGCCGACGTTCAAAAATGCGCGGTACTTTGTTCCGGCAGGTGAGTTGGCGCATGGGCGGCTGCAGTTGGAACGCGACCGTGTGAGCTACCTGTGGCCGAACTACGATCCGGTGATCGAGAGCGGGCAGATGACGCTGATTGATCCGGATGGTAAGGGAGGGTTTACGCCGGACGATGCTCGGCTGCGGCCGGGGGATGGGAAGCTGCTGCCGCCGGTGACGATCCAGACGGGAGCGGAGATTGTTCCGGGGGTGTGGGTGGAGAATCTGCCGGGACATACGAAGAGCCTGCTGGGCGTGCACATCGAGACGCGCTCGCATGGGGGCGCGACCAAACATGCTTGCTATGTGAGTGACCTGGTGCCGACGCATAACCACCTGGATGCGACGTGGGTGATGGGCTATGACCTTGATCCACTGACCTGCATTGAAGAGCGGAAGAGGTTCTGGAAGCGGGCGATTCCGGAGGAGTGGCTGGTGCTGTTTACGCATGACCATCAGGTGCCGTCGGCGTACGTGGAGTGGAATGAGAAGGGGAAACCGGTGGTGAAGGCTGAGCGTAGAGGGTAGAGAAGACAGGTTAGGAGAAGTGAATGACGGAAGTGAAGACGGACGGGTTTGCGCACTTTGATGTGGCGACGATGGCCAAGAGCGATAGCTATAAGCTGCTGGCGTCGGTGATTTTGCCGCGGCCGATTGCGTGGGTGGTGAGCAGGGACGTGGAGGGCGGGCTGAATGCTGCGCCGTTCTCGTTCTTTAATATTCTGTCGGCTGATCCGCCGCTGGTTGCGATTGGATTTTCGGGGGCGCCGGATCGGGAGGGGAAAGATACGCTGGCGAATATCCGGGCCTGGGGTGAGTTCGTGGTGAATATGGTTCCGGAGGAGTTGGCCGAGGCAATGAATGTGACGGCGGCGAATGCTCCGCGGGGGATGGATGAGACGCGGCTGGCGGGGCTGGAGCTGGCCAGGTGTGAGGTGGTGGACGTGCCGCGGATTGTGGGATCGCCGGTGGCGTTGGAGTGCAAGCTGTTTCAGGTGATTGAGCCGGGCGGGACGGGCACGATTGTGATGGGGCGGATTGTGTATGTACACGTGCGCGAGACGGCGTTCAAAAACCTCGCGAAGCTGTATGTGGACCCGGCGCAGATGCGGCTGATCGGGCGGATGCATGGCGCGGGCGGGTACTGCACGACGCGGGATACGTTCTCGATTGACCGGCTGAGTTGGCCGCTGGCGGGGAAGGATTAGGGGCAGTGAACTAACTTCAGCCGTTCTACTTCCATGACAAGGATGGCCAAATCACTGTGGATCGTATCCCAGAGAACCTTTGCATCGACATCGAAGTAGCCGTGTGCGATGCGGTTTCTCTGACCGACAGCATCTTTGAGATCGGGTACGGAATCGACTGAGCCGGGGAAGTAGAGAGATGCCTGTCGTAACGCCTCGCCAATAATCTCGAATTTCCGCTCGACGGCCGAGCGAACCAGATCGTCGGCTTCAAATGCAGAGTTGGTAAGTCCATTTGTGAAATCGGAAATGGCGGCAGCGGCGTTTAGCACGTCCTGCAGGTAAGCGCACAAGTTACGCTGCATAGACCTCAACCTTGTTCTCCTCAATGGATTGAAGGCGGTAGGGATTGCGAATGACGCCCTCGCGCACCAGATCCACTTCTTTGTGAAGGAGGGCTTCCAATTGCTCACGCAGGCTGTAGTAGTTCTTCGCGTAGGATGAGTCCGCAGCGGGATCGAAGGTGACCAGAACGTCGATGTCGCTGCGGGTGGGGTCGAAGTCGTCACGGGTGGCGGAGCCGAAGACGGCCAGGCGGCGGACGTGGTGCTGGCGGCAGAGTTCGGCGATCGCTTCGCGCTTGGCCAGGATGAAGTCCTGCATGGCGGTCTCTCCCTGCGATGAGTCTAATGGATGGTGGCAACGCACGAAAGCCCCGCTTGCGCGGGGCTTGTGGTGAAGCAAAGATGTAAGGGTTAGGCGGAGACGGCTTCGGTGGCGATGATGTTGACGAAGCGGCCCTGCTGGCCCTTGTTCTGGTACTTTACGACGCCGGAGACCTTGGCGTAGAGGGTGTCGTCGGAGCCGCGGCCGACGTTGAGGCCGGGCTTGTGGGGTGTGCCGCGCTGACGGACGAGGATGCTGCCACCGGTGACGGTCTCGCCGTCGCCGCGCTTGATGCCGAGCCGCTGGGCGTTTGAGTCGCGACCGTTTTTGGAGGAGCCTAAACCTTTTTTATGTGCCATTGTTCTGTCTCTTTCATGCCGGACGAACCGGCGGAGCTTTTAGTCCCGGGGGCTAAATGCCCCATCGATCTCTTTGCCTGAATGCCCGGGTTGAAGCCCGAGCCTATTCAACAGGTTGTTCCTTGCGGCGAGCAGGTCGCCTGCAGGTTACTTGGAGTCGGCGTTGTAGCTGAAGTTGCCGACGAAGATTTCCTTGATCTTGACTTCGACGAAGCTCTGGCGATGGCCCTGGAGCTTCTTGTACTGCTTCTTGCGCTTGTAGTGGAAGACGAGGATCTTGTCGCCGCGACCTTCAGTGACGACTTCAGCGACGACCTTGGCGCCGGAGAGGTCGGACTCGAACTTGCCCTCGTTGAGGGAGACGGCCACGACGTCGGAGAACTCGATGGCTCCTTCGTTGTGGTCGGCTTTTTCGATGCGGACGGTGTCGCCGGGAGCGACGCGGTACTGCTTACCACCGGTTTTGATGACTGCGTACATGGCTTGAAACCTCTCGGCAGGGCGTGGAATGCCGCGCGCTGCCTATCTATTTTCTCTGCAAAGGGACTCTGCAAAATGTCTTGTCGGGGAGTACCCGGCTGGGGAGCGAAACGGCAGACTGGGTGCATCTGGTTGCTCTCCGCCTGCCCATGCAGAGGGAGAAATCCCACCGCATCGCCAAACTATATGAGTTTACCGGGAAAGGAGGGCTGGGGTCAATGGCTGGCCGGGGAATCGTTAGAATGGGACGCGGCAGGAAGTAGAGGAGCAAGGTGTCGGACACGATGATGAGATCTTCGCCCGAGCGCAGTGATGTTGCCGGCCTGGAGCCGATGGCCGGTTTTGAGCGCGGGTTGCGGTGGGCGGTGGCGGTTGCGCTGGTGGCGTCGGTGGTGGCGGCAGCGGTGGGGACGAGGCATTGGCCACTGGTGGGGGATGCGCCGCTGATGCACTATGTGGTGCTGATGATGGATCACGGCAAGGTGCCGTACCGGGAGATTGTAGACATCAATATGCCGGGAACCTATGCGCTGGAGTGGGTGGCGATCCATGGGCTGGGGCCGGGAGCGGTGGGGTGGCGGATCTTCGACTTCGGGCTGATGGCGGTGTGCCTGGGCGCGATGCTGGCAATCATGTGGCCGGTGGATGGGCTGATGGGGTTGTTTGCGGGGACACTGTTTGCGCTGATTCATCTGCGGGATGGGCCGGCGAACAGCGGGCAGCGCGACCTGATGATGACGACGATGCTGCTGTTGGGGTGCGCGTTTCTGTTCTATGCGATACGGCGCGAGCGGGCATGGGCGGCGGTGGGATTTGGGCTGTTTATGGGAGCGGCCACGCTGATCAAGCCTTCGGGACTGCTGTTTGCGGTGGTGTTTGCCGCATTGCTGGTGCAGCGGCTCTGGGAGATGAAGCGGCCGTGGGCGCGGTACCTGGTGTATGCCACGGCGGGGTTTGCGGTGCCGGTGGCCGTGGTGGCGGGGTTCCTGGCGGCGCATGGTGCGCTGGGTGCGTTTGTGGCGGCGAATCGAGGGTTGGTGGCGTACCACGCATCGTTGGGGCGGAGGCCATTGGCGGCGCTGGTGGTGGGGAGCTTTCCGACGCTGTTGCTGCTGGTGACGGTGCCAGTGGTGCCGTTGTTTGTGGTGAAACGGCCGTGGAGAACGTGGTGGGGACGAGTGTTTTTGGCGGGCGCGGTGGTGGGTGCGGCTTCATATGTGGTTCAGGGAAAGGGGTTCCCGTATCACCGGTATCCAACGGAGGCGTTTTTACTGCTGCTGTGTGCGTGGCTGCTGGTGATGGGGCTGCGGGAGACGGGATGGATGCGGTGGGCGGCGGTGGCAGGACTGGCGGCGGGCGGGCTGTGGCTGGGGCCGTCGTCGGCGTGGATTGCGTGCCACTATGATTGGCGGAACCAGGAGTTCAACCGGATGCTGGAGGCTGACCTGACGAGGTTGGGCGGCGCGGAGTTGAATGGACGGATTCAGTGCGTGGATATGACGTCGGGGTGCGTGGACACGCTGTACAAGATGGACCTGATGGAGTCGACGGGATATTTGTATGACTGCTATATGTTTCAGCCGCGGCAGACGGCGGTGAGCGAGGCGTATCGTGAGGGGTTCTGGAAGGCCATTGAGGAGAACCCGCCGGAGGTGATGGTGGTGACCAACCAGGGATGCTTCTCGCTACACCAGAGTTGGGATATGCCGCTGAACTGGCCGCAGTTTGCGGAGCTGTTGCAGACGAAGTACAGGATGGTGGCGCAGCGGACGCCTCCGCATCGCGTGGGGTGGTGGAGACATCCGGCGGAACCGAACTCGTATCGACTGTATATCAGGGAGCAGCCATAGTGGGAGAGCGCGTTGTGGGCGTGAAGAAGGATGGGATGCGGAGGTTCCGCGCGCCGTGGGTGATCTTTGCGGTGGGATTCGCGCTGCGCGTGGCGGTGATCCTGGTGGGGCATACGTACCGGGTGCGGACGGATCAGGCGAATTTTAATTTCGGGTTCGAGGCGGGAAGGATTGCGCGGTCGCTGGTGATGGGGCAGGGATATGCGAATCCATTCAATGGAGTGTCGGGACCGACGGCGTGGCTGACGCCGCTGTATCCGCTGCTGATTGCGGCGGCGTTCAAGGTGTTTGGGGTGTATACGCGGGCGGCTGCGCTGGCGGTGCTGGTGGTGGATAGTGCGCTCTCGGCGGCGATCGCGCCGGCGGTGTATGAGATTGCGGCGCGGTGCTTCGATGCGCGGGGGATTGCGCGGAGAGGGGCGAAGGTGGCTGCGCCGGTGGCGCTTTGGTCGGCGTGGTTGTGGGCCGTGTATCCGGCGGCGATGCAGTATGCCGTGCATTGGATATGGGAGATGTCGCTGACGACTTGCTTGTTTGCGTGGGCGATTGTGGTGGCGTTGAGGCTGCGAGGGGTTGGGGATGAAGGGCAGGAAGTCCGAAGCAGGAATCAGGACGCAGGGGTGGAGGCGCGGAAGCTTGGGCTATGGGTGGTGCTGGGGGTGCTGTGGGGGTTGATTGCGCTGTCGAATGCGTCGCTGCTGCTGTGCTTGCCGGCGATGATGATTTGGGTGGCCTGGCCGGAGCTGCGACGGTGGAGGCTGGGTGCGAAGACGGCGGTGGGAGCGGTGTTGACGACGGTGGCGTTTGCGGCGGTGCTGGCTCCGTGGGTGGCGCGCAATGAGCGCGTGCTGCATGCGTTTGTGCTGACGCGGGACAACTTCGGGGTGGAGCTGTATAACTCCTCGCTGCCGTCGAATGACGGATTGCCGTGGGGTACGGCGATGCCGCTGTGGCAGGGCGACCCGGTATTCCGGGTGTATGAGCGCATAGGCGAGGTGAAGTTTGCGCAGATGCGGCAGAAGGAGGCGATGGCGAATCTGCGGTCGGAGCCGGGACTGTTTGCGCGCTGGACGGTGGACCGGTTTTTCTTCTTCTGGGATGGGACGCCGCATGCGGTGAATGGACGTCCGGTGGGAGAGTATCTGCGGCAGTTGAGCTATTGCTTTTTGAGTGTGTGCGGGTTGTTGGGTTTGGCGCTGATGCTGCGGAGACGCGTGGAGGGAGCGGGGCTGTTTGCGCTGGTGTTTGCGCTGGTTCCGCTGGTGTATTACATGGTGACGGTGCAGCCGAGATTCCGGCATCCGATTGAACCGCTGATTGCTGTGCTGGCGGTGTATTTGTTTCGCAGTACAGAACCGCGCGGGCACAGCGATGCGTGCGACACTTAGGGCGATGGGTGAGGTGAAGATGGGTCCGAAGATTTTGGTGCAGCGGTTGGTGGCTTCGGCGCAGATGCCGCGGTATGCGCATGCGGGAGCGTATGGAGATTTGGCGGCGGACCTGTTTGCGGCGGAGGCGGCGGTGCTGGCTCCGGTGGGGCAGACGGGGTCGACGCAGGCGGTGCGGACGGGGTTGGCGATGGAGCTGCCGTCGACGCATGGGGCGCTGGTGGAGGACAGATCGGGGCTGGCGGTGCGGGGGATTACGACGCTGGCGGGCGTGATCGATCCGGGGTATCGCGGAGAGTTGAAGATTGTGCTGACGAACCTGACGAATGAGCCGCAGATGGTCGCGCCGGGACATCGGATTGCGCAGTTGCGGATTGTGCAACGGATTCAGGCGACGTTTGAAGAGACGGATATGCTGGCCGAGACGCCGCGCGGAGTGGCGGGGTTTGGATCGACGGGAGCGTAGGCAGGTGGGCTGGCGCGTGGTTTAGCGCGCCTGTGCGGATTCACGAAATTTCAACGTACTGTTGGAACCGGTGTAAGGGGGAACGCGTATTTCTGAATATCAAGAGCGTCTCTGAACCATGGCAGAGATTCTCTCAAATTCAGCTTCAGTGATACGGAGAGACTCCCATGCGTTTCCTTGTGCTTGCCCTTGCCCTTGCTGCGCCTGCCAGCGCAGTTGCCGCCGTCCCAACCTATTCCAATCCACTGACCAACAGGCACCACGCGCAGGCGCAGGAGGTGATGGTGACGTTCGTCAACCATACGCCGCAGGAGCGCGAGGTGCGTATCGGTGATCAGCAGTACAAGATCTTTCCACTGGCGGAGTTCAACATGTTTGTGCCGGTGGGGAGTGTGGTGCGGGTGTACAGCGATATGAATACGAAGGTGAACGGTCAGGAACTGATGCGCGTGTCGGCGAGCGATGCGGGTACGAGCGTGTTTCTGAAGTAAGGCGAAGATGCGGATGAGCGGCGGGGCCTGAGGGGTTCCGCCGCTGGTGGTTGACGGCGCTCTATACTTGAGGGAGATGCCCGAGGAACGGTTCCACACTACCGACGCTGAGCGAGAGGCGCGCCTCTCACAGGCGGCTGTAGCGGCCAGAACGGCTGGGCTGGAGACGGATAAGACGGCGGGGGGAAACGGCCGGAGCGCGTTTCGCAGCGACCAGGTGTGGAGCTACTTTGGGCCGGCGTTTGTGGCGTCGGTGGCGTATATCGATCCGGGGAATTTTGCGACAAATATTCTGGGTGGAAGCCAGTTTGGGTATCGGCTGCTGTGGGTGTTGCTGTGGTCGAATCTGATGGCGATTCTGGTGCAGTATCTTTCGGCGAAGCTGGGGATTGTGACCGGGTTGACGCTGCCGCAAAACTGCAGGAAGCACTTTTCACGGCTGTGGGTGGTGTTTTTGTGGCTGTGCGCGGAGGTGTCGGCGGTGGCGACGGACCTGGCGGAGTTTCTGGGGGCGGCGCTGGGGCTGGAGTTGCTGATGGGGCCGGCGCTGCTGGCACATGGATTTTCGCTGACGGGATCGCTGATGGCGGCGGCGGGGATCTCGACGGTGGCGGTGTTTGGGATTCTGGCGCTGGACCTGATGGGGTTTCAGTGGCTGGAACGCGGCATCATGATGTTCGTTGGGGTGATTGGGCTGTGCTACGGATTTGAGGTATTCCTGGTGCATCCGGACTGGCACCGGGCGTTTGTGGCTACGGTGCTGCCGACGTTCGACGCGCGTAACTCGCTGGCGCTGCGGGGGAGCGTGTACGCGGCGGTGGGGATGCTGGGGGCGACGGTAATGCCGCATGTGATCTATCTGCACTCGGCGCTGGTGCAGCCGCGGTTGAATGAGCTGTCGCCGGAGACGGGGCTGCCGAAGCCGAAGGTGATGAGCAAGTTTCTGCACTTTGAGCTGGTGGATGTGTTTGTGGCGATGAACGGGGCGTGGCTGATCAACTCGGCGATGATTGTGATGGCGGCGGTGGCGCTGGGAGGCGGGCTGGGAAAGGGGCCGGGAGTGTCGCCTACGATTCAGGATGCGTATCACACGCTGGGACCGCTGCTGGGGCCGGGTGCGGCGGTGGTGTTTGCGGTGGCGCTGCTGTGCTCGGGGCTGTCGAGTTCGACGGTGGGAGTGATGGCCGGGCAGGTGATTATCGAGGGATTTCTGGATATCAAGTTTCCGATCTTTCTGCGCCGGGTGATTACGGTGATTCCGGCGCTGGTGGTGATCGGGGCGGGATGGGATCCGCTGAAGATTTTGATCGGGTCGCAGGTGCTGCTGAGCTTTACGCTGCCGGCGGCGCTGATTCCGCTGCTGCTGCTGACCAACCGTACGGGGGTGATGGGGAACTTCCGGAGCGCGCTGCGGACGAGGACGGCGGGATGGGTGGTGGCGGCAGTGATTCTGGGGTTGAATGCAGTGCTGCTGGTGCAGATGGCGATGGGTTGAGAGATGTCTGCGATGGAATAAGAAGGGCTCGCCGCAGTGGCGAGCCCTTCGGTTCTGGAGGTGGGTCGAGAGCTAGTGGGGCCTCTCCAGCGGCGGCTCATCACGTTGCACGGGCTGCGGACGGGCCTGCTGCTGGAAACGCTGCTGCTGTTGCACCTGCGGACGGGCCTGCTGCTGGAAGCGCTGCTGCTGCTGCACCTGCGGACGGGCTTGCTGAATCTGCTGCTGTTCCTGCTGTTGGAAGCGCTGCTGCTGCTGTACCTGCGGACGGGCTTGCTGAACCTGCTGCTGTTCCTGCTGTTGGAAGCGCTGCTGTTGCTGCACCTGCGGACGGGCTTGCTGCTGTTGTTGTATGCGCTGTTGTTCTTGCTGCTGCACACGCTGTTGCTGCTGGAATTGTTGCTGGGGTTGCGCCTGTTGCTGTTGCTGGAAGCGCTGTTGCTGGGGTTGCGCCTGCTGTTGTGGGCGACCCTGCTGTTGTTGCTGCCGACGTTGCTGGGCCGCGGGGGCGTTGTTGGGTTGGCCCATGGGGGAGCGCTGCTGGTTGGCGTGCTGCCGCACCTGCTGGACGGCGGCAGGGGTAGGAGCAATGGCACGATTTCGGCCGAGCGGGCTGGCGTGTGCGGGCTGGGCAGGCTTGCCGTGGTTGGCGGCGTAGAACTGCTGGTGGTTTTGAGCGGCGGTCTGCTGGATCTGGCGCTGGTCGGGGAGGGCCGTGGTGTGGGGCTGGCGCATGGCGGCAAGCTCAGAGGGTTGCGGGCGGGCGTTGATGCCGCCGCGACCGCCGTTGTAGCTGATGTAGTTGGACGGCTGTCTATGGTAGTGGCGGTTGTTGTAGAAGACCTCGTGACTGTAGAAGTAGCCGCCGCGGCCTACGTTGGTGACGGCGCGGTTGTAGTAGAAGTGGTTGTGGTTCCAGTAGCCGCCGAAGTAGCCGATGCCGATGTAGCCGAAGCCGTAGTCAATGCCACCGTAGTAGCCGACGTAGGGGCCCCAGTAGCCGGGATAAAAGCCGTAGTAGCCGTTGATGAAGCCCCAGTAGGGCGGGGTCCAGAGAGCGCCGTAGTAGGGCGGGAGAACCCATGCGCCGGGTACCCAGTAGTAGCCGTAGGGCCCCCAGGCCCAGTAGCCGGGCGTCCAGATGTAGTTGGGGTCAGGGACGGGGGGCTGGTCGTAATCGGGTAGCGGCGGTGGGGGCTGGTCGGTCTGGTCGATGGGCTGCTGGTCTTCATATCCAGAACCCTGATCCTGGTTGTTGTAGCCCTGGTCGTTGGGGTTCTGATTGTTGTAACCCTGGTCGCCATTGCCCTGGTCGTTATTGCCCTGGTCGTTGTAGGCCTTGATGATGGGGGCCGGGGACTGCTGGTTCTGGTAGCTTTCGTCCTGCTGCTGAGGGGTGTAGGCGGAGCTGGCGCCCAGTATCTGGAAGGGTGGGGTGGTGGCTGGGGCGAGGTTGGCTTCGGCGGGGTCGGTACCGTTGTTCTGGCCGTAGTTGATGGCGGTGGCGGCACTGCTGTAGTTGCAGCCCATGCAGCCGATGGCCAGCAGGGTGATCATGCGGGCGAGGCGGAGAGAGCGTGCAAGGTGGGGTGTGGAGTGTGAGGTCATGGGTTCGTGCTCCCGGAGCCAAGAAGTTTCCATGTTGGCTTGCCGTATGGAGTGTGAGATGCGGGGAGTTGGGTTTAGGACTGTGTTGAGAACAATTTACAGGGAAAGAGAGCGGGAATGCGCGCCAAAGATGTGGTCGTGAGGGTAGAATTCCACCATGCAAGATAGCATCCCCCAGATGCGGCCCTATCGCGTGGCACGGTCACGCAAGGTGAAGCGCTTTCTGCGGGGACGCCACGACCGCGGTCGTTCCTGCTAACGCCGCGCGCGGACGTTCCTGTCGACGAACGCGTTGCTCTCCCGCTCAAGAAGAATTGAAGCCGCGCGCGGTACTGCGCTGCGTGGCACGTCACGGAAAACTACGCCACCCAAATTCATTCCCAGCCTAAACCTAAACAGGAGAAGACACGCCATGTCGAATACGATGCACCCGAACAGTTTCAACGCCTCCGCCACGCTTGAGAGCGGGGCGCAGAAGGTGAACTACTTTAAATTGAGCGCGCTGAAGGATGTGAATCTGGCGCGGCTGCCGTACTCGCTGCGGATTTTGCTGGAGAACCTGCTGCGCTGCGAGGACGGAAAGACCGTGACGGCAGACGATATTCGGTTTCTGGCCAACTGGGACGCGAAGGCTGAGCCGTCGCGCGAGATTGCGTTTATGCCGGCGCGCGTGCTGATGCAGGATTTTACGGGCGTGCCCGCGGTGGTCGATCTGGCGGCGATGCGCGATGCGATGAAGGTGCTGGGCGGCGGGCAGGCGGAGATTGAGAAGATCAATCCGCTGGTGCCGGCGGAGTTGGTGATTGACCACTCGGTGCAGGTGGATGAGTACGGCAGCGCGAATGCGTATGACCTGAATACGGCGCTGGAGTTTACGCGCAACCGCGAGCGCTATGCGTTTCTGAAGTGGGGACAGACGGCGTTCCATAATTTTTCGGCGGTGCCGCCGGGGATGGGCATCTGCCATCAGGTGAACCTGGAGTACCTGGCGCGCGTGGCGTTTACCAAGAAGGAGGCCGATGGCAGCGTGACGGCGTATCCGGACACGTTGGTGGGCACGGACTCGCATACGACGATGATCAATGGGCTGGGCGTGCTGGGCTGGGGCGTGGGTGGCATTGAGGCCGAGGCTGCGATGCTGGGCCAGCCGGTGAGCATGCTGGTGCCGCAGGTGGTCGGGTTCAAGCTGGAAGGCAAGCTGAAGGAAGGCACGACGGCGACCGACCTGGTGCTGACTGTGACCCAGATGCTGCGCAAGCTTGGCGTGGTCGGCAAGTTTGTGGAGTTCTATGGATCGGGCATCAGCGAGTTGCCGCTGGCGAATCGAGCGACGATTGCGAACATGGCGCCGGAGTATGGAGCTACGTGCGGGATCTTCCCGGTGGACGAGGAGACGCTGAAGTACCTGCGGCTGACGGGGCGCACGGAGGAGCAGGTGGCGCTGGTGGAGGCCTACTACAAGGCGCAGGGACTGTTCCATACGGCGGGCGCGGTAGAGGCAGAGTACAGCGCAACGCTGCAGTTGGATTTGAGCACCGTGGAGCCGAGCGTGGCGGGGCCGAAGCGGCCGCAGGACCGGGTGTTGCTGTCGAAGACGCCGGCGAGCTTTGCGGAACAACTGCCGGCGTTGCAGGGACCGAACGCGAACAAGAGCGTGGTGCGGCAGATGGTGCGCTGGGAGGGCGATGGCGGGCACGCGTCGAAGAATGGCGACCTGACGAGCTCGGCGGGCGTGCTGGATGCGGCGGGCGAAGCGGACAAGGTGCACTCGGTGCAGGGACGTTTCGGCGTGAATCCGGACAAGTATCTGTCCGATGGCTCGATTGTGATTGCGGCGATTACGAGCTGCACGAATACATCGAACCCATACGTGATGGTGGCCGCCGGACTGCTGGCGAAGAAGGCGGTGGAGGCTGGGTTGACAACGCCGCCGTGGGTGAAGACGTCGCTGGCGCCGGGCTCGCGGGTGGTGACGGACTACTACACGCGTGCGGGGCTGCTGCCGTATCTGGATGCGCTGCGGTTCAACGTGGTCGGGTATGGATGCACGACGTGCATTGGCAACTCGGGACCGCTGCCGACGGATGTGTCGAAGTCGATTGAGGAGCATGATCTGGTTGCGGTGAGCGTGCTGAGCGGGAACCGTAACTTTGAGGGAAGGATTTCGCCAGAGGTGAGGGCGAACTACCTGATGAGTCCTCCGCTGGTGGTGGCGTATGCACTGGCCGGACATATCTCGCATGACTTCGAGAAGGACGCGCTGGGCAAGGGCAAGGACGGCAAGCCTGTATACCTGAAGGACATCTGGCCGTCGCAGAAAGAGGTGTCGGATACGGTGGCGAGTTGCATTGACTCGACGATGTTCCAGACGCAGTATGCGACGGTGAGCGATGGCGATGCGAACTGGCAGAACCTGAAGTTCCCGCTGGGCGAGACGTATGGCTGGGAGAAGGACTCGACATACATCCGCAAGGCTCCGTACTTTGATGGGATGCCTGCAACGCCGGCGGAGGTGAAGGACATTGCCGGAGCCCGCGTGCTGGCGGTGCTGGGCGATTCGGTGACGACGGACCATATCTCTCCGGCGGGCTCGATCAAGCTGAATGGTCCGGCGGGCAAGTACCTGACGGAGCATGGAGTGAAGCCTGCGGACTTCAACTCGTATGGCTCGCGTCGTGGCAACCATGAGGTGATGGTGCGCGGAACGTTTGCCAATGTGCGGCTGCGGAACAAGCTGGCTCCGGGAACGGAGGGCGGTGTGACGCGTTTGCTGCCTGAGGGAACGGGGATGAGCATCTATGACGCGAGCGTGGAGTATGCGAAGCGCGGTACGCCGCTGGCGATCCTTGCCGGTAAGGAATACGGCTCGGGATCGAGCAGAGACTGGGCTGCAAAAGGCCCATGCCTGCTGGGGATTCGGTTTGTGATTGCGGAGAGCTATGAGCGCATTCACCGGTCGAACCTGGTCGGGATGGGGATTCTGCCGCTGCAGTTTGAGACGGGCGCGAACGTTGACTCGGTTGGGCTGACCGGCGAAGAGACGTTCACGCTGGGCACCAGGCCGGGCGAACTGAAGGCGATGCTGGACTCGAAGTTTGAGGGCGGCAAGACGCTGAAGGTGGTTGCGACTGCGGCCGACGGGAAGACGAAGACGTTCCCGGTGACGGTGCGCATTGATACGCCGCAGGAGATTCTCTACTACCAGCACGGAGGAATTTTGCAGTACGTGCTGCGGCAGTTGGCAGGGAAGGCGTAAGGCAGGAAATAGAAAACAGGAGCGAGCAGCGAGTCCGAGGTCGGACTCGCTGTTTTGCGTGAGACGTGGCGTAGCATGGAGGGGTGATGGAGATGGAGAGTTCAAAGCGGACGATGTATTTGCCGGAGATTCTGGCGCATACGCGCGTGGTGGTGGCCGAGCGTAAGGCGGCGGCGGATGTGCGGGCGCTGGAGCAGGCTGCAGCGGCGCATACGCCGCGGGGATTTGCGCGCGCGCTGCGGACCTATGCGGAACATGCGCCGGCGGTGATTGCGGAGTTGAAGAAGGCTTCGCCGTCGAAGGGTGTGATCCGCGATGAGTTCGATGCGGCGGGGCTGGCTGCGGAGTTGGAGGCGGGGGGAGCGGCGGCGCTGTCGGTGTTGACCGATGAGAAGTTTTTTCAGGGGTCGCTGGAGAACCTGCGGCTGGCTTCGGCAGCGGTCAGGATTCCGTGCCTGAGAAAAGATTTTATGGTGGATGAGTTCCAGGTGCTGGAGGCGCGGGCGAACTGCGCGGATGCGATTCTGCTGATCGTAGCGGCGCTGACGGATGCGGAGTTGAAGAGGCTGCGGGAGAGTGCGCGGGCGCAGGGACTGGATGTGTTGTGCGAGGTGCATGACGCGGCGGAGTTGGACCGCGCGCTGGCGCTGGAGTGCGAGTGCGTGGGCGTGAATAGCCGCGATCTGCGCACGTTTGAGGTGTCGCTGGAGCGAGCGTGCGAGTTGGCGGAGAGGTTGCCGAAGGGTGCGGTGCGGGTGGCCGAGAGCGGGATCTATACGCAGGCGGATATGCTGCGGCTGCGGGAGGCAGGGTTTGATGCGTTTCTGATTGGCGAGTCGCTGATGCGGGAGTCGCGACCGGGTGGGGCGCTGGCGCACCTGCTGCGCAGGGAGGAGAGCTAGCGGGGATGTTCATCAAGATCTGCGCGAATACGAATCTGGAAGATGCTCGCCTGGCGGTGGAGTTGGGCGTGGATGCTGTGGGGTTCGTGTTCGCGCCGAGCAAGCGGCGGGTGCTGTCCGAGCAGGTGGAAGAGATTGTGCGGGAGCTTCCGGTGGGCGTGGAGACGGTGGGGGTTTTTGCTACCGATGATCCGTATGAGATGGCGCGCTGTGTGAAGCTTGCGGGGCTGACGGCTGCGCAGATTCATGGGGCGTTCGACGCGGAGCGGGTGCACGCGCTGGCGGCGGAGTTTGGCGGTGACCTGAAGATCATTCAGACGGTGGCGTATACGGTGGACGCGCTGGATGCGGAGGGACGCGAGGCTGCGGATGACCGGTTCGAGTGGACACTGGCGGCGGTGTTCAAGGATCCGGCGGTGTGGGCGGTGCTGATTGATGCAGCGAAGGCTGGGGCGTCGGGGGGGATGGGCGTGGCGATGGACTGGGCGCATGTTGCGGAGATTGTGCGGCGGGTGATGAGAGCGAGGGGGGGTGCACGGGGGCCAGGGCCACGTGTGATTCTGGCGGGTGGATTGAGTGCGGAGAATGTTGCAGAGGCGATAGCTGCGCTCGATCCGTGGGGCGTGGATGTGGCGAGTGGGGTGGAGGCGTCGCCGGGGAAGAAGGACCCGGGGCGGCTGCGCGCGTTTGTGGAAGCTGCACGTACGGCGGGAGAGGCGATGAGGCGCTAGTTGCAGAGTGGCCGCAGCCGGTGTAAAGTGAACGCATGCAGTTTTTCTTCAGCCCGCGATTTACCCCGTCGTTCCGCTACTGGCCTATCGTAGCGGCATCGGTGGAGTAGCATCGTACGGAGTTGAAGCGTAACACCGGCGATTTCTAGATTCCCCGAGCCGCGACCTTACAGGTTGCGGCTTTCGTGTTTTGTGGCAGCTTTTGGCGTTGATGAGGACGGAATGGTTATGGGTACTACTGCAACGATGGTTCGACCGGCGGGCGTGGCGACGAATAGTGCGCCGGGAAGGTTTGGCGCGTATGGCGGACGGTATGTTCCGGAGACGCTGATGGCGGCGCTGCTGGAGTTGGACGCGGCGTACGCGGAGGCGCAGGCCGATCCGGCGTTCCATGCGGAGTTGGATGGGTTGCTGAAGGATTACTGTGGGCGGCCAACGCCGCTGTACTTTGCGAAGCGGCTGACGGAGACGCTGGGGGGCGCGAAGATTTATTTGAAGCGCGAAGACCTGCTGCACACGGGCGCGCACAAGATTAACAATGCGCTGGGACAGGTGATGCTGGCTCGGCGGATGGGGAAGAAACGGATTATTGCGGAGACCGGCGCGGGGCAGCATGGGGTGGCGACGGCCACGGTGTGCGCGCTGTTCGGGCTGGAGTGCGTGGTCTACATGGGCGAGGAGGACATGCGGCGGCAGGAGTTGAATGTGTTCCGGATGCGGCTGCTGGGCGCGGAGGTGCGGGGCGTGGGGTCGGGGTCGGCGACGCTGAAGGACGCGATCAACGAGGCGATGCGCGACTGGGTAACGAATGTTCGGACGACGTTTTATATTCTCGGGAGCGCGCTGGGTTCGCATCCGTATCCGACGATGGTGCGTGATTTTCAGCGCGTGATTTCGAAGGAGATGAAGCGGCAGATTGTGGAGCATGAGGGACGGATGCCGGATGCTGTGATCGCCTGTGTAGGCGGGGGATCGAATGCGATTGGAGCGTTCTATGAATTTATTCCGGAGCAGAATGTGGCGCTGATTGGTGTGGAGGCTGGCGGGCGCGGGATGGCGCTGGGTGAGCATGCGGCGCGATTTGCACCCAATGGCGGCGGGGTTCCGGGGGTGCTGCAGGGAACGTACAGCTATGTGCTGCAGGATGCGGCGGGACAGATTGCGGCGACGCACTCGGTGAGCGCGGGGCTGGATTATGCGAGTGTGGGACCGGAACATGCGATGCTGCATGACTCGGGCCGCGCGACGTATACGAGCGCGACTGACGATGAGGCGCTGGAGGGGGTGAAGGTGTTGTCGCGGACGGAGGGGATTATTCCGGCGCTGGAGAGCGCGCATGCGATTGCCGAGGTGATGAAGCTGGCTCCGAAGATGGGAAAGGACAAGATTGTGATCGTGAATGTGAGCGGGCGAGGGGATAAGGATATTGGAATTTTGACGCGCGAGATGGACTTGAGTGGCGATGGAGCGCGAAAGGTGAGTGGGCTGTAATGGCGATTCACTTTCATAAAAAACCGGGGTTGGTGATTTACTTTACGGCTGGTGATCCGGATCTGGCGACGACGCGCGAGATGGCGCTGGCGGCGATCGACAATGGCGCGGATGTGATTGAGCTGGGCGTGCCGTTCAGTGATCCGCTGGCGGACGGGCCGGTGATTCAGCGGGCCAGTGAGCGGGCGGTGGCGAAGGGCACGCGGCTGATCGATGTGCTGGGGATCTGCAAGGAGATTCGCGCGGCACGGGCCGAGGCCGGAATTATTTTGTTCAGCTATCTGAATCCGGTGCTGCAGATGGGTTTGGAGAAGTTTGCGAAGGCCGCAAAGGACGCGGGCGCGGATGGCGTGCTGCTGACGGACATGATCGTTGAAGAAGCCGGTGAGTATCTGAAGGTGATGCACGCGACCGGGCTGGTGCCGGTGTTTCTGGCTGCGCCGACGTCGCCGGATGAGCGGCTGAAGGCGATAGCGGAGAACTCGCTGGGGTTCGTGTATGCGATCTCGCGGGTGGGGATTACGGGGACGCAGACGGAGTTGGCGAGCGATGCGAAGGGGCTCGTGGAGAGGTTGCGGAAGTTTACGACGCTGCCGATTGCGCTGGGGTTTGGGGTGTCAACGCCGGAGCATGTGCGGGCCGTGGGAGAGTTTGCGGATGCGGCGGTGGTGGGCAGTGCGATCGTTGGATTGATTGAGAAGACAGCAGCGGCGGAGGCTCCGAAGGCCGTGGGAGAGTTTGTCCGCAGGCTGAGCGGCGGAACGGAAAATGCATGATCGGGCCAGTAAACAAAACACGTATCATTACATCGGGCTGCTTTCAGCCCGAAGATTGGGGCGTGGCAGAGTGCGGCCCGCGTCCTACCCCAGCCTGGATGCAACTTCCGGGAACAACTTTCAGGTCAACTTTGCGAGCGATGCGGGCTCGCGACATGAGGCAGCATGGACATTTCTGATTGGCGTAACAAGATTGATGAGTTGGACGAGCAGATTGTGCAGTTGCTCAGCCAGCGTGCGGCCGCTGCTGTCGAGATTGGGTTGCTGAAGGCTAAGAGCAGCGCGCCGATCTATGAGCCACAACGCGAGCAGGCGGTGTTTGAGCACGTGCAGAAGATTAACCCGGGACCGCTCTCGGGAGCGCAGGTGCAGGACGTGTATGAGCGGTTGATGGATGTGATGCGGACGTTGCAGCGTCCTCACCAGGGATGAAGGATTTGCCGTTGCGTGGTGTCGCCTGATCGGCGGCGTCGCCAGGCGGCAGGAATTTGACGCAGGACAAAATTCAAGCAGGATTTATAGAGGAATACCGTGATGATCGTCGCTATGCAGGACCACGCCACCGATGAACAGATTCAGAATGTGATTGAGCGAATGGTGGAACTCGGCTTCAACGTCCACCGCACAACGGGTGAGGTGCAAACCATTCTTGCTGGCGTGGGAACGCCGGCACACTTCGAGGTCACGGAGTTTCAGGTGCTCTCGGGTGTTCACCAGGCGTATCGAATCTCGTCGCCGTACAAGCTGGCGGGGCGTGGATTCCGGCCGGAGGGCACGCGGATTACGTTCCCGAACGGCGTGGTGGTGGGCGGCGATGAGGTCGTCATCATGGCCGGGCCGTGCTCGGTGGAGAGCCGTGAGCAAATTCGCCTGAGTGCGCAGCAGGTGGCTACGGCGGGTGCGCAGTTCCTGCGCGGGGGAGCGTTCAAGCCGCGTAGTTCGCCGTACAGCTTTCAGGGTATGGGCGTGGAAGGCCTGCAGATCATGCGCGAGGCTGCCGATGAGTTTGGGCTGCTGGTGATCACCGAGGTGATGGAGATCTCGCAGATCGAGCTGATGCTGCCGTACATTGATTGCTTCCAGGTGGGAGCGCGCAACATGCAGAACTTCAACCTGCTGCGGGAGCTTGGCCACGTGCGCAAGCCGGTGCTGCTGAAGCGCGGCATTGCGGCGACGATCGAAGAGGTGCTGCTGAGCGCCGAATATATTTTGTCGGGCGGCAATTATGACCTGATGTTGTGCGAGCGCGGCATTCGCACGTTTGAGACGTATACGCGGAACACGTACGACGTCTCCGCGATTCCGGTGCTGAAGAAGCTGACGCATCTGCCGGTGCTGGGCGATCCGTCGCATGGTGTGGGCAAGCGCGACCTGGTGCCGCCGATGGCGCTGGCTTCGGTGGCTGCAGGCGCGGATGGATTGTTGATGGAGATGCATCCGAATCCGGATAAGGCACTGTCGGATGGAGCGCAGTCGCTGCAACCGGAGCAGTTGGTGAAGCTGGTGGAGAAGCTGCGCCGGCTTGCGCCGATCGTTGATCGTACGATTGCTCCGGCGGTGTCTCAGATCCATGCTTAAGAATCAGGAGGACCGGGCTTTGCATCGGATTGTCGTCAAACTCGGAACGAATGTCATTATGCGGCCGGATGGCAAGGTGGCGCTGGGGCTGCTTTGCGGACTCGTGGAGCAGGTTGCGGAGCTGCGTGCGCAGGGCATCGAGGTGCTGGTGGTGTCGTCGGGCGCGGTGGGCCTGGGGATGGAGCGCCTGGGGCTGATGGAGCGGCCGACGGTGGTGGCGCAGATCCAGGCGTGTGCGGCCATCGGGCAATCGCGGCTGATGTCGCTGTATGACGATGCGTTCGACCGGCTGGGGTGCCCGATTGCGCAGGTGCTGCTGACGGAGGACGACTTCCGCGATGCGACGCGCCATACGAACCTGCGCGCGGCACTGGATGCGCTGCTGACGATGGGCGTGATCCCGATTGTGAATGAGAACGATACGGTGTCGACGGTGGAGTTGGACCGGCCGACGGAGTCGCGGCAGAGGGAGAGAATCTTTGGCGACAACGACAAGCTGTCGGCGTTGCTGCTGAAGCATATCGGGGCGGACGTGCTGATCCTGCTGTCAGACGTGGACGGGCTGTATGATCGCAGTCCGACGGAGCCGGGCGCGGCGGTGCTCAAGAAGGTTGATGTGATCGATGAGAAGATTCTTGCGCTTGCGGATGGGAGTAATGGGCGCGGGCGCGGAGGGATGATCTCGAAGCTGGAGTCGGCGCGGATTGTGCTGCACGCGGGCAAGCGGGTGATCATTGCGAATGGCCGCACGCCGCATGTGCTGGAACGTATTGTCTCGGGAGAGGCGATCGGAACGCACTTTGCGCCGTTGCAGGAGAAGGCTGCGCGATGAGCGCAGAAGCGGCTCCGGCGGCGAAGGACGCACGCAGCACGCGGGCGATAGCGGAGGCTGCGAAGGGAGCTTCGCGGGTGCTTGCACCTCTCGATGACGCGGCGCGAAATGCTGCGCTGGAGGCGATGGCGAAGGCGATTGATGCAGCGAGCGTGGAGTTGCTGGCTGCGAATGGCGAAGATGTGCGGCTGGCTGAGTCCGGGGCGGAGGGGTTGGCTCCGGCTACGCTGGCGCGGCTGAAGCTGGATGCGGCGAAGCTGAAGGAGATGGTGGAGCAGGTGCGATCGGTGGCGGCGCTGCCTGATCCGCTGGGGCGGGTGCTGGATGCGACTGAGTTGGATGAAGGTCTGAATCTGCAGAAGATGAGTGTGCCGCTGGGGGTGCTGGCGGTGATCTTTGAGGCGCGGCCGGATGCGGTGACGCAGATTGCGGCGCTGGCAGTGAAGTCGGGCAATGCGGTGATCCTGAAGGCAGGGAAAGAGGTTGAGGGAACCGCGGCGGCGCTGGTGCGGGTGCTGCGGGAGGCGCTGGTGGCACAGGGGCTGCCGGAGGATGCGGTGGGGCTGGTGGTGGGTCGGGAGCGGGCGCAGGAGCTGCTGGGGATGCATGGACTGGTGGATATGGTGATTCCGCGTGGGTCCAAGGCGCTGGTGGAGTATGTGCAGGCTAATACGCGGATTCCGGTGCTGGGACACTCGGAGGGCGTGTGCCATATCTACGTGGATGAGAGCGCGGATGAGGCGCTGGCGCTGCGGGTGATTGAGGACGCGAAGACGGATTACCCTGCGGCGTGCAATGCGGTGGAGACGGTGCTGGTGCATCGGGGGATTGCGGCGGAGTTCCTGCCGAAGCTGGCAGAGCGGCTACGCGCCAAGGGCGTTGCGCTGCATGGGGATGCGCTGGTGCGGGAGTTGCTGCGTGATGTGGAGGTTGAGGCGGTGGATGACTGGCACACCGAGTATGGGGAGCTGGCGGTGTCGCTGGGTGTGGTTGCGGGGCTGGATGCGGCGATGGAGCATATCCATGCGCATGGATCGGCGCATACGGAGAGCATTATCACCGAGGACGCAGCGACGGCGGAGCGGTTTTTGCGCGAGGTGGACGCTGCGGGAGTGTTCCATAATGCGTCGACGCGGTTTGCGGATGGGTTTCGGTATGGGTTTGGCGCGGAGGTGGGGATCAGTACGAGCAAGTTCCACGCGCGCGGGCCGGTTGGGCTGGAAGGGCTGACGACGTACAAGTATGTGCTGCGCGGCAAGGGGCAGGTTGCGGGGGATTATCGCGGACCGAATGCGAGGGCGTTTACGCATCGTGTTTTGAGGAGACAGGAGGAGTCTCGATGAGGCGCGTTGCGATCGTCGGGACAGGGTTGATTGGGGCTTCGGTGGGGTTGGCGCTGAAGGCCAAGGGGTTTGCGGGCGAGGTTGTGGGCTGGGATGCGAACGCTGCGGAGTTGCAGGCGGCGCGCGAGCTTGGGGCGATTGACAGTGCGTTGGCGGGACGAGACGCGGTGCTGGAGACAGATGCGGATGTGGTGGTGCTGGCGACGCCGGTGCTGCCGATCCTGGACTGGATGGAGCGGCTTGCGCCGGTGCTTGGCGAGGACCAGTTGGTGACCGATGTGGGGAGCACGAAGCGCGAGATTGCGGCGCTGGCTGCGGGGCTATTTAATCGGCCGGGTCGGGCGCGGTTTCTGCCCGGACATCCGATGGCAGGGAAGGAATCGGGCGGCGCGGCGCTGGCGGAGGCGGATTTATTTCGAGACGCGGTTTGGTTGTTTACGCCGATGGGTGCGGAGGAGTCGGCGATGGAAGGAAGCTGGCGCGCTGCGGTTGCGGGCTTTGGCGCGCGGGTGCGGGATATGGATGCGGCACGGCACGATGAGGTGTGCGCGTGGGTGAGTCACCTGCCGCAGATGGTGGCTACGGCCATGAGCGCGATGCTGGAGGACGAGTTCGCTGCGGATGCTGCGGAAAAGGCTGCGATGCAGACGAGCGCTTTTCAGGATGACCTGCGAGCGGTTGGCGGACGCGCGCTGCGGGAGATGACGCGGCTGGGAGCCAGCCCCTACAGTATGTGGCGCGATGTGGCGATGACCAATACGGAGGCGATTGCGGCGACCCTGGCGGCGCTGGAGCAGCGGCTGGCGTACGTGCGCGAGAACCTGCGGACTCCGGAACTGCGCGATGAGTTTGCGCTGGCGAATCGGTTTCGGGCCAAGCGTGGGTAGGCACCCCCCTCCCCCCCCCCCCCGACTTTTTCTCGTAAAGTATTCAGCGGGATGGGGTTAAGGCTGTTTTCCTCGTAAAGTCTTCTATTCAGGCGGGTTGCAGATAAGATATTGCATCGACAGGGGTTAGCT
>JAJYBU010000007.1 GCA_021778845.1 Acidobacteriota bacterium
CGTCCACACAAGCCCGGTCTTTGGTGCCAATACAGGGTTCCGCGATTACATACGCCATCTCAATTTCTCCTTGATTCTGCTATGACTCAAAACTTCACGAGTATTTTACCTATTTTAGCAACAACGCAGGAAGCGTCCGAAGAACGTTCGTAAATTTACAGTAACCGCCCGGGACGTATGCGGCGACTAGAGTGTCTGAGCGGCGCGGCGGGCGGCGAACTCGGCTGGCGTGCAGATGGGTTCGAGGTTGCGGCCGGCGAACATGTCGGAGAAGAGGTGCTCCATCTCGGGGTGGATGAGGCCGTTGGTGGCGAGGATCTCGCGGCTGTCGAGGGTGAATTTACTGCCGTCGAAGTGGGTGATGCGGCCGCCGGCCTCCTCGACCAGCAGGTAGCCGGCGGAGGTGTCCCAGGGGTTGAGCTGGAACTCCCAGTAGCCGTCGAGGCGGCCGCAGGCGACGTAGGCGAGATCGATGGCGGCGGAACCGGCGCGACGAACGCCGTGCGAGCGCAGCGTGAACTCCTGATAGAAGTGGACGTTGGGGCTGTTGTGACGCTTCTTGCTGGGAAAGCCGGTGGCGATGAGGGATTCATCGAGCGTGCGGGTGTGGGAGACGTGGATGGGCTCACCGTTGAGTGTGGCGCCGGCACCGCGTGCGGCGGAGAACATCTCATCTCGCAGCGGGTCGTAGACGACGCCAGCGATGATCTCGCCATCGTGGTCTGCGGCGAGGCCTTGAGGACGGTACTCGCAGCCGAGAACGACGCAGAAGACGGGGAAGCCGTGCGCGAAGTTGGTGGTGCCGTCGAGCGGATCGACATACCAGCGGAACTCGCTGTCCATGCCCTCGCGCGTTCCCTCTTCGCCGTAGATGCCGTGATTGGGGAAGGCGGCGCGGAGGCGAGCGCCGATGAGGGCCTCGCTGGCGCGGTCGGCTTCGGTGACGAGATCGACGTCGCCTTTGTACTCGGTGCGGACGCCACGGCGGTAGAACTCATGCAGCAGGGCGCCGGCCTCGCGTGCGATGGACTCTGCGGTGAGAAGAAGATCGGACATTCGCTACCCTGCGCTCTCTTTACGGTTGGGGCTGCGCCGCTGGACGGAGGGTCCACCCTCGGTGATGGTGCGGATGTGCGATTTGTAGATGAAAAGGTTGGGCTTGCCTTCGCGGGTGAGGCGGAGCATCATGTCGTCGAAGTACTCGATCCAGCCACTGACAACTTCGCC
The DNA here is from genome assembly GCA_021778845.1 of Acidobacteriota bacterium. Taxonomy (GTDB): domain Bacteria; phylum Acidobacteriota; class Terriglobia; order Terriglobales; family Acidobacteriaceae; genus Granulicella. Next base: position 1,228 of record JAJYBU010000007.1, read on the forward strand.
GTCGCGGAGTTTGACGGAGATGGGAACCTGGCGGTCGCTGAGCGACTTCAGGTACAAGGCTTCCTGTCCGGTCTCGCCTGCGGGTGGTCCTTTGTGCCGCTTCTTCGTCGCCATGAAGAGATTGTACGGTGAGCGCTTGCGGAATGTCTCAGGGTTCGGGTCTCAGGGCTGCGGGCTGGCGAAGTACGCGGTGCGATAGCGGAGGGTGTAACGCGCACGCAGAGCGGGGTCCTTGAGTTGCATATGGATGTGGCGGAGCGGCGAGGATGCGGCGGAGTGCGGTGGTGCGTAGTAGCCGAGGGCGTACTGGGTGCGAAGGTCGGCGGAGACGTGCTGCAGGGCGGGGGCGAGATCGTCCGGCTGCGCGACGTCGTAGGACTTGCCGCCGGTGTCCGCGGCGAGCTGAATGAGAGCGTGCTCGCCGCCTGTGTTGCGGCCTGCGTCGGCCTGGACGGGCACGAGGATCAGGGCGTAGATCATGGCGCCGGCGCGCTCGGCAGCCTCAAGGGCGGAGGCGTAGGTGCCGTGGCGCGTGGTGTTTTCGCCGTCGGTGAGGAGGACGAGGACGCGACGGGAGGCGTTGGCGGATGGCGTCTCGGCGAGGCGCTGGCTGGCAAGCGTGATGGCGTCGTAGAGAGCCGTCGCGTCGCCGGGGTGGATGCGATCGAGACCTCTGTCCACGAGCCTGGGATCGTTGGTGAAGGGAACGAGTTCGTCGACGTTGTCGGAGAAGGTGATGAGGTCGATACGGTCCTGCGGGCGCAGGAGCGACGTGACGAAGCTGCGGGCGGCATCGCGCTCCAGATGGTCGTCAGGAAAGATGCTCTCGCTGGAGTCGACGGCAAGGACGATGTCGAGCGGGGTGGTTTGCTCGCTGTCGAAGAAGGCGATGCGCTGGGGTCGGTTGTCTTCGGTGAGATCGAAGTCGCCGGCGGCGAGATGGGGGACGGGTGCGCCGTGCTCGTCGGTGACGTTGAGCGCGACGCTAACGAGGCGGGCGTCGATGCGGAGGGTGGGGATCGGAGCCGCGCTGGCGGCGAGCGGCGGAGGCTGAAGGGGTGCGACCTGCTGCGACTGCGGCGCTGCGACTGCGGGAAGGAAAAGCAGAAGAGCGGTTGCGATGGTGCTGAGCGCGAGGCTCATCTGGAATTCTCTGGGGGATTCGCGATGGGATTTTGGGTGAGGTCGTCGGGGAAGGGCTCGCCGTCGGCCCACACAGCGCCGTCGATGAACTGCTCGCGCTTCCAGATGGGGACGGTTTTTTTCAGGGTGTCAATGACCCAGCGGCAGGCGTCGAAGGCGGCGGCACGATGAGCGGAGGCGACGGCGATGAAGATGCTGGTTTCGCCAACGGCGAGGCGGCCGAGGCGATGGACGATGGCGACCTCGCGCACGCCGAAGTGCTCGATAGCCTCGACGCGGAGGAGGTGCATCTGCTTGAGGGCCATCTCTTCGTAGGCCTCGTAATCGAGGTGCAGGGTGCGGCGGCCGCGGGAGTTGTCGCGCACGATGCCGTCGAAGAGGCAGACGGCTCCGTCGGCGCCGGATTTGATCTCGCGGTCGATGGCGGCAGCATCGATGGGGTCTCTCACGAGGGCGATGCGGGGGGAGGGATTGGACTGGCCGGACTCGGCGCCGCCGCTGACGGGCGGAAGGATTGCGACCTCGTCGCCATCGTGCAGGGTGTGCGTGCGGGTGGTGTACTCCTGGTTCACGGCGATGGCCGCGGAGCGAAGCGCTGCCGGGTCAATCACTCCTTCATTGCAGAGCTTCGCGAGCAGGCTGGCAACGGACTCGCCGGCGCTGACTTCGCGCCAGTCGCCGCCAACAGAGACGGCAGCCTTCAGGGAGCCGAAGGCCAGGAGGCGGATGCGCATGGCGGAAGCACTCATACGTCAAGGATACGTCGATCGGCGGGTTTAGCGGAATGACCCTCTACCGCATGGAGCAGGCCGTGCGCTATACTCGCCGAACAATCAAGCCTTTCGATTTCAATGCTCCGGAGGTTCTATGCTTAAGGGATTTCGCGATTTTATCCTGCGCGGCAATGTGATGGACCTAGCGGTCGCGGTCATCATCGGCGCTGCCTTCACGTCGATTGTCACGGCGCTGACGACCAACATCATCAACCCGCTGCTCGGTGCGGTCGTAGGGAAGCCGAACTTCGACTACCTGGTGGGGCACCTGCATGGTGGCGAGATCAAGTACGGAACATTCCTCACCGCGATTATTAACTTTCTGCTGATCGCCGGGGTGGTGTACTTCTTTCTCGTGCTGCCGACGCAGTACCTGCTGAAGAAATTCAATCCACCGGTGGCGGCTGCACCTACGACGAAGCCCTGCCCACAGTGCCTCGGCGACATTCCGGTGGCGGCGACTCGCTGCAAATTCTGCACCCAGCCTGTCTAGTTTTGTTGCGGCCCAACTGCGATCTTCACGTACACTCCTAACAATTCGTCAGGAGCTTTCTATCATGCGTCGATTTGCAGCCTGGGCCGTTTCATTGCTCGTCTTCCCTCTTCTTTCTTCTGGTGCTACGAACGCACAAACGCCTGCGGCGCGCGTGTTCGGTTACGGTGACTTCTCGCAGCAGGCGCGGTGGGACCATGCGTTCCTGGGCATTCCCGACGCAAAACTGGCGGGCGAAGAGTTGAAGATTCTGACGGCGGCGCCACACTGGGCGAGTTCGCCGGAGGACCACCAGACTGCGCTCTATGTCGCCGAGAAGTTCAAGGCCGCCGGTTTGCAGACGACGATTCAGCCGTTCCGCGTGTGGCTGAACAAGCCGGTGAAGATTGAGATTGAGGCGTTCGACGGCAGTGGGAAAAAGCTGATGTCGGGGCCAACGCCTGAGCACGTAGATCCTACAGCGTATGGCGGCGATCCATTCCAGAATGATCCGCGCATCCTGCCTGCATTCCATGGGTCGTCGCCGTCGGGCGATGTCACGGCGGATGTGGTGTATGCGAATTTTGGCACGCTGGAGGACTTCAAGAAGCTGGCCTCGCTGGGGGTGAGCGTGAAGGGCAAGATCGTCATCGTGCGCTATGGCGAAAACTTTCGCGGAGTAAAGGTCTACATCGCGCAACAATATGGGGCGGCGGGCGTGCTGATTTACTCCGACCCGGCCGACGATGGCTATGTGAAAGGCGATATGTATCCGCGTGGGCCGTACCGCCCGGCAACCGGGGTGCAGCGCGGCAGCGTGCAGTTTCTGCCAATTTATCCGGGAGATCCGGAGACACCGGGTGTTGCGTCGACGCCGGACCTGCCGGACTCCGAGCGCATTATGGACCCAGCGAAGATGAACCAGCCGTCGATCCCGTCGAACCCGCTCTCGTATCAGGATGCGACGCCGATCCTACAGGCGCTGGATGGACCGGAGACGCCGCGCGCGTGGCAGGGCGGACTTCCCTTCACCTACCACCTGGGCGGGACCGGCGCAGTGAAGGTGCACATGAACCTGGTGCAGGACTACAAGCTGCGCACGATCTGGGATGTGGTGGGCACGATTGATGGCACGGACCCGGAGCAGAAGGAAGACTGGGTGGTGGCTGGAAATCATCGCGATGCGTGGGTTTATGGAGCGGTGGACCCGAACAGCGGCACGGCGGCGATGCTGGAGGCGGTGCATGGGCTGGGCGATCTGCTGAAGCAGGGATGGCGGCCGAAACGGCGGATCGTGATTGCGAGCTGGGACGCGGAGGAAGAGGGGCTGATGGGTTCAACCGAGTGGGCCGAGATGCACGCGAAGGAACTGGCGCATGCGGTGGCCTACTTCAATACTGACGTGGGCGTTGCGGGGCCGGACTTCGATGCGTCGGCAGTACCGTCGCTGAAGGAGTTTGTGCGCGATGTGACGCGCGCGGTGCCGAGTCCCAGGGGCGGAACGGTGTATGAGCAGTGGGAGGCAACGCAGAACTCGAACCCGCACCGCAAAGGTGGCGCAGTGAACGCTGAGACGTCTGCGAGCGATGGAGTTACGATAGGCGATCTTGGCTCGGGCTCGGACTTTACGCCGTTCATCCAGCACCTGGGCGTGCCTTCGACGGACATCGGATCGAGCGGACCGTATGGCGTGTATCACTCGACGTTTGACGACTTCACGTGGTTTACGAAGTTCGCGGACCCGACGTTTGCGTATGAACAGCAGCAGGCTCGCGTGTTCGGGTTGGAGATTCTGCACATGGCCGACGCGGATGTGCTGCCGTACGACTACAGGCTGTACGGCAAAGAGGTGGTGGGCTATGTGGCCGCGGCGCAGAAGCGTGCAGCCGAAGCGAAGATGAGCGTCGACTTCGGCGCGGCGACTGCTGCAGCGAACCGCTTTGCTGCGGCCGGTGAGAAGGTGTACAAGCTGCAATCCGCCAGCGTTGCGGGAGCGGAGGAAGCGAAGCTGAACACGGCGCTGCGCGATGCAGAGAGTGCGATGCTGAATGAGGCAGGACTGCCGCGACGCGCGTGGTACAAGCACCTGATCTATGCTCCGGGCGAGTACACGGGCTATGCGGCGGTGGTGATTCCGGGAGTCAACGAGGGCATTGATGCGGTCGACAACGCGCGGACGCAGGGACAACTCGATGCACTGGCGGCAGCGCTGGATCGGTCGGCGGTGATCCTGGAGGATGCGGCGAAGTAGATTACATTGCAGGATGCAAAGAGGGGGTGAGGCCGAACCCTCACCCCTTTTTCATTTGCAGCCTGCGATGTGGTTAGTGGCGCAGCGCCATCTGCTCGGTGACGATCTGCGTGAGGTCTGGCTTCTTGAGGCCGTGGACCTCTTCGTTGAATTTGTCCACCTTGCTGGACCAGTTCATGGAGCAGAACTTCGGGCCACACATGGAGCAGAAGGCCGACTCCTTGTAGTAGTCGTCGGGCAGGGTCTCGTCGTGCATGGAGCGCGCTGTTTCGGGATCGAGCGAGAGGGCAAACTGCTTGTCCCAGTCGAAGGTGTAGCGTGCGTGCGAGATGGCGTCGTCGCGGTCGCGGGCACCGGGGCGGTGACGCGCGATGTCAGCGGCGTGGGCGGCAATCTTGTAGGCGATGATGCCGTCCTTCACGTCCTTCTCGTTGGGCAGGCCGAGGTGCTCTTTCGGCGTGACGTAGCAGAGCATCGCCGCGCCGTGCCAGCCGATCATGGCTGCACCGATGGCAGAGGTGATGTGATCGTAGCCCGGAGCGATGTCGGTGACCAGCGGGCCGAGGACATAGAACGGGGCGCCGTCGCAGAGCTCGACTTCCTTGTCGACCTGCTCCTTGATCTTGTCCAGCGGCACATGGCCGGGGCCTTCGATCATGACCTGCACATCATCCTTCCAGGCCTGGCGGGTGAGTTCACCGAGGGTTTTGAGTTCGGCAAACTGGGCCTCGTCGGAGGCGTCCGCGACCGAGCCGGGGCGGAGGCCGTCGCCAAGCGAATAGCTGACGTCGTACTTGGCCATGAGCTTGGTGATGCGGTCGAAGTTTTCGTAGAGGAAGTTCTGCTTGTGGTGCGCGGTCATCCACTGCGCCAGGATGGCGCCGCCGCGGCTGACGATGCCGGTGATGCGCTTGGAGACGAGCGGAATGTACTGCACCAGCACGCCGGCGTGGATGGTGAAGTAGTCCACACCCTGCTGCGCCTGCTCCTCAATGACCTCAAGGTAGACATCGATATTGAGGTCTTCGACGCGCTTGACGCGGGCCAGGGCCTCGTAGATGGGCACGGTGCCGATGGGCACGGGGGAGTGGCGCAGGATGGCCTCGCGGATCATCGGGATGTCGCCGCCGGTGGAAAGATCCATGACCGTGTCGGCGCCGTAGTGGACGGCTGTATGGAGCTTGCGCAGCTCCTCGTCGACGTTGGACGAGAGCGCGGAGTTGCCGATGTTGGCGTTGATCTTGCAGAGCGACTCGACGCCAATGGCCATGGGCTCAAGCTCTGGATGGTTGATGTTGGCCGGGATAATCATCGTGCCTTTGGCGATCTCGGAGCGCACGAGTTCGGGAGAGATCTTCTCCTTGTGCGCGACAAAGGCCATCTCCTCGGTGATTTTACCGAGGCGGGCGAAGTGCATCTGGCTCATGTTCCAGTCGCCGGTGCGCGCTGCCTCTTCCTTGCGCTTGACGATCCAGTCCGCGCGCGGCGCGGGCACCGGGTAGCCGTTGCCGCGAGCGCTGGAGTTGCCGCTTGAATGGCCGTTACCGTTGGATTGGCCGTTGCCGTTCGAATGTCCGTTACCGTTTGTACTCATTTGTCGAATCTCTCCCGCTGGAGCGCGCGCGAATCTGTCAGTTGCGCGCACATCACCCACATATCCGATGAGTATACGCCGGGCTTGGTAAAGTGGTCAGTGTGAACGATGCAATCTCTACCACCTTATCGAATACACTTCCCCTCGGATTTCGCTGGTCCGCGGTAAAGGCAGGCATCAAGGCCAGCGGCAAGCCGGACGTGGCGCTGGCAGTCTGCGAGGGCGGGGCCGCGGCAGCCGCTATGTTTACCAGCAACCAGGTGGTCGCCGCTCCGGTGACGGTGGGGCGCAGACATCTGGCGCTGACGGGTGGCCGCGTGTCGGCGGTACTGGTTAACGCGGGCAACGCGAACTGCGCGACGGGAGAGCCGGGGATCGAGGCCTGCCGGAGAAGTTGCGTGGCGGTGGCGGACGCGTTCGGATGTGTGTTTGACGAGATATTTCCGTCGTCGACGGGCATTATTGGCGTGCCGCTGCCGGTGGAAAAGCTGATTGCGGCGGTTCCGGCGGCAAAGGCCGCGCTGGGCGATCAGGCGGGGAATGCCGAGGCCTTTGCGACTGCAATCCTGACGACCGACACGAAGCTGAAGGTCGCACAGGAGAGCTTCACGATCGACGGGAAGACGGTGAACCTGTTTGGCTGCGCGAAGGGCGCGGGCATGATCGGACCGCAGTTGGTGCCGCATGCGACGATGCTCGTTTATCTTTTCACCGATCTTGCGGCATGCTCGGAACACCTTGCGGCGATGCTGGGTGCGGCGGTGAAGACGAGCTTCAACTGCATCTCGATCGACGGAGATATGTCCACCAACGACACGGTGCTGCTGCTGGCCAGCGGCAAGAGCGGCGTGGCGGCCGAGGGTGCGGCGGTGCCTGCCTTCGAGGCAGCGCTGCAGAGGGTGTGCGACTCACTGGCACACAAGATTGTCGACGACGGCGAGGGCGTGACGCATGTGGTGACGCTGGAGATTTCTGGCGCGGGCTCCGATGGCGAGGCGCGGGCGGTTGCGAAGACGATTGCGACTTCCCCGCTGTGCAAGACGGCATGGTCGAGCGCGGACCCGAACTGGGGACGACTGCTGGCCGCCGCTGGAAGAGCCGGCGTGGCCTTCGATCCGGCGCAGGTGGTGATCACCATTGGCGGGCTGCCAGTGTTTGAATACGGAGTGCGGGCAGCGGCGTTTGACGAGGCTGCGACCCACGCTGCGATGAGTGCGCGCGAGTATACGATCGCTATCCAGATGGGCCACGGAGCGGGGCGGGCACGATTCGTTACCTGCGATCTGACCCATGAGTATGTCAGCATCAATGCGGATTATTCGACCTAGCAAGATGCGTGGATGATGTGCAGATTGGGCTGGCTCTGTGCAGATGGGCGTCCGGCGCATTATCTTAAAAGAAGCAGTGCCTGCGCTCACGCGGCAGGATCTCCCGGAGTGTGACAGATGGCAACACAGGTGGACCAGACGATTAAGCATGACCTGACGGACGAAGTGGCTGAGTGGATTGAAGCCTTCGATGACGTTGTGGCCCACGACTGGGAACAGGGCGCGGCGGTACTTTCGGCACTGCGGACGCGGGCGCGCGAGGCGGGGGTTCCCGCTACCGGCACGATCACGACGCCGTTTTGCAACACGATTCCAAAGTACGACGAGGTTCCCTATCCTGGCGACCGCACGCTGGAGCGGCGCGTGGAGGTGCTGATTCGCTGGAATGCGATGGCGATGGTGCATCGGCAGAACAAGAAGGACGCGGGCATCGGCGGACACATTTCGACGTACTCGTCGCTGGCTACGCTGCTGGAGGTCGGGTTCAATCACTTCTTCCGGGCGAAGTACCCGAGCGCCAAAGGCGAGCAGCCGGGCGACTTCATTTACTTCCAGGGGCATGCTTCGCCGGGAGTGTATGCGCGCGCATATCTGGAAGGCCGCTTTGACGATGCGCGGCTGAAGAATTTTCGTCATGAGTTGCGCGATGAGCCGGGGCTGTCGAGCTATCCGCATCCGTGGCTGATGAAGGATTTCTGGCAGTTTCCAACGGTATCCATGGGCATTGGCCCGCTGAATGCGGTCTATCAGGCACGGTTCATGAAGTACCTGGAGAACCGTGGGCTGATCGAAAAGACTGACCGGAAGATCTGGGCGTTTGTGGGCGACGGCGAGACCGATGAGGTGGATACGCTGGGCGCAATCTCACTGGGGACACGCGAGCACCTCGATAATCTGATCTTCGTGGTGAACTGCAATCTGCAGCGACTGGATGGGCCGGTGCGCGGCAACAAACGCATCATCGACGAACTGGAGAGTACGTTCCTGGGAGCGGGATGGAATGTGATCAAGGTGATCTGGGGAGCAGACTGGGATGAACTGTTTGCGCGCGATCACCAGGGACTGCTGCTGAAGCGCATGGAAGAGTGCGTCGATGGCGACTTTCAGGCGTACAAGGCCAAGGGCGGAGCGTATCTGCGGGAACATTTCTTCGGCAAGTATCCGGAGTTGCTGGAGTTGGTGAAGGACAAGACCGATGACCAATTGATTCGCCTGCATCGCGGCGGTCATGATCCGGCGAAGATCTATAACGCGTACAAGCGCGCTCTGGAGCACAAGGGCGGGCCGACGGTGATTCTGGCGATGACGGTGAAGGGCTATGGGTTGGGCTCGGCGCAGGCGCGCAATGCGACCCACTCGGAGAAGAAGCTGAGTGATGAATCGCTGGCACTGTTTGTGAGCACCTTCGACATCCCGTTGCCGGCGGGCGCGGTGAAGGACGCGGCGTTCTACCGGCCCGAGCCGAGCGACCCCGCGCTGCAATACATGCAGGCGCGACGGCAGGAACTAGGCGGCTATCTGCCGGTGCGCGAGGTGCCGAAGTCGGACTTCGTTGCGCCCGGACTGGAGTTCTTCAAGGAGTGGCTGGATGGGTCGCGCGGGCGGTCGGTGTCGACGACGCTGGGCTTTGTGGGCATGCTGCGCGGGCTGCTGAAGGAGCCGAAGATCGGCAAGCTGATTGTGCCGATTGTGCCCGACGAGGGACGCACGTTTGGGCTGGAGTCGGTGATCAAGCAGGTCGGAATCTACGCGCATGAGGGGCAAAAATATACGCCGCACGACTCCGACATGCTGCTGAGTTATCGCGAAGAAAAGGGCGGGCAGATTCTCGAGGAGGGGATTACCGAGGCCGGCGCGATGGCCAGCTTTACGGCGGCCGGAACGTCGTATGCGAACTACCACATTCCGATGGTGCCGTTCTATATGTACTACTCGATGTTCGGATTTCAGCGCATCGGCGACATGGCGTGGGCGTTTGCGGATTCGCGCGGGAAGGGCTTCCTGATGGGCGGGACGGCAGGGCGCACCACGATGCTCGGAGAGGGATTGCAGCATCAGGATGGGCACTCGCCAATTCTGTCGGGAACGATTCCGACGTGCATCACCTACGATCCTGCGTTCGTGTACGAGATGGCCGTGATTGTGCAGGATGGACTGCGCCGGATGTATGAAGAGGGCGAGGATGCCTTCTACTACATCACGATGTACAACGAGGACTACGCGATGCCCGCGATGCCGGAAGAAGAGGGCGTGCGCGAAGGGATTCTGCGCGGCGTGTACAAGTTCAAGGCGGCAGAGAAGGGCGCTGCGAAGGCCCAGTTGTTTGGCAGCGGACCAATTTTGAATGAGGTGCTGCGCGCACAGCAGATGCTGGCCGAGAAGTACAACATCGCGGCGGATGTGTGGAGCGTGACCAGCTACAACGAGTTGCGACGCGACTGCCTGGAGGTGGAGCGCTGGAATCGCCTGCACCCGGCGGCGAAGGAGCGCACGCCGTTTGTGGTGGAGGCGCTGAAGGGTGCGGCGGGGCCGATTGTTGCGGCGAGCGATTACATGAAGTCGCTGCCGGACTCGCTGGCGCCGTGGCTGGGAGCGCGGCTGGTTACGCTGGGCACGGACGGATTTGGCCGCTCGGATAACCGCGAACATCTGCGCCGCCACTTCGAGGTCGATGCAGAGTCGATTGTTGCCGCAACGCTCTCTAAGCTGGCCCGCGAGGGCGTGGTGAAGGCTGCGGTTGCGGAGAAGGCGTTCGTGGAGTTGGGGCTGTCGGTCGAAGGAGCCGGAGCGTCGAGGGCATAGGCCGTGTCCTCTTAACGCACGAAGCGTATGCGTTGAGAGGATCATTCCGAACATCAACATTTACTATTACCGCGCGAGAGGTCATCCGGCTTGTCTGAAAATCCGCTTCTGCCCCATAGCAAGCTTCGTGAACTGCACGCGTTGATGCTGCAATGCCGCGCCCTGGAACGCAAGCAGAAATCCAGCGGGTATGCGCGCGAAGCTCTGCTCGCAGCGACCTCGATCCATCTGCTTCCGGGCGACCTGCTGAGTCCACGCGGCGGGGACGGGGTTGCGGCAACGCTGGCACCCGCGGCGAAGAAGTACCGTGCTACAGGCAGCCTGCTCGACGCTTCTTCGCTCGATGAGCGGCTGCGTCTTTGCGCAGCTGCGGCGCGAGGTCTGCAGGCGGCGGGAGCCGATGGCGTGGTGCTGGCGTTTGCACGGGCCGGTGAGGTTGAGCCGGGCTGGAAGGCGGCGCTGGAGTGGGCGCAGCAGTCACAGTTGCCGCTGATCCTGGCGATTGCGGACGCGACGGGAGGAGCGAGTGCACGCTCCCGGAAACGCACGGAGGCTGCGCTTGACTTTGCGGCGATGAGCCGGTTGGCAAGGCGCGTGAAGCTGCCGGTGCTGACGGTGGATGGCGAGGACGCCGTTGCAGTTTATCGCGTGATGCAGGAGTCGGTTTTGCGTGCGCGACTGGGCGGTGGGCCAGCGGTGCTGTGGGCGGTGATGACTCCGGCAGGCGATGCAGCGAAGATGCGGCGGTCAAGCCAGCCCGTTGCACGGCTGGAGAAGTACATGACCGCAAGAAAAATTCCCCTGGGGCGCTGAGGGTTTAGGTCGCGCAGCGCGGTTCGACAAATTTCCTGGGACTGGCAACCCTTTTGGCAGCCTGAATTTTCTCTTCGTTGCAAGCCGCGGAGTCCGTCAAACAGGCCCGCTTCCCAGTACACTCAAAGCATGCTCTTTCCCAGACCCCATGGGCACGCTGCCACGTTCCTCTGGCCAACTGCGGCTGTGCTTTTACTCGCGCTTGCTGGCCCGGGCGCGCTGTCCCAGGATGTGCCCGCGCCTTCGAATACGCCGTCATCGACGCAGCCCGCGATTCCGGGCGCGACGTCCACTCAGAACGGAACTTATCCGGCGATACCCGCAGCGCAGCAGGTTTCACCGGCAACGCGACCGGCTATTCCTGCGTACGCTCCGAATGGAATGAAGCCACGTCACGACACGCTCGGGTCCGCCTACATTCCCGTCGACAGCATCGTCTATCCGATGGCGCTGCGGCTGTATTCGATGGGATATCTGAGCACGGCCTTCATCAATATGCGGCCGTGGACGCGACGCAGCCTGCTGCATATGCTGGAGCAGTCGTCGCCGGCGATCATCGCCAGCGGCAATGATCAGGCCATCGACCTGCTGGCCAAGCTGGACGAATATATCGCGTCAGAAGGCGCCGAGGATGCAACGGTTGCAGAACATTTCAAGCGCGGGAATGTTTATGGCGTGCAGTCCGTCTACACGAGAGTGATGGGCATCAGCGGACAGACGCTGCGCGACAGCTTCCATCTGGGGCAGACGATTTCGCAGGACTATGGCCGCCCCTATGAGCCGGGGCTCAACAACATCACCGGGTTTGCGACGTTGAATGAGTATGGACGGTTTTCGCTGTACGTGCGCGGAGAGTATCAGCACGCACCGTCGGGGACGGGCTACTCCACGACCGACACGGGCAATCCGCTGGCACCCGGCGGCCTCGCAGAGACGCTGTCGAACATCGATGAGATTTCCTACTCCGGCTACAACCTGAATCAGGCGACGATTCCAGCAGCTGTGATCGCTGCGCAGAATCCATTCCGGCTGGTGGAGGCGACGCTTTCATTCCATGTGATGGGCCATGAGATCTCAGCGGGCAAGTCCGATTCGTGGGACGGGCCGGGAATGGGCAGCGCGATGAACTGGAGCAATAATGCGGAAGATATATATTCCTTCCGCATCAATCGCGTCGAACCCATGCATGTGCCGTGGCTCTCCGATCTGCTGGGTCCGCTGCGCTACGACTTCTTTGTGGGATCGCTCAAGGGCCACACGGCGCCCAACGAGCCATGGGTCCATTCGGAGATGTTCAGCTTTGCACCGACGAAGAACGTGCAGTTTGCCTTCTCACGCACGGCGATCTGGGGCGGACATGGACACGGCTGCGTGCAACCGAATGGAACGTACACTCCCTGCGATGAGCCAATCACGATCCACACGTTCCTGAACAGCTTCTTTTCGATCAGCGACACCAATAGCGCGCTAAAGTATTCGGTGAACGATCCGGGCGCTCGCTTCAGCGACTTCAACTTCTCGTGGCGATTGCCGTTCGTCAGCCATCATCTGACGCTATACGCCGATTCGATCTCGCATGACGACGTGTCACCGATCAGCGCGCCGCGCCGCGCCGACTACCGGCCAGGGATTTACCTCTCGCAGATTCCCGGCATGCCCAAGCTCGACTTCCGGATTGAAGGCGTCAGCACGGACTGCTCCACGCTGATCTGCCAGCATGGCTCGGGTGAATACTGGGAGGTCGTCCAGCGGCAGGGCTACACCAACAAGGGCCTCATCATGGGCGACTGGATAGGGCGCGAAGCCAAGGGCGGCCAGGCGTGGCTCACGTATCATCTCTCCGCGGATGAGTGGGTGCAGTTGGAATACATGGTCAAGCGCACCCCGAAGGACTTCATCCCCGGAGGTACGTCGCAGGATCAGTTCAAGATCGACGTTGTGAAGCGCCTCGGAAAAAATATTGAATTGAATGCGTGGATGCAGCTCGAACGCTGGAAGGCGCCGATTTACATCGACAATACGGGGAACGGAGCGAACATCGACAACACGATCGCTGTTCAACTGAAGTGGTATCCCAAACTGCATACGGACGCAGAGGACAAGAAGCCGTAGCAGAGGTCTTGCCGGGAACGATCCTCTACTGAGAAAAATGCCCGCTACGCGTGGGCATTTTCATGTGCCACGCAGCGCGTGAAGTACTCCAGCGAGCGCTCCAGACCATCTCGCAGCGTCACTGTCGGCGACCATCCCAGCAGCGTTTGCGCGCGCGCAATGTTCGGCCGGCGGCGCGTGGGATCGTCCTGCGGAAGCGGCTTGAAGACGAGTTCGCTGCGAGAGCCTACCACGGACAGCACTTCACGGGCGCACTCGAGGATGGTGAATTCATCGGGGTTTCCGATGTTCACCGGATCGTGCTCGTCGCTGCGAGAAAGGCGAAGAATTCCATCGATGAGGTCGGAACAGTAGCAGAAGCTGCGGGTCTGCGAGCCATCACCGTAGATGGTCAGGGGCTCACCGCGCAGGGCCTGCATCATGAGATTTGAGATGACTCGGCCATCGTTGGGCTGGAGGCGCGGCCCGTAGGTGTTGAAGATTCTGACCAGATGCGTGTTGACGCCGTGATAGCGGTGATACGCCGCAACGGCTGCCTCGGAGAAGCGTTTGGCTTCGTCATAGACTGAGCGCGGGCCGATGGGGTTTACGTTGCCCCAGTAGGATTCCACCTGCGGATGCACCAGCGGATCGCCGTAGCACTCCGAGGTGGAAGCGTGCAGGTGGCCGGCGCCATACTTCTTCGCAATCTCAAGGGTGTTGATGGTTCCGGCGGAGCCCACCAGCAAGGTCTCGATGCCCAGGCGCATGTAGTCGACAGGGCTGGCCGGAGACGCCATGTTGAAGACAAAATCCACGTGCCCGGGATCGAAGGGATAGATGATATCGGTCTGCTCAAAGGAGAAGCGAGATTCATTGCTGAGATGAGAAAGATTCTCCAGAGTGCCAGTGCAAAGATTGTCCACACCGATTACTCGATCGCCCTGCGCCAAAAGAGCATCGCAAAGATGCGAACCGAGAAATCCGGCTGCGCCTGTTACGAGCACAAGTCGTTCTGTCATTTACCGTCCGCCTTTCTTGATACTGCCAGCGGCAGGATTTCGCACATTTCGGGAGAAATCAGACTGCCAGTTTTACGTCTTCGCGCACGGGTGTCGCAGAAGGTCTTCCAATACTTAGATAGGTGAAACCGCTCTCTAACATGCGCTGGGGATCGTAGAGGTTTCGACCGTCAATGATGATGGGATAGCGCATGAGCGTATGGAGTTGCATCAGGTCGATCCGCGCGAACTCCCGCCAGTCGGTCAGGATCAGGAGCGCATCAGCGTCGGCGGCCGCTTCGTCAATGCTGTTGGCGTAGCGCAGTTGCGCGGAGGGCGGCAGTTTGGCCTGGGCGCGCTCCATCGCAGCCGGGTCAAACGCGACTACCATACAGCCCTCGGCCAGCAGCATCTCGACGAGGTCGATTGCCGGGGATTCGCGAATGTCGTCGGTATCGCCCTTGAAGGCCAGGCCCAGGACGGCCAACCGCTTGCCGCGCAGCGTCCACAAGGCCGACCGCACCTTGCCGAGGAACCTCTTCTTCTGATTGTCGTTGATCTTCTCGACTTCGCTGAGCAGGTTGAAGTCGACCCCCATCTGCTCACCCACAGAGCGAAACGCCGCAATGTCCTTGGGGAAGCAGGAGCCGCCATAGCCGATGCCGGGACGAAGAAACTTCGGGCCAATGCGCGAGTCGAGTCCGATGCCCTGGGCCACCTGCTCGACGTTGGCGTCGGCGGCTTCGCACAGATTGGAGACAGCGTTGATAAACGAAATTTTCAGCGCGAGAAAGGCGTTCGATGCGTGCTTAATGATCTCCGCACTCTTGGTGGAGGTGAGCAGCGACGGCGGCGGCTTCAGCGCGGAGCAACATCCCGCGATCGCGTCTGGCCGGTCGTAGTACTCGCCCCCGGTCAGCGGGGCGTAGATCGCGCTGAGAAGATCGGAGGCGCGCTTGCTGTCAGCACCAATGACGATACGGTCTGGATGGAGGAAATCTTCGACCGCGGTGCCTTCCCGCAGAAACTCGGGGTTGGAGACCACATCAAAGGCTTCGCGGTGGACTCCATTGCGTTCGATCACGCGGCGGATCCACTCGTTGGTGTAGACGGGCACAGTGCTCTTCTCGATGATGACTTTATAGCCATCGATGGAGCGGGCAATCTCGCTGGCGACGGCTTCCACATAGGAGAGGTCGGCGTCGCCGGTCTCCGACTGCGGCGTTCCGACCGCAACAAAGATGGCCTGGCAGGCGCGCGTCGCCTCACCCAGATCGGTCATGAAGCGGACACCGGTATTGCGATACCGCTCGAGGAGCTCCGGCAGGTAGTTTTCATGGATCAGGGTGTCTCCGCCCTGCAGCGCAGCCACTTTGCGCTCGTCGTTATCCACGCAGATCACCGAATGGCCCATCTCCGCGAAACACACCGCCGCTACCAGACCTACATAACCGGAACCCACCACTGCAATTTGAACTGGCTCAGCCATCAACAACATTCACCTGAAAGGGGATATGCCCCTGAATCTCCATGTATTATCGCAGAGCGCCAGCCGGTACACCTATTCCCCCCTATGATCCCAACGGAAGTAAACCCTGAAGGCCCGGAAGCAGGTTTGCCGAAGGGCGATGTTCGCGTAGACTAGAAATCGAATGACTCCCGCACCAATTGAGAATCCGCAGGCGGATGCTGAGGTTCCTACTGCATCTACAGGAACCCCGCAGAGCGCCGCCGATGCAACCTTATCGGAAGCATGGGTCACGATTCGTACGCGCAAAAAACTGATTCTTGCCATTGCCGCCCTCGGAGCGCTGTACGGATTCTATGAAGGCGCGACCCAGCCGCGACTCTTCACGGCCTCGGGGACGATCGAGATTCGAAGCGGCTCATCGAATCAATATCGTATTGGCGCAACGTCCGCCGGGGGAGACTCATCGCGGCTGCCCACGGAACTGGCTATTTTGAAGAGTGACTCGCTGCTGCTCTCCGTGGCACGCGATCGCAACCTGGCCAATGATCCTGCGTTCGCAGGCATTCCGGGACGTTATCAGAATGTGGACGATCCCGTGGTTCGGCAACGCGTTGTCGGGGAGCTGCAAAGAGATATATCCGTCGGTGTGATTCCGAAGACCGACATCGTCACTATCAGTTGCACCACGGGGAAGTCCCAACTTTCAGCCGATATTGTTAACCAGTTGGTGCAGGACTACATCGCACACAGCTTCCAGTCACGAGCCGATGCCACCAAACGCGTAGAGAATTTCTTTTCCACACAACTCGATGACCTGAAGCAACAGGTCGAGACCTCCCAGGCGCAGATGCTGGAGTTGCAGAAGAAGCTGGGCGTTCTCGGCTTCGATCCAAAGGATAACCAGATCACCTCGACGCTGGACGAGCTGAATAAGGCGGTGGGTGAGGCGGAGCTTGCGCGGATCGGGGCAGAGACCCGTTACCAGGTGCTTTCCAATATGGATCCCAGCATTCTGGACCAGGCGGGAAGCGCGTATGCCCCGAGCAATGTCTCCGCGCTGCGCAATCAACTGAATATTGCCGAGTCCAACCTTGCACAACTCAACGCCACGCTTGGGCCGAACAACCCCAAAGAGGTTGGTATCCGGAATCAGATTGCCGAGTTAAAGAGGCAGATCGCTGTAGAGGAAGACCGCATCCTAAGTGAGACCAAGCAGGTCTATCTGGCCGCCAAGGCGCAGGAGACACAGACCAATGCAGCCCTGGATACGGAGAAGGCGGTAGCCTACAAGCTGCGCGACAATCTGCTCGAGTACACGCTGCGGGAGCGTGAGTTCGAATCCAACCGCACGCTTTACGAAGGATTGGAGCAGCGCCTGAGGACCGCCGGGGTTGAGGCGGGCCTCGAATCGACGGAGATCGAGCCCATCGATACGGCCTATGCGCCCCTGGGGCCAACGCTCAAGCCGCGCACGAATATTATTGTCGTCGACACGTTTGTGATGCTGATCTTTGGCGTCATTCTGTCCTTCGTGCTGGAGAGCCTGGATACGGGCCTGCGCAGCGTGGCGGAGATCGAAAGCGTCTCCGGACTGCCGTCCCTGGCGCTGATCCCGCGTGCCCGCCGCAGCGTCTCGGATGAGACATCGCTGTCGACGGCGATGCGTAACCTGGGAACCCTCTCGAGCCCGAAGTCTCAGTTCTCGGAGGCCTTCCGCGCCCTGCGCACATCGCTGCTGCTATCGGTTGCGGGCGGCGAGCCGAAGCTGATTTTGATGACCAGCGCAACGCCGTCGGAAGGCAAGACGACAGTGTCGATCAACCTCGCCTGCGTGCTCGCCCAGCGCAATGTTCGGGTGCTAATCATCGACGCCGACCTGCGCCGGCCCACGGTGCA
Source organism: Acidobacteriota bacterium (assembly GCA_021778845.1). Taxonomy (GTDB): domain Bacteria; phylum Acidobacteriota; class Terriglobia; order Terriglobales; family Acidobacteriaceae; genus Granulicella. The sequence goes on from JAJYBU010000007.1 coordinate 18,863, forward strand.
CCACCGCTTTGGGCTCAACGGGAAAGTGGGGCTCACGTCGGTGCTGACGGGCAGCGTCAGCCTCGAGGATGCGATCCAGAACGTGCCCGAGATTCCGCAACTGGACGTGCTGGTCAGTGGACCCGTTCCTCCCTTCCCCACCGAGATGCTCGGCTCCGAGACGATGCATCAGTTGCTGGAGCGTTGCCGGGGGATGTATACCCACATTGTCATGGATTCACCACCGCTGCTTTCGGTCACCGACAGCGTGGTGCTGGCACGCGACGCGGATGCTGTCGTGATGATTGTTCGCCATGGCAAATCGAGCAAGCACGCTATGCGCCGCGCACGCGATCTGCTGGTCCGCTCCGGTGCTCCGGTCACTGGCATTGTGCTCAACGCCGTCGATCTCAACAGCCCCGAGTACTACGCGTATTACGGGTACTACGGGTACACCGGGTATGCGGCGGCAGGTGTCGACAGCGCTGGATGGGAGTCCAAGGCCGACAACAAGGAATGGCCTCCAAGAGGCTCTGACAAAGGAAATACCGGCAAAGGAGATACGAAATGATCCCCATGAGCCGTCACTGTCTGGAAGACCGCGGGGCTGCTGCGGGACGCATGTGGAGCATCGTGGCTGCGCTGGGGGTACTGCTGCTGATCGGCTCGGCTACTGCTCTGGGCCAATTCAGCGGGCCGGCGACATCGAGTACCGCGACATACAACCAATCGCTCACGGCCACCTCCGACCCCGCCATCCTGTATCCGGGAGAGCGCGATGTCGTCCTGACGATTGGGGACATGATCTCCATCCGGTTATTTTCCGATGCAGAGTATTCAACGTCGGTTCGCATCAACAATGACGGCACGGTACTGCTTCCGCTAATCGGGATCGTCCATCTGGAAGGCCTGTCGGTCACGCAGGCCGAGGAGCTTATCGCGCAGAAGTTGGCTGCTGATGGAATGTATAAAAACCCGCAGGTGACCCTTCAGATTACCGAAGGACCCAATGCGGTCGTCACCATCATAGGCGAAACGCATGCTGTCGTACCTGTCGTCGGCTCGCGCCATCTGCTGGATGTCCTCTCGACGGCAGGTGGCCTGCCTCCGACCGCGAGCCATGTGATTACGATCAACCGGCCCGGGCTCTCAAAACCCATCGTCGTCGATCTCGGGACCGACCCGATGCGCAGTTCGCTGGGCAACATTCCGGTGTTTCCCGGGGACACGATTGTCGTCTCGCGCATCGGGATTGTATACATCTTCGGTTCCTTCGGCAGCGCTGCCGGAACCGTTCCATTGAACGCCTACACTCCGCTCACGCTCACCGAGGCTACAGCACTCAGCGGCGGAATTAAATGGGAAGCAAACAACTCTGATCTCCGCATCATTCGTACGGTCGGAGACCATCGCACGGTCGCGGTCTATAACATCAAAAGAGTTCTCAATGGTAAGGACCCCGATCCGATTCTACAGCCCAACGACATCGTCTATCTGCCACCGGTTCCCCTGAAGCAGGTGTTGTCGGGAGGAGCGATCGGTACGATTCTGGGGGTTGCCGATCTCGCGCTCTTTGTCGCTACATACTGACACGGAGCCAGCGTGTGATGATCGTTTCTGCGCAGTCTGATCGGTGCCCAAACAGCCAGCCAAAGGTTCGGCTCGGTTATCTTGTGAGTCATCCGATTCAGTACCAGGCGCCGCTGTTGCGGCGGATTGCGCGCGAGCCGGGGATCGATCTCACCGTGCTGTTCGGCTCGGACTTCTCGGTGCGCGGATACAAGGATCATGGCTTTGGCGTAGAGGTTGCGTGGGACACGCCACTGCTGGAGGGCTACCGTTCGGAGTTTCTTCGACCTCTGCGCGACACGGGCGGAGTCTCGCCTACGACGCCGATCAGCCGCGGCATCTATCGCCGTCTGCAACAGAGCGATGGGAGCCCCGCGTTCGATGCGCTGTGGGTGCATGGCTACGCCAGCATCAATGCACTGCAAGGCATCCTCGCTGCCAATGCCCTGGGTATCCCCGTGCTGCTGCGTGCAGAATCCTGGCTTGCCGACCGCGTTCGCAGCCCGTGGACATTGGCGGCCAAGGCAGGCTTCTTTCGGCTTCTCAGCAGCGGGATTGCGGCGGTGCTGCCGATTGGCACGGTGAACGCCGCCTACTGGACCCACTACTTCGGCAGCAATGTTCCGCAGTTTCTGATGCCCTACGCGGTCGACAACCAGTACTTTGCGCAACAGGCGGAGGCTGCGGCGCCGCGCGAACAGGAACTTCGGGCCGAGATCGGACTTGATCCGGAGCGGCCGGTCATTCTGTTCGCCTCCAAGCTGCAGACTCGCAAGCACGCGGACCATCTGCTGGAGGCGTATCGCCACTTCATTGGCGATGAAGCGCCCGAGGGACGACCGTACCTGGTGATTGTGGGTGATGGAGAACAGCGGGCCGCACTCGAGGCCCGCACCCGGGAACTTGGCCTCCACGACGTCCGCTTTGCAGGTTTTCGCAATCAGTCGGAGCTGCCCCGCTTCTTTCAACTCGCAGACGTCTTCGTCCTTCCCTCGCGGCACGAGCCGTGGGGGCTGATCGTCAACGAGGTCATGGCTGCGGGATGCCCGGTTATCGTCTCCAGCGACGTTGGCTGCCACGCCGACCTGGTGACCGATGGGGTCGAAGGCTGCGTCTTCCCTGTCGGCGACATCTCCGCGCTTACGCACGCACTGCACCGCGTCTTTGCCTCCCCCGATACGGCCGCACGGATGGGCCAGCACGCTCGCCAGCGAATCAGTGGATGGACGTTTGAAGAGGACATCCAGGGCCTGCGTGCTGCGCTGGCTGCTGTCACACGATTGCCCGTGGACTGATACCCTTATGTTGCTTCTCTCTCCCCTTGGCTGAGCGCAATTTAATCTGTTTACAACCCCCATGAGAATTCTCCACATCGTCGGCTCCATCAATCCTTCGGCCGGCGGCCCTACCGAGGCGATTCGGATGATCGTCCGCTATCGTCCGCCAGGCTATGAAGCCGAAGTGGCGACGCTGGATAGTCCGGACGCTCCCTTCCTTGGGGACTTTTCGTTCGAGGTGCATGCGCTGGGGACGAGGAGCGGGTCCTGGTACTCTCCCAAGTTGATTCCGTGGCTGAAGGCAAACCGCGATCGGTTCGACGGCATCGTCGTGCACGGCCTGTGGGAGTTCACCGGGCTTGCCGCCCTGATCGCGGTGGCCGGCAAGAAGCCGTACCTGGTTTTTACGCATGGCATGCTCGATCCCTACTTCAAGCGCCGCTACCCGCTGAAGCACTTGAAGAAATGGGGTTACTGGCTGCTGGCGCAGTACTGGGTGCTGCGTTCGGCATCGCGCGTGATGTTCACCACGGAGGTCGAGCGCGATCTCGCGACGAAGTCCTTCTGGTTATGGCACTGGCACCCGATGGTGGTCTCGTACGGAGCGGACCCGCAGGTTCCCGAGATCGAATCGCTGGCACCTGCGTTTTACGAACACTGCCCTGAACTGCGCACTGGAGAAACGGGACGACGATTCCTGCTGTATCTCTCGCGCATCCATCCCAAGAAAGGCTGCGACCTGCTGCTGCAGGCCTTTGCGGCGGTCGCGCCTGCACATCCCGAACTGCATCTGATTATGGCGGGCCCGGACGCCATGGGACTGCGCTCCGACCTCCAGAAAATCACGGACGCTGCAGGACTCAGTGACCGCGTGCATTGGCCCGGCATGCTGACGGGAGATGCCAAGTGGGGAGCGTTCGCTGCCTGCGAGGCCTTTGTGCTGCCATCGCACCAGGAGAACTTCGGCATTGCCGTTGCCGAGGCGCTGGCCTGTGGCCGACCGGTGCTGATCTCCGATCAAATTAACATCGCCACTGAGATTGCGGCCGACAGCTGCGGTCTAGTGGAGCCCGACACGGTCGAGGGCACCACGCGCCTGCTCAAGCGCTGGCTTGCCTTGACGCCGGACGAGCGTGACGCCATGCGCCGACAGGCGCTGGCCACCTTCGCCACGCGGTACGATATGCGCAGGAACAGCGCCCTGATCCTGCGCACGTTTGAGCAGCTTCGGGCACCAGTGCCCACCCCCATCGCCACTGAGGCTAACTGACCATGGCCCGCCACGCAGATTACCGCGCCACCGACCACATCCCCGCCGAGAGCCATGCGGACGCGTATACACGGCCGGCATTCACCTTCGGCAACCGCTTGCGGCGGCTGATCTGGAATATCTGCTGGCTGCTGCTGTATCGGACCTCGCCGCGTCCCATGCATGCATGGCGCGCGGCGCTGCTACGGCTCTTCGGAGCGACACTCGGTGGCGATTGCCACTTCTATCCGTCCTCCAGGGTGTGGGCGCCGTGGAACCTGATCTGCGCGGACCACGTCGCGGCCGCCGATGGTGTGGAGATCTACAATCCATCGCCGATTCAACTCGACACGCACGTGATCCTGTCGCAGGACTGCTACCTTTGCGGCGCCACTCACGACTACAACCACCCAGACTTTCCATTGATCGCCTATCGCATGCACATCGAGCGTTACGCGTGGATCTGCGCCCGTGCAGCGGTGGCGCCGGGAATCAAGGTCGCCGAGGGGGCCGTGTTGGGTCTCGGTTCGGTAGCAACCCGTGATCTCAAAGCCTGGACCGTCTATGGCGGCAACCCTGCGGTCGCCATTCGCGAGCGAAATTGCACCCTGCCAGAGCACGATTCCGAGTTTGCTCCGACGGGAGGCGAAGCGTGATCTCGGTCATCATCCTGACCCATAATGAGGAACAGGATCTGCCCGGCTGCCTCGATTCGGTGGCGTGGTGCGATGACATTCACATTCTGGACTCCGGGAGCACGGACCGTACCACGGAGATCGCCCGCCAGCACGGCGCGACCGTGACCACGCGGCGGTTCGATACCTACGCGGCCCAGCGCAATGCAAGCCTGCTGCTGCCCTTCCGCCACCCCTGGGTGCTGGTGCTGGACGCCGATGAGCGGCCTACCGCGGAACTCTGCGCCGAGATGCTGCCGGCCGTCGCTGATGCGCCAGCCCAGGTCTCAGGTTTTCGTATCCGCCGCCGGGACTTCCTGTGGGGAACCTGGCTCAAGCATGCGCAGATGACACCCTATTACGTGCGCCTGCTGCGCGTCGGTCATGCGCACTACACCCGCGACGTCAACGAGATCATCGAAGTCCACGGCGACGTCCGCGAGTTGCATTCGGCCTTCGACCACCTCGCATTTTCAAAAGGGATAAGCCACTGGGTGGCCAAGCACAATGCGTACTCCAGCAAGGAAGCCGAACTGCTCGCCAAGGGCAAAGCGACGCACGGAGCCTCGCTCTACCAGGCGCTCTTCGCACGCAACTTCCACGAGCGCAGGGTTGCGCAGAAGGCCATTTTCTATAAACTTCCCGCGCGGCCGCTGATTAAGTGGTGCTACATGATGTTTGTGCGCGGAGCCTTGCTCGACGGCCCCGCGGGGGTGATGTACACGACGCTACAGAGCTTTTACGAGTTCCTGATTGAGGTGAAACACCAGGAACTGCTCCGCCGGCGCGAAGGCAAGCCGCTCTGAAAGAGGCAAGCAACTGAGGTTGCGGGAGGCAAAGGCAGGCCGACAGGCCGGCTTCAGCCGCGCAGCTTGGCCAACAGGTCAGTGGGGTGTACGGGCTTGGCGAGAATCTCGAACTCGTGGCCCTGGGTACGGGCGCGCTCCAGCAGATCCGCGGTAGCTGCCTGGCCGGAAAAGAGCAGAATCTTGCACTGGGGGAGCTTGATTCGGGTCTGAATCGCCGCCTCAATCCCAGTCATGCCGGTCATGATGACGTCGGAGATCAGCATGTCCGGGTGAAAGGTTTCGAGTGCCTCAAGGGCTTTTTCGCCGCTATAGACGGCACGAGCCTCAAAGCCCGCCTGATTAAGAATAATCGCCAGTGTGTTTGCAATGACCTGCTCGTCGTCCGCTACCAAAACCCGGGGCTTCGACTGATTCGTTGTCTGTTCTGCCATGAATGAAGATCCCTTGAAACTGCTTTCCTTAGCTTCTATTTTCCTTAGCTTCGTAGCCTGCCGGTAAACACTCTTCCCTTGTTCGACGCGAACCGCGTTCCACCATCATACGTGGATGCTGTATTGCGAAGGCGCACAGGGATTTGATCGGACAAACCTGTTCTTTACGATGCAGGGAGAACCTGCCCGGCTGCCTGCAAGGCAGAAGTCTGCGCCGAAAAGATCTTGCGCGGTGTTACTCTGGCGATAGTTCGCATGGTTGATCTTCACCACCATCTGCTGCCCGGTCTGGACGACGGCTCTCCCAACCTCGAGACATCGATCGCCATGGCCCGCATCGCTGCCGACGACGGCATCACCCACGTCGTCGCCACCCCCCATGCCAACCACGTCTACAGCTTCGATCCGGGAGAGATCGCCTTGCGCCTCGACAGGCTGCGCTCAGCCCTGGCCAGTGAGGCAATTCCACTTACGATTGCCGCGGGCTGCGACTTTCACCTCAGCTATGACAACATACAGGACGCACTTGCCCAACCGCGAAAGTACACCCTGAACGGCGGCGACTATCTGCTGGTTGAACTGCCTGACTATGGGCTCTCCCCGAACCTTGACGAGGCGTTCTATGAGCTTGGCCTGGCCGGGATGAGACCCATCCTTACTCATCCCGAGCGTAATCCGACGCTGCAGCGCGACCCCAAACGGCTTGCCGACTGGATGCGCATCGGACTGCTCATGCAGATCACGACTGGTTCCATCGTCGGCAAGATGGGACGCGAGGCCGAACGCATGGCCCACCGTATGCTTGCGGACCGATGGGTCCACTTCCTCGCCACCGACGCACACAACACAGAGTCGCGCGCGCCACGCATGCGCGCAGCCCACGACCTGGTCGCTAAAAAATACGGCGTCGAGTACGCCGATCGGCTCTGCACCACCAACCCGATGGCAGCCTTCGAGGGACGCAGCCTACCACCTCAGGAAGAGCCGCGTCATCTCTATGAAGACGACCCGGACCTCACCCGCCGCTGGTGGCAGACCTTCTGGAAGCGGCGAACGAGCAATCCGTACAACTAACCTGGGATCCGCGCCGAGGCCCTTGCTCTACAGTCCGAGGCCGCCGTCGACCGCCAGCAGTTGTCCGGTGATGAAATGCGGCCCGGTTGCAAAAAACAGTACCGCTGCGGCAACGTCTTCCGCCCGCCCATTGCGCTGCATCGGCGTCTTCAGAGCAAACGGCTCATAGGCAGGATTTCCCTCGCCCATCACGATCATCCCCGGCGCCACGCAGTTCACGCTGATCTCCGGCGCCCATGCCTTGGCCATGGTGTGCGAAAGCATGTGCAGGGCGGCCTTCGACGTGCAGTAGTGCGCATGCGTCGCCCACGGATGCAGCCCACCCAGCGACCCAATATTCACGATCCGCCCGCGCGCGGACTTCAAGGCCGCATGCGCCGCCTTTGCCACCAGAAATGGGCCCCTGGTGTTGACCTCGAACATCGCATCCCACTCAGCGACGCTGATCTGCTCGAGCGGCACGGTATCAAATGCACCCGCGTTGTTCACCAACAGATCGAGGCCACCCAGGCCATCGACTGCGGCTGCAACCGCTGTCTCCACACTCGACTCCTCGCGGATGTCGCAACTCAGCGCAAGCGCCTGCCCGCCGAACTCCCGCAGCGCCAGCGCCGTCTCCCGCGCCTCTGCCTCAGACCCGCGAAAGGTAACGGCGACATCGGCTCCAGCCTCCGCCAGCGCCAGCGCCAGCGCTCGGCCAATGCGCTTTGCGCCCCCGGTTACGAGAGCCCGCTTCCCTGCCAGAGAGCGCCCTGTCAGCCCCGTCTCCACGCGCTTCTCCGTGCTCACTGCGGGGAGCCTGGCTGCGAAGCAGACGTCGCCGGGGGAGCAGGAGTCGCATCCTGCGGAACCGCGTACCCCGCGGGACCTACCTTTGGCGTCTGGATGACCGGATGCGGAGGCTCCTGAATCCCAGGCTTCAACTCCGATGCCTTGCCGAGATTGTTCTCATACACGGAGACCTGCTCACGCGGCCGCAGCAGCTTGACCTCAAGGAGCTTGGTCGGTGTGTCGATCTTCACATTCTGGGCATAGGTCGAAAATCCGTTCGCGATGACCTGAAGCGTCACGTCGCTGCCGACTTCTATCACGTCGATGGTCGCCTTGCCATCCGCGTTCGTCTTGACCTCCAGATTGCCGTCGTCCCGGCCATTGAGCGTTGCATGGAAGACGACCGCCGCGCTCGGCATCGGCTTGCCATCAAAGCCCTTCGTTACGGTCACAACGACGTGCGCCAGGGTAGGCAGTGGCTTCCATTTGCGTCCATGCCCATCGTTCCGTGTAGTCTGCGCGCCGGCTACTGAAACCATGGCCAGGGTGATCGCCAGGCCTGCGGCCCAGCCCATCTTGAAGCTAAATCTGGAGCTATTTAATACGTGGTTCATGGCCTGATTCTATCGCGGAAGCGCCGATTCTGGCTCGCTCTGCCTCGAGCGCAGGCAACCAATATTATGTGAGTGATTTTTACTCATATTTCACCTGAGAACTGTTGACTCCTCCTCCCCGGCGGGCTATATTAGCACTCGGCAGTAGAGAGTGCTAATGCGGTTTCCGGGTAGCTTCCGCGTTACCAGGACAGGCTTTGGACTCTCGCAATCAGCAGCAAACTGAACATCGGATTCAACAGAAAATCAAGGAGAAGCATCAACATGGCAGCCACTTCATTTACGCCGTTGCACGATCGCATTCTGGTTCGCCGCCTCGAGGAGGGCGAAAGCATCCGTGGCGGCATTATCATCCCCGACTCGGCCAAGGAAAAGCCGCAGCAGGGCGAGGTCATCGCGGTCGGCAAGGGTAAGTCCAACGACGAAGGCAAGGTCTTCCCGCTCGACGTCAAGGCTGGCGACACGATCCTCTTCGGCAAGTACTCCGGCAGCGAGATCAAGCTCGATGGCGAGGAGTTCCTCATCATGCGCGAGGAAGAAGTCCTCGGCATCCTCAAGAAGTAGTCCTGCGCGGCCGGCGAGAGGCGGCTTTGCCGCGGTCGTCGCTGCACACACGATTTTGATTCACCCAGCACATTCGCCGGAACTTCCGGCACAAGGAAAAAGTAATGGCAAAGCAAATTCTGCATGGAGAAGATTCGCGTCAGGCGATCCTGCGTGGCGTCAACACGCTCGCCAACGCGGTAAAGGTGACACTTGGCCCCAAGGGCCGCAACGTCGTCATTGAGAAGAAGTTCGGTTCGCCCACGATTACCAAGGACGGCGTCACCGTCGCCAAGGAAATCGAGCTTCAGGACACGATCGAGAACGTAGGCGCACAGCTCGTCAAGGAAGTTGCTTCGAAGACCTCTGACATCGCCGGCGACGGAACGACCACCGCGACGGTTCTGGCTCAGGCCATCTTCCGCGAGGGCGTCAAGACCGTTGCTGCCGGTGCAAACCCTGCTGCGCTGAAGCGCGGCATCGACAAGGCCGTCGAGGCCATCATCGGCAAGCGCGATGAGCACGGCGTCGTCACCGGCGGAGCGCTGTCGAAGTTCTCCAAGCCCGTCACCGGCGACATGATCGCGCAGGTCGGCACCATCTCGGCGAACTCGGATGAGCAGATTGGCTCCATTATCGCCGCGGCGATGAAGAAGGTCGGCAAGGACGGCGTCATCACCGTCGAAGAGTCGCGCACCATGGAGACCCAGCTCGACGTCGTCGAGGGCATGCAGTTCGATCGCGGCTATCTCTCGCCCTACTTCGTCACCGATGCGGAGCGCATGGAAGCAGCTCTCGAGAACCCCTACATTCTCATCTATGAGAAGAAGATCTCCACGATGAAGGACCTGCTCCCTCTGCTCGAGCAGATTGCCCGCACCGCCAAGCCGCTGCTGATCATTGCAGAGGACGTGGATGGTGAGGCACTCGCAACGCTGGTGGTCAACAAGCTGCGTGGCACGCTGAATGTTGCTGCCGTGAAGGCGCCTGGCTTCGGCGATCGCCGCAAGGCCATGCTCGAGGACATCGCGACGCTCACCGGCGGCAAGGCCATCACCGAGGACCTCGGCATCAAGCTCGAGGGCGTAAAGATCGAAGACCTCGGCACCGCCAAGCGCGTCACCATCGACAAGGACAACACGACCATCGTCGACGGTGGTGGTGAGGACTCGAAGATCGAAGGCCGCGTAAAGGAGATTCGTGCCCAGGTCGAGAAGACCACCTCCGACTACGATCGCGAGAAGCTCCAGGAGCGTCTTGCAAAGCTGGTCGGCGGCGTCGCTGTCATCAAGGTCGGCGCTGCTACCGAGACCGAGATGAAGGAGAAGAAGGCACGCGTTGAGGATGCGATGCACGCAACCCGCGCGGCTGTCGAAGAGGGCATCGTCCCGGGCGGCGGCGTGGCGTTGATCCGCTGCGTGCCAGATGTTGACGCGCTCATCAAGACGCTCGAAGGTGACGAGAAGATCGGTGCGAACATCATCCGTCGCGCGATTGAAGAGCCGCTCCGTACCATCGTTGGCAACGCCGGCGAAGAGGGCTCGGTCGTCATTGGCAAGATCCACGACTCGAAGGACGCCAACTACGGCTACAACGCCGGAACGGACGTCTACGAGGATCTGGTGAAGGCCGGCGTCATCGATCCCACCAAGGTCACGCGCACTGCTCTGCAGAACGCTGCGTCGATCTCTGGTCTGCTGCTCACCACCGAGGCCATCATCGCTGAGATTCCTGAGAAGAAGGAAGCTCCTGCTCCTGGCGGCCACGGCGGCGGCATGGAAGGCATGTACTAAGAGTGCGCGTCTAACCAATGACGGCTTCAAAGGAAAACCGAGGCCCCGGAGAGATCCGGGGCCTCGGTGCGTGGTAGCACGGAATGAGTTCCATGCACACGAATACGAGCTATAATTTGCGGCGGAGGCCCATTACAATGAAACAGTTATGTGCTGTACTTATGCTTTTCCTCGGCTTTGGATCGCTTGTTTCCAGGGCCGACATCGTGGTTCTGCGCGATGGCAAGAGTTACTCCGGCAGCTACACTGCGAGCGCCAGCAGGACCATCAACTTTCGCGACGCACATGGTATCCGCTACAGCTTTCCGGTGGCTGACGTGCAAACCATCGTCTTCTCAAATCTGGGCGACCATCTATCGCTGCGTAACGGCCACTCCTACTCGGGCACGTGGGTTGGCGTGACCACGCTTGCTTTCCAGGGCGCGAACGGCGTGGGTTATATGTTTCCGCTGCGTGATGTGTCGAGCCTGATCTTCTCAGGCCCCGAGGGCGCACAGCCTTCAGAGGCCACCGCGACGCAGGCACCTGCGCAAGCGTCCTACGCTGGCAACTACAACGCTGCAGCCCCTGCGGCGGCCGACGTCGCCATGCAGAGCGGCACATCCGCGCCTCCTTCAACCTATGCGCAGAACCAGCCTATGCAGAACCAGCCTATGCAAAGCCAGCCCCAGTTGCAGCGGCGCAACAGTAGCACTGCGGGAACGGGGACCTGGTCCTCCAACAATTCGTCACTGGTCATTCCCAGCGGTTCGCAAATCGTCGTCCGCACCGACGTCACCATCGACAGCACGGCGAACAATGGGCAGCAGTTTTATCCTGCGCGGATTCAGCAGGACGTGATGGACGGCAATGGCAACGTGGCGATCCCTGCGGGCACGAGCGCGCAGCTACAGATACTCAATACGGCCACCAGCAATACAGGCGGCTCGTCCCAGAGCGGCCCACTGACGCTGGATCTGTACTCGGTGACCGTGAATGGTAGACAGTATCGCGTGGATACATCTTCTGTCACAGACACTGCGAAGAGTGGTATCGGGATGAATCTCAAAACGGGCGAGTATGCCGGTGGCGGAGGTGCCCTTGGAGCCCTGCTCGGAGCTGCATTCGGGGGCGGCAAGGGAGCAGGCATCGGGGCGCTGGTCGGCGCCGGCGGCGGCGTCCTTACCCAGGGCCTCACCCACGGCAAGCAGGTGAAGATTCCTGCGGAGACGACGCTTACCTTCCAACTGGTGCAGACTCTCGTCCTGCATTAGAAACACCTGAAGGCCGAAAGGGCGCGCTCGAGTATGAGCGCGCCCTTCGTGTTTTACCGCTACCGCTCCGGCGAAATCCTCAGCGGCGTGCCCGGCGCAGGCGGTCCATCGTCACCGGGCAGGTTCTTCTTGCGACGCTTCACCGGCGGCGCCGAATTCGGGCCCTTCTGCTTGCGCCCATTCTTCCTTCCGTTCGGCACCTCGATAACGGCCCGCATCCAGTAGTTTCCCTGCTCGTCCACTTCGACGCCGTGGGTCTCGCGCTCGAAGCCCGGGAAGCGCTTGCCAAACTCCTCCATGGCCATGATCAGCTTGATGACAGGACTCTCCGGGCCGCCCAACCGCTCACCCGGCATGCTCATCGGAATACCCGGCGGATACGGCACCAGCATCACCGCCGCAATGCGCCCGGCCATCTCCGCGAAGCGTACCTTCTCGGTCTCGCCGCGCAACAGTTTCTGATACGTCTGCGCCGGTGTCAGCACCGGATCGAAGTCCTCATCAGCGGCTGCGTTTACGAGCGTGGAAAGATTGAGCTGCTGCATCACCGCATGCATCTCGTCACTCAACTCTTTCAGCGTGACGTTGCGATAACGCGCTGGATACTTCGACACGAGTTCCGGCAGTGCCTCTTCCAGCGGAGCCTCGCTGTCATAGAGCCGTTTGAACTCAAACAGGTTCTCCAGCAGCGCTCCCCACTTGCCTTTACTGGTGCCGACAGAGAACAGCACGAGCACGGTGTAGTCGCCGGTGCGTGCGATTTCTACGCGGCGTCCGTCGAGGAACTCCGTCAGAATCGCCGCCGGAATACCCCAATCGTCCACCACACCCTGCGCGTTAACGCCGGGCGAAAGAATGGTGACCTTCGCCGGATCGAGCATGCAGTAGTCGTCGGCGATATCCTCGTCCTGATACCCGTGCCAATCTTCGCCTGGCTTCAGCGTCCAGGCGCTCGAGCGGTTGGTCAGCAGCCCATCCGCCGCCTCTTCGAGCAGATAGGTTTTCCCGTCCAGCGGATCGAAGACATGCTCTGGCTGGTAGAGGCGGAAGAACCAACCCTGCTCCGCCTGACGCAGCCGATGCGCAATCGAGCTCATCGCCTTACGAAAGCTGATCGCATCCTGTAGCGTCTCGCTCATCAGCGTCGGTCCGGCGGGCTCATCCATCATCGCCGCAGCCACGTCGATCGAAGCAATCAGCGGATAGAACGGCGAGGTGCTGCCGTGCATCATGAACGCCTCATTGAACTGGTCGTAGTCCAGCGTGGCTCGAGGGCTCAGCTTAATGTGGACCATTGACGCCATCGAAAACGCCGCCAGCATCTTGTGCGTAGACTGCGTGGAGAAGATCACGGGCCGTTCCGGCATCTCGTCCGGCACGCCCATCGCGTAGCGTCCACGATAGATCTCGTGGAACTTCGCATAGGCATACCACGCCTCGTCGAAGTGAACGCGCGGCACGCTCTTCGCCAGTTCCTCGACCACGCGATCGACGTTGTAGCAGAGGCCGTCGTAGGTCGAGTTCGTCACCACCGCATACGTCGGCGCCTTCGATCGAGCACCTGCCGTAAACGGGCTGCGATCGATCAGCGCCTGCACATTCTCAGGGCTGAAACGCTTGATCGGCACCAGGCCAATCATCCCGTAACCATTGCGCGTCGGCTTGAAGTACACCGGCCGCGCGCCGGTCACCGTCAACGAATGACAGATAGACTTGTGGCAGTTCGCATCGGCCAGCACGATATCGTCCTGCGCAATCACACCATGCCCGACAATCTGGTTGGAAGCCGACGAACCGCCCAGCACATAGAACGTCCAGTCCGCCCCGAAGATGCGCGCCGCATTGCGTTCGCTCTCTCCCGGAGGCCCCAGATGATCCAACCACGAACCCAGCGGCGAGGTTGAGATCCCGAGGTCGGACCGCATGATGTTCTCGCCGAAAAACTTGTGGAACTCCATCCCGATCGGATGCTTCAGATACGCAACGCCGCCCATGTGCCCCGGCGCATCCCACGAGTACGCTCCCTGATCGGTGTACTTCTTCAACTCGCGAAAGTAAGGCGGCAGCAGTTGCTCGTGATAGCGCTCCACCGCAAAGTCCACGCGGTTGGCGATGAACGCCGGCGTGTCGCCAAAGAGATGGATGTACTCATGTACCTGCTTGACGACCTCCAGCGGCAACTCGCTGACCAGCGTCCGGTCGGCGATCAGGAAGATTGGAATCTTCTTGTTGCGCCGGCGCACGGCGCGCAGAATCTTGAGCGCGGCGCGCTCATCAAACTGGTTTTCTCCTTCGAGATCCCAGTCCAGCAGAATCGCACTATGCGATGGATCGGAGGTCACGAGTGATAACCCGTCCTCCGGCGTCGACGTCCTTACGACTTCATAGCCCTCTGCGGCAATAGCTTCAACCAACCGCTCCATGGCGCGGTCCGAAACCGAATCCGTCCCACCCACCTCACTCGCAATCAACAGCACCCAACGACCTTCGTTCATACACCTCTCGTTCCTTTTTCATGGTACAGTCTTCAGGTCAAAGACACACGAATTTGGAGCCCCGAACCAACAAAAAGGGCACGGCCAAAAGCCGTGCCCTTGCTCTATGCCAGATTGACAGCTCCCCGCAGCAAATGCCGACAGGGAGACACCTTACTGCAGGTAAACTCCTGGGTGCACGCCGTTGGGCGCGTGGATCTTCACCCCGGGCTGATTGGTCGACAGCCTGATCTGCATCAGGGTGTCATCCTTCATGCGCGGCGCGCTCACCTTGAAGCTCAGCATGTAGCTCTGATCAATCGACTGGCGGAAGTCCTTCAGATAGGGCATCAGCGACGGCGGCGTGATCGTGCCGATATAGAACGAATCCGCTCCGGTCGCCTCTGCTACCTGCTCCAAATAGCTTTGGCCGCTGAAACTGCCCCGCGCGCGCCTTGGCCAGGACTGCCCATAGTAGATGGAGTACACCGCCACGCCTGCACGCTGCGCATCCTCCTGCGCGGTCTGCACGTAGGGGCTGTCCTGATTCATGATGGAATAGCTGCCGTTGTACGGGTCAATGCCGTTGGTAATTAACAGCACAAAGCGCGCGCCGCGCTGATTCGAAGGCCAGTTCTTCACAAAATTCGAGAGCGTAAAGTACGGGCTGCCGTCGACCCCGGCCATGGCGATGGGCATCCGCAGTTGTTTGGCCACCGCTGCATGGTCTGTGGAGAAGCCTTGGTTGCCGAGCACAATGCCATTACGCATATAGCCAACCATCACCTGTGCGCCTTGGGGAAGCGCATTGATGAAGTCCGCAAACTCGCTAAGCTGGTTGCTGAACGAAAACCGCAGCCCGTCATCGATCAGAATGGCAATCTGCTCTACCGCGGGCGGAATCGGAGCAACCGCCGTGATTGGCGTCTCGCGGCCGTCCACCTTCAACTTCAGTGAAGCCGGATCGAGCGGCACCTGATTCTTCGACTGCACCATCACCAGCGCAGTGGTTGGGAGTGGTCCCTCCATGGGAATATCCTGGGCGAACATGGGCAGCGTTGCAACCGCCAGCCCGGCGAGCAATACAGGTGAGAACTTCCTGCAAAATATTTTGGACATAGTCTTCCTCCGAAACCTTAGACGGGGAATTCGCCGCTCTGGTGGCATATCGCCCCCCGGTAATCGTAACCCAAACCCCCGGAACCTGACTGAGCCCCGGGGGGTTGCGGGTCATCCCCCCTAGTCGCCGCCCAGCCGAAGCCTCAGGCCAGTGCGAAACGTCAAAGGCAGTCCGGGGTATCCGATCGGCCCAATATGCTGGTCATTGAGCAGATTATTCAGCTGCGCAAAGTAGGTAAACCCGTGTTTCAGAGCGTAGGTTGCGCTCATATCCAGCTTCACGTAGCCGAAGTCCAGGTTGCGATTGGGCAGCAGCAGGGTGTTGCCGCCGTTCAGGTCGGAATACTCCAGAAACGTCGAATCGTCGCTGCGGCTCGCCATCGCTCCCTGGAGCGTGAGCGCCAGCCTCGACCGCGTGTACTGCACGTCGAAGTAGCCTGTATGCGGAGCTCGCCGGAACGGCCTGGCCCCCACCAGCGGACTGAAGATACCAATCGCAATGTTGGGGAAGTTGGGGTTCGCATTCGCCGTCCCCTGGGAGGCTGCGATCGCGTCGGACGAGAACGACTGCACCACACGCGTGTCCAGATACGTATACCCCCCGCGCACCAGCAGGCTCGGTCTTGGCTGCCAGGCGATCTCGACCTCCGCACCCTGCGCTCGGAATGCCAGCGAATTTACATACGCGGTCTGGCTCTCCAGAAAAGAGACATACGCAGCGTCCGGACTGCCTGGCGCAGGATTCGGATTCAGATTGAAATATTGCGCCAACGCCAATCCGCTGACGCCCTCGATCTGGTGATCGAAGACGTTGTGGAAGTATCCGGCCTTGAGCACCAACTTCTCGCCACGGATGTTCTGGTCCATGCCGAGATCGTAGGTGCGCGAACGCTCGGCACCCTGCGGGGTCACCTGAAACTGCTGGATATAGTTCGTGTCGCCAGCCGCCAGCAACTCGGTGTACAAACTGTTGTACTGCATGCTCAAGGTCGGTTCCTGCACGCCGGTCGCCGCATTAGCGCGGAACCGCGTTCCGTGGAACCACCTGTGCGCGGCGCGCACCGGAACATAACTTAACCCCAGCCGCGGCGTTCCTGCAATGCCGTACAGATGATTCTTCTCCAACGCACCGCCCGCCGAGTAGAACAACCGGTTCCAGAACTCGCCTTGAAACTGCAGGTTGTATTCGAAATTCGTGCGCTGAATCTGCTCGTGCTCAACATAGTCGTAGCTCGGGTCGTAGTCATTGAACGATCCACGCTCGCGGTCATAGCGGAAGCCAAATAGTCCGATCAGGTGCGGCGAAACGCTGTAATCACTCTGGTAGTACAACTGGTCGCGGTTGCTGTCCTGATCGTAGTTATTGCCCGTGTAAAGCTGCACCTGCCCGGTCGCCGAGTAGCCATTGGCTCCGCGGATCGTCACCACATTTCCGACATATCCTGGACCATACTGCCCGGGATCGTTCTCCAGAAAATTTCCGCCCGCAGCAAACTGCTGCTCCTGCTCTCGCTTCCGCGCGATGCCATAACGCAGCAGGTTGTGCCACTTGCCGTTGTAACGGTTCTCCAGCGTGAGGCCTGCGTAGAGGTCCTGATCGCCCTGCCGGTTGTTCTGGGAGACGCCCTGAAAGTCGAACGGCCCCGGCACGCCCTCCACCGAATCCGCGTTGCGAATCGTAAAGCGCATCTGCGTGTTGCCATTGAAGTCATAGCCAATATTTATTGCCGACGTCCCCGAATGATATCTGTCCAGCGGCACTGCATTCGATGTATCCAGCCGCGAGAATGCGCCGTAATAATCCAGTCTCTGCAGCGTGCCGCCGAGCGAAACCTCGTTGTGCCACGTATACAGATCGCCCGCGTCGCCCGCGTAATTGATCACTGGCGCGAGCGTGGTCCCTCGCGGCGTCTCGATGTTGACCACCCCGGCCCCGGCGTCCGTTCCGTACATCGCGGAGTCCGGCCCCCGCACCACAACGATCTTGCTGATCGCCGCGGAACTCACCGTACCAAAATCGAACGTGCCGCCTACATCATCGGCGGGCATGCCATCGACCATTACCAGGTTTGCCGTGGAGTTGCCGCCGCGCATGAACAGGCTCGTTACTCCGCCCGTCTGCCCGGTCTGCACCATGAAGGCTCCGGGCGTCTGCCGCATCTCGTCTATCACGCCCAGATGCAGATCCAGGGCCTCGCCCGGAATCAAGCTCACTGGCGAGGTCAACTGCGGCAGCGGCGTCGGAATACCTGTGGCGGTCACCGTAATGTCCTGGCGTACCGTGTTCGCGGCCAGCACCACATCCTGATCGATCACATCGGTCGTGCCGCCATAGAAATCCACTCCGATCGCCGGCAGAAATCCTCCCGCCGACCCCAGCAGCGTGAACCTCCCCGCCTCCGACGATCGAATCTCAAACGACCCATCCGCGCCCGCATAGCCAATAGCAACGGCCTTGCCCGCCTGCACGAGGCGCACGTTGCCACCAGGTACAGGCCGGCCCAGCGCATCCGTAACGTGGCCACGAACCACCACCGCCTGCGCACTGCTAGAAAGCAGAAATCCAAGAAGTGTGAGAGCAACGCGCCGGGTAATCCTCGCGCGGAAAGATGGACTGGCCGCAATGCGGCTCAGAGACAGTTGCATAGTGTTCTCCTCCGCTTCCCCTTCGGAAGCGTGGCAGGCACAACAGCAGTGGAACCGGTCTCCTGACTGGCGCGATTTCAAAGCCGGCCCTTGTACGACGGATGGCTTCCCTTCCCGATGTCCATTGGATCATCAGTGGGAGCTTCCAGGCCTGCTTCACCTTGCAGCTTCATTTCAAAAACGGCAGCAGGGTGCGCGCATCACAGTTGCGGGGCAGTGGCGGAGTTTCACCGCGCTTCCCGAACATTCCTTTGCAGTAGCGTGAAAAATAAGGCGCGTTACTTTAATGCAGCAACACAGGGATTACGGGCGTGCCTTTAGTGTACGACTTCTGCTGAGGAAATCTAAACATCTCCCGCCCGTCGCTTCCCTGCCGTTGGCTAATTCTCCGGCAGCACGGTGAACGGCGAACTCTCCGCCGGCATTCCCGCATTCATCGCCGTGCGCAGCATGGCTACCGTCGACGGCAACGCCCACACTGGCGATTGCAGCTCCGGCATCGGCGCAGACTTAAAGATCCTGCTGGTCTGCTTCACCAGCCAGCGTGCCGACCGCTTCGCCTTCTTCCGCCGCGCGCTGTCAGTCGAAATCCCGGTCCCTGCGTACATCTGCCGGTACAGCTTCGACAGCATCACGAACGCCACTCTGGCCCGAAGGGTGGGCACGCACCCCGACCGCTTCCAGATCGCGCCCCAGTTGTAGAACCTGTCCCACACCTTCTGCGTCCGCTCGCTGATCTCCGCCGAACTCATCGTCGGATGCGGCGTAAACATCTTCGGTCGCACCGCGGTCGGGATCAGCCAGTAGCGCGTGATCGGAACATCGCCCACCATCGTCGGATTTTTAGCCTGTTCCTTCTCCCAGTGCCCAAAGTCGACGGTGCCAGGGAACGGGGTCATCATTACGAACTGCGCAAACGTCACGCCCGCCTTCAGCGCCATGTCCACGGTTGCGTCGAAGGTCGCGGGCTTATCGGTCGGCAGCCCGAAGATGAATGAGCCGAGCACATGCACACCGTGCTTCTTGAACGTTTGCAACTGCCTGGCCAGCGCCTCACCCGAGTAGTTCCAGTCCTTGTAGACCGCCTTCAACCCCTCCGGCGTCACCGCCTCCACGCCCACCAGCGCTCCTTTAATATTGGCCTTCTTCATAGCGTCGAGATACTCGCCATCTTCGCCCGCCTCCATCGTGATCTGGGTGAAGAACACCATATCCCTGGGCAGCTTCGCGAGCTCGGCCATCAACTGAAACCGCTCCGTACGGATCGTCATCAACTCTTCCAGCTTGGCCGTATTGCCCTGCTCGCGGGCCAACCGCAGATCGGTCAAGGTCACCGGGTAAAAGTTGTCGTCGGCCAGCGCGATGAACCGGAATCCAATCCGTCGCAGGCTGACGATCTCATCGATCACGCTCTGAAAGCGCCGCTGCCTTGGAGCCTGGCCGTCTGTCCGCCACACACTGCAGAACGAACAATGCTTCGGACATCCGCGAATGGTCTGCACCGAGGCCCACATATATTTATCGCGCGGCATCAGATCCCAGCGCGCCTGAAGGAACTGAGTGCCTTCGATTCGCCCACCCTCGTAGCGCCGCTTCGGATCTCCGGCCAGGCAATCGACAACCGCCTTGGGCCATGCAAGATCGCCGTCGCCCGTCACTACCGCATGAGCCTGCCCCTGCTCAAAGGCTTCCTCCGGAAACAGCGTCGCATGAATACCGCCGTAGACCACCCACGCTCCGCGCGCGCGCGCCATCCGTCCCACCTCATATCCGCGCAGCGCATTGCCCGTGTGTACGCTGATCCCGACGATGTCGCCGTCCGCGATCGTCTCGGGAACAATCTGCTCGAGCGACTCATCCACCAGAATCGGGTCGCCTGCAATTGCAGGGGTCGCGGCCGCGAGCACAAACAGCCACCGCGGCGTAATTACGGCAGTACCAAAAGAATTGTCGCTCGGATTTACGAGATGCACACTCATCGAACCCTACCTTTCCTCGTGCGAGTACGGTAGCTTCAGTGAGTATCTTTACAATGTTACGAACTTTCAGAGTGTTCGCAGATCGCAGTTCTCCCCGCCGGGGCTATGCGGCTCATCATACATAGCCGTCAACAAGTCTGTCCTTGGCTCACGACTTGCACGATGACATTACGTTCATTCAACTGCTGCCCGAAGGACTCCATCCCCTTGTATTTACAGCTCTACACGCAGTGGATGAGAATCTCCGCGATTGCATCTACGCATCTTCTCTGGCGCTACAGTGTCAGCAGCACCTTACCCGTCGTCCTGCGGCCTTCCAGGTCCCGATGCGCCTGCGCCGCATCTTCCAGACGATAACTTGCGCCAACGCGTACATGAAGCTCGCCCCGCGCAACCCATCCGAAGACATCCGAGGCTCTGCGCTCCAACTCACTTCGTGTCTGCACGTAGTCCTTCAGCGTAGGCCGCGTCAGGTACAGTGAACCTGCCATCAGCCGTATTGGGTCCATCGGCGGCACTGGCCCGCTCGACGCTCCATAGAGCGCCAGCAGTCCGCGTGGCCGCAAACACTTCAGCGAATCCTCAAACGTGGTCTTGCCTACGGAGTCGTACACCACCGGCAGGCCATCTCCGTCCGTCTGCCGCTTCACCTCTTCGACAAAGCTCTCCGTGGTATACAGCACCACCTTGTCCGCACCCGCGCCGCGCGACAACTCCGCCTTCTGCTGGGTCGAAACCGTCGTCAGCACCCGCGCTCCCAGGCGCTTCGCCATCTGCGTCATCAGCAACCCCACGCCGCCTGCGCCTGCGTGGATCAACACCGTTTCGCCAGCCCGGATCGGATGCGTGTCGTGGGACAGATAGTGCGCCGTCAGTCCTTGCAGCAGGACGGCCGCCGCCTGCTCAAAACTCATCCCATCGGGAATCTTCAGCAGGTCCGAAGCCGGTGCGCACGCAAACTCCGCATAGGTTCCACGCGTGCCATTCCATGCCACCCGGTCGCCCACCGCGAAGCCACTCACGCCCTCGCCAAGCGAGGCAATCGTCCCCGCCGCCTCTTGCCCGGGAGTAAACGGGAGGGTTGCAGGATAGCGTCCCTCGCGCAGATACGTGTCGATGAAATTGACGCCTGCAGCCTCAACCTTGACGAGCACCTGACCAGCTCCAGGCCTGGGCGCCGGCAGTTCGACCAGCTCCATCACCTCTGGCCCACCTGTGCGTTTGATCTGTATGGCTCTCATCGCTCGACCTCCTTACCGGCTTTATCGGCTCATGCTCTCTTCCGATGGCCGAATCCTCACAATCCGGTCCACCGCATACGGCGTATTCTGCGACTGCGTAAAGAAGTGGCGCACCTGCAACTCGCCCAACAGTCCCACGCCAATGAACTGAATTCCCGCCAGGATCAACACCGCGGCCACCGTAAACAACGGCGCGTGTTCGTCCATCACATTGCTTCTGGAAAGCAGCTTGTGCAGCAGCAGCCAGGTGGCCATGCCCCCCCCCCCAAACACACCCAGAAAACCGATGCTGCCAAAGAAGTGCAGCGGACGCGTCATATATTTCAGCAGAAACCGGATCGTCAGGAGATCGAAGAAGACACGGAAGGTGCGCGAAATCCCGTAGTGGCTTCGCCCGGACTCCCGCGCGGGATTCGTAATCACTACCTCGCAGATCGTCGCGCCATACCAGCTCGCCAGCGCAGGAATGAACCGGTGCATCTCCCCATACAGCGGAATGTTCTGGATCACATCGCGGCGATACGCCTTGAATGTCGTTCCGAAATCATGAATATTGACGCCCGAAAGCCGCGCCATCAGCCAGTTCGCCACAGCCGAAGGGACTCTGCGGAGCACCATGTTGTCGGCGCGATGCGCCCGCCATCCACTGACCACGTCGTAGCCTTCTTCCAGCTTGGCCAGAAATATCGGAATCTCCGACGGATCGTGCTGCAGATCCCCATCCATGGCCAGAATATAATCGCCCGACGAATGATCAAAGCCGGCCGCCAACGCGGAAGTCTGCCCAAAATTCCGCCGCAGCTTCACCAGCAGCACACGCGAATCTACCGCCGCAATCTCCTCCAGCAGGCGGTACGTCCGGTCCCGCGAACCATCGTCTACAAACACCAGTTCGAAGCTCGAACTCACCTGCTCCATCACGCCCTTCACGCGGTCATAGAGCTTGGTGACGTTCTCTTCTTCGTTGTGAAACGGGACGACGATGGAATATTTCGGCACGCATCTGATTTTACGCCGTCCCGCGTGGCCGCAACGTTTTTCTGATCCGGGTAACGTCCGCGATACACTACTCTCAGGTGCCACGATCGATCTCACCGATCCGCCGCGGCCCCAGCTTGGGCCGCTTGATCGGCTGCTGCCGCTGGTAGCCTGGCGGCACAGCGTACTGCAGCATCTTCCGTACCGTATCCCGCGACAACCCAAACTCTCTGGCTACCGCTCGCTGACTCCGGCCCTCAACTCGAACCGCACGACGTACCCGCCCATATATCTCCACCTGGAACATCCCTCCGGTGTTCCATGAACCATGCCATCAAAGCAACGGCTCACGAAAACAAGATCCGGCGGGTGGCCTACTTTTACTCCGCCGCAGAACGCCGCTCACGCGGCGCACTGTGGCCTAGTTTTGCACCGGCGCTCATACGCAACTCGTCAGCCCATGCGCCGCACCTGGGCGCCACTGAATTTCACTGGTTCCGGCATGATCTTCTCCAAAAGAATATAATTCCTAAAGTAGAAACGAGGTGTCCCATGACACTCTGTTCCGCCTGCGGTGCTCAACTACTTCCCGGGGCGCCCAACTGCCCCCACTGCCCGTTGCCCGTCACAGCGTTCGCCGTGCCAGCTCCCGTCCGCCAGCCGAAGCCGATGTTCTCTGCGCTAAGCCTGATTGGGATCGCCTTGGTCGCCGTCATCGCGCTGGGTGCCTGGCTCGACAAAGTGCGCCCGCAGAGCTCCTCGGACCATCCGGTCACGGTGACAGATACACCTACGGAGGACGCCGCCACGAGTAGCCCTGCGGCGTTTCGGAAGCAGTGTGGCGACCCGGCCCTGGTGCGCGCTGGCATCGAGCCTGCCGACGCTAGAGGCATGGGGGAGATCCCCTCCTCAGCAGCATTCACCTACATCTATCGAACCCCACCCACAGAGATGCACGTCATCTTTCTGAAAGATCAGGAGGTGCCCATGGTGTTCCGAGAGCACCTGCACGGAAGGGTGTATGCATTCTCTCCCCATTCCGGGATGGTGGAGATGGGCTGCAGGCTGGACAGCGGAGCCAGATAGCGAACCGGCTCCGCCCTCTGGCTTAGTCGGTATACAGCAGGCCCAGCACGTCGGAGACATCGGCGTTGCAACTGAAGTCGATATCCGACACCCAGAAGTCCTCCTGCTTGGTGGGCTTTGAGAACATGCCCAACGTCACCGAGTTCAACTGGATCAGATCGAGCGCCCTCAGTAGGTGCCTCAGATCTTTTGCGGAGATGTTTTTCACGCCTTCACCCCGCTCGCCGCCTCAGCCGCCAGCGCGTCGGTTAGGGCCGCGGCGTAGGTTTCGATCCTGGCGTAGATCCGCAGGATCTGACCATCGTCCAGCGGTGCGATGCTCTGCGTGGTGGGTATACTATCTGTGAGGTTCATGGGTGCTCCTTACCGAGCTGGTTGTGGCTCACCCCCCAGAACGATGGCCCGGTAGCTCAGATGCATAGAGCAGCGCACTCCTAACGCGAAGGTCGCAGGTTGGACTCCTGCCCGGGCCACCACCCCTCATATACGCCATGCTTTAGGCTTGGATCAAAGCAGAAGAAAACGATTTCGACTCGGGGATACCTGCGCCAATCTATATACCGGCCATTTTGGATGTCTAGCCAGGGCGATAATTTAGTCAGATGGCGAGATCACATATGTCCAACAATGGTCTGCATCCAAAGCAGTCTTCCCTCTATAGAATTTTGACAGTCATGGTACGCACGTCATACTGCTCTCGTGTTTTGGAAATTCGCTCTTTTGAAGCGAGCTCAGCCCGCCGCCCAAGGGTAATCTTCACATCTCCCGCTCACGGCCATGAAGTTCATGGATTCACATATCGATCTGGGACTCGTTCAGCTTGGTTCAAGCTGAACTCCGATAGCCCCGACTAACGCCGTCGACGAGCACCGATCGGTACCGCGATGCAAGCTGAATTACATTCTCAACATAAGAGCCGCAAGGCCAAAGAAACGAAGTGTGAAAATGCGTCGATGGTTACTCGCTCTGCTGTTACTGATCTACGCCCTACCTGCGGTTGCACAGCGGACACGCTACAACTTCAATCCGGATTGGCTCTTGTGGGTTGGGGATGCTCCTGAAGCGGCCCAACCTGCTTATGACGATACCAGATGGAAGCAAGTGGTGCTCCCGCGCGCCTGGAATGAGGATTATGCATTCAGGGTATCCATCCATGATCAGCCAACGGGCATCGCGTGGTACCGCAAACATTTCAAAGTCCCCACAGTGCAACCCGGTCAACGCGTTCTGATCGAATTTGAAGGAGCCCGCCTCGCTGCCGAGGTCTACATCAATGGCAAATCGATTGGCTTGAGCGAGAGCGGAGTCGCGGCATTCGGATTCGATCTCACTCCGTACCTGGTCCCGGGTGACAATGTACTCGCCGTCCGAACGGACAATCGATGGGACTATCGCGAGAAGGCGACGAACTCGAAGGTCCAGTGGAACAATGGGAACTTCTACTCGAACTTCGGTGGACTCAACAAGAACGTCTGGCTGTACATCACACCAGCTGTTCACCAGACACTCCCACTTTTTTCGTCAATGGGCTCAACCGGACAATACGTTTGGGCCGATGGTTTTAACCTCGGCAAAGGTGCCGCCACAGTTCACGCCGAGTCACAAGCGCGTAACGATACGGACAAGGTGGCAGATGCCAGACTCAGCACAGACCTTATCGATTTGAATGGAAGAGTCGTGGCGTCTGCAAACTCGAGTTCGATACAAATTGCTCCACACGCGATGGAAACCCTGACTACGCAAATGCCTTCCCACGGTTTGCACTTTTGGAGCTGGGGGTACGGCTACCTTTACACGGTTCGTTTCACGCTTCGGGTAGACGGTCAGAGCGATGACACAGTGCTCGTTCATACAGGATTTCGACAGACTGCATTTCACGATGGAATGATCTACCTCAATGGTCGTGTGATGCAGGTGCATGGTTATGCTGCTCGAACCACCAACGAGTGGCCTGCTCTTGGCACAGATGTCCCACCTTGGGTCTCTGACTTCTCTAACGGGCTCATCGTAGAAGACAACGGTAATCTCGTGCGCTGGATGCACGTTACGCCTTCGAAGCAGGACGTTGAGTCCTGTGATCGTGTTGGCTTGCCGCAATCCATGCCTGCGGGAGACGCCGAAGGCGACCCCAAGGGGCGGGAGTGGCAGGCCCGGGTCGAACTGATGCGCGACAGCATCATTTACAACCGAAACAATCCTTCCATTCTTTTCTATGAGTCCGGCAACAAGGGCATCACCGAAGAGCACATGCGTGCAATGCTGGCCGTTAGAAACCAGTTTGATCCGCATGGAGGTCGCGCCATCGGGTCGCGTGAGATGCTCAATTCAAAGCTTGCAGAGTACGGCGGCGAGATGCTGTACATCAATAAATCAAGCACCAAGCCGGTGTGGGCGCATGAGTATAACCGCGACGAAGGCGCACGCAAATTCTGGGATGATCAAACGCCTCCCTTCCATAAAGATTCTCCTCTCTACAACCGCAACCAAGACAGCTATACGCTTGAGGACGTTGTCCGCTGGGACGATTATTTCCGTGCTCGTCCCGGTACAGGTAGCCGCGTTTCATCGGGCGGGGTCAACATCAGTTGGATCGATGAAAACTCGCATTTCCGGGGAGACAACAACTATCGCCGCTCGGGCGAAGTCGACTCCATGAGGATTCCGAAAGACGCCTTCTTTGCGCACCAGGTCATCTGGGACGGGTGGGTCGATCCCGAACACCCACGAGTTCACATCAGTGGCCATTGGAACTACCATGAAGGCATCACACGAACAGTCAATGTCATTGCCAACACCGCGTTCGTGGAACTGAAGCTGAATGGACACTCTCTTGGCATTCAATCACCTTCAAATGATTTCGTATTTGCGTTCAAGAATGTCGTCTATAAGCCTGGACGCCTGGAAGCCATTGCACTCGACAAAGATCATCGCCCCCTGGCCTCAACCCGTTTAGAGACCACGGGACAGCCTGTGCGCATCGTCCTCACTCCTCATGTATCCCCCACAGGATTTCACGCGGATGGTTCGGACCTGGCGCTGGTTGATGTCGAAGTTGTCGACGCAAAAAACCGTCGCGTCCCTGTCGCATTGAACATGATCCATTTTCAACTGGATGGTCCGGCGGAATGGCGAGGCGGCATTGCGCAAGGATCCGCGATACCAGTTCCGATCAATTCCCTACCGATGAACACCGGCTTAGCTGCAACAGCAGCAGCACCCTACCTTCATGAGGACAACTACATCCTGTCGAAAGATCTCCCAGTCGAGGGTGGGATCAACCGGGTGTCCATACGTTCTACAGAGCAAGCCGGCACCATTACGCTTATTGCGAAGAGCGATAACCTTCAGGATGCTCGCATCACGCTAACTTCGACCGCCGTGGCGAAGAAGGATGGACTATCCAATTTTGATCCGAGCGACAAACTCGCGTCCAACCTGGAACGCGGGCCAACGCCCTCTACGCCGTCATTCAAAGTCACTCGGCAATCTGTGGTCATCAAGTCAGCGACTGCAGGCGCAAATTCCAGCGAAGCAGTTAATTCGTTTGATGGAGATGAGACCACCTCATGGAGCAACGGACAGAGCGCAGCGTCTGACATAACCTCTGACGGACTGCCGGTCAAAGGTGCTAAACCGTCTCGCCCGAAGGTCGCTGCCTCTTTAGATGCGGCATGGGTCGAGTACACGCTCGACCACCCCGTCTCGCCGACAGCACTCGATCTGAAGCTTGTGTCTTTCCGCCTTCGCCGTTATCCCGTGCAGGTGACGTTGGACGGCAAGACGGTCTATAAGGGAACAACCCCAACCAGCCTCGGGTACGTCACATTGCCGCTGCAGACTGTAGCCCCCGGCACACATTTGCGTATCCAGTTAACCGCTCCGTCGTTCGCAGTCGAAGAGTCACACGCGTTGGTCGAAGTGAACGGGAAGATCGATCAGGCGCAGCCTGAGTCTCAAAGCGTAAGCCCTCTCTTCGGAGTCATTGAGGCGGAAGTGTACACCGCACCTGGACGTGACTCGACCCACTAGCTGACGGCCAGGATGAGGAGTGCGGTAGTCTGTCAAACACTCCTGCAACTCTCCAACTTAACGGCCAAGCCCCTGGCCAAAGGATGAAAGCCACGCCTGTCCGTTATGCTCCATGCATGATCTCCCAACAGGGTTAGACACAAATAACACCTACGGCTATGCATGCTCCCGCGTTCACCAAAATGCACATGGCATGACAATTCAGCGCTGAAAATCGTCGGACGATTCGACATCAGGCGGCTCCCATCTCAATGACCTTCCCTTCTCGGAGCGCTTTGATATCGCGAATCGGCGGCTGGCCAAAGAAGCGGCTGTATTCCCGATTGAACTGGCTAACGCTTTCGTATCCAACCTCAAAGGCCACCGTCGAAGCGTCGAAGCCATCGAGCAGCATTCGCCCCCGCGCCGCCTGCAAGCGCAACTGTTTTTGATACTGAAGCGGACTCATATGAGTCAGGACGCGGAAATGATGGTGCAGCGTCGATACGCCCATGCCCGCTACCTGAGCCAGTTCCTGCACACGTACTGGCTTCGCGTAATGGTCCCGAAGCCAGGAGATAGCTCGTGCTGTGCGATGGCTCTGATCCCCTGAAGTTGCAATCGCTCGCAGCCGGGCGCCGGAAGGTCCCCGCAGAAGTCGGTAGATGATCTCGCGCTGAATCTGGCAGCTCAGGAAAGGGATATCCTGCGGACTCGCAAGCAGGTCCACGAGTCGGCAACACGCGTCCAGCAATTCGACCGTGACCTCACCAGTCACCATGGCGGCCGAGTTCGGCGGTCCCTCACGCACGGGAGCTTCTTCCCGATTGAGAAGCTCCCGAACCATCGGCATTTCCAGCCCGAGCGCAAGGGCGAGAAGAGGCTTTGCTTCACTTGCATCGACTATCTGACTGACAATCGGGAGTTCGATTGAGGTGAGAAGGAACCGTGATGGATCATAGACGAATGTTGTTTGCCCGAGGTCGACTCGTTTGCTGCCCTGAGCGACGACGATCAGGCTCGGCGTGTATGTTCCGGAGCAGGGGGTAGTCGGCGCGGTCCGGCGCACCAATACTAGACCCGGAATCCTGGTCATTTGCCTCTCTGCCGAGCCAATGAACCAGGCAATTTTTCTCGCCAGCTCCGCTGTCAAATCCTGCACCGACCTGGCTGCCGGGAGTGCGCCCATGGACCTGTTTTTCATATTGATTCTCTCAGTCATCCTACGCCGAGCATAACTGCTTATGTCCTCCGAGTGCCAGCATTGATCCTCGTCAGCAAGAGAATCAGGCAAAGAATCGGCAGGATCGGGATAACTGTTTTCCTTCGCCTGCACCTACACTTCAGTTGGAGTAAAACGATGCAGAAAAGAACACTTGGAAAGAATGGACTGGAAGTCTCGGCTCTCGGCCTTGGCTGCATGAGCATGAGTGTTGGCTATGGGCCGCCGGCTGACAAAGGGGAGATGATCCGCCTCATTCGCACCGCCTTTGACCTTGGCGTGAGCCATTTCGATACGGCCGAAGCCTATGGGCCATTCGCGAATGAACAGTTGGTGGGCGAGGCGCTTGAGCCTATCCGCAAGAAGGTGGTGATCGCCACAAAATTCGGCTTCAACATTGACCTTAAAACCGGCATGCGCGGCCCTGGAACCAATAGTCGGCCCGAGCATATCAAGGCTGTGGCGGACGCCAGCCTACAGCATTTGCGGACCGATCACATAGATCTCTTCTATCAGCACCGCGTTGATCCTGACGTGCCGATCGAGGACGTGGCAGGGGCGGTCAAAGAGCTGATTGCCGAGGGTAAAGTCAGGCATTTTGGCTTGTCGGAGGCAGGCGTTCAGACGATTCGCCGAGCGCATGACGTTCAGCCAATCGCTGCGGTGCAGAGTGAGTACTCGCTTTTCTGGCGCGCTCCGGAGGCCGAGCTTCTGCCGACCCTGGAGGAGCTTGAAATCGGCTTCGTTCCGTTTAGCCCACTCGGTGCCGGATTTCTCACAGGCAAGATCGATGAGAACACGACCTTCGATCCCACAGATTTTCGGAATATTGTGCCGCGTTTCTCGCCGGAGGCGCGCAAGGCCAACATGGTGTTGGTAGAGCTGGTCAAGGCCGTCGCCGAGCGCAAGGGTGCGACACCGGCACAGATCGCGCTCGCGTGGCTTCTTGCACAGAAGCCGTGGATCGTGCCCATCCCCGGCACGACGAAGGTGCATCGACTCGAAGAAAACCTCGGGGCAGTGCAAGTTGAGCTGACCCAGGCTGAACTTCTGGAAATAGACCAAGCTTCTTCCAGCTTGAAGCTCGAAGGCGCGCGCCTGCCTGAACCAATGTTGAAAATGACCGGACTGTGAGCACTGATTCAGAATGAGAAGACGAACGAGCACGATGAAAATCGAGGGGACAGACTCGAGCAGCAATGGGCATCGCAGGCTATTCGTCGCACTTTTTTGGGTTACAGCGTGCATCATGGCTCCGGCAGGTGCTCAGGAGAGGCAAATCAACAGGTCCGAATTGGCGGCCTCATCGGCGACGCCGATGGTCATCGACATCTGGCCTGGGGCCGCGCCGGGCTCCGAACAGTGGAAGCAAAAAGAGACCACAATACACATGGGTTCGATGGAGTCCATTGTCAACGTGACGACACCGACTTTGACGGTCTACCTGCCTGATCCGGCCAGGGCAACACGTACCGCCGTCATTATCGCCCCCGGTGGAGGCTTTCTTTTCCTGGGTACGGATACGCACGAGGTCGCAGAGTGGCTCGCGGCCCGAGGCATTGCGGGCCTTGTCCTGAAGTACCGAACAGCTCAGATCGAGGGCGAGACTGAAGCTCAATTAGGCCATGCCGGCAGCGCGCGCTTCGAGGCTCAGGTTCGCAACTATGCCTTGATCGCGCAGGATGGAAAGTATGCTCTGGACGACGGCGTGCAGGCGATCAAAGTTGTGCGCACGCACGCCGCCCAATGGGGTATCTCGCCAGATCGCGTGGTCTTCATGGGCTTCTCGGCTGGCGGAATGATCGCGGAATATACGGCCATTCAGCCGGATGTGAGCGCCCGCCCTAACTACGCTGCTCCAATTTATGGAGCCTATTTCCCTGCCGTGCCGCCGATACCGAAAGACGTGCCGCCCTTCTTCATGGAACTGGCGCAGGACGACAATCTCGCAGGGCCCCAAATCATCAAGTTCTACGATGCACTCAAGGCGGTCGGATACAAGCCGGAACTTCACATCTATGAACACGGCGGTCATGGTTGGAGTATGCGCAAGCAAGGCACCACCAGCGATCATTGGCTCGACGAATTTTACTGGTGGCTGGAAGCGCGCGGGCTTACGCGGCCGAGCTAATAACCCTGGCCCAAACAGGCTGAATTGGCGTCAATGATTTTGAACGGACTACGTGTATGGAATTGAACACACCAAAGGAAGGGTCAAGTACATGAGAACAAAACTTTGCATAATCGCTTTTGCAGGATGCCTATTATTCGCGTCTCGGGTCCAGGCACAAACGGCTGAGCCAACCTTCGCGAAGGGCGAACTGTCCACTGCAAAAAATCACACGGGGAATATCTGGTTGAGGGAGCTAAACGTGGGCGACAGCGTGTTTGACCCCGGGATTGCTCAAGCAGTTTATGATGCCGGTGCAAAGCTCGATTGGCATATTCATCCGGGCGGTCAGGTTCTGCTCATCACGGAAGGCGCTGGATACTATCAGGAACGAGGAAAGCCAGTACGAATCGTTCACAAGGGAGATGTCATAAAGTGCGCGCCAGGCGTAGAGCATTGGCACGGTGCTTTACCGAATAGCAGTTTCGCCTATATAGCGGTCACACCGACTCAAAAGGGACAAACTATTTGGCTGGAGCCTGTGAGCAACAAACTCTATAACAGCTTGAAATAGAGAATTGCTGGCGAAGACAGGTGAGCGGCACGATGAGCATCCTCCAGACTGGCCAGCTTGGCACGATTGTCTTCCTGGTTGGTGCGTACGGTGCGCAGTAAGCCCTGAAGAGGTCTGGCCTGCCCGATCTTTTGAACCAGATTGCTTGTTCGTGTAGCGCAGCCTCTTCACTATGACCCTTCTTGCCCATATCCAGGTTCTCCTCTCCTGCTTCAGGAGAACCACAACAAGCCAAGTCCTCAAATTCAACTTGCCTTAGTTTTTGCGTCTTGGGTCGCCGAAGGAAGGTCAATTCGAGCTATCTACGAACTTCTGGTTGCGGCAATTCAATGGAGTATAGGTTTCCAGTACCGATGCGGACCTCAATCAATGGCGAGCCACTAGGCGTAATGCCGCTGAAAAAGTAGTTTCCAGCCACGGGCGAGCCTAGCTTTGAAAGATCGGCGACCGTATTGACTTTGCCTTCCAGCCCAACCCTCATAATGGCAGAATCCGGCTGAGCGAAGGCATGAAAGTAGATATACCGGCTGTCCATGCTCCAGACCGGGTCCGCGGCGCTGCCTGTGAAGAGCGTCTTCCACGTCCGGTCGTTCACGTTGTAAAGCATGAGTCGCGACTGATCTCGGGAGAGGGCAACGATCCAAAGTCCATCTGGCGACCAGCGTGGACTAAATAGATCCTGCGATCCCGGAATAGAGCGAATCTGGTGACTATGAAGATCGAGCATCCGAATGTCATGGGGGCCGATTTCCTTTCCCATGAGGTCCGCCTCCAGGCCAAACGCGATTTTGCTCCCGTCCACCGACCATTGAGGGTCGGCAAGGTTTTGCTTGTCATCGAGCACGAGATGGATCGCACCACCGGATGCGCTCACCGTAAAAATCTGCCAGGTCTTTCCAAACTGCCGCGCCATCAACAATAACTGTTTTCCATCCGGCGACCAGTTTGCGGCGAATACCTCGAGGTCGCTGCCACTGAGTTGTAAGAGGTTCGATCCATCCTTGCTCCGAGCACGCCACAGTCGCTCTTGCGGATCCGTCCAAGCCACCCATGCGCCGTCACGCGAAAAGGTCACGCGTTGCGCGCTCTGGAGAAAGTACGGCGCGGGAGCGAATCGATGCAGAGCGTTGTCGTAAATCCGTGTGCCTCCAGGCTGAGCCACACCAAAAGCGAACACAGTATGGCCCTCGCGGCTTGGCAGCGGTGACGTGAAACGGAGTGGCCCATTGGTAAGCTGCACTGGACGAGCCTGCTCTTCAGTTCCAACAACCCACAGGTTGCTTTCGTGAAGGTCACCGCTTTGAAATGTGAATTGGTCGCCCGACGGCGTCCATGAACCACAGCAAAGATTCTTGTTGCCCAGTGCCGGAAAGGACAGCCGATGAGCCTCTCGCGTCGCTGCATCGAGTTCCCAGAGCGACGAAATATGACTGGTTGGTTCCAGAAGTGTAAATCGGAGCTTCTTTCCATCCGGCGACCAGCGCATCCAGAAGGCCCGTCCGGGAACCGATGCATAGGAGGAAGTTGCGCCGCTGCTGAGTGTGACCACCCCCAGGTCATTTCCCGATGCATAGAGGACGCTTTGATCGCCTGGCATCCAGGTGGCATCGTGGGCCAGAATATCGCCTACCCGTAGTGCACCGGATCCGGTCGTGGGAACAATCCACAGTGGTTGCTCTGGTGCTCGCGTCGCCAGGCTTCGGATCAGAAGCTTTGAGCCATCATGGGAGATGTCAGTGATTGCTCCGGAGCTCAGATCCTCGGGCATGCTGATGGGCTCCGTCTGAGTGCCATTCAGCGCTAATGAGGATAGCTGAGACTGACCATTGACAAGGACCGGCACATAGAGGCGGGGTCCATCCGTGGCAATCGAAAGGATGGTCTCAGGATTAGGGGGCCCCTGATAGATATCCGTTGCCTGGGTGAGTTGTTCGATATGCGGGGGTGCCAGGTTCACCGCGCTCTTCCCCTCATTATGGGTAAGTAGCGTGGTCAGGATCACCAGGGCAAGAGCTCCGCAGCTAATCAGAAGGACTTGCCAGTGGCGAGAAAAAGACCTTGCGCGTAGAGACGTTTCAGACGCATGTGGCAACCGGCTCGGGAGTTGAGACTCGACCATTTGAGCCTGACTCAGATCGCCTTCAGTGCTGATTGGCTGTCGATCCGCAACCCCCGGTTGCATGTGATCATCACCGAACACATGCCCACCGCTCACCCTCACCGGAGCAATAAAACGATATCCCTTGCGAGCCAGTGTTTCTATATATAGCGGCTGCTCAGCAGAGTCACCCAGGGCCTCTCGCAGTTTGTTGATGGCACTGGCGAGGCCACGTTCGAAGTCGACATTGGTGTTGTCACCCCAGATCTCGTGCTGGAGTTCCTCCCGGGTAAATAGCTCGCCCGGCCGGGCAAGCAGTGCAACGAGGAGCCGAAAGGGCTGGCCAGGAAGTCGGATGCGCATCCCCGACTTATGAATTTCGCCAACATCGATGTCAACTTCAAACGTGCCGAATGAGACGAGCTTGTGTCTGGGTTCAGCAGCCATCGTGTATAGATCCGCCGTCTGATTCTAATTCGCCGCCGCCTGAACGTAAAGAACTCGTCTATCTATATGAAAAAAAATACTTTATTCGGTGATATACATTCAATGAAAAAATCGCGACGCATCTATTGCGCCAATCAGCAAAGAAGGAGGAGAGTTCGCAATCGAACCAAGCTTGGCAATTAATTACAGCTGAGCCAATTGACTCACATGGAGGCCGTCGTATGAAATTCCTGGATCGATATCACCATTTTTACAGAACAGCCGTACTCTTTCTCTCGACATTTATCTGGATTGCGGTTGGGGTTCCCAGCGTCTATGGGCAGGCCGACTCTGGCCGCATTGTCGCCACCGTTACTGATCCAAGCGGCGCTGCAATTCCAAACGCCACCATCAGTTTGGTCAACCCGCAGACGGGACTCAAACTGTCCAGCACCTCAAGCAGCAGCGGCGAGTTGAACATCACAGCCGTACCCCAGGGAAGCTACACGGCTATGGTGACGGCGGCAGGATTCGAGTCGCAGACGCAGCAGGTCACCGTCGCGGCCACCCAGAACGTTACCCTGAACGTTCAGCTAAAAGTGGGCCAGCCAACAACAACAGTGGTAGTTACTGGTGTCGCCGGCATGGTGGACACGACCGATGCGACCCTCGGGGAGACGATCCAGGGCAAACAGATCACTGAGCTTCCATTGAACGGGCGTAATGCCCTCAATCTCGCTCTACTTACGCCTGGTGTCACCCAGGGACTTTACGGGGACAGCAGCCAGGACACGGTGAATCGGAACGGGGAGAGCGGAGGTGGTGCGCTTTCCATTAACGGCACGCGAATCCAAGCCAATAACTTCATCCTGGATGGCGTGGACAATAACGATGGACTACAGAATGACATCGTATTCTTCCCGCCGGTGGAGGCCACTCAGGAGCTTCAGGTGACCACCAGTGTGGCACCCGCGCAGTATGGTCGTGCAGGGGGTGCCTTGGTAATCGCCTCCATTCGCTCTGGCACCAACCAGATTCACGGCTCGGCATTTGAGTTTTACCGGAGCGGCCACTTCGACGCAAACCCGAACTACCAGTTCCTAGATGCGCCACCAAGTCCAAATCCGTCGTACAACCGGAACCAGTTCGGTGGTGCCTTGGGGCTGCCTATCATCAAGGACAAGCTGTTCATCTTTGGCGACTATGCAGCTTATCGTGAGGCAACGCCTGTGGCTGCCTCATACCATACCGTGCCCACCCCACTGATGCGGCAAGGCGACTTTTCGGAACTACTCACTTTGGGACTCGCCACCGGGGACTATACGACGTTCCCCAGGTGCGTTCCGAACGCCGGTAACATGAACCAAAATTTGAGTATATACAGCAAGGGGCAGATCTATGATCCGCAGACTTGCACGCCCTTCCTTGGCAACGTAATTCCCACCGAACGTTTGAACACCGCGGCCGTGAACTACCTAAACGCCTACCCCCTGCCAAGCCGCACGGACCGGCTGCTACAAAACTACCTGGTACAGCAGCGTGCGGCCGACAAGTACAACACTTTCGACGTACGTCTGGACTGGCATCCTACCAGTAGCGACATAGTATTTCTGCGCTTTTCGTACGACAATTCGACCAATACGTTGACCTCCGTCCTGGCCCCAACCCTGCCAGCTGGCAGCGGTTCCGGATCCAACTACGTACATGATCGCGGGTATGACCTTGGTTCGACGCACACATTCTCGTCTCGTATCGTAAACGAGGCGCGACTGGCTTACATTCGCGATAACTTCGGATATCAGCCGCCTTACTATGGGGACAACATCTCGGCGAATCTTGGCATTGTGAACGCGAATCGCAATCTTGAGACCAGTGGCGGTGCACTGATCGGCGGTACCAACAACGAGATCGAATATACGGGCGACTACGGCCTGTTTGCAGTTCCGGAAAACACGTACGAGTTGACGGATACAGTCAACCTGTCGCTGGGCAAACATTCGATTCAGGCTGGCGGTACACTTCTTCTGCGGGATGTAGCGTTCTTCCGGCCTATTGCCGGAAAAGGCTTCTTCAGTATCGCGGGTAACGGGGTGGATTTCACCGGATACGAGCCTACCGAGCTTCTGGTCGGTGGCGTTGATAACTACTCGATCGGCGCACAGAATGGGTACTTCGAGAACCACAGCCAGGAGGACGCACTCTTCATTCAGGACGACTGGCGCATCAATCCGCGCCTTACACTTAACCTAGGCGTCCGCTGGGATCTTCTGACTTGGCCGTATGAATCGCACAATAACCAAGCGGCCTTCAACCCTGGCAATGGTACGGTCTGGCTTGCAGGGCAGAACGGGATTTCGCGCAGTATCATCAACCAGGACTATGGCAACTTCGCACCGCGCCTCGGCTTTGCCTACGCGCTTACGCGGGATGGTCGCTCCTCTGTGCATGGGGGCTATGGCATCTTCTATTTCCCCGACTACGGCGGCATCAATAACCAGTTGGGACAACAACCGCCCTTCGGTGGTGATGTCACCTACTATGCCAACAATGGCTACTGCATCACCTTTACCGGCCAGACCTCAGGTCTTAACCCTCCTTACACTTGCACGGGATATACGTCGACTGCAGCCGTTACAACTCCACTTCCGGCTCCGGGCTTCCCGAACTTTAACCCCAGCAGCCCGCCGCTTGGCACCAGTGGACTGGCTGTAGACCGCAACAACAAGCATGCTCAACTACAGGAGTTCAACCTGCAATTGCAACAGCAGGTTGGCAAACGCGATGTCTTCAGCATGGCCTATGTCGGTATGCACAGCGGTCGGTTGTCTTCGTACTATCCCCTCAACAGCTACTACTTCAACACGCCTACTCTGCCGTTCGAGAACCTCGGCGGAATATCACTGAACCGTTATGATGGCATCTCCAACTATGACGGTCTGCAGTTGCACTACGAGCATCGCGCCGACGACCTGCTGGTGACAGGGTCATATACCTGGTCGCACACCCTCGATGACTCTCCAGGCGCCTTTGAAGGCTCAACCGTCGACCAGCCCAATGACCCTATGCTGGACTATGGCAACTCCAACCAGGATGTTCGGCACAACGCCTCTGCCTCTGCTCTTTATTTCCTTCCCTTCGGTCGTGGCAAGCGGTTTGACTCACAAGCTTACAGGCCGATGGATCTGTTGATTGGAGGTTTCCAGCTTAATCTAATAGCGCTGCTTTCAAGCGGCCAGCCCGATGATCTCAGCACCGGTGTGAACAACCCCGGCAATCGTCCAGACCTGGTTGGTACGCTTCAATATCCGAAGCAAATCGTGGGGCATTGGTTTAATCCCAACGCCTTCTCCGCTAACATCCCCACGATTACTTCGACTGACGGAAAAACACAAACCATCTACACTCGCGTAGGCACGGCAGCGCGCAACATCATTGTTGGACCTTCATCCCGCGTGGTGAACTTTGGCGTGCAGAAGAATCTCCATCTAACCGATCGCATTGCATTGGAACTTCATGCCGATGCCTTTAATGTCCTGAATACGCCTCAGTTCACCAACCCCTACGGCAGTATGAACAACATGAGCTTGTTCGGCGAGATCACCGGGCTCAAGAACAACTCTACCCGCCAGATCCAGCTAGCCAGCCGGCTGACGTTCTAACTCCGAAAGTGCAGGAAGGCCGCCGGTTGCGGCTGTCTTCCTGCACGCTTTCTGCGCCTCTTCGTGCCAGCATCCAAACCACTCCATACGGTGGAACTCCGGGCCATTTATGCCAGTGCTTATCCTGCTCAGCGATCTACACCTTCGCGCCCGAGCACGCTCATCTTCGTTGCATCATGCCCGTCGCTTGGTGTACGTCCTTGCTCTCGCTTTTGGCCTTCCATCCTTGAGCCCTGCTTCGCAGGCCCAGGAGCCACCACGGGGGACGATTTCGCTCGCGCCAGCTCGGACGGCTCCCGCCTGGATGGACCAGGCAGTCATCTATGAGATATTTCCCCGGGACTTTTCCTCGGACGGAACGCTGAATGCCGTTACGGCGAAGCTGACGACGTTGCATACGCTCGGTGTCAATGTGCTTTGGATCATGCCCGTGCATCCAATCGGTGTGTTGCGCCGCCTGGGCCCGTTGGGAAGCCCATATGCTGCGCGCGACTTTTACGCCATCGACCCCGCGCTGGGAACAAAGGCCGATTTCAAGCACCTCGTCGAGGCTGCCCACGCGCTCAGCATGCGCGTCATCCTGGATATAGCCGCCGACCATACCGCTTGGGACAGCGTGATGATGGCCCATCCGGAGTTCTACACGCATGATGCTGCGGGCCGTATCATCTCACCGCACGGCTGGAGCGATGTCGCGGGTCTCAACTACGATAACCCTGCGCTGCGCCAGTACATGATCCAAATGTTTACCTACTGGCTGAAGACATTCAACCTCGACGGCTTCCGCTGCGACGCTGCAGGATTTGTCCCGACCAGCTTCTGGGAGCAACTGCGGCCCGTTCTTCAGGCAGTTCGACCCGATGTGCTTTTACTCGCGGAGGCATCGAAGCCTGAACTGATGACGAAAGCCTTCGACCTGGACTATGCATGGCCGCTGCTTGCCACGTTCAACGAGGTCATCGAGCATGGTAAGTCCGCAACAGCCATTGAGGCCACTTGGAATGAGCAGATGGCCCGCTTTCCTCGAGGTGCCGCCCACATGCTCATCTCTGATGACCACGATGAACAACGAGCAACGGTTCGGTACGGCACAGGTGGAGCCATTGCTGCGTCAGCGCTGGCATTTACGCTGCCTGGCGTGCCGATGCTTTACAACGGCATGGAGGTGGGCGACGCCACGCCGTCGGGCGCTCCCGCGTTATTCGATAAGTTTCATCTGTACTGGGGATCCGAAGAGCAGCGTCCCCAGGTTGCAGCCTTTTATCGTGCTCTCATCCCGCTTCGCGCAAGCTCGACCGCCCTTCGCCACGGAGACCTGATTTGGCTTCACAATTCGGACGAGCAGCATGTCATCAGCTTTACGCGCAGTAGCCCTGAGGAGACAGACCTTGTGACGGTCAACCTCTCGAATACGCCGTTTCGCGGCAGCATTGAAGTGGCTACGCACGGGAACCAGGCATGGCGGGAGGTCTCGTTGGCGCCTGCTGCGGGCTCTAGGAGACGGTCTGCCACCACGGTTACCGATTCACCAGTTATGGCGTTGCCAGTTCTTTCTTTAGATGCCTTTCAGGTTCGCATCTTCCGGCGTAGCGGCAGTCGTCCAGCGGCAGCAGCGTGTGCTCACGAAACGCCACGATGATGGCCTCTTGCTCCACCGCAAGGACCGTCGATCTCGGAACGGTTAGTCCAGTCCGGCGATCCGGCGGTGGACTCCCGCTTCTTCCACTTGGCGACCATCTCCTGGTTGATGCCGTGACGACGCGCCAAGACCCTCATCGTTTGGCAGCCTCCTCCGCAATCGTCGCCCTGGTTGATGCCGTGACGACGCGCCAAGACCCTCATGCTCTCTTGACTATGTTGTATCGCTTGACGGATCACCTATGTCGTGCGGGCGCTCCGATGTAAAACCTGTCCCATCGTGCCTCCTTCTCTCGCTCACAAAAGTATGCACCACCAAATGCCGGGACTAGACAACTACTACCTGTACCTGTGCATGAAGATGCTCGACTGGTGGAGTGTTGACGCCGCGTAAAACCTTGCCTTACACCTGCATCCAACGCATCTTATTCATTGCTATGTTCTTAGCAGAACATCTCCAGCAGGTTATACGGAGACGATACATTGCTATCGTGTATTATAAAATGCACATTATAGATGTATTGTAGTTGTGTAATTTATCTTACACGTGAGCGATATACTGCTGTCGTGTAGTCAGGAAGAACGCGCTATGAGCAATCCCTTTGAATATGGCACCACCGTCTCCGGCTCGGCTTTCTGTAACCGCACGAAGGAAAGCGCCGATCTTATCAGCACCATCAACAATTCGCTGCGAGCCTTCCTTTACTCGGAGCGCATGATGGGCACGACCTCGCTCGTGCGCCGCGTGCTGGCGGGCCTCGACCGCGACAAATATGTTGCCGTCTACATTGACCTGTGGGCGACCGACGACGAGGCATCCTTCATCACGGCTACTGCCAGGGGAATATCTCAGGCGATGGGTACAGATGCGAGTCGTGTGCTGGAGGTTGCGAAGCGGTTCTTTTCGCGATTTTCACCGAAAGTCTCGCTGGATGACGATGGCAAGCCGAAGGTCAGCTTCGAGTACAACCCAACGGCCGAGCAGGCGCGCCAGAGCCTTGAAGAAGTGCTCGCGGTTCCCCAGCGCATTGCTACGGAATCCGGGAAGAAGGTTGTGATCGTGTTCGATGAGTTGCAGCGCATTCTCGAGTATCGGGACGACCATGTCGAACGCTTGCTTCGAAGCATTATTCAGATGCAACGCAACGTCTCCTACATCTTCCTCGGAAGCCAGAAGCATCTTCTTCAGGATATGTTTCTCAATCGCAAACGGCCGCTCTACAGCGCGGCGGACCACTTCCCAATCGGGCCAATCAAAGTCGAGCACTGGCTGCCATTCATCCAGGAGAAGTTCGAGACGGCGGGCCGGAAGATCAGCAAGCAGGTGATTGAGCACATCTGCAAGCTCACCGAAGGGCACCCCTTTTACACCCAGCACCTCTGCCATGCAATATGGGAGAAACTGGCCCCGGGGCAGGAAGCCACGGAAGAGGACATACAGCGCGGCCTGCAGGTTCTGCTGGCTCGGGAAGCTGGCGCGTATTCGGCGCTCTGGGAATCACTCACCATCAACCAGCGCAGGTTTCTGCACGGGCTTGCTGTTGAGCCTCCCCCTGTTTCCCTATACAGCCTTGCCTTCGTGCAGAAGTACGGGTTAGGCAATCCCTCAGCAATTCAGCGACTGAGCGGCGCGCTCCTCAAGCGCGACGTGATCGATCGTGATGCGCGCTCGTTCGTTATCTCAGATCGGTTCTTCCGTATCTGGATTCGTGAACGAGAGGACTGAACCTGTACATGTTCTCTTGAAGTTGAAACAAGGATGACCTGAAACGGAAGCTTACGGAACATTCCTGTTGCTGCTGGCACATCAAGAAATTGCTGAGATGGTCAACTGTAGACAGGAAACGGTCATTCGCTCAATCACTCAACTTCGAGAGGAAGACACGATCGCACAATAACGGCAGTGATATCACGATTCTGCATCATGAACAATAGGAGGAAATGTCGGGATAAGAGAGTGTGCGCTACCACCTCGTCGATCTGGATATTCAGAATCGGCGCTCCTTGGAAGTGAGCACCTTCGCT
The DNA here is from genome assembly GCA_021778845.1 of Acidobacteriota bacterium. Lineage (GTDB taxonomy): Bacteria > Acidobacteriota > Terriglobia > Terriglobales > Acidobacteriaceae > Granulicella. The sequence goes on from JAJYBU010000007.1 coordinate 60,182, forward strand.
ACGTTCAACTGCCTCCCCTTTGCTCCGCCCATTGATCTACTTTTACTCCGCACCTGACGCTACAGCGTAGAACTCCACGACCTATTGCGCTACACGTGCTGAAACGGAGTACGGAAGAAGACTCGTGTCCGTTCTTCTGTAGAGAGCACCGCACTGTGAGGCGAATGGCTCAGCACTTAACTTCATTGTCCGACGCGCCACGGAGAGGTCGTCTTCCATGTCATCAGCTCCTTCGTTGCCCAATCAGTAGACTTGTCCGTGTGGCAGGAAATGCAAGGGTTTGGAATCCTGTATTTGTCTGTCATCGCCGGCGAGTTGAACCTGAAAGTATGTGAGCTTACAAAAGTGCCTGGGACACCTTGCGTCTCAATCTTCGGCATGTGGCAGGCTACGCACTGACTGCCGGGGCTGCCGTCCTTATGGTGGGTGTGTTCCGCTAGTGTCGCAGCACGCGGGCCGTTGGGTGAAGTTGGCCCGTGACAGTCCAGACAGAGCTTATCTACAGGCTTGCGAAGCTGCGCATAGTTCCCTGTGCCATGCACGTCGTGGCAGGAAGAGCAGGTGACCCCGTGCTCGTACATGACGCTCTGCACAAAATCATTGCCCTGCATGCGGTTCTTGTGGGCGGTTCCATCCGCAAAGTGGGTGAACGTCGTCTGACCCAGGTCGATGTCATCCAGCTTCCAATAATCCTTAAGATGAAGACCGACATGGTATCCAACCGGCCAGTCGTAGGCTTTGCCTTCGATCTGCTTAGTGAGAGGCTGACCTTGCGAATGGCATTGAATACAGATATCGTTCGCATCAACATCATCCATCTGTGCCGGATTGAGAATATTATTCCGCGTAGGATGAACAACGTGTTCGCTGCCCGGTCCATGACAGCGTTCGCATCCAACGTTCCACTCCGTGACTTGCTTCGTGTGAATGTCATAGTTGACAGAGTGGCAGCCATCGCAGGTTGGTCCTGTCGGTCGTTGCATGTTGTCCGAAGGATAGAAGGCCGCCCACCAGTCGGCGCCTGTATCTGGCACATGATACTTGAGCCACGTCTTGTTGCGAATATCCCACTGCACAGGAAGCGGATAGTAGTCGTCGCCTACCTTAGTAAAATAGCGCTGCTTCCAGATGCTGCCATAGACCAAGGCTACTTGATCCTTCTTAAACTTCCAGACGTTATTCGTACTGAGATCTGGGATGATCGCACCCGGGTCCTCTCGAGGATCGCGCACCACGTTCGCCATCGGCGTCTTCTGCCAGTGTTCGTAGATATTCGCATGGCACTTCTGGCAGGCTTGTGAACCAGTGTAGTGCGCTGATGCCAGCGCACTCACTTCAGCAGCTCTCTCATTTCTGTCGGGAGTACGGAGGCTACGAATATACGCAGTAAGCTTCCAACTCTCATCCGCGGATTCGCTGTCCACGCTCGGCATCGCGGGCATTCCCGTCAACTGAATTCCGTTCTCAATGATGTAGTGGATTTCGCCGTCGCTGAGATCCTGCGTGGAATCGGAGTGTAGATCGGGAATGCGAGGATAGACATTCGCTCCGATAGGCGTTCGTCCACGGGCGTCGAAACCATGACAGGCAGCGCAGCGCGAGAGAAAGTCTTCGCGGCCCTGCTGAATTGCAGTCCAGTCATCGGCGTCCGGGTTAGTCATCCGACGATCCTTCCCCGGAATCGCAAAGTCGCGAATCGATCGTGCAGCAACAGTCTCGAGGGCCGATGGTGTCGAGGTCGCGCGGAAGCCGCGCCACTTCAAAAGACCAGCGCAGAGTGTCACCACAAGCAACAGAGCGATACCGGCGATGATGAGTGTCTTCCGAGTGATCATACCTACGGCCCTCGTCTACCTTTGTTCAGAACATCTCCTTCGTTCGTCGCGGCATTCCTACTTCGTTCTTACTAATTGACTGGCTGCATAATTCTCAATATTGGATGCCCGTCGATATTCTCCAGCGGGAAGTACACAAAGTGGGTTTTCGGATCGACGGAAACCGTGTGAGCATGGGGCATCTCAAACGAGCTAAGTAAATTTAACTTCCGATTGTTGTTTTGGAAGACCGTGACTGTGCCCGACTCTGAGGAGACATACAAACGTTTGAGCCCCGGATCGTAGGCAAGCACGTCGGGATCTTCACCCACCTGGCAGATGGACAGAACCTTCATCGCATTGAGATCCACCACAGCGAGTGAGTGATTTGCCTCGCCGGCAACGAAAGCTATGTGGTTGCTTGCGTCCAGAGCTATCCCATGCGGGTTCTTGATCCCATCCAACGGCACGCGGCTGACGATCTTGTTCGTCGCCGGATCAATGACAGCAAGCAGGTTCACACCATGAACCGCGACCAGGATATGACCCGAAACAGTATCGTATACGGTATTTCCCGCGCCTCCACCCAGCGGAATATTTGCAATGAGTTTGTTGTTCGCAGCGTCGATGACCGCATCTACTCCGCCGTGCTCATCGGAGACGAACACCTCGTTCTGCTTCGGAGCGTATGCGAGACCATCTGGATAGTTGATCGGTCCGGCCGTTCCCAAAGTCTTCAGCGACTGGGTATCGACGGCGATGACCTGATGATTCCCGGTCGCGGATGCATATAGCCGGTGAATCTCAGGCGCTGCGGTCACACCATGCACACGGTTGAAGCCGTCGAGATTGGCAACGACCTGCCTCTTCGATGTGTCGAAGACCACAAGTTGGTCGGCGTTCATGTGTGCGATATATAGCCGACCACTCGATGGGTCGAAGGTTTGATAGTCGAATCGCACTGCCGGACCCGGCATAGGAATATCCGCGACCTTCGTCAGCACCTTTTCGCTCTGCGACGTTTGAGCCCAACAGAAGGAGGTTGAAAGTAGTACGAACAGACAAACGCAATGTAGTTTCATGGCAGAGTATCCTCGGGTTGTGAAATGGAGTTATAGAAGCCCTCAATGAGGTCGATGCCTCGCTGGAGCAATTGATCGTCGGAAATATTTTGGCTTGCCCAACCCCGCAATATCTGGTTCATCGCATGTCCTTCGTGACGCCCGAATTTCCCGTCTTCGAGGTCCGCATCGTGGATGACCTGAGCAATTAAGAGAACCCGCTTATCGGATACATCGAATGCGATACACAAAGTTTCAAACGTGCATTGGTCTCCCTCGTGTCCGAAGCCAACGCCCTGAAACATATCGAACGGAATCGCATTTGGATGCTTTGCAGGATCGCTGCCAAAGATGAACTTCGGTCTTGCATCGATGAAACGAGAGATCAGCCATGCGGATGAAACCCGGTCAATTCCAGGATGTGGGCGGGTGATCCAGGTGCGCTTCTGATATTTCGTTCTGGACACACTGCCTCTCTCGATCAAACGCGACTTCATTCCCGTCTGCTCCGCTTGCGCCAATGCTTCTCCTGCCTTGCTGCGTGACGGACTCGTGAAAAAATCGATTGCTACGATCTCTTCAAAACGCCGCCGGAACCGGAGCACCTGTGAAGATGGTCCCTTTGCAGATGGCTTCAGCTTGCGCAGATCCTTGATTAACTTTGTGTAATCCGCATCGCGAGCCTTACGAAATTGCTCTTGCAACGTATCCGCGGACATGTCATCAATGGAGGAAACCTGCAGAATGGAAGCCTCTCCCTTGCTCGCTCGGATGGCTGTTGCGAGCCACTCGAAGCGCTCCTGATTTTCGAGTGTGTTCGGCAAAAACGAACCCGCATTGCGAAACGGAATGGAGCCGAATTTCTGCAATTTTCTCCAGATCCGAACGCGTTCACTCGCCTTGCTCGAAGGCAAGGTAAACACCAGAAGGAGCCATTTCGAGTCTCCGCGCATCGTTGTTATATTCATAACATAAATTAGTTACGCAAGCTTTAGTCAATTTAAGAAGCATTAGGCATTTCGCCTCCTGGGCGTCTTCACTGAGCCTCATGTCGAGGGATTGCCAGCCTGCTTTTGTGACTTTGCCAGCACAGAAAAGCAGCGCGGGGGTGTATTCCCGCGCCGGTTGAGACAAAGCCTTGAACCTGGATCATGTCGATGCATTTTTGTATCGTCGCGCGCATGGCCTGTTCTTCGTGCGCCTTCAACCACCCAATCACATCGTTATCGAACTCCCACTGGAGGGCCCCTCGACCGGGCTCTTCGTCACCTTCTCGTACTTGATGCCGCGCTTGTACACCAAACTCTTGTGCGAGTGAGCCAACTGCTTTCGCAACCCTGGATCATCTTCGAAAGAGGCGCTAGAAGACGAGCTTGAGGGCAAACTGAAGTTCGCGGGCCGAAGCAGCGACCGAAGTCAGATGGCCAGCGGTCGGTGAGAGTGCTCCACTCACGTTGAAGATCTGGTTCTGAGCCGACGCCGGGTTTGCAAAATCAGTGTGATTGGAGACATTGAACGCCTGGACCTGGAACTCAGCGCTAAAGCGCTCGGTAATCTTCTGCTCCTTAATCAGACCGGTGGTCCAGAAGAAGAGGCCCGGACCCTGCAGTGTATTGCGTCGGCTGGTTCCGAGTTGCGGGCCGTTGAAGCCCGGAGCGTAAGCATAAGTCGACGGGAAGGCGAAGCAGGAAGTATCGACGTAATCGATTTGGTGGGGATTGGTGCAGGTGCGATCGTGAACAATGCGATTGGGGAACGCGAAGGGCTGAGATCCGAGCAGGCCGAGCGGGTCACCACCAATGAGCGGTGTGAAGGGGATGCCGGAGCGCGCGGTGATGATGTTATTGAACGACCAGTTACGAAGGACAGATGTGTAGGCTCCACCGCGATGGATATTTGGAAGTGGGGCGACCGCGTTTGCAGAGAATACGTGACGCAGATCGAAATCGGCGTTGGCGCGGTCGAGCGTCAGATCAAACGCCGGCAGACCCGAGTCGGAATTGCCGAAGCTTGCACCCGAGACCTGCGAGGAACTGTCATCAATGGCATGAGACCAGGTATAGGCGATCTTGCCCACAAAACCGTGTGGAGAGGTGTAGCTAAGCGACGCCTGCAGCGAGTTGTAAATGGAACTACCCGCATAGATGCTGTCGGACTCGGTACCTACAGCCGGGTTGAGCGTGAGCGCCGATCGTGCGGCACCGGTAACTCGTTTGAGATCCGGCCAATAGTAGTTCCCGGCGGAATCCTTGCCTAGCGCTGGCACGTTATTGATGTCGTTCGTGTTGAAGAGTTGATGGACTCCGTGCGACCCGATGTACCCGATCTGGAAGATGGTGTTCCGCGTAAGTTGCTGCTGAACATTGATCGCAGTCTGAATCACATAGCTGCGTGGCGGATTCTTTGGGGTATAAATGTCGCGAAGCTTAGGTGTGACCGTGGTGAACGGGTTATTGGGGAAGAGGCCTTTACCGGCGGTCCCGGCGTAAGTCACGCGACCCTCTTCATACGAGGGGGCGCTGGAGATGATTTGGAGTTGCAGTGTGTAGTTGAGCGGAAGAATATCGTAAAGGCCGGTGGATGCTGTAAGCAGCGTCTTGCCATTTTCGAACGCATCAAATGCGATTCCGACACGCGGCTCAAAGTTTTTAACCGTAGGATTGCTGGTGAAGAAAGTGGGGACATAAACGGCAGCGGGAGATGTCGGCGTGGGCAGTGCTCCAAGACGGCCGTGCGTCTCCGTCGTATTCGTCGCCATCTCGTATCGGAGCCCGTAGTTGAGGGTCAGGTTGCTCCGAACGCGCCAACTGTCCTGCACGTAGGCTGCATAGATGGTCTGGCGTAGATCGTGCGGTATGACAGGAGTGCTGGGAGTACCACCCTCAAAAAAGGCAGGAACGTTGGTAAGAAAGTTGTTGATGGAACCGAAGCTCCATTCTCCATTAGGCAGCACACCGCCAAGCGTGTTGTTCTGGTCGCGTTCGATATTGCCGCCAAAGGTGATGGAGTGTCTCCCGAGGATGTAAGTGACGTCATCGTAAATCTGATACGAGTTGTAATGGAACGCATTGATGCCGATCGCACCAGAGCCACCTTGGCTCGTCGTAACGCCGGAGATAAGCAACTGACCGGTGGTACGTCCTGCGTAGTAATCAAGCGCGGGATTATTAATCTCTGGGTTGAGTACTGCCTTCTCAAGTGGAGCAATGGCAGCGGAGCGGCTATAGCCAACACGAAAGGAATTGGTCAGGCGAGAGGAGAAAATATGGATCTCTTCAAGTGCGGCAGTGGTGCGGCGTGAGATCGCCTCATCATACAGATGGTCGGTTGAGTCTGCCGAGTCAATGGATGCGGTGTCGTAGAGCAGCGTGCCGTGAAGCGAGTCGTTCTGGGTAAAGTTATGATCCGCGTGAATAGTAGAGAAGTCTTCGTTGGTTGTTTGCGTAGTGAGAAACGCATAGAAGCCCGTGTTTCCCTTCACCGTCGAATTCGGCAAGGGGAAAATGGAGAGGAAAGGGATAACGGCTGGGTCAATGGTGAGTTGCTCGAGACCGTCTTTGCAAGACGCACCGGTGGTGCAGGTCACCAGTCCTTTACGTGCGTTGGGTGAAAGCACGGTGGACTGAAGACTAACTCCCTGAGCCTGTCGGAAGCCCTCGTAATTGCCAAAAAAGAATGTCTTGTCATGGCGGATGGGACCGCCAAGTGTGCCTCCAAATTGATTACGTCGGAAGGACGGCACGCCCGTCGTAGGATCAAAATAGCTCCGCGCATCAAACACGCTGTTACGGACAAAGTCATACACCGAGCCATGAAAATGGTTGGTGCCCTGCCGTGTGATGGAGTTGATCACTCCGCCGGACATGCGGCCATACTGCGCCGGCGCGTCGGAGGCTATCACACTGAACTCCTGCACGGCGTCTACTCCGAGCGTGGCACCAGAGACGGAGCCGGGGCCGCCATTGGCGTAATCATTGATGTTGATGCCATCAAGTCGGTAGCTGTTCTGCTGCGGACGGTTGCCCCCGATCGTGAGCTGTGCGCCGAGGCCGCGGGAGAGCCGAGTGGTCGAGGTTGCTTCTCCACTAAACTGCGTTAGGATCTGCGAAACGCCCGTATTGAGGGTAGCAAGCGTCGTCCAATCGCGTCCGTCGAGGGGCAGGTTACGGGTCTGCTTGCCATCGATGACACCCTGAATAGAGGTATCGGCGGTGTTCACCTGGTTACTGGAGCTACTGACAGTGATGGTCGTCGCGGACGTCGAGAGTTTGAGCGAGAGATCGACTGCGCGCGTTACGCCGACGGTAAGCGTGATGTCGTTCTGGACGACGGTTGCGAATCCCGGGGCAGCACACGTGAGTCGGTAGCGGCCCGCGTTAAGGTTCGGAGCAGAGTAGAATCCATCGGGATTTGAAATGATGGTGCGGGTAACGCCGGTAAGCTGGCCGACAATCTCAATCTTCGCATTGGGGACCACAGCACCGCTGGGATCAGTAATGGTTCCTTGGAGCGTGGCGCTGCCGCTCTGTGCGTGAGCCAGTGTTCCCGCCAGGGCGAATGCACTGAAGAGAAGAACGCGGCGCAGATATGGGAGAGTCTTGCCGAATGCAGTAAGCATGAATTACTCCGGATAAATCTTTTGCGCGAGCGACTTGGCGTGCGCAATCTACAAGCGCACCCATTTCGATCCGCGCGATTCACAACATCTTGAAGGCTTGCCGTGTGTGCGTCTACATTACGCTGTCATGAAATGAAGTTCGTCTGAACATCAAATGAAAATCACTTCATCAGCGGTTGATAGCCAGGCTGGCCCTGTTCGCAGCGGGCACTCTACGTATACTCACCACTGCGATAGCTCCTCGTGAATTCTTTTTCACCTTTGGTTCAGTCAACTTTTACCTTGACAGATTCGAATTACCGAGCAGCATAATTACCATCGAAATGGAGCTTCAGTAGCCGTATGAGAAAGTTCTTTGAACTAACGGCGTTGGTGGTCTTGAGTTCAATCGCCCATGCCTGTCACGCGTCTGCTCAAAACCTCGAGAAGCCGGCGGTACGACCCAATCCCCCACTGCCCTACAGCGCTACGGTTGATCCGGCCATACCTGCATATCAGCCCGTCAAGGGAATTTCGGGAACATTGAAAGGCGTTGAGTCTAACACCGTGACATCGGTAACGGAGGCGTGGATCAAGGGCTTCACGAAGATCTACCCAGGCGTCTCCATCTCCGTGGACATCGGCGGGTCAGGCCAGGGCGGACCGCGCCTGACCTCGGGGATCGCAGACTTCGCGTTTATTTCGCGCGAGATGATGGGGCGGGAAGAGACGCCGTTTGTGGACAAGTTTGGCTACAAGCCACTGGCAATCGCTGTCTCCGGAGGTAGCTTCGAGGTGAAGGCGTTTACAGACGCAGTCGGGTTCATCGTCAATAAAGAAAACCCATTGAGCGAAATCACCTTTGCTCAGCTCGATGCCATTTACTCGGCGACACACAACCGGGGAATTCGGGAGCCCATTACAACATGGGGTCAGCTAGGGCTTACAGGTGAGTGGGCCGACAAACCAATCCACACATGGGGGGTTGAGATACCCAACGGCTACGATAACTTTGTCGCCATGCATGTGCTGGCGGGTGGCCAGTGGCGTGACGGAATCCAGACGCAGCATACAGTAATTCCGCTTTCAGACATGGTAGGGGCAGACAAATATGCGATCAGCTACACAGGACTCGCATGGAATACCAACCCGAATACCAAAGTACTGAAGCTGGCGGTTCATGCGGGTGGCCCATATATTGCGCCGACGTTCGATACCGTTGCCACCCAGGCCTACCCACTGAGCCGGGTCATCTACATCTTCCTTAACCGCGAGCCGGACAAGCCCATACCACCAGTGCTTCGAGAGTTCATCCGCTATGCGCTAAGTCGCGAGGGCCAACAGGCGCTTGTGGATGATGCGATTTACACGCCACTCCCCGCGAACATGGACGCCACAGAGTCGAAAAAGCTGCAATGAGACACCCGCAAAGTACGGTCGTATTCGCGACGTCATCCGCCAACCGTCACGTTAGGCTGCAGCTTGATCATCGCAGCTTCGTTGCCAGCCGAAGTGTTGTCTCGAGCGCAGTTGCAGCCTTGGGAAATCAGGCGGATGCACTGGGATCGCGACATAGCGATGGATAAATTCGATCTGGAAGCATTGCGTCACGAGCACACGGCCGCGCCGCCGGGAATCTTCTAAAGCCACCTCACAACTGCGGCGATGATGCTAGGGCAAAGCAATCGCCGGTATGGTCATCTTCTCTTTACGGATGTTGCTCTTGTCTTCGCTCCACCGCTTCCATACCGGATCGGTGGTAGCGAGCATCGCGCGAGTTTTGTCCTTCACCACCTCGCGTGCGGCGAGCGAGGCAAGGTCCCTATACTGCAGAACAATGAAGCCGGACCATGCTGCCCCTGCGGGATTCTGGTTGGTAAAACAAGCGTAAGACGAGAGGATGCCAGCCTTCATCCAGCCCTCAAACTGCGGCGCTACATATCCTTGAACATAGGTGACATATTTCGGCAGCGGCGCGGTGACATCGTATTCAAGGACGACGTACTGGGAGGAACGCGTGTCAGTGTGTATGGAGCGTTCGCTGACGATATCTGCGGTGGCAGAGCTCTCGACGAGAGCGAGAGACTGCGCGTCGTCGATAAGACCGCCGGGGTAGCGATGTTCGATTGCCTGCCAGCGGCCGAGATCACTGAAATGACGAAAGCGGAGCACAACGAAGAGGTCAGGATTATCACTTGCAGCATAGGCGCTGAATAGTGCTTGATAGCTTTCGAAATCGCCCGCAGCCTTCCAGCGCTCAAATTGAGCGATGCCCTGGGTGGCCATCACTTCGCGGAAGGCTACCCGTTTACCAACCATCGCTTTGTAGGTGAAGATCAGTGCAACAGGTCCATCCGCATCTTGCTGGGCATAGGCACAGGGGACGCTGCCGAGTACAACGCTCAACAAGCTGAAGACGAGGGCAGCCATAAGCGCAGGAACTGAGGCTGAAAGCCTGACGAGACGATTCGTATTAAGCAATTTATTTTCCTCCCATCGCCCATGCAGCGCAGGAGTCGAAGAGCTTCAGACCATCAGGAATGAGAAGGTCAAACTGATCGGGTGCCAGTCCGAAGAAGATGCGACGTGCGGGTGCAACAAAATCATGGTCCATGTAGACGCCCTTCTCGTAGGCAAAAAGGAAAGCCTTCGATGGCTCGCCCGGCAAGAATGCAATCACTTGGGCGGAAGGTTCGGGTCGCCCCCAGTTATAAACTTTAATTGCGTGTTTCACCGGCATGAACATTCCATTCGGAAAGCCTGCCTGAATCGGATTCGGCGCGTTGATGAGCCAGAGAAACGATTGCTCCTCCTTGGAATCTTCTCCGTAGTCTTCCTGCGGCTGGTAGCCAGTCATGCCAAGAAAGTCGAGCAGCCACGGCTTGGTCGTGAACACCGGGACAGAGGTCGTGCGATAGGTTCCGGTGATCGTCTTTGCCTTCACGTCGCTTGCGAGAAAGACCAGGTCATAGCCATCCGCCGGTGGCGGATTAACGTCAGAGACCATCGTGACGGTCATGCCAAGCGATTCAAAATGTCTGCGAATATCGGCATCGATGGCTGCGGTAGGACTGGAGGTGGCGGCAACCAGGAGGAGTTTTTTACCCCTGAAGATAGCATTCCCTTCATCGGCTGCGTGAATCGCGGTTGCCGATAACAGCAGAATCGAGAGGACCGCTAATACATGACAATTCCAGAATCTTCGCATCATCCGTGCTCCTTCGTATGCGCCTGCGCTGTGTAGTGAGCGAGGGCTGACTTAGAAATAAATGTTCTCATTGGGGCCTGAGATTGCCGGGGATCAAGGCTGGTCGGGACGACTCATAGTCCAAAGGACTGCTGCGTCAAAGAGCGCATGGCCTTGTTCGGTGAGATCGTCGAAGGCCGGGTTGTCGACCGGCAGCAACATGCGCCGAGCTGGCGCTACAAATTCATCGGCCATGGCCGCACCCTTCTCGTACCCGAAGATGGCGCGCTCATGAAAGGAGTTGGGCAAGGTCGCGACAATGATCGCCGACGGCATGGGATTTGCCCACTTGAGCACATCTGGCTCCTTGATGTACTTCACATATCCAGGCTTCAGACCGGCGGCCATCTCACTATATGCGCCGACAATTTCGAGATATGCCTCAGGTGGATCTTCACTTTCTTTAGGCTCACCATGTTCGCCATAATCAACGTAGCGGTGGCGATTCGCCATCTTGAGCGTATCGGCCATCAGGCCTTCCAGACAGAGTAATGGAGCCTTTGCATCACGATATTTATTTGCCATCTTGTATTTGGAGTTGGTCGCTGAAATCACAATGAGATCCTGGCCAGCAGCCGCTGTGTCTGGTTCGCTCTGATCTACTTCAGTTACGATGAAACCAAGTTCCTTGAAGTGCGCGGCGATGTGGTCGTCGGACTCCTCTCCCTCAGGTGTATCCAGTCGCCGCACGAATAACACCTTCTTGCCCTGCGCTGCTGCTGCCAGCCGTCGCTGCAACGCCGATGGATCATACGACGCGGCCGTAGACGGTGCACTTAGCGCCCATGCAATGCTGGCGTCGAAGAGCCTCGCGCCCGACCACCACTCGACCAGATCCGGGTCCTTCGCTCCTGGCCCGTTCACCGCGGTGAGATAGTGAAATGTTGCATCCTGCAGATAGAAGCCCACTCGCCGTGCAGGAGCAACAAAGCCGCCGTACATGGTCGCATCCTTCTCATACGTGAACACACCCGCGTGAGTTGGCTCACCCTCGATGTTGACGACAATGCTCGCAGCAGGCGCAGGCTTTGCCCAGCCAAAGGCCTGAGGCTGCAGATACAGAGTGCCGAACATCTCCGACCGGGGAATGCCCAGCCGCCTAACAATAGGGTTGGTCACATTCGGGAAATAGCCATAGAGCACTGAGAACGCGCGCATGAAGTCCTGCGAGGGATCCAGTGTCTCGAAGTCCACATGGCGCTCCGGTCCCGACATCTTCATGTCCGGATAATCAACCGTGTTCCAGGTAAATACAGGGATCGCACTCGTGGCATAGCGGTCTCCGAGTACTCGTGGATCTGCAGTAGAAGAGAGCAGGATGAGGTCGTATCCCTTGGCCTTGGCTGCATCATCGTCTTCGCTGACAAGGCTTACCATCATACCCTCAGCTTCAAGATGCCTCTTAACCAGCAGGTCGTCATTGGGGTGCTCGCTGTCTGACTTCCCTACAACAAAGAAAATTTTCTTACCCTTGAGTTGCGCTTGATTGAGCATCGGTCCTGTGCTCTGGCCCTGTAGGTAACTATGGCCAGGCGCAACGCATGCCAGCGTACATATAAGCATGAAGAGGGTTCGCAATGAAGTTCCTGTAGTTAGATTCATGAATATCGATTCCCGTCTTGAACTAATAACCATCTACGATTACGGACGAAGCACCAGAGGACTCAGCACTTAGGAACAAGTGGTGCGTCTTCGAATCGTACGCAATGCCTGCAAGCCCCGCCGGCAGCTTGTAGTCGCCACCAATCGTGTAGTTGATAAATGCGTTCATCCTTACTCCAATCAGCGTGCCATCCTGCTGTGCGATAAAGGCTCCCGCCTTCCATTGCCCTTTACCTTGTGGAGTCCAGACGAAGCGTGCTTGGGAACGCCCTTCGCCCCCAGGAAGCTGCGTGAAGATGAAGCCCGCATCGGTGTCGATAATTTCGATCACGCGGTTCTCACAGGAGACAAATAGACGTCGTCCCCGCGTATCAAGCGCAAGCCCCATAGGACCGATACCGTCGAGCATGGGAATGTCGCCATCATTACGATCCGTTACGTGATTTAAAACATGGACAACATTATGTTTCGGATCTGCCACATAGACTTGGTGAAGAACGCCGCACGCGATTTGTCCAGCACCTGTTTCAAGCTTCGCCTGATGCTGCAACTTTCCTGTCTTACTATCGAACGATGCAACTGACCCTTCGCTGCTCACGGCGACGATCGACTGAGCTTCGTCATCGAAGCACATCGTCGTGACTCCGCCTGTTGCAAAATGTTGCACCAATGTTGGCTTCAGGTCAGCAAGCGTGAACGCTACGAAGCCACCTTGGCCGGAAGCGAATCCCATGATCGGCGCCATATCTGACTCTCCAGCCCCATGGGGAAGGAGCAGAACATCTTCAGCATGCGCGAGTGGAACGCTACCAATCTCTACACCAGTGTCAAGATTCAGAATAGCAACGCCGTCATCAACAGCTACGTAGAGCCTGCGTGCCGCACTATCGAGGGCGATGCCTCCAACACTCGCTCCATGGAGCTTGTACCGATCAAGAATCTTGTAAGATTGCGCACTGCAAGGAATAGACATGATGCATGCGACGATTACAAACGATATGGGATCTCGGAGAATCCCTGAAAACATTTTCATTGAACTTAACCTCAATGCATCCTATTCCCTAACTAGAACTATCCCTATCTGGTTTCCTGGACTGAATGCTTGTAGAAGGTACACTTCCTCTGGATCAGATCAACGATCGGCCTGAATGGAGCAGCATAGAGATCGGGCAAACAAACAGATAATTCCTCTTGCGAAACACCACCCTATTAGCATCAGAAAAGTATTGTCAATGAGATGGACCGACATTTGATCTAAAATGAATGACATTTTATGTATCACTCATTTGGCGATCATAATGCTCCGTCGAAATAGAGAATATGGTAGTTTCCAATTGACCCATCTCACGAATGGATTTATGACCGATGACTCCATCAGCACAGTGAAGATGAACTTATAAAATGATCTTTAAATACCCATGGATCTTGGCTTAGTCACTGCACTTTTTACTCACTATTAGCCTTTCTGGAGCAGCGAACTTTCGAGCTAGCGCTGAATCGGCTCGCGTATCTTAAACTGACGACCGTGCAGCCGGCCACAGTGGGTATTGACCGGGATAGGGTTCATGGTCAAGGGGAGGAGCAACGGCTCAAATGGAAGAAAAGTCGATTGATTTTCTGGACGACGGCGCGAGATATATTCGGCTTGTATAACTCAATCGCTGTAGATCAACTACTTCATCCTGGCGCGCTACATCCTTCACCGACGAAGCACCTGACGAATGGAGGCATAGTTCCACCTTCTAAACGAGGAATACTTTACTTATCCTGTAGTCATCAACTGCAGCCCGCCTGACCTCGCTAAATCCGATGCCTTCGACTTTCTCACCCGAGGCTACGTGTGCAACCGGACATCGACACATCCCTCTTTAAGCCCAATCTACATCTAATCGTCCGCTCCAGATTCGGTCATGAATAGCTTTTCACCTCAAGTTCAATCCAAACTCATGCCGACAATTAAAAATGGTGACTAAATCGTCTGGAGAAACTAATGCCTAGCCTAATCCGCCTGTTCGTCCCATCGGTCGCATGCCTAACCCTGATGACTTCCACCGCCCTATTTTCCCAGCAGAGCTCTGTGAAGCTGATCCATTCCGTTGATCTTCCCGGCTACTCCGGGGACTTTGATCATTTTGCCGTCGACGATGACCGCAGCCGCCTGCTCCTGGCAGCGGAAGACCACGGCACGCTCGAGGTCTTCAATCTTAAGACGTCGGCCCATCTCCAAACAGTAGCGGGCTTCGGCAATCCGCACAGCATTCTGGTCCGCAAAGGAATCCCAACCGTCTTCATCACCGACAGCACCAAACTCGGTCCGACCATCCGCAGCGCCAGCACCTATGCGAAGATCAAGTCCGTTCCCATGACTCCCGGCTCTGATACTTCAAAGTATGATCCCGCCACCAACATCCTCTACGTCGTCACTGGTGGTAAGGACGTCGACATGCAGACCGCCAACCTCGAAGCCATCAATCCTGACACTGGCGCCAAGCTCTCATCCATCACCTTTCCCGACAATCACGTCGAGGCGATGGCCTTTGTACCCGGCGACCCTCGCATCTTCATCAATCTCACGCAAACCAACAAGCTCGCTGTCGTTGACCGCCGCTCGATGAAGATCGTTGCCACGTGGCCAGTTCCGCCGGCGCAGCAGAACGCCATGGTGGCCTTCGATCCCGCGCAGCACCGACTCTACGTCGTCTGCCGCAGTCCCGGTATGGTCGTCGTCATGAACTCGGACACCGGCGCCGTCATCGATACACAGTCCGCGCCGCTGCGTGCCGACGAGGTTCAGTATGATCCCGCAACTCATCGTCTCTACGTCCCCGGAGGCGAAGGCTGGCTCGGCATCTATAACACTGCCGATCCTGATCATCTGAAGCTGGAAGAGAAGGTGACGACTGCTCCAGGGGCCAAGACAGCCCTCCTTCTGCCATCACAGCACCGTCTCTTCCTCGCCGTCTCGCCCGGAGACACCAAGGCCACGGCCCGTGTGCTCACCTACGAAGTCCACTAACCCCGAAGTCCATCCGCTCCTACCACCCCTGATTCCAACAAAGGTTCCTACGAAAGCCCTTATGAAAAAACTACTCCCTATTCTTTGCGTCTTCACTTTTGCCTCAGCCACCATCGTCCCCATCATCGCGCAGCAAACCCGAGAGCAAGCCATCGCTGGCATGCGCAAGGTAGAAGCCAAAGAGATGGATCCCACCTACACAACGCCTGCTCCCTTTGCGCAGCAACTGGTCAACGAGGCCCTGGACAAGCACCCCGAGATCCTGTTGATCGCAATCCACGCCCAACCGCCCGGCCACAAGAACCTGATCGTCGCCTCCAACTTTGGCCGCATAGGCAAGATCGGCGACGACGACGACATGCGCTGCATTCACACCGGCAAGCCCAATCTTGAGGTGAACGGTCCCCACTTCGAAGATGAACTGGTACTGCTCGATCGTTCCGGCAAGACCATTGGTGCACTCGGCGTCGTCTTCAACTACAAGCCCGGTGACGACAAGGAAGCTCTGGAAAAGGTCGCCATCGCCACTCGCGACGAGATGCAGCGCCGGATCGCTTCCAACGCCGAACTCTTCAACTCCACGCGCTAGATCATTATCTAGTCACCGACCCTCCTGCAAGAGGAAGTTGCGGAGTATAAGAAGGATGCCTGATGTTACTAGCCATCAGGCATCCTTTGAAGTTCAGTATGTATCCTTGCGTTGTCCCTGCCATGCCGCACGCGGCGAAGAACATGCTCTCGTTCTCGATTCGCGTGACGCCACCCATCACCAATATCCTGGAGCAGCCTGATGGCCGAAGCATCCTCTCTACCAACACCGCAATCCCTGCTGGGCCGTATCACAGCCTTCTTCGTCTTCCTCTTTGAAAACATCATGCCAGACCCCTACGTCTTCGCCGTATTGCTGACGTTCGCGGGCTCACTTCTGGCCTGGAAGTTCGCGCCTCATGCCACGCCTGCAAGTATCCTAGCGGCCTGGTATGGCGGCGTCTTCGCCATCTTCACCTTCGCCTTTCAAATGGTCATCATGCTGGTGGCCGGCTACGCGCTGGCTACCTCGCCATGGATCCATCGAGCACTCGCGAAGCTCGCTTCCCTCGCCACCACGCCCGCCTCCGCCGTCACCATGACCCTCTTTGTCAGCCTGATTGCGTCGTGGCTCAACTGGGGGCTCGGCCTGGTCACCGCCGCTCTGCTGGCACGCGAGGTCGCGAAGCGCGTTCCCATCGACTTCGGCTGGCTCGTCGCCGCAGCCTACAGCGGCTTCGTTATCTCCACCGAAGGACTCTCTGGCTCCATCGCTCTCTCGCAAGCGACCCACGCGTCCGTACTCAACATCGTCGAGAAGGTCACAGGCCACGGCCTGCCACTCACTCAGACCGTCTTCACCCGCTTCAATCTGATCCCTATCGCGGTTCTGCTGGTGTTCCTTCCCATTCTGTTTCGCTACCTCGCCCCCACGCCCGAAAACACAGTCGCCGCCGACCCCGAAAGACTTCGCGTCGAAGACGAGGTCAAGCCTCCCCTCGAAGCCTCCACGACTTTAGGATCCACGCTCGATCGCGCATGGATCCTCAATCTTGCACTCGCCCTCTTCGCCATCTTCGCCATCTTCATCGAACTCCGGCGCAACCACGGCTCCATCGACCTCAACCTTGTCATCATGACGCTGGTCTCGCTCGGCCTGGTGCTGCACGGCCGTCCCATCGCCTACGTCGGCGCGATCAAAAACGCAGCTCGCATCACCGGCCCTTTGATCCTCCAGTACCCGCTCTATGGCGGCCTCATGGGCATCATCACCACCACGGGTCTGGCCGCCGTGCTCTCGCAGGTCTTCATCCACTTCTCCACGGCGCGAACGCTACCCTTCTTCACCTACCTCACATCACTCATCATCACCCTCTTCGTTCCCTCCGGCGGAGGCCACTGGGCCGTCCAGGGGCCCTTCGCCATCCCTGCCGCCATCAAACTCCACTCCTCCCTCGCAGGCACCACCATGGCCGTTGCCATGGGCGAGTCCGTTGCCAACATGTTGCAGCCTTTCTTCGCGCTCCCCATCCTCGCCATCGCCGGCATTCGCATGCGCCGCATGATGGGCTTCATGGTCATCACCTTTTTCATCTCTCTCATCGCCTTTGGGATCAGCCTGCTCACCCTGGTCCCCCTCGTCCCATAGCCACGACAATTCCCGCAGCGCTCACCACTCAGGCGACACTCGATCCTCTGGGCTACACAATATGTAGTCTGGATTGCCGATCCCCAGACGCGCCGTCCTGCGTGGTCGGGGCCATCGCTGACACAACCCGCGGCAACTGGACGCTGACCGTCGTTCCCCGCCCCGCCGCACTTGTAATTGAGACACTCCCATCATGTGCCGCCACAATCGACTTCACGATTGCCAATCCCAGGCCCGCACCTCCCGCAACTCGGCTTCGCGCATAATCCGCGCGATAGAAGCGGTCAAACACAAAGGGCAGCGCCTCCTCTGAAATTCCGGCTCCGCGATCCGTAATCTCTAGATGCGCCTCATCTCCCACAGCCCTCACGCTGACGCTGATGTCATTTCCCTGCATCGCAGCATCAAAGAAATCGCCGCCCGGCGTGTACTTGATCGCGTTGTCGATCAGGTTGACCAGCACCTGCTTCATACGCAATGGATCTGCGCAAATATAAACAGGTTCCTCACTCACAAACGTCAGCGACAACTCTTTTTCTTCAGCGAGCAGCCGCAGATGTTCCATCGTTGAGCGCGCCAGCGCAGCCAGGTCCAGCGTCTGTAAATCCATTCGCTCGCCACCCGCATCCAGTCGCGTAATCGTCATCAGGCTATTGACGATGCGCGACATCCGCTCCACCTCTTCGAGCGTGCTCACCAGATTTTCGACAGCCTGCGCCGGCAGATTTTCAATCTGCAGCATCTCCTCCATCTCCCCGCGCATAATCGTCAACGGCGTCCGCAGCTCATGCGAAGCATCTGCCGAGAAGCGATAGTTGTGTGCCAGCGAGTCCTCCAGCCTCTCAATCATGCGATTCAGCGAGTGCGTAAGTCTCTCCAACTCATCCCCCGTCGGAATCACCGGAAGCCGCTCCCCCAACTCCTTACGGCCTATGTTCTCCGCCTTCTCCGCCAGCACCACCAACGGCCGAAGCGGCATCTTCATCAGCCAGTAGCCTCCGAATGCGGCCGCAATCAATGTAAGAACCGTCGCTACCGAAAGAATCTTCGACAGTGACCCAAGCGTCTGCTCCATCGCAAATAACGAGGTCCCGGCTTCGACCTCGATGACCCTGCCATCCGCCGCGTGAAACGGCAGGACATACGTCATCACCGCATGACTCCGCACATCCATCCGGTGGAACGCTGGCGTCTCCGCGAGCTTCGGTAATGCCATATCCGCAACGCGGATAGCCGGGTCGCGCATGTCCGCCGTTTGAAACAACACGCGGTCAGCCATCGACAATCTCACATAGTGATCACTCGGGCTGTCAGAGTACGATTCGCGCACCTCACCCAACACCCAGGGCTCGCCCTTCACTGGCAGCTTGGCAAGAAAATCATCGGCAATCGTCTGCGCCGTCCCGCTCAGCGCCCGCTGCAACGACAGCTTCAGATACGTGCGCACCCCCACATAAACCCCGATGTTGCACGCCACCAGCGCCAACGCCAGCAATCCGACATACCACGACGTCGCGCGCGTGCGCAGCGACAACCGGTACGTATGCAGCGGATTCGGGCTCATGCTCCCATCTCGGAGCGGATCATGTAGCCCGTCCCGCGGACGGTGCGAATCATCTTGGCGGCGCACCCATCGTCGATCTTGCTCCGCAGGTGACGCACATACACATCCACGATATTCGTAATGCCATCAAAGCTCTGGTCCCACACATGCTCGATGATCATGTTGCGCGAAAGCACGCGATCAGGATTCTGCATAAGATACTCCAGCAACGAGTACTCTTTCGCCGTAAGATCGACGCGCCTGCCCTGCCTCTTTACCTGCTGCGTAAGCCGGTCCAGTTCCAGGTCTCCAATGCGCAGCGTGCTCGACCGGTTCACCGGCCCGCGTCGCAGCAGCGCCTTCACTCTCACCATCAGTTCGGCAAACGCAAACGGCTTGGTCAGGTAATCATCGGCGCCGCTCTCAAAGAGCTTCACCTTGTCGTCGACCGAGTCTCGCGCCGTCAGGATCAAAATCGGCACATGCTGATTCGTTCGCCGGATGCGCTGCAGCACCTCCAGTCCGGAGATGCTGGGCAACATCAGATCCAGCAGAATCAAATCGTAAGGATACGCCTCCGCATACTCCAGCCCCTCGCGCCCATCGGCCATCACGTCCACAGCATAGCGCTCCGCAGCAAGTCCACGTTTCACCAGCGCCGAAACCTTTGGTTCATCTTCCAGTAGTAGTATCCGCATGTAACTGTCATTAGCCTTTGCTTAAATGAATTCCTGCTAAACCCAGCATGAAAATGCCTTCATGCTGCCCCAGTCGCAGCGCGCTCAACGTCCGCCATTCTACGCCGCACTCTCTGTCCATGCGCAAACTCCAGCGTCCATCACCAAATGGACGCACCTCCGCTCCAGCCGTCAACAGCAGTTCCACGCCTGCGGTTGCACTCCATCTGCCCGACCGGATTTGTACCCGTCACACATGGCAGAACATCCGTTCCCTCGATAAGTCCATCTATATAAAAGGTGAACGCCAGTCATTGCTTGCCCGCACTCCACCAATCGAGCGGAGCGAGTCGTCCCATCACAGCTCCGAATCGAAGGACGCCCGGCCCAAAGGTCTTCTCTCCACCAAAGCCGCGACGCACTCGCACGGCCTCCGCGGCCAAAAGCATCTCCTGAGGGCCGCCAACCCGCAGCAACTCAACGATCAAACCCATCGTCAGGGGCATCATTCCCGTCTGCCCGCCGCATCCTACCTCCCAGAGGTAGCCATGCCATGATAGACACCGATCTCATCGTCAAGCTTCTGCGCAATCACGGCCACACCGTGCAGTCCGTCGTTCACGTCCCCGATAACGCTGGCGACTACGAGTTTTCAGTCGACGGAACTCTCCTTAGCCTCGCCGAGACGCGCCAACTCCTCGAGCACGAAGACAACCAGAAGAGAGCGTCCCGGCCATCGCATCAGCGCTCCGACGGCCACGCTGCCCAGTCATCCATACCGCCTTCCAAGCCGGTCGGTCCCCACTAAAACTGATAAAATCGTGGTGTATGCCAGCCATCCACCGCAGGAAATCCGTTTCCGTCACCATCGGCAACATTCGCGTCGGCTCTGACGCCCCTGTCGTCGTCCAGTCGATGACCAACACCGACACCGCCGACGTCGAATCCACCATCCAGCAGATCGCCGCCCTCGCGCGCGCCGGCTCCGAGATGGTCCGCATCACCGTCAACAACGACGAAGCCGCCAAAGCCGTTCCCTATATCGTTGAAGGCATCCGAGCCAAAGGCTGGGCCACGCCCATCATCGGCGACTTTCACTACAACGGCCACCTCCTGCTCTCCAAATATCCTGACACAGCCGAAGCTTTAGCCAAGTACCGCATCAACCCCGGCAACTGCTCCATCGGCCGCAAAGACGACGACAACTTCCGCACCATGGTCGAAGTAGCCGTCAAGCATCAGAAGCCCGTCCGCATCGGCGTCAACTGGGGTTCGCTCGATCAAGCCCTCCTCACCAAGATGATGGATGAAAACTCCAAGCTGGCTCAGCCTCTCGAAGCGCGCGACGTCATGATGGAGGCGATGGTCGTCTCCGCCCTCGACAACGCCGCAGCCGCTGAGCGCTACGGCCTCCGCCGCGACCAGATCATTCTCTCCGCAAAAGTCTCCGGCGTCCGCGACCTCGTCGACGTCTACACCGAACTCGCTCGCCGCTGCGACTACTCCCTGCACCTCGGCCTCACCGAAGCCGGCATGGGCATGAAGGGCGTCGTCGCCAGCACCGCAGGCCTCGCTCCCCTGCTCCTCGCTGGCATCGGCGACACCATCCGCGTCTCGCTCACCCCCACCCCCGGCGGCGACCGCTCTGAAGAAGTCCGCTGCGGCCAGCAGATCCTCCAGTCCCTCTCCATCCGCAGCTTCATGCCCCAGGTCACCAGTTGCCCCGGCTGCGGCCGCACCACCAGCACCTATTTCCAGGAGCTGGCCGAGCGCATCCAGAACTACCTCGTCGAGTCCATGCCCGAGTGGAAAAAAGTCTACCCCGGCGTCGAAGAGCTCAAGCTCGCCGTCATGGGCTGCATCGTCAACGGCCCCGGCGAGAGCAAGCACGCCAACATCGGCATCTCGCTCCCCGGCACCTTCGAGGAGCCGAAAGCGCCGGTCTACGTCGACGGCCATCTCTTCACCACGCTCAAGGGCGACCGCATCGTCGAAGAGTTCCAGGTCATCCTCGACGACTACGTTGAGAAGCGCTACGGCAAGCAACCCATCGCAGTCTAAGCATCCATCCGCAAGCAACTTCCGTGCCGACCAACGGGAGGACCACGCGAAGCAGTAATAAGGCGTGCAAAATCCCGCCCCGCGCGCAGCGGGATTTTGCTGTTACCGCCCTTCCTTCTTCGCCCGCTCCGCAATCTTCCTCGCCACTCGCGTGGCCCGAACCTCCTCATCCCGTTTTTTCCGCGCCTCTCGCTCCCACACAAACGGACTATTGTGCCTGCGCAGATCCCGCAACGGGTACAGCGTCCCGCGCCACATCACGCCGCGCCGCGCCAGCACCACCACCATCGACCGGACCATCGCAAACATCAGCGCCAGCGCCCCCAGCGGATACAGCCACGCATACCGCGCGTCGATCAACGTCTCCGCTCCCATCACCCGGTACGTCGCTCCAATACAGCTCAGGATCACCAGCGCCGGCAGCAGCGTCGGCAGCCACGCCAGCCCCACCAGCGGCAGCAGGCAAAACGCCGCAATCCACGCACACGCCAGCATCACCAGCAGCGGCTGAAAACCGAACGCCGAAAACAGATTCTTGGTCATGCCGCGCAGCAGTCCGCTCGCTCCCTTGGCCCAGTGCACCAGCACCATCCCCGGCGCAAACGCGACCCTCTGCCGCATCCCCGCCGCCTTCATCCGCCGCCCCAGCGTCACATCCTCCACCACCGCCAGCCGCTGCGGCAGCCATCCGCCAATCTCGTTCAGCGCATCCCGCCTCACCAGGTTGAACGCCCCAATCCCCGTCACATCGCGCCGCGCCTTCGGGTCCTCCACCTTCCACGGCCGCGACGCCCACAGTCCCATCATCTGCAAAAATCCCAGCACGATCCCCTCACCCCGCGACCGCACCTCCACCGTCGGCATCACCACCAGGTGATCGGCCTGCATATCCTGCGCACACACCATCGCGCGCCGCAGTATCGACGGCGAAAACAGCACATCCGCATCCGTGAACAGCAGGTAATCCGACGCACTATTCTCCGTCGCCACCATCAGCGCAAACGTCTTGCCCAGCCAACCCTCGGGCAGCTCGGCAATGTGAATCGCCGCCAGCCTGCCCGGCTTCTTCTCCGCATACTCAGCCACACACGCGTCCACGATCGCGCCCGTCCCGTCGGTCGATCGATCATCCACCACCAGCACCCGCAGCCCCGCATAATCCGCCGCCATCAACGCATCGAGCGTCGCCGCAATCTTCTCCGCCTCATCGCGCGCCGGCACCACCACCGTCAGCGTCGGCGTCCCCTCCGGCTGCGCGTCCCAATCCACCATCGTCAAATCCACCATCCCCGGCAGCAACTGAATCACATCATACGTCCGCAGCACCCACACCAGCGCGATCCCCCACGCCACCGTCTGCAGCACGCCGCTCCAGAACTCCGTCACATGAAAACTCAACCCGTGCCAACTCAAATCGCATCACTTTCCAGCGCATGATGAAGCCGCGGCGCATACCTCGCTCCATTGAAGAAGATCAGCGCGGCCGCCGCAAACGCAATCAGCGTCACCCCCAGCCCCATCCGCAGGTTCGTATAGTCGCTCACCATCCCGATAATCTTCGGCGAAAACGCATCGCCAAACACATGCAGCGCAAACAACTGCCCCGCCATCGCCGTCGCGCGCAGGTTCGACGGCACCGCGTTCAACGTCGCCGCATTCACCGGCCCCGTTCCCAGAAATACCAGGAACACCGCAACGCCCAGCGCCGGCAGCGTCGTATTCCGCGGCCCAAAGAAGCACAGCATCGCCGGAGGCACCGCCAGCACCGCACTCAGCGCCGGCACCAGGTACAGCGCCTTGTCCGTCTTCTTCGACCACCAGTGCGCCAGCACCCCGCCCACCACCGTTCCTCCCAGCCCGCACACCACCGTAATTCCACCCATGATCGTTCCCGCCGCCGCAACGCTGCGCCCATCCATTCGGCTCAAGAACGACGGCATCCACCACGAGATTCCACCCAGTGAAAACGTCACCGCCGCATAGCCCAGGATCGAACTCATATACGCTCGGTTTTTCACCAGGTGCCCCACCTGCGCAAGATATTCGCTACCCTTCTCGCGCGTTGTCGTCGCTGGTCTCGAGTCTGCTTCCTCAACACGCGGCGGTTCCCGCATGAAGAACAAAATCAGCAACGCAATCACCGCCCCCGGCACCGCCGACACAATAAACGCCATCCGCCATCCATGGCTTGCCGCCACCACGCCACCCGACAGATAGCCCAGCGCCGCCCCCACCGGAATCGCCACATTGAAGACCGTCAACACCGCATTGCGCTGGTCGTCCGCAAAATAATCCGCCAGCAGCGCCGGCGCAAAGATCCCAAAACTCGCCTCGCCAACACCCAGCGCAGCGTGCCGCAGGTTCAGCGACACATAACTCTGCACGCTCGCCGTAAAAAAGTTCATCGCCGCAATCATCAGCGCGGCAATCACAATCATCGGCTTGCGCGGAAACCGGTCCCCCAGCCACCCCGTCACCGGCGACGACAGCACATACGCAATAAAAAACCACAGCGTCAGCGACCCAATCTGGCTATCAGAAAGATGAAACTCGCCCTTAATCTGTTCCTGCACCGCCGGCAGAATATATCGATCCAGGTAGTTCACAAAGTTCATCGCCGTCAGCAGGCAAAGCGCCACCACCGCCCCCCTGACCGGGATCTCTTTAGGTTTTGCTGCCGTTCCCGTGGCCATCGTCATGATGAGCCGAGAATATCAGCCTTCTCTCCGAAACTCTTCCGTCCGCGGATACCGCGCCGTCACCACCGTCGAGATCCCGCCCCGTGGCCGAAAGTCTCCCTTGATCTCCGCCCACACCGGGTCGGTCGCCTTCACCACATCATCCAGCACCTGGTTCACAATATTCTCCTGAAAGATTCCCAGATTGCGGTACGTAAACAGATACTCCTTCAGGCTCTTCAACTCGAGGCATTTCTCCCGCGGCATATAGCGGATCGTGAGCACGCCAAAGTCCGGCAGCCCGGTCTTCGGGCACACGCTGGTAAACTCCGGGTCGTCGATCAAAATCTCATACGCGCGAAACTGGTTCTGCCAGGTTTCAATCTCTGGAAACTGTGTCTCAAGCCCCGCCTTCGCGTGGTCATCCGTGTAGCCTGTCGTGTGCTGTACCATCCCTCTAGTCTATCTCCGTAATCCCAATCGACAGACACCCCCAACCTAGTTCGTGCTCCCCGGCACCGCAGCCGGCGCATTATTCGAAGCCCCAATCCTCCGCAGCGTAGGCTCCTTCGCCGCCATCTTCTTCACCACCCCGCGCTTATTCTGTATCCGTTGCAGCCGCGCCTTCACCTGCTCAAACTCCGACGTCGTCACCAGATACTCCGGCCGCGCCGGCAGGATCGTCGCAATCTCATGTTCCACCGCGGCAATCCGTTCCGGAGTCGCCGGATGGTCGCTGAACGCCTTCGAGATCGCGCCCGGTTTATGCTTCTCCAGCGCATCCAGCTTCTCGAAGATCGTTACCATCCCCTGCGGGTCGTATCCCGCCCTGTACATATACTGAATCCCCAGGTAATCCGCCTGCGCCTCATAGTCGCGCGAGAACTCCAGCAACGTCAGCGGCATCGCCAGTTGCGACGCCTCATACACCCCATACCCCGTCCACGATCCCTGCGCAAACACAATCATCGGGATCGTCCCAATCTCCATATAGCCCATCCGCGTCATCTCCCGCGCCGCGTGGTGTGCCGCCACGTGCGCAATCTCATGCGCCATCACGCCTGCCAGCTCGTCCTCCGAGTCGCACGCCAGAATCAGCCCCGAGTCCACATAAAAATATCCCCCCGGCAGCGCCATCGCATTGATCTCATCCGTATCCAGCACCTTGATCGTGAACGGCACCTTCGCATCCGAGTTCCGCACCAGGTTCTGTCCTATGCGATTCACATACTCCACCACCACCGGGTCCGTCACCAGGTGCGACGACTTCTCAACCTCCACCGAATACTGCCGCCCAATCCCCGCCTCCCAGTTCGGCGAGTACCAGTTACGCATTCCCCGCCCGCCAATCTTCCGCTGCCCCACCGCATCCACATCCGCCTCCGACCCCTTCTTGATATGCGGATCCAGATGGTCCCCCGGCGACGCCACCTTCGCCGTCGCAGCCGTTCCCGTCTGCGGCGCCGGCTGCTGACCACACATCGCCCCACACCCTATCACCAAAGCCGCGAGTGTCAGCAATCGCATAGCAACTCCAGCCCCACAACGAACCACAGTTTCATCTCACCACGTGTTGTACGTCGTCCCGTCGCTCGCAATCCCCTCCGACCCCGAGTGCACATCATCCATCCCCCCCTGCGTCTGGTTGATGTCAGTCATCGTATCCGACTGCCCCGTAATCCACGTATCGCTGCTGCTCGTCATCGGATCAATCGGGATCGACTTCAGATACCCCGCCTGCACCAGGTCATCCAGCGATTCCGGTGCCTTCTCCTTGTCCACCGTATAGCTGTCGATCGCCGTCCGCATCGTGTGCAGGTCTTCCCGCAGCACCGCTTCCTTCGCCTTCTGGATCGACCGTATGTAGCTCGGAATCGCAATCGCTGCAAGGATTCCAATGATCGTCATCACGATCATCAACTCGACCAGCGTAAAGCCGCTGTCGCCCTTCCCCCCACCGCGAATTTTCCTGACCAATCCCATCGACTTCCTGCTTCCTGCATCACCACGTCTTGTACTTGGTTCCGTCCAGCCCTGTCCCGTCGCTCTTGCTGTACACGTCGTACACATCCTGCCCGCCAAAGCTGTCCGAGTCCGGCGCATCCTGATTCGACCGCAGCCCCCAATCCGTATTCCCCGTCATCGGGTCCACCGGAATCTCGCGCAGAAACCGCATCTTCTTACTCTTCACGTCCACGCCATTCACCAGCGTCTGCAAATCCGGCGGGTAGTTATTCGAGTCCGCCTTGGTCTGAATTCCACCCAGATCCGCCACATCCTTGTACATATCGATCGCCCGGCGCATCTCCCACAGATCGGCGCGCAACTCGCGTTCCTTGGAGCGCTTCACCTCAAACCTCACCGCCGGAATCGCCGCCGTCGCCAGGATCGCAAGAATCGTCACGACGATGATCAACTCGGTCAGCGTCACGCCCATCTCGCCGGTACGCAGCGGCAGCCGCAGTCTCCCTGTTCTGATCCCGCTCTCGTCCGCCATCGTCCCTCCTTCCGTCGTCGTTCGCACGCCCTCGCTCTCCGTCTTATTTGACGTGCACCACCGCCTGAACGCCAACCGAAGGAATAACCTTTTGCTGACTGTCCCTGGTACCGATCCGCGTCAGCGCGAGCGTCGAATCTCCCGCCGCCACCGCCTTGAACGTCAGCGTGCAAACCGCTCCCTGCCCGTCTACGCCCTTGGTTCCCGGCGGCCTCGTCGCCGAAATCGTCACCGCCCCATTCCCTTCATCGCGGTGCACCAGCGCCACATCCTGCCCATCCTTGCCCAGCAACTCGCCCGAATCCACATTCACCAGCGACAGTACCTTCGGATCAAACTGTATCTGCACCGGCACCGCAAACAGGTCATGCGCATTCGCAGCCATCACCGACACCTGGAACGTCGACCCCACCGCCTGATTCGATACCGCCGGCAGCACCGTCAGCGTTACCTGCGTCGCAGCCGGCACCGTCCAGTTCGGCGTAATCGGCACCGACGCAGCCGCCCCCGGCGTCATCGGCTTCGCATCCGCCGCCATCTTCCCAATCATCGCCTGCGCCGCATTTGCAGCCGAGGTCGTCGACGAAGGCATCTGCTGAGCCGTCGTCGCCGCCACCGCTTCGTCATTCTTGCTCGGCTTCTTCCGCAGCAACTCCACCGACTGGCTCGTCCCCGTGTAGATCGCCCGCGTGTTCTCGTCCGTCAGAATCGACTCCCGCACAATATGCGGAATAATCAGAAACACGATATCGTCCGTCTGCTGAATCTTGTCCGTGCTCGCGAAGAAGTACTTCAAAATCGGCAGCTCGCCCAGCCCCGGCGTCCCGCTTATGTTCTTCGTATCCTGCACCTGCATCAGGCCGGCCAGCAGCGCAGGCTCTCCGTCCTTCAACTGAATAATCTGTTCCGCCACGCGCTGCGAGATAATCGGCTCCGTCACTCCCGTAATGTTCACCGATCCGTTCTGCGCCGAAACCTCCACCTTCAGCTTCAGCGACACCTCGCCGTCATAGTGCACCGTCGGCGTCATGTCGATATTCACGCCCACATCCAGGTACGTAAACTGCGTCTGCACGCCCAGCGACGCCGTCGTAATCGCCGTTCCCGCCGAGTACGATCCCGTCGCCACCGGAATCTTCGACCCGATCTTCAGCGTCGAGTGCTGGCCGTCCGTCGCCCGAATCCGCGGGTTCTGCAAAATGCGCGTGTCCGAGTCCGTCAGCAGCGCATTCACCGTTCCTCCGCCCACCGACACCGCAAAGTTTGTCGCATTCAGATTCCCCAGCGTGTTCAGCGTAATGCCCGCCGTCGTCGGCGTCGTCGCAATGCCGTTGGTCGTGGTCGTGGCCGTATTATTCGTCGTAATATTCGCATTACTGTACTGCGGCGTCAGCCCAAAGCTCTGCGGCAGCGTAATGCCCAGGTTCCGTTCCAGTTGCCGGCTCACCTCCAGCTCGGCCACATCCACCACGACCTCCGCTTTGGTGCGGTCCAGGTCGTTGATAATCTTCTCCGCCAGAATCAACTCATCCGGTGTTCCCCGAATCACCAGCGCATTCTGGCTCGCCACCAGGTAGATCTTCAGCCCCGGATCCAGCAGGTTGCGGATCGCCACCATAATCTCGTTCGCGTCATTCTGCTGCGACACATTCGTCAGGTAAAACGTCTGCACGGCGAGGTCATCATCCTCAGTCCGCTTGGCGCGCGTGTTCTGCGCCACAAAAATCGTATTGCTGGTCACCGGCTTCCAGAACGTCCCGCTCAGCACCCCCACAATATGCAGCGCATCCGGCAGCGAAACACTATTCAAATCCACCGGAATCCGCTTCGACACGTACTCCGGATCGAAGATCACATTCAGCCCCGCCGCCTTGCAGATCGCCTGGTAGACGACCTTCGTATCCTCCACCATATGCAGCGTAATCGGATCATCCGACACCGGCTGCAGCGCCACCGGCCCACCCAGCGTTCCAATCTCCTTCTGCATCTGCGCCTGGTACGGAGTCTGCTCGCCCATCCCCGGCACCAGCACCCCACCCGGCGACGCTCCTCCCGTCCCTCCGCCGCCAGTTCCACCAGCCGCTCCGCCCGCCGCCGGCCCACCTCCCGGCACGGACCGCTTCTCCATCACCTGCAACTCCTGCGCAGCCGACTGATTCCCCGGATCAATCTGCAGCGCCCGCGCAAACTCATTAATCGCCCCGCCCACATCCCCCGACTGCCGCAGCACCCGTCCCCGATCCACATGCATCTCCGACGCCTTGAACCGCATGCTCTCGAAGCTTGTTCGGTAGCGCAAGTCGTTCGGCTTCTTCAGATGCGCCTGCCGGTACTCCTCAAACGCCTCGTCATAGTCCTGGCGAGCCTCTGACCGCTTTCCCCGGCTGTTCCACGTGCTGGCCGACTGGCCGTGCGCCGACGTCACCGCCATGCCCGAAAGCAGCATCACCCCCAGCATCATTCCCAGCGACGCAGCCGCCAGCCTTCGCCGCGGCGACAACCTCACACGCCGGCCTGGCGCCGGTACCCGCCCGGTCATCCCGCCCAGCCACGCATAGCCTCTCGCCGTCCGCGCAGAACCTCGTTGATTGATCTCCATCGGTGGCCGTACCTGCATACCTGCAACCCGCTCCAGAATGCCTCGGACACTGGTCTCGAAGTACCGCCGCGCGTCCGCTCCAATCCCCTTCCCGGGGTGCATGGGAGCGTCCTCGGCTGCAGTCTCGAGCGGTTGGTCGGGCTCACCTGATGATACAGCCATAATCCGTTGCTTCACTAGTCTCTCCGCCTCAAACATACCGCATCATCCATCCACGGAGAGCTACCACACCCTCTCGCAGCGCCGCATCTGTCGCCTGAAATACTTCGTTCTCTCATTGGACGCAGCCATCGCCCCGAAGTTGGCGTCCCTCCCCTCGAACCCGCTTCGACTCTGCTAGCATCAAACTTCCAGACGTCCGTAATCACTCATTGCTGTTCTTCCCTGAACCCTGCTCTCATGGCCCGCTCGCTCTCCAACCCGACCGTTCCCGCCCCACCCAAGCCCTCCGCCAAGCCCAAGGACCGCGACCCCGTCGCCTCCGGCCTGCGCGACGCAGCCTTTAACCGTTCCGCCAGCTTCAACTACTTCCTCTCCGACCGCTTCGAAGCCGGCGTCGCCCTGCGCGGCACCGAGGTCAAATCCATCCGCGAAGGCAAGGCCAACCTCAAGGACGCCTACGGCCTGCTCAAGGACGGCGAGTGTTTCCTCCTCAACGCCCACATCGGCCCCTTCTCGCACGGCAACGCCATGAACCACGAGTCCCTGCGCACCCGCAAACTTCTGCTCCACAGGCGTGAGATCGACAAACTCGAAGGCTTAACGAAGCAGAAGGGTTACACGCTCATCCCGGTCAAGCTTTACTTCCGCAACGGCCGCGTCAAGTGCGAACTCGCCCTGGCCAAAGGCAAGCAGGACTGGGACAAGCGCGCCACCGAGCGAGCCCGCGAAGGCGACAAGGAAGCCCGCGCGGCCATCGCCCGTTCCCAGCGCAGCTAAGCGGTTGCCCTTCGCTCCGGCGCAACGATACGTTACACTCGCCTTACGATGAAGCGACCGGCTGGGATCATACTCACGACCGCGCTGATGGCAATCGCCGTATTCCTGCACCTCGCTGCGGCCCTCGCCAGCCCCATACCCATTCAACTCACGGAATCTCATGGTCTGCTGGCGCTTCTCTTCGCAGTGCTCGCTGCAGCCGTCGTCGGCGTGGTAATTGTCGTCTTCGAAGGCTTTGTCCTCTGGTTCTACTGGCACGGGCGCAAGTGGGCATACCGGTCGGTTATTGTCGGATGCCTGCTTTGCTTCGTCTCGCTGCGCCATTTCTTCGGTGGTCCGGCGGTCTCCCACGGACGCGAAATCATCATCTTCTATCGCATGGCGATCGCAACAATCATCATGGCCTACCTCACCACGTTGGAAGCGCGACGCTGGTTTGCCCCACGCCCTGAATGAAGCAGACGCGACGCACGGCCACTGCCACCCGCCGGCTCCCGCCCCTGTCACCCGCTGGCGTTACCATAGTGCTGTGACCACCCACCTGCTCCACCAGTCCCCCGCCGACCTCGCCGCCCCGCTCCTCGTAGCCTTCGCCGCCGACACCTCGACCGACAAAGACCCCCGCCCCACCCTCCTCACCACCAACCCCACCCTCCTCGCCGCCGCCGCCCCCTGGCTCACCTCCGGCGAGTTCAAAGCCACCCTCGGCGAAACCTTCCTCCTCCCCGCGCCCGCCGGCCTCAAAGCCGCACGCCTGCTCCTCGTCGGCCTCGGCAAAGCCAAATCCATCACCCCCCACGAGGTCCGCAAGGCCGCCGGCGTCGCCGTCCGTTTCGCCCGCCGCCGCGCCCTCCGCGCCCTCACCCTCACCTTCCCCGAGCATCCTTCCCTCCCCATCCCCCTCACCACCCGCGCCCTCGCCGAAGGCGCCATCGTCGCCGACTTCGACATCGACTTCTACCGCTCCGACCGCAAAGATCTCAGCATCGAATCCCTCACCGTCCTCACCCCCGAACCCGCAACCTCCGAAGCCGGAGCCGCCTTCCGCGAAGGCATCATCCTCGCCGAAAGCCAGAACTTCGCCCGCACCCTCATCAACGAGCCCGGCAACATCCTCACCCCCACCGAACTCGGCCGCCGCACCTCCGCCATGGCCGCCGACTTCGGCCTCGCCTGCGAAGTCCACTCCATCGACAAGATCCTCGAACTCAAGATGGGAGCCTTCGCCGCCGTCACCCAGGGCTCCTCCGAACCACCCGCCCTCATCGTCCTCCGTTACGAACCCCCAACCCCGCCGCCCGCCAACGCGCCCACCCTCGGCCTCGTCGGCAAAGGCATCACCTTCGACACCGGCGGCATCTCCATCAAGCCCGCCGACAACATGGACAAGATGAAGTACGACATGGCCGGCGCCGCCAGCATGATCGCCTCCATGCGCGCCATCGCCCAGCTCAAGCCCGCCGTCCGCGTCCTCTGCGTCGTCTGCTCCTGCGAGAACATGCCCGACGGCCGCGCCTTCAAACCCGGCGACGTCGTCACCGCCATGTCCGGCAAAACCATCGAAATCATGAACACCGACGCCGAAGGCCGCCTCGTCCTCGCCGACGGACTCCACTACGCCCAGACCCTCGGCGCCACCCACCTCATCAACGCCGCCACCCTCACCGGAGCCATCGGCACCGCCCTCGGCCAGGTCAACGCCGGCCTCTTCTCCAACGACGACGCCACCACCCATCGCTTCCTCGACGCTCTCGCTATCACCGGCGAAAAGTTCTGGCGCATGCCCGCCACCGACGACTACCGCGACCAGATCAAATCCCAGATCGCCGACATCATGAACACCGGCGGCAGCCGTTACGCCGGCTCCACCACAGCCGCCATGTTCCTCAAAGAATTCGTCGGCGAAACCCCTCTCGTTCCATGGATTCACCTCGACATCGCCGCCACCACCTGGCTCGACGAGCCCAAACCCTGGCAATCCAAAGGCCCCAGCGGCATAGCCATCCGCACCATCACCGAATGGGCCCGCTCCTTCGCCCAATAAATCCAGCAACACTTCAATCTTCAGTTTGCCCCGCGGGGTGGGCAAAATGCGACAATGCCTAATCAGCGAAATGGTCAGCGGCCAAAGGATCGGGCGGCAATACGCGACGGCAATGAAGCATTGGATGATTTCGGAGGCAGAATGACTGTTATAGGGGACCTCGAAATTCAGAAAGCAATCGCAAGCATTAAGCAGCGATCTGAGAAACAGCGAGACCTTCAGAAGTTGATCGATTCCTTTGTGGACCTAGGAATTATTCCGCAAATTGCTAGTGAGAATAACCAAGTAGTCTATGGCCGTCGAGGAACAGGCAAAACACACTTATTTGGCTACCTCGCCTCCGAGCTTAAAGATCGCCCAAATGTCGCCGTAATCTCTGTAGACTGCCGCACTCTTGGTAGTAGCCGACAATTCTCCGATCCCAACCTTGCTATCGAAGCGCGATGCCTAGCGTTGTTCAGAGACATCTTAGCGGAAGTACATGACGGCCTCTTGGAATACGTTGTCGAACACCCAACACAATATGCGAATGAAGTTTTGGCGGCGCTGAGCGACCTCGAACGTTCCACACTTGAGCCCGTTGCAGATAGACGTACGTCAGCGATTGAGACCACAGCTGCAACATCAACGGGTTCTTCTAAATCTGCGGGGATCAAGCTTGAGGCAACTGGGCAGGGAGCCAACCTAAACGCATCAACACAGTCGGACCGAAGCCTGACCACCAAGACGACAGAATCCGTCGCTTACTCGGATAAGGTTGTGTTTCCAAATATCAATCGCATACTGCAAGATATCTGCAAAAGAGGTGACGTCCTTCCGTACCTACTCCTCGACGAATGGTCATCACTGCCATTGGACATTCAGCCATATCTTGCGGAATTTCTGAAACGAGGTTTTCTACCCCTCAACTTGTTAACAGTGAAGATAGCTTCCCTCGAAGTTCGATCTAACTTTTCATTTGCAGGTCCTAATGGGATTGTTGGGATAGAGCCAGGAGCTGATATGGCAACCGGATTGGACCTGGACGACCATTACGTTTATGACCGAAATCCCGACCGGGTCGCAAAGGCGTTTGCGAACATTTTATTTAAACATATTCAAAGTGAACTGCCGGATGGGTACTTGTATGAGACCTATGGCGTCGACAACGGAGATAAATTTGTTAAGACTTTTTTCACAAACAGCACCACGGCCTTCCATGAGCTGGCAAGAGCTGCTGAGGGCGTCGTCAGGGATCTGTTGAATATTTTCATGCATGCATTTTTTGCTAGCCAACGCAAAGATCAGGCCAAAATCGACAAGAGAACAATTATTGAAGCAGCCCAGCAATGGTTTGAACAGGACAAAGCGCGCGAGTTGGCCCCGGCAGTTAACGACGCTCTGCAAAGAATCGTTCGGGAAGTCATCGGAAATCGCAGCTCGAGATCATTTCTGGTACCTCGGGAACTTGAGAAGGATGACCTTTTGCAAAGCCTTTTCGATGCCCGTGTCATTCACCTCGTAAAGCGCGGATACGCGGATAAAGACAATCCCGGCGTGAGATACAACATTTATACGCTTGATTACGGCACATACGTGGACTATCTGGGCACATCAAAAGCGCCAACAGGCTTTGAGGAAGAAGCGGAAGCCTCCGTTGAAGCTGGGTTCATCGTGCCTTTCGACGACAAGAGAAAGATTCGAAGAATTATCCTAACGAAGGATGTGCTTCATCCAACCGGCAACATGTTTGCCAGTTGGCCCGCCAAAGAACAGTCCGAGGCTCCCTAACTAGTTGCTTACCAACCCCGACCCCGCGCACAACAACCGGAAGGGCATGGCTTCAGCCAGGCCAAAAAACCACCGGGCCGAAGGCCCTTCCTTGCTGCCGCAGGCCGGAGCGCAGCCGCAGGCGGAGCGACTGAATTGCTTTCCTCCACCCCGCCACGAATCCACCCCTCCGCCACGAATGTGTCAAGCCCCCCAATCCACCCAAAACCACCAAAACCCCCATGAACACTGGCGATTTAAATTTTCAAAACCTGGCATACTTACCCCGCCCACCCAGATAAAATTGAAGTAGCCCAAAATCCACCCAGCCTGGCACCCGCCGGGCCTTCGTTTTTAACCGCGGAACGGAGAAGCAGGACTGCCACAAGTCCGGCCTCATCCCATTTCCCCTCAACACTTTAGTCCCAAAAGTACCCGGGGGGGGAGGCCCCCACCCATGCAAACCAAAACCCCCACCTGCCACCACCGCTTCCCCGACAACCACCGCTGCGGCTCCCCCGCCCTCCGCGGCGAAGCCTTCTGCTACTACCACCACCCCGACCGCCGCCCCGTCGCCAACCCCTACGCCCGCCGCGCCCGCCGCGGCTTCCCCCTCACCCCGCCCACCGACCAACCCTCCCTCCAGAACGCCGTCGCCGAAATCATCGTCCGCCTCGCCGCCAACCAACTCGACGTCCATCGCGCCCGCCTCATCCTCCACAGCCTCCAGATAGCCTCCCGCAACCTCTCGCAATCACCACCTACATCGCGCTGGGCACACCAATCCCCATCCACCCCAGCACCCTCACCAGTTCCCGCCTCGCCACCGCCGCCGTAGCCAGCAGCAGCATCTTCCGAGCCTCATCGGTCTCCGTCAAAATATGATGCCGATGATAAAAATTATTGAACTGCTGTGCCAATGCAAACGCATACCGCGCCAGCATCGCCGGCTCAGCCGCAGCAATCGCCTGCTCCAGCACCAGCGACAGCCGCGAAGCCGTCAACCAGACTTCCCACACGCTCGTTCCCTCTTCCCCCTCGAGCATCGCGCCCAGATCCACATCCGCAACCGCCTTCAGCGCCGCCTCTTCGCTCACGCCAGCCTTGCGAAAGATATTCGCCGCCCGCACCGCAGCATACTGCGCATACGGCCCCGTCTCCCCATCGAACGCCAGCGCATCCTGGTAGTCGAACGCGATCACCGTATTGCGCGTAAACCGCAGCAGAAAATACCGCAGCGCACCGACTCCGATCGTCTCGGCAATCTCCGCGCGCTCGCTTTCCTCCAACTCCGGATGTCGCGCCTCCACTTCCTTACGCGCCGCCGCAATCATGCGATCGATCAGGTCATCGGCCTTCACACCGAAGCCCTTGCGACCGCTCACCTCGATAAAGTTCTTAGCCTTATCTTCGTCACTCAACACGTACCCAAGGTCTTCCGCAGTCCTCGCAGTCAACCCCACAAACGCATAGTTCAGATGCGTATAACGATCTGCCTCCGCGCCATATCCCAGCGCCCGCAGCGCCTCCTTCACCTGCGTCTGCGGATCATCCTGCCGCGAATCGATCACGTTGTAAATCGCATCCGCATGTCCAAAACTCGGATGTGGATCTTCTCCCCGAATCGTCGAGATCCAGCACGTATGCGTCGCATAGTCACGAAACTTCGCATACCCGAAATCTTTTCCCAGCAACCCATACTTCCAAAGGTGATACGCAATGTCTTTACCCACATACGTAACCGTCCCATTCGAGCGAACAATGATCTTCGCGTCTTCATCAGGACCACTCTCAGCCAACTCAACTCCAGCAGCCGCAGCAATCGCGCGTCGCATCACCCAGCAACCTTTGTTCTTCCCCTCAGTCTCCAGATACAGCACGCCGCGTTCCACCATCAGCGCCCGCGCCGTCTCCCAGAAGTGCAGATGCAGAATCTCACTCTCACGCGGCAGAAAGTCATACTCAATTCCAAGCCGTTCCATCGTCTCCAGATGTCGTCGCAGCACACCCGTAGCAATCAACTCCGCAATCTCCGCCAGATCGTTTCCGCCGGCTTCAATCGCGTGCAGCGTATCCAGCCGCAACTGTTTGCGCTCGCCAACCCGCGCCGCATCCGCCTCATACCACTGCGACACCGCCGCATACAGATCCCAACACGCATAGTCCAGTCGAGTGTCCGTGCGCTCCAACTCCGCCATCCACGCTCGCACATCGGCCAGAGACATTCCCTGCAACTCCGTCACCGCGACGACAATGTCCGCAACCTGAACGCCCGTGTTGTCGATGTAGTTCTGCACGCCAGTATCCCAACCTGGCTTGTACTCATCCTTCTTCAGCATCCGTGCGAAGCTGTCGCCCAGAATCGCGTTCCGCAGGTGTCCGACATGCGCAGCCTTATTCGGATTGATGCTGGTATGCTCCACCAGCCGAAATCCACCACCGCCAACCTCCGCATGCTCATCCGCAGCCATGCGCTTCACCGTTGCAGCACGGTCCAGCTTCACATTCAGGTAGCCCGCTCCGGCAATCTCCACCACCGCCACGCCTGGAGTCTTGGCAATCTCCGCCTGCAACTCCTGCGCAATCGCGCGCGGAGCCTTCTTCAGCCGTTTGGCCAACTCAAACGCCACCGGCAGAGCCATCTCGCCGAACTCGATCTTCGGCGGTAACTCCACCGCGAGATTCGCAAGCGCAATCTCGTACCGCTCCTTCAACAGCGCCTCAATCCGCGTCTGCAACTGCAACTGCAAAATCCTGTACATGCTCGCCTTTTCCTAATCCCTAATCGCCATCCTACGGAAGCTCCGCCGGCAGTTCCTCAATCTCTTCCAGCAACGGCTTGCGCCGCGCCTGATGCAGGCGATGCACAAAGAACATCGCTCCGCCCACACCCGTAATCGTCACCAGCAGCCACAGGTGAATGAGCAATCCAAACAACCCCGCCGCAGAGGAGGAAACAGAGTGCAACCTCAACGCATTCTGACACGCCCACTCGAAGGGTCCAATCCCGCCCGGCGCGCTCGGCACAAGAAATGCAAAGTTCGCCAGCGAAACCGCCTGCAACGGCGCTCCCCAATCCAGCGTCGCACCTGTCGACGCCTGTAACCCGATCATCCGCATCGCGGAGAAATACAACATGCTCTCGCACAACCAGATCACCAGGCTAAGACAGAACAACCACACCATCCCGACGATCCCGATCTGCCGAATCGCATCCAGCGCCAGCAGCAGCCAGTGCTCAATCTTCGCCAGCTTCGCGAGGCTTGGCGGCAGCTTCGCAAACACCGCCTTAATCGGCCGCACCAACGCCCGCGCTCCGACGACCATCACAATCAATCCGCCGCCCGAGATCACCAGCAGCGTCCTCACCAGCACCCGCGTCTTCGGCGGCAGCCCCTTGCCCGTGTGCACTGTCACCACCAGCAGCAGCACCAGCGTAAGGATGTCGAGCAGCTTCTCCAGAATCACTGTACTCAAGATCACCGAAGGCGAAGCATTCAGATCAGGCGCATACGTGAAAATACGCATCACGTCGCCAATCCGCAGCGGCAGAATATTATTCGCGGCCAGCGAAGTGATCAGCACGCGAAAGCATGTATTCAGCTTCGAGCCCGCACTGCGCATCATCCTCCACCAGCGATACGACCGCAGCCAGTAACTCGCACACGTCCCTGCCACCAGCCCCACGATCCAAAGCGGCGCCACCAGCCGTATGCTCTCCAGCGTCGCGAGCTTGAAGCCGCGGAACGTCCACCAAAGAAAAAACGCGCTGATCAGCAGCCCAGGCAGCATCTTCAGCAGCCCCATGCGAAGTTCGCGCGTCACAGGCTCTGCCTCACGCGGAATACACCAATCATCCGGAACTTCCTCGATTCATCCATGCTCATCGGTTCGATGTTTATTGTATCGTCCTGCGCCATCTAAACTAGACGAATGCATCACGCTGCCGCGCGGCCTACAGCACCAACTCCTGCACAACCCCAACCCTGGCGACGCTCCACCTGGCAAGCGCTCCTCGTCGCGCTCTCCCTCGCCACGCTTCTCCTCAACGGTTATCACCCTCTCGCCGAGGACGGAGGCCTCTATGTCGCCGGCGTCCAACTCACCCTCAACCCATCCCTCTTCCCGCACTTCACCGTCTTCGTCAGCGAGCACCTGCACTACTCCATCTTCGCTCCCGTACTCGCCTTTGTCGTCCATCGCACCCATCTCTCTCTGGCCTGGGTTCTGTTGCTCACCAACATCCTCAGCCTCTGGCTCACCTTCTACGCAGCGCAGCGCATCCTTCAGCGCACCATCGCCAGCGACATAGCGCAACTGGCCGGCCTCTGCCTTCTCGGCATCTTCTGGTCGCTCCCCATCGCTGGCACCTCACTGCTCCTGATGGACCCCTACGTCACCGGCCGCAGCCTCTCCACCCCACTCTCGCTACTCGCCATCGCTTTTGCCATGGAGAGTTCGCCAGCGCGGGTGACCCATCCGCGCAACAGCTTCACCGTCGCAGGGTGGGGGCCAATCCTCTGGTCCGCCAGCGCCCTCCTCATCGCAGCAGCCTTTCATCCTCTGATGGCGGCCTACGCCTTCGCCTTCGTCCTTGTTCTGCGAATCACCTATCTCCCTCAGCGACGCCTCATCTGGACACTGCTCGCCCTCTCCGCCCTTGCTCTCGCCGCAGCGCTCCACCTCTTCGCACCCAGCGAAACCCCTGCGCTCATCGCCGCAGAAAAATCCCGTTACTACTGGTTTCTCTCGCAGTGGCAGTGGTATGAACTCCTCGGCCTCGTCGGCCCGCTCGCGGTTCTCTACGCGCTGCTAGCTCGCTTCCGCAAGCAATCCAACCCGTTTAGCCAAACCGCCGCGACCCTCTGCCGCGCCAGCATCGCCCTCGGCTGCATCGCCACCCTGGTCGTTCTGCTCTTCGCGCACGAGGGCAGCCGCACACATCTCGTCGCCCGCATGCAGCCACTGCGCGTCTTCCTTCTCATCTACGCAATCATGACCCTGCTCCTCGGAGCAACCCTCACCCAACTTGCCCTCGAAGCCCGCCAGCGCCTGCGCTCCCCTTCCGCGCGCACCGCTCTCGCATCACTCCCTGTCCTCGTCCTTCTCGCGCTCGCCTCGATCATGTTTTACGTCCAGCGCCAAACCTTCCCGGCCTCCGATCATCTCGAACTCCCCTGGCGCGCACAGCAAAATCCCAACCCCTGGGTCCAGGCCTTCCTCTGGGCCCGCGCCAATACCCCACCCGACGCACTCTTCGCCCTCGACACCAAGTACGTCAACGAAGACGGCGAAGACGCCCAGACCTTCCGTCCCATCGCCCTGCGCAGCGCCCTCCCCGACTTCTCCAAGGACGGCGGCGAAGCAGCCATCACTCCCTCCCTCGCCGAACTCTGGCAGCAGGGCGCCACCGCGCAAGTCAATCTCTCCACCGAGTCCGACGCGCTTCGCGACGCCCGTCTCCAACCACTCGGCGTCACCTGGATGGTCCTCCACTCCACCGCCCCCACCAAGCACTCTTGCCCCTATGACAACGGCACGATCAAGGTCTGCCACCTCACGCCCTCACAACCCTGAAGCCAGACAACCCCATCAATTCCCGCGAACGCAACCCTCCGGTCGTGCTACCTTAATCAAGGAGCGAGCGGGTAGCTCAGTTGGTAGAGCATCGCCCTTTTAAGGCGTTGGTCCTGGGTTCGAGCCCCAGCCCGCTCACCATAATATTTATAATCAGCAACAAGATAGCCTACCTCGGTAGGCTATCTTGTTGTAGCTCCGAGGCTCCGTTCTGAGCTCAATTCTCGGAAGAACAAAATCAACCTTGCGTCCCATCACGGAGCGAGCTTTCTGCTGCGCTTCAATCGAGTTTCTAACTCGACACGAGAGAATGCTGCGAGGCCGCAGCGCCAGCTTCGACCTACGCAGGATTCCTCTTTCGGAGAGCATGAGTTCTGCCTACAGGCTAGCCAGGAAGGTGCAGTCCGTGAGCCTCTTCTTTCCATGTAGCGCGATAAATCCCCGGTTCGGAGGCAACTGCTTTGATATGCAGACTTCCATCGCAGGTGCTGCTGATGCTTGTTCCGATGCGTCTCCGCGCGGCACGTCATCGCCCGTTCATTGGCTCGAAGAAGTTCAGGCGGCTACGCGGTGCCAGCACATGGTGAGCAGAAAAACGCTCTCCTCCACTGCCTGAACATCATGCAGAATACCGCGATCGAGCATCAGCAGATGTCCGCCGGAAGCTCTACCGTCTTATCGGACAACCTCACTCTCAGATGCTCGGCGAGGGCTTGTATTGTGATTCGTCCCTCTCTTGATGTTCCTTCGTCTCGGTGTTCTGCTTCATTGCGACGAGCAAAATGCCACAGGCCGTCGAATTCAGCAGTGTTTTCGAGCTTCGCCCTGTCTTTCGTTGCCACGATTCTGCGAGCCGCAGCTTCTCAATCTCTGCCGCCAGATTGGATGTAATAGTGGCTGATCCAATTCCGGAAGAACTGTGAGGGGTTCATCGTTGCTATAGTAGCGTTTCATCTGGTTCTCCTTCTGAAGACCTGTTCAGGCAGCGCCATCCACAGAAACATCCTGCGGACGGTGCTGCCTGATCATGGTGAACCAATCAGCGGCCTGCCAGTTGCTTGTCGGTCTCATCCACTGCTTCGTGTAAGAGGGCGCCACGAACCGAGGAGCTCTCACTCTCGTAAGAGTTTCCCGTGAGGAGCCCAAGAATAAACCACGCGAACAGTGCGGCTCCGACAGAGAACAGAATGTCTCCCGGGACGCGCATCCAGCGCAGGGTCTGCATGGTTCCGGATTGCATGAACTCTGCCGAGCGTGCATACCAGGTGCCATATTGAACCGATGCCCAGGCCTGTAGCAGCCCCATCGGAAGCATGCTGAGCAGCGCCATGAAGCTCAGTCCAATGTTCAGACACCAGAAGGACGCCTTCAACGTACCCTGCTTCCACGGGCGGCCGGGAATCAATGCACGCAGGCAAAACAGCGTCAGCCCCAGGCCGAGCATCCCATACACGCCAAACAGCGCCGTATGGCCATGCAGTGGAGTGAGGTTCAATCCCTGCACGTAATACAGCGAGATCGGCGGATTGATGAGGAAGCCGAACAGACCGGCGCCCACCAGATTCCAGAAAGCGACAGCCACGAAGAAGTAGATGGGCCAACGATAATTCGCGATCCACGGCGACTTCTTTGTAGGTTGCGCGATCCGAAGGTTATCCCACGCCTCATAGCCAATCAGCGTGAGTGGCACCACTTCAAAGGCGCTGAAGATCGCTCCGAGGCCGATAACAGCAGGCGTTGCCCCCGCAAAATAAAGATGATGAAACGTGCCAATGATTCCGCCCGACAGGAAGATCGATGTTGAAAAAAGTGCAGCCTTCGTCGCCGTGCGGATCTCGATCAACCGCAGTCGCGTGAACAGGAATCCAATCACGACAGTGGCAAACACCTCGAAGAATCCTTCAACCCAGAGATGCACCACCCACCAGCGCCAGTATTCCGCAGTGACGAGATTGCTGCGCTGGCCATACATCAGGCCCGCCGCATAGAAGAGAGGAATAGCAACACTGGAGATCAGGAACAGGATCAGCAGCGACCGGTCTTCGCTCTTGCGAACGAGCGCCGGCTTCAACGCGGCCACCATCAACACCAGCCACAGCACAAGGCCGACGAATAACAGAATCTGCCAGAACCTTCCCAGGTCGACATACTCATATCCCTGGCTGCCGAACCAGAACCACATATTGCCGAGGCGTTGCTGGATGCCCAGCCATTCACCGGCGAGTGAGCCTCCAACCACCACGATCAGCGCGCCGAACAACACATTCACGCCGAGCCGCTGATACTTCGGTTCATGACCACTGACCGCCGGCCCGACATACAGACCCGTCGCCAGCCACGACGTCGCAATCCAGAAAATCGCAAGTTGCAGATGCCATGTCCGCGTCACCGCATAAGGCAAGTAGCGATCCAGCGGGAACCCATAGAAGCTGTGCCCCTCTACCCCATAGTGCGCAGTCAACATACCCATCAAAATCTGAACGCCCCACAGGATGAGCACCACAACGAAATATTTAAACGTTGCACGCTGGGACGGCGTCGCACGATGCTCAAGAAACGGGTCCGTCGCCGGATATGGCCCATGCGCAACGGCCTTTTCCTGTGAGGCATACCACCACACCAGTCCTCCAACGCCAGCAAGCAGCCCGACGAAGCTCAGAACGCTCCACAGCAACGCGCCCGGCGTCGGTTCATTGGCGATGAGAGGCTCATGCGGCCAATTGTTGGTGTACGTCGTGTCCGAATCAGGACGGTTCGTTCCGGCCGCCCATGCCGTCCACCAGAAGAAGGCGCCGAGCTCGCGCTGCTTCTCAACATTCGTGAGCGCACCGTGCGGAATGGCATAATCCGCACGACCGCGCGCAAACACGTCCGCGTAGTAAGCCGAGAGCTGCTGGAACGCCACCGCACGATCGGCGTCGATCACGATCCGC
Source organism: Acidobacteriota bacterium (assembly GCA_021778845.1). Taxonomy (GTDB): domain Bacteria; phylum Acidobacteriota; class Terriglobia; order Terriglobales; family Acidobacteriaceae; genus Granulicella. The sequence goes on from JAJYBU010000007.1 coordinate 102,992, forward strand.
CGCTGCGCCGGGTCATAGGTGTTGGTTCGTATCTCACGAATCAGGCGAGCTTTGAGGACGGCCTGCTGATCCACGCCGAGCGCCGCGAAGCTCGATGCCCCGTCCCTGACCGCCCACAGGTTCAGCAGTATCTCCGACTCGCGATGCAGCCAATCGGCCGTCCAGTCCGGCGCGACGTACGCTCCATGGCCCCAGACCGTTCCGATCTCCTGTCCGCCGATGGACTGCCACACACCCTGCCCATCCGTAATCGTGCTGCCCGTGAAGAGAAGATGTCCGTCCGTGGTGTAGACATCAGGAATCGGCGGGGCCTGGCTGATCATCTTCCGGCCCTCCCCTCCGAGTACAGCAAACGATGCAACAACGACAATGATTAATGCGATCCAATACCGCTTGTAGGACATAATCTCTCCTTGATTGAGAACGCGGAAGTTTTCCCGCGCTGGAATCACCGTAGGATCTTCCTCCACGCAATGCAGGGACTTTAGTCACTCGACGCCAACCTTATCCAAAATCTTCGGTCGGCACGATGCAGGGCGATCACCGGCTGCTGCCCTGTCGAGCAAAGTCCCTCTCTTCGCCTGCGCGCATGTAAGCAATTCGCGCTGCGAAACCTGGCTCGCTCGTGGTATGAAAGTACATGCATCTGCTCGCTCTCAGTGGGTGACTTAAGTCACTGAGGCGAGCGTATAGTTCAGATACTGTCGAACAGTTCATTGAATCGGTGAGGGTCAATCGGCATGTCGTTTCGATCGGTGTTTATGGCAGTCGTCATCGCGTTTGCGCTCATTCTGTCCGCCTTTCTCGTCAATCGCGCGCGGCCCAAAATCGAAACCGAGCAGCCCTCCGCCGACTTTGTCCGGGCCTCGGGCAAGTGCGCGGAGTGTCATGCGCGAGCGCAGTATTCGGTGGTGCATGAGTACGAGATGTCCATGCATGCGAAGAAGGGCATCACCTGCCTGGACTGCCATCAGCCGGCAGCCAATCAGAAGAGCGTGGATCACCACGGGTTTGTGATCAGCGCACACCTTACCGCGGGCAACTGCCGCTCGTGTCACGAAGGAATTTATCAGGAGTTTGCGCGCAGCCGCCACGCCGCGCCTGCATGGGCCGCAGTCTACGGCTCGCAAGGCTTAACCAAGGAGCAAGTCGCGTTCAGCGAGCAGTTCCAGCCAGGTGGCACGAACCGCGCGCCCAATCCGCTCGTCCTGCCTGAAGGCCACGCCGCCACAACGTCCGGCTGCGACCAGTGCCACTCAATCGGCAAGCCGAACGATGACGGCACCATCGGCACCTGCACCAACTGCCACGCCCGCCATGTCGATTCCGTCGCACTGGCACGGCTCCCGACCACTTGCGGCCAGTGCCACATGGGCCCCGATCATTCGCAGATTGAGATCTACAACGAGTCCAAACACGGCGTAATGTTTGCCGCTCAGCACGATCAGATGAACCTGAACGCGGACCCGCGCACGCTCACCACGCGCGACATGTTTGTGCCCACCTGCGCCACCTGCCACATGAGCGGCATCAACGGCCTCAAGGTCACGCACAACCCCTCGGACCGCCTCAGTTGGTATCTCTCCGATGCCGTAAGCACCCATCGCCCCAACTATCTCCAGGCGCAGATCAACATGAAGCAGGTCTGCACGCAGTGCCACACGCAGCCCATGATCGACCGTGTCTACACCCAGGCCGAACAGGTCGTTGCCAACACCAATGGCAGGGTGCTCGCAGCCAAGGCCATCATGGACGGCCTGCACAAGGATGGCGTCCTCACCGGCGCTCCTTTCACGCATCCCATCGACTTCACCTACTTCAACCTCTGGCACTATGACGGTCGCACCAGCAAGCACGCCGCGTTCATGGGTGGCGCTGACTTCGTGCAGTGGCACGGAAACTACGAACTGCTCGCGAAGACCATTGAACTCCAGCACGAGGCCGACGAACTGCGGAGGGAGCATGCCCACAAGTAGCCTGCTCCCTCGCCTGCAGAAGATCATCACCGGCCCGCGTCTTCGCTGGGCGCATGATCCGCAGCTTTGGCTGGAGCTATTTATAGCGGCCAACCTGGCGATCCTTGCCGCAGACATCTACATTGCCCACTCGGTCAATCACTTTCGCAACCCCGCGGAGTACATCCCGTTGTACTTCTCCATCGGCGCTGGACTCGTGATGGCCTGCATCATTGCGCTGCGCTGGCTCTGGGGCTTTGACGCTCCGTGGCGCGATGTAGGCTTTCTCATCGGATGGATCGCCGTCCTCGTCGGCCTTGGCGGCGTGCTCTACCACCTGGAGAGCCGCTTCTTCCTCGATCGCACGCTCAAGAGCCTCACCTACGCTGCACCGTTTGCAGCGCCCCTGGCCTATGCTGGCCTCGGTTTCCTCCTGCTCGTCAATCGCATGGTCGCGCCGCGCACAGTGGATTGGGCGCGATGGGTGCTCTTTCTGGCCATGGGCGGTTTCTTCGGAAACTTTGTCCTGTCCCTCACCGATCACGCGTCGAACGGTTTTTTCCTGCGAACGGAGTGGATCCCTGTCATCTCTTCGGCGTTCGCAACGGGCTTTCTGATCGTCCCGCTGGTCGTCGCCGTCACACGGCGATTTCTTGATCTCTGCCTCGCCATCATGTTCGCGCAGGCCTTTGTGGGCGTGCTCGGATTCTGGTTCCATCTACAGGCAAACCTGGTCGAGCCCGGCCACACTCTCTTTGAGAAGCTCGTCAACGGGGCTCCGCCCATGGCTCCACTTCTCTTTCCCAACCTCGTTGGCCTTGCGCTGATTGGGCTCTGGGCTCTCACGCCTCATATTCCGGAAGCAGAGTCGAGTCGCTCCTGGCTCGGCAGTACATATGACTGGAGTCATCCCGAAGGGGAGAGACTTTCTGCCAGCCAGACAAGGTTCCCAGACTCGACGGCCGAATAACTGGTCGTGCCACGCGTTTAGTTCGATTGCCTCACAGCCTGTGGTGCCTGCCCACAACATCGCTTGTACTTCACCCCGCTGCCACAAGGACACATCTCGTTGCGTCCCACCCGACGCGTGGGCGATACCGTCTTCATACCGCGCATCCACGCCATAACATTTGCAGGACTCCGTTGATGCGCCAGTTCCCGCGCCATAAAGCGCATCGGTGCGTCAATGTGTTTAAAGAAAAGTTTGTACGCTGGACACAAATAATTCAAACCCGCTTCACCATCTGGGGTCATAGTGAACCGATGTTTGGGACACTCACCGTTACAGGCGAATCGCACCTCGCACTGACGGCAGTATTGTGGCAACTCCGTCTGCTTGCTCTGGCCAAACTCATGCTGCTGGAGAGAGGTAGTCATCGCGGCCAGCCCCTTCTCCATCACGTTGCCCAGCCGGTTTTCCTCATATACAAAGTGATCGCATGAATACACATCACCGTTATGCTCCACAGCCATGGCAGACCCACACGTGGGACGGAAGATGCACAAACTCGCAGGCACGCCCACCCAGCTTTCCAGCGCCACATCGAATAACTGCACAAACACGCGACCCACATCGCGCACCACCCACTGATCAAAGATATCGCACAGAAATCGCCCATAAAGCACAGGGTCCACAGACCATGGTGTAACCGCAGCCACATCTTTAAATGACGGGGCGATCAGCACCAGGCCATCCTTGGCAACTTGCTCTGCCGCGCGCTCAACAATCGGAATGAACTGCATAAAGCCGCTGCCGATTCGCCGCAAAAACTCATACACCATGAGCGGATACTCAACGTTGCCAGCATGAACCGTTGTGAGCGTATTGAACTCCACCTCATGCCGCTTCAAGAGGTCGATTCCACGCATCACTTTATCGAACGTCGGCTGATTCCCCTTATCCACCCGATAGATATCGTGAAGCTCCCGCGGCCCATCAATCGAAATACCTACCAGAAACTTCTGCTCACGAAGGAAGGCACCCCACTCATCATTCAGCAGCGTCCCATTGGTCTGGATGGCGTTCTCGATCCGTTTACTGCCAGCGTACTTGGCCTGCAACTCCACAACACGCCGAAAGAACTCCACCCCTAGAAGCGTCGGTTCGCCGCCCTGCCATGCGAAGTGGATAACATCCGTCTTCTGATGCTCAATGTATTGCCGGACATACTCCTCAAGCACGTCGTCAGGCATCGCCCACTTCGACGTCCTGGGGTAGAGCACTTCCTTTTCAAGGTAAAAACAATAGGTGCAATCCAGGTTGCACATGGGACCAATCGGCTTGGCAAGGATATGAAACGGCGCAACAGCCTTATCTCCTCCAACTCCAGCCGTATCCTCTGCCTTTGGTTCAATGCCCACTCGAAACCTTCCAGTCCGCCTCGTTCCTCACTGTACCCGGCCACGGAGTCGAAGACTCGTCCCGGTCTCCACATCCATGCAGTCACACAAAAAGCCATTCTTCAGGTACCAACAATAGCAGGCACTTGTTACTTCCGGCCAGCCGATCACAAGACAATTGCAGAGACAATATCCAGGCGATGCTGCTTCAATTTCACATCTTTCTTACACCTGCGGCCCATCTATCTCTGGAGACAAGCGCTCTTTACTCCTCCTTGCACCCCGCTTGAAGGATCATCACGACCTCGCAACGACTACCCTTCATCAATGCACAAGGAATCGCAGCTTGCGATTCCAGAACATCACGACTCCAGTGACCGCCAGCAGTGCAGGCACCATGCCCAGTACGACCCACAGGATTTTTACCGCAACTCCCAACCTGCCGGTGCCGCCGAAGAGTCCGAAGTGGAGCGCGACCGAGTATTGCTCCAGGCGCGAACCGAGATCCTGATCCTGAGTATCGCTGCTGGCGAGCAGCGCACCCGTATGCCCATCGAGCAGGATGCGCACCAGATGCGAGTACGGAGCGGCGCCCCGGTAGTAGCCCGTAACGCGAAAAGTCAAGCCGTCGCGCGATGGCAGTTGAAGATAGCCCGGAGGCGCGTCAGGTGGAAGCGCCTTGTAGGCAGCGGCGATAGCCTGATCGAGCGTGAGAACCTCTGTACCCGACGGCTGTGGCTTGCGTGCAATCGCGTCGAGCGACACGCCCGTATCGCGATACCCATGACCGCTGACGAATTCGATGACTCTCCCCAAAGGTCTTGGAAAAGCAAAGTCGAGGCCTGTAATGATGACGAGGATGAACGCAGCACTCGTCCAGAACCCGATGACAGTATGAAGATCGAAGTTCATCCGCCTCCAGCTGGATCTGCGATGAAAGACCAGCGCCGACACCCAGCGCTGCACTCCTGGCCACCAGAGTACAAGACCCGATAGACAAAGAAGTAGAAGCCCCAATGCCATCCAGCCACTGATCAGCAGGCCAGTCTCCCCCGAGAGCAGATAAACATGCAGATTACTTAGCAAACCAAGCAACCCTGCGTAACGCAACCGATCGAGCAGAACCTCGCCCGTATACGGATTGAAGGAGACGACGCGATAGTTCGGCGTTGCACCGCCGGTGGCCGGACGCATCAACAACTCCGTAGCTTGGGTGTGCTTGTCGAAATTGCGGAGCGCAAAAGCAATCCACCCGGGGTGGCTGTTCTCAATGCGAAGAACGGTTGCGTCCATGGTGGTCTGCCGGGCAACGGGGACCACTTGATACAGTGTGGGCTCCAGCTTGCGAAGGAGCTCATCTTTGAAGACGAGCGCGCTACCAGTCAGGCCGATGACGATGGCGTACATCACCAGAATGCAGCCTGACCAAAGATGGATCTGAAAAAGTGCACGTCGCAAAAGCACTTGCTGCGGCGACCGCATCCAGGTTGAGCGGCGACGCATATCTGTGCTCACTGGCGTGTGTATTGGAGTGCTGCTCACTGCTCGCTCCATGAGTCCGTGCTACGGGTTGGCTGTTGGAGTGACATCTGCGTCTTGGTTCTGAAACCACAAAGGCGGCAAAGATCTTTGTCTCGGCCAGATTTCATTGAGCGTATCGCTTTTATAGAGGCGGCCATTCTTCATGACCTCCTCTATCGAAAGCGTGTTTCTTATGTCCGTAAGCGGATTCTTCTTCAGAATAATCAGGTCCGCGAACTTGCCTGGCTCGAGGCTGCCAAGCTCATGATCACGTCCGATCGTCTTGCTGGAGCCGATGGTAGCGGCGTGCAGAACCTCCATCGGGGTCATACCGCCAGAAGCAAGAGCTTGCATCTCAAGATGGTAGCCAAGACCAGGAATCTCTCCATGACTGCCAACCCCAACGAGGCCGCCCGCTCGCTGAATTTTCGCCGCGCCCTCAGCCACCAGCGGGAAGTCATACTCACGCGGAAGTGCCCAGGGGACACGCTCCGTCTTGTGGTCGATGAAGAACCCAGGCATGAAGTGGCGGAGTTTGGCATCGGCGTTAATCGCATCGGGCGCAAGCTGCGTCGTGTAGTAGAACTCTTGCGCGGGTAGCCCCCCGTTACCGATCTGCAGCGTAGGCGTATAGCTGACGCCGGAGCGGGCGAAGAGCTGCACAATGTCATCGGCTATCGGTGCAGCGGAGAACGCGTGTTCATTGCCAGGAAAGCCATCCTGAATCTGCGTCATGTCGAGCTTCATGTCGAGCGCGCCTTCCGTAGTCGCCTGCATGTGCAGTGCCTGCGTGGCTTCGAGAACCCACTCGCGCTGCATACGGTTGCCCGTGCGATATTCCTTCAGGTTCTGAATGCGGTAGAACGTCGCATAGCGGCTCACGACGTTGTAAGCCTGCTGCTCGGATTGCAGGTTATTGAACGAGAACACTGCCGGCCCGGTGGAGAACACGCGACTTCCGGTCATCATGCCCGCATCCATCAGGTCCTGGTAAGCCAGCATGTCAATCGAGAGGGGTGACGGATCAAGCGCTGACGTAACACCATACGCAAGCGAGGAAAGAAAGCCCGGATCGAGTAATGTTAGCTCTCCACGCCGAACGTCGGCCCAGTGTAGATGCACATCCGTGAAGCCCGGAAGAATATATTTTCCTGTAACGTCGCGGACGATGGCATCTCTTGGGATCGCGATACTGCCATGTGCACCAATTGCAGTGATGCGATTGTCTGTTATGAGAATGTCCGCATCAGGGATGACTTCATCGCCACGCATAGTAATCGCCGTTGCACCGCGCAGAACCAACTTTCCCCGTGGAGTATCGCGGGGCACCTCAACAGCAACAGAAATCGCCTGCACATTCTTGCGCTCGGTATCTGGCTCAGTCGGCGCATCCACGTGCCCTGTCACGACAGACGCAAGCGGCTGCCGAAAGTACGTAGAGCCGATAGCCCACGTGATCGTCTTGCCACCATCAGCCCAGTTGAAGAAGTCAGCGCCAATAGAGGTGAGCCTCGTCTCAAGCGGCGAAGGCTTGCCGAGCTCAATCGCGAATTCCTTGCCGGACCCCGCATCGGCCGGAGGAATTTGCAGCAGGTAAAGTTGCTCGGTGATCTGAGCAAGTGCCCAGTGACCATCGGGACTAATCTTGATCGCATCAGCGTTACCAACTCCATCGACAAAGTACCAGGTGGGTCCGGTAACGGCCAGAACACGGTGCTTTGCAGCCCCACTGAGTGGCACACGATAAAGACCGTCGGCAAAATTCAGATAGACGCTTCCCCCCTCGCTTGTAAATTGCGGCACATTGCCAAGCACGCCCGAGGCGACAATCTTTGCATCGCCTCCATCCGCCGCGAGTTCAATAGCGTCCGACTCGAACGGACTGAACTCCATGTAGCGATGGTTATGCTCGTAGTTGCTGGAGCGCAATGCAAAAATCCGCTTGCCGTCAGGAGAGTAGACCGGGTTGCGATAGAAGTCCGGATGATCGGTGAGACACGTTGGCTCACCGGTGCCATCCGCGTTCATGCGCAAGATGCTACCTCCGTCAGTCGCGTTCCACGTGATGTACACGATGGAACGCCCATCCGGTGACCACGCAGGATCGAACTCGGGTTGCGACGTAGTCGTGAGCCGCTGTGGGATTCGATCAGCAAATGACATCACGTACACGTGGGCCAGTGCGGAGAAGACCAGGCGTGTTCCATCCGGGCTTTGCGACGGGGTCTGAATGATGCGAGCACGTACCGGGCCTGTGTCTTCGTGAATATTCTGGCGCAGATATGGTCCCATAGGGAGATCGATGTGGACGACGAACGGAATGTTAGTGACATTGCGCGTGGCAATGTCAATGCGATGAATCAAGCCACCGTAGTTAAGAATGATGGATCGGCTGTCAGGAGTGAATGCGTAACGCGGCAGAATATCGCGAGAGGCACTGCCTTCCTGATCGTCACGCTGAATCGGATACAGCAGCCACTTATCTTCATCGCTGGCAAGTGTCCGAATGCGAAGTCCGGTCTTGCCGTGAAAGCGCGTTGCGTACACCAGCGACTTTCCATCAGGAGACACCTGTGGACGAAAGGCGCTGCCTTGCGCGTTGACCACCGTATCTTCTTCGCCCGTCACAAGATCTCGGCGATCAATATGCCAGAGCGGAAAGAGGCCGTCGTCACCAAAGCCGAGCCCCGTTTTAGCTTCGTAGTATAAGTAGCGACCGTCAGGCGAGAGTGCGGCGCCCAGCGCACTGGTGCGATACGGCTTAGGCGTAGTGGCCGTTGCTTTAGCGTGAGTGATCTGCTCAACTGGCGATCCGTCTACGCCGAAACGAAAGAGTTGAAACGCGTTGACATCGGGGTTGAATCGCGAGATGTAAATCGACTTGCCATCTGGAGACCACACAGGCGAAATGAAGACACTGTTGTCGGTGAGCGTGGACATCTGTCGCGGTTGCGAGCCATCAGCACGCGCAACCCAAAGATTTTCATTTCCCGATCGGTCGCTGACGAACGCAATCATCTTGCCGTCTGGAGAGTAGGTGGGCTGCGAGTCAAAAGGAAGCCCACACACGATGCAATGCGCTTCGCCGCCTTCGATGCTCATCTGATAGATATCGCCGAGAAGTTCGAAGACGATTGTCTTTCCGTCAGGCGAGACATCGAGCGAGACCCACGTTCCCTCATGTTCGTCGAACTGCAGGTGGCGTGCCGGAGCGAGTGGCAGTACATCCCCGGATTCGTGGATGCTTCCCTGCTGTTGCGCTTGCAACGCACAGCAAACGAGTACCGATGTAGCGAGTAGCGTGAGTGCAGCGAGTGTCTTCATAAGATTTACCTTAGTGATAGCCCGGGGGCAATGGGTTGCCATTGACAACAGGACGATAGCGCCTTTCAAGCGCAGTTTGCCAAGTTTCGAGCGACACCTGCTTGCCAACCACAAATACCAGAAACGGCGCGTTCGAAGGCACGAGAGGATCTCCATTCCACAGCACCACATCAGCATCTTTTCCAGGTTCGAGTGAGCCGTAATGGTTATCGATACCCCAGATCATGGCTGGATTGAGCGTGAGTGCCCTCAGCGCGTGCGGCCAGGAAAGCCCGTTCGCTACAGCGATACCAGCGCCTTCCCGAATTGCAATCCCGGCGTTGTAGCTGACATGAACAAACGCCGCCTTGAAGGAGATCACGACACCTGCCCGGTCTAGAATCGCAGCGTTATCCAGCCGAGCCCCAATCTGATCGTAGGTCGCCGGAGTGCTTGCATACGAATCCAACACCACGGGAATTTCATGTAAAGCAAGAAACCCCGCGACGCGCCATCCCTCTTCTGCTCCGATCACGACAACTCGAGTTTTGTAATCGTCCACCAGTGCCATTGCCTGTCGCACATCCGACTCACGCGATGCCGCAGTGACGAGTGGAATTCTGCGCCGCAGCTCAGGTTCGAGCACAACGAGGTTCACCGGATTTAGACGCTTGGAAGCATCGCTAATCATTTGTTGTGGATGACCTGGATTAACGGCCTGCGTCGCTGTCGCTGTAAGTGCCATGTGGATCAGCATCCATTGCGCACTGCGCGGTCCCCCGGACTCGTGCGCAGCCATGCCTCCAATCGCGGTCACCACCGCAGCGTCTGATCCGTTCTGATCGCAATCATTGGCCCTTGGTGTCATGCCTTTTCGACTCTAGTACAAACTACCGTGCATGGGTTGTATCGTCGCGTGTGCCCATCAACACCCTGGGTGAAGCCGATAGCGCCATGGCCCCTTGCTTCCGCACTGACCCTGCAAAATGCATCGTACTGACGAGTAGCAATGTCACAGGCGTTGTCCGCCCTCTCCTGCTCCATCGAAGGAACCGGAGCAGGAGAAGGCCACGAGCATAAGACACAGTGAGTCGCAGTCAAGGAGTCCAGCCTCGGATGATCCGGGAGCAATCGCTTGCACTTTATCGGCATACTCCTCCCTGGCGTGCCGTTTACTATAGGTTGCACTTCCGCTAAAAGTGCAGCTTCAGTGCGACCTGCATCGAGCGCGGACCGCCGACCTGGTACAAGCTCGACAGACCGCCCAACTGGCTGCTCTCGGTATCGTAGGTATTGCCAAACAGAGTGGCGCCGTCAGCGAGTTGGTTATAGATATCCCCGAAGATAGGGTGGTTGAATAGGTTGTAGGCTTCAACGCGGAACTGGAGTCCAACTCTTGATGTGAACGGAAAGTCTCGCCGCAGAGTCAGGTCACCCTGCACCGCATCGAAGCCGCGAGCAATGTTACGGCCAGCATTACCATCGACGTTGCCACCTCCAGTGATCGGGCTGAATGCGTTTATGTTGATCACGCGCCCTCCAATATACTGCGACCCATAAATATAGAGCGGCTTGCCTGCAACGCGGTTTGGATGATAGTTGGTTGTAACGCCAGACGTCGTATCCACCAGACTCGGACCGTCGAGCACATCCACCGGCAATGACGAGCGTGCAGACACTCGGGCATCCAGCGCCCAGTGCGTAAGCGCATAGGACACAGCCGGGTTGCTGTAGTGGCCGCCAACGTTGTAACTCAACGCTACCTGGAAGTTATTACGAATATCGTAATCAGAGCTGGAGCGTTCCAGTTCATAGACCGTGAAGTTGGTCGTAGCATTATCGATCGCATGTGACCACGTATAGCTGGCAAGAGCCTGTAGGCCGTGTGAGAGCTTGCGGTCAAACTTTACCTGTAGCGAGTTGTAGTCGGAGCTCGCAGCGCCGGTCGTGACGTAGAGGCCCGAGCCCCCACTGAAGTTCTCATTCGGCACCGGCAGATCCTGCGGCTCATAGAACTGCTGCGTCAGCAGTCGGCGTCCCGCCGAGCCAACATAGTTGATCGTAAGGGATTGTTGCGAACCGAGAGCTTGCTCAATCGCAACATTCCACTGCCCCGTGTACGGCAGCTTGAGGTTTGGATCGAAGGCGAACACCGGCGCGTTGTAAGGTGAGGCTGCACTCGGTTTAGGCGTTGCCTGCACCTGCGCCAGCGTTGCAGGAAATGGCCCCTGGCCAGTGTAGTTTCCAAATCCCGTAGTGCCCACGCCGTAGTAACCTTCTGCGCTCAGCGTCGTGCCCGTGTCATAGAACAGTCCGCCACCTGCGCGCAAGACACTCTCCCACCCTGCCTTGGTGCGTAGCTGATAAGCGACGCCTACACGCGGAGCGAAGTTTCCATACGTGGTCTTCCACAGCGGCGTATTCTTCGGTGCAATCACAGCCGTCGAGAGGTCGGTGATCTGGTTCAGCGTGTAAGGCGTATTCCCATTGGCATCGAAGGGCGGCGGATTCACATCCCAGCGAACTCCGTAGGAGATGCTCATACGCTTGGTCGCCTGCCAGTCATCCTGTGCATACAGCGAGAAGTTGCTGCTATGGGCCTTCATGTTGATCGACTGCGTGTAAACAAACAGGCCAGCGGGCTGATTTGCCAGCACCGAGGCTTCGCTGAAGTAGTAACCAACCTCCCACAGCGGAGGAAGCTCTTCCGAAGTCACCAGGAGGCGGTAGTCGACCCCATATTTGAAGTTATGGCGGTGATAGTTTTCCGTGAGTGAGTCAACAATATTGATCTGGCGCTGGCGGTTGGACTGCGGTTCGATGAGGTAGTAAGGATACAAGCCATAGAAGAGGAAGAAGGTCAACCAACTCCCATTGTCAAGGCCCGGAACCGTACCGATAGCAAACGGTGTAGCACCGCCAAAGTTGTCGAGATAGCGGTTGGATTTATAGTCGTTCGCAGTAAGACCAAAGCGGAACTCATCCGCGATATTGGGCGTCAGCACGCTGCTGGCGCCGAACACAAACGTCTTGATATTGCGCGTCGTCTCGTTGACCTGAGCCAGATCCGTTGGTTGCCGCGACTCGCTTTGAGACGGCACATCGCTGTAGCGGCCGAAGATCTTGAAGCGATCCCCAAAGCTGTGGTCAATGCGGATACTCGTCGTGTCGAGACGGCTCGGAGCCGAGTAACCAATCGTCAGATCGGCAAGGCCATTGCCGAGATCCGGACTGGTGGTCGTCGGAAAGGCATCGAGAAACGGCTGCAAGGCCACCGGCGCAATCTGCCGGAAGTTCGTGCTCGGCACCTCATACAGTTGCGCTGCCTGCGGCTGTTGCAGGCGCAGTCCTTCGTAAGAGAAGAAGAAAAATGTCTTGTCGCGGCCGTTGTAAATATGCGGAATACGGATCGCCCCCCCCAGCGTCCCGCCAAAATCGTTCTGGCGTTCAGCGAGCTTGCTCACGTCGAAGTAGTTCCTCGCGTCAAGCGCGTCGTTGCGCAGAAAATCAAACGCTGTGCCGTGGTATACGTTCGTCCCCGAGCGCGTGCTGAAGCTGAACTGCCCTCCCGGCGTACGGCCATATTCAGCCGAGTAGGACGACGTCGACTCCCGGAACTCCTCCAGCGCATCAATCGAAACCAGACTCTGCGTCGTGCCCAGCGCACTCTCCTGCGGGGTCGCTCCAGAAAAGCCGCCGCCAGGATAGCCAGCCGACGACACCGACGCTCCTGTATTCGCGCTGATCCCATCAACCGTGTAGTAATTCGCCTCCGTGCGCTGGCCATTCACGCTCATCTCGCCGCTCGATCCAACACCCGCGGACGGAACCACCGTCACCCCGGGCGACAGCGTGATCAGCGATTGAAAGCTGCGCCCGTTAAGCGGAAGATTCTCCACAAAGTTACGATTGATCACCGTGCTCACACTCGCGTCGGTCGTGTTAAGCTCCTCCACACTTCCGTTCACCGATACCTGGTCCGTCTGCGCTCCAACTTTCAGCGTAAAGTTCAGCGAGACCTTCGCTCCAATCGTCACCGCCACATCCGTCAGCGTCTCGGTCTTGAACCCGGTCCCGCTCACGATGACCGTGTAGTGCCCCGGCATCACATTCGGAATCGAGTAGAATCCCGATGTGTTCGACGTCGTGACCTGCCGCGTCTGGGTCGATGGATCGAGCAACTCCACCGAAACCTTCGGAACCACCGCGTTGGTCGCATCCGTAACCAGTCCATCGATCGACGCACTCTGGGCGATGGCCGGCGTGCTGATCAGCGCCAGAATCATGAGGACAAAGATCGAGCAAGCGGCCTTCTGGAAGGTATGCAGGCATTTGAACATGAGGATCTCCCTTACGTCGTGCAGGTTTTTCAGTTTTGTCCAGATGTGACGGTGCGCAACGTCACGGAACGAACCTGGTTTCAGATACAGCGGTGCCCGGTCAGAGAAGGCAAGAGCTTCGGTCTGAGGACAGTTACTTTTGGGACTATAGCACAATATAGGACTAGTTTAGTCCTATATTGATCTTTCCCCGATCCTTCGGTGAGGTTGCGCCGAATCGGTTGGAAGGCCGAAAGCAAATGAATTTTTGCTGAATTGATTCGTGTTAGAACAAAGATAAGCAGCAGCGTGGCACCGGTAAAGAGCCAGTTTTAGGAGTTTCGTTGAGTCCAGATACCGCGCAGTTGAAACGGCACCAGGTTCTCTTCCTCAATCGCAAGAGCGATCTCTCCCTCCAGGTACAGCTCGCGGCCCAGCTCAAGGGCATGATTCAGAGCGGGCAACTGGGCACCGGCGACCCGCTGCCCTCCAGCCGCGAGCTTGCCGCAGAGCTCAAAGTCTCCCGCAATACGGTGGTCTACGCCTATGAGCGACTGATCAGCGAGGGATATCTTAGCAGCCGCCTGCGCTCCCGCATCTACGTGTCAGACACAGCTCCTGAGTTGCGTTCCGCAGCTCAGCGCCGCAGCAGCCAGCAGGACATCGCACCGGCGGTTCACGTACCCAGAGCCAGTTATTCTGCCGGACCAAAACCCTTTCGCCCCTGCCAGCCCGATGTCCAGCGCTTTCCTCTCGCGCTATGGAATCGCCTCCGCGGACGGGCTCTCCGCACCACCAACCGCAGCCTGCTGCACTACAACTCCGAGGCAGTGCTGGGGTTCCGTCCCCTGCGCGAAAACCTTGCCATGTATCTGCGCGACAGCCGCGGCGTAGCCTGCGAGTGGTGGCAGATCGCCATCACCACCGGCTCGCAGCAGGCCCTCTATCTCCTCGCCCATCTCCTCCTCAAGCCCGGCGATACCGTCTACATGGAAAACCCCGGCTACAGCGGCGCCGTGCGCGCATGGAAGTCCGCCGGCGCATCCATCGAGCACTTGCCCATTGACCAGCATGGAATGGTCTTTCCGCCGCTCGAGACCTCACCCGTCTCGCTCGTCTATGTCACCCCTTCCCGCCAGTTCCCCACTGGAGCGTCCTTGTCGCTGGCCCGCAGACTCTCCCTGGCTAACGGTGCCGTCAGTGCGCAGACCTGGATCGTCGAAGACGATTACGACTCCGAGTTTCGCTACATCGCACCTCCGCTCCCCAGCATGCAGAGCCTCGACTCCGGCAACCGCGTCATCTACGTCGGCACCTTCAGCAAGCTCTTGTTTCCTTCCCTGCGGCTCGGATACGCTGTGCTGCCAAAGGCATTGGTCGAACCGTTCACAGACCTCAAGACCGTGGCCGAAGATCATGGGCCCATGATCGATCAGGCAACCCTCGCTGCATTCCTCGATAGTGGCGCCTTCTATTCGCACATCCGGCGCTGCCGCAAAAACTATGCCGAGCGGCAGCAGGTCTTCCTCGATGCCATCCAGAAAGGCAGCCTGCCGCTGGAGTTCCGCTATCGCGACGGAGGTATGAATCTCACCGGTTTTCTACCCGACACCTACGACGATCTCGCCTGGTCGGCTCGCCTCAAGCGCGCAGGACTGGACGTGCCCGCCCTGTCCCAGTACGCAGCCGGTCCCACCGAGCGTGGCCTGGTCTTCGGATTCACTGCATTTACGCCAGCACAGATACGCCGCGGCGTGGATAAGCTGTTGGGCCTGAAACTCGATCGGCCCATCCCCTCATCTGGCTCTCTGAGAGTGGCTGCATCTGGCTCTTTACTGGCACCATGATCTCCATCAATATAAGAGAATCTCATGGGCCGCAAGACCTCCTCACCCCCGCCGCAGCATAGCGTTCGCTCGGGCCGGAACGTCTTGCAACACACGCCTTCTCCTAAACCTTTGCCGTTTTAGCGCTACGTGGTGATTCAATGTTTGTAAGACAAAGCTGGTTGCCGCAATCGCAGCAGGACGTGCAGGACCTCATCACCAATAATCCCTGGGGGATGCTCGTCTCCAACGGCAGCGACGGGCCGAACGTCACCAATCTGCAGTTTGTCCTGTATCCAACGCGCAGCGAAAAGGGCGTTCTCACCAGCCATCTGGCACGGGCCAACGCGCACGCCGCAGCCCTGCAGCAACTCACCGAGCCAGCCCTCGCAGTCTTTCACGGCCCCAGCAGCTATGTAACCGCGAGCTGGTATCCCGGCCGCGACATGCCACCGACCGTCTATTACACCGCCGTGCATTGCTATGGCCCGCTGCTCTTTCACGACCACGCACAGTTGCGCGAGTCCCTCGAAGACCTTACCGTCCGCAGCGAAGCCGGCATACCCGATGGGTGGAAGACTCACGAGATTCCCGACGCAGCCATTCAGCGCAGACTGCCCGCCATCCTTGGCTTCGAGCTCACGATCGAACGCCTGGAGGCTAAGTTCAAGCTCGGTCAGGATGAACCCAAGCGCGATGCGATGGCCGTTGCGGAGCGTCTGCTAAAGTCAACCAATCCACAGGACGTCGCCCTCGGAGCCATGGTCTACCGGTATAACGAAGCCAGACCCTGACCCGCATGCCGGACACCGCATCGAGGCAACATCACACGGACTATCGGAGGTACACGATGAGCTTGCGCAGAAGTGCACTCCTTTCGCTGACGCTGGTCGCACTGGCGATCTCCATTCCGGATAAGTCACTGCAAGCCCAGACCTGCGTGCAGGGCGGCGCCAACCTCGTCCTCGTGGGAGGCAAGGTCTGGATCGGCCCATCCTCTCAGGCCGAGGCTGTTGCCATTCGCGGAACCCATATCCTCGCGACAGGGACCTCCGCTGCCATGCTCAAGCTCGCTCTGCCGGGAGCGAGGATCATCCAGTTGCACGGTAGGCTCGTGCTCCCGGGCTTCAACGATGCCCACGTACACATCCAGATTGGCGGCGCGAATCTGGTCGGCGTCCATCTCACCGACACCCATAGTCCTGAGCAATTCCGCGACCGCATCGCGGCCTACGCAAAGACGCTTCCGAAGGGCAAGTGGATTCTCAACGGAGCCTGGGACGAGCAGCGCTGGACTCCAGTGGCTCTCCCAACCCACCAACTCATCGACGCCGTAACCCTGGACAATCCCGTAGCGGTTTCGCGCACCGACCTGCACATGATTCTCGCCAACGCCTATGCCATGAAGCTGGCAGGCGTGAATCGTGACACGAAGGACATTCCGGGAGGCGTCATTCTGCGCGACGCCGAGGGCAATCCCACCGGCATCTTCAAGGACGCAGCAAAAGCGTTGATCCTCTCAAAGATTCCGCCAGAAACCGAAGCCGACATGGAGACCTACATTCTTGCGACTCAGAAAGTCGCCGCGCAGAATGGTGTCACCAGCGTGCAGGACATGGCCGTCAGCCCCACCGATTCCGACGGCCGCCTCAAGCTTCAGGCCCTCCAGAAGCTCGCTCGCGAGGGCCAGCTCAAGCTGCGTGTCGCCGAATGCCTGCCCCTCGCGGACGGTCGGCAGATGGCCGAGTTAGGCATCGAATCCACCTTCGGAAATGATCTGTTTCACATCGGCTGCCTCAAGAGCTTTGCCGACGGCGGACTCGGCGCATCCACCGCATGGTTCACCGCGCCGTACGCGGATAACCCGAACAACTACGGCATCGCCAGTGACACCATGCAGCATCCCGAAGCGATGTACGCGCAATTCAAGCTGGCCGACGAGGCTGGCCTGCAATTAATCACGCATGCCATCGGCGATCGTGCCAACCACACCATCCTCGATATGTATGAGCGACTCGAGAAAGAAGATGGCCCGAGCGACCGCCGCGACCGCATCGAGCACGCCCAGACCCTCCTGCCAGAGGACATTCCCCGATTCGCGAAGCTGCACGTGATTGCATCCGTACAGCCCTACCACGCGATAGACGACGGACGCTGGGCGGAGAAGCGCCTCGGCCCAGAGCGAATCAGAACGACCTATGCCTTTCGCTCACTCATGGATTCGGGTGCAGTGGTCGCCTTCGGGTCCGACTGGCCCGTGGGCCCACTCGTCCCACTCACCGGAATCTACGCAGCCGTGACACGGCGAACCATCGACGGCAGGAACCCCGGCGGATGGATGCCGCAGGAGAAAGTTTCAGTGGCTCAAGCCGTCCGCGCCTACACCTTCAATGCGGCCTACGCTGAACACGAAGAGACGCTCAAAGGCTCCATCGTGCCCGGCCAGCTTGCCGATCTCATTCTTCTCTCGGACGACATCTTCCACATCGATCCCGTGAAGATCGATGCCGTAAAGGTGGACATGACGCTCCTCGGTGGCGAGGTCATCTACAGCCGTATCGCTGAACGCTGACCTCGCGCCCAACATCTCATTTCCTCACGCTTATCTGGCTCACTGCTTCATCCGGCTCACCAGATTCGTCGTCGAAAACCCCTCCACCGTCGGCACAATCTCCACTCGCCCGCCTGCGGCGATCACGTCCTCATGCCCCACCACGGTCTCCACCGAATAATCCCCACCCTTCACCAGCACATCCGGCTTCACCGCGCGAATCACTTCGATCGGCGTATCCTCATCGAACACCACCACTGCGTCCACCGCAGCCAGAGCCGCCATCACCCGCGCTCGTTCATTCTCTCCCACCACCGGTCGTGTCGGCCCCTTCAGCCGCTGCACGCTCGCATCCGAATTCAGTCCCAGCACCAGCTTCGATCCAAACCGGCGGCACTCCTCCAGCAGCGTCACATGCCCCACATGCAGCAGGTCGAAGCACCCGTTCGTAAACACGATCGTCTCGCCCGCAGATCTCCACTCCGCAACCCGTTTCGCCAGCCGCTCGCTATCCAGCACCTTCTCTCCGCCGCGAATCCCACTCGACGGCGTCAGCGCGGCCACCAACTCATGCTGCGCAATCGCCACAGTTCCCATCTTCCCCACCACGATCCCCGCCGCCAGATTCGCCACATCCACCGCTGTCTCAATCTTGAGTCCGCCCGCCATGCCAGCGGCCAGCGTAGCAATCACCGTATCCCCCGCACCCGACACATCAAACACCTCACGCGCCCGCGCCGGCGAGTGATACACTCCGCCCTCCCAAAGCACGCGAATCCCCTTCTCGCTCATCGTCACCGTCAGATACTTCAACCCATGCTTCTCGCGTTCCACCTCACCCGCAACCAGCAACGCCTCCAGTTCATCCGTGCCCACACCCGTCGCCATTGCCAACTCGCTCAGGTTCGGACACACCATCGTCGCGCCCGCATACTTCCCAAAGTCCGGCGTCTTCGGATCAGCCAACACCGGAATCCCCGCAACCTTCGCCGCGGCAATCACCGCCGCGCACAACTCCGCCGACAACGCACCTTTCGCATAGTCCGACAGCACCACCGCGTGGACCTTACGCACCAGCCCTTCAACGCGTTCCCGCAGCCGCTGCCGGTCCTCCGCACTCGGCGCCTCCTTGCTCTCAATATCCAGCCGCAACAACTGCTGTTGCCGCCCCACAATCCTGGTCTTCGAAATCGTCGGCAGCCTCGTCGTCACCACGCCCACCGCATCGATCCCGGCCGCCTCCACCAGTGCCGCCAGTTCGTCCTTATCCTTATCTTCGCCCCAGAACCCTGCCAGCACCGCCTGGCAGCCCAGCCCCACCAGGTTCATCGCAACATTCGCCGCACCGCCTGCGCGCTCAAAGTGCTGCGCATGCCGCAGCACCGGCACCGGAGCCTCCGGCGAGATCCGGTCCACTTCACCCAGGATGTACCGATCGAGCATCAAATCCCCAACCACCAGCACCTTCAGGTGTCCAAACCCACCCTCCAGCAGTCCCAGCACCGCATGTGTCTCCGCCAGCATCGTCGTCTCAAGTCTCCCCAACCATCATCGCACCACAAGTTTCCGTTTTCAGTTGTCAGCAATCGCCTTCGTGCTTACGGACAACTGACAACGCACCGCCTCCATCACCTCATCCACACCAATCGACATCAAACACTTCTTCTGCTGCTCCAAACAAGTCTCCAGCCCACACCCCCAGCACTCCACCTCGTGATACAGCACCCGATGCTGCTTCCCAAACGGAAACCACTGCCGGGGAATATTCCTCGCCGCAAAGATCGCCACCACAGGAGTTCCTACAGCCGCAGCCAGATGCATCGGCCCGCTGTCGTGCCCCACAAACAACCGCGCCCGCGCAATCGCCGCAGCGCTCTCCCTTGGTGTCAGCCTCCCGCACAAATTCACCACCACCCCTCCGCCATTCGCCCGCCAACCCTCCGCCGCGAACTCACTTGCTGCGCTCTCCTCCGCAGCACCGGCCAGCAGGAGCGCCCGTCCCGGAAACTCCGCTGCCATCCGTCCCAGCAGCTCCCGCCAATTCTCCTTACCCCAATCCTTGGCCTGCACCTTCGTTCCCACGCTCACCGCAATCGACTCCACTGCAAGCGCCTCCTCGCCCATTGCCCGCGCCGCAATCTCATCTTCCGCAGCACTCAAGTGCAGATCCCAGCTCGCCGGATCACTCATCCTTCCCGGGTCGGTAATCTCTCCGGCCTCGCCCAACTCGCCAATGCACCGCACCAACCGCGCCGCCTCCGGCTCCAGGTTGCCTCCACCCATCGCACGGTCTTTCCCGCCCGTCGCCGCACCATAAAAATTTCGCTGCATTCCCTCCGTCAGCGGGACCCCGATCATCCGCCGCACGCCACACATCCTGAAGAAAGCCTCATCGCGGCGGGCCACCTTCAGCCCCCGCGCCGCAGCCAGATACACCACCACCTCCGGCCGCCACCGCACAATCCTCCACCACAGCCCCAGCAGCTCGCCCACGCTCCGCGTCCCGACCGCATACCGCACATACCCATGCACCAGTCCCGACCCATCCAGCACCGCCGCCGCTGCCGGCGCCTTTGTACTCACCGGAAAATTTGTCAGCATCCGCCGCTCCGCCGCCGGAAACGCCCGCGCCACCAGGTGCAGCGCCGGCAGCGCCACCACCATATCGCCCAGGCTCCCCAGCCGATACACCAGCACCCGCCGCGTCATCTTCTTTCCCATGCCTCAAGTGTCGCATCCACACTCTCCCCCACACCACCCCCAACCCCTTCGCCTGCCTCACCACAAAATGGGTGCCCCATGTCCCTCGCACCTGGGGACATGGGAGCCACAAATCCGAGCGTCCCAACCACCCCGCATCCGCCGCCCCACATTGCCCCAGCGCCGCACTCCCGTTATGCTTGCTCTCACCACCACATGCTCGACGCCGCCCAAATCGTAGCTCTCCAGGACCAGTCCACTCTCCACGGTCACGACCCCGCGTCACCCGCTCCCATTCCCTCATCGCCCTTCGAACAGATCATCCTCGATCAGCACCAGGCCAACTTCGATCTCTGGCACCGCGAAGACTTAGCCCGCGACCCCGAAGCCTCCGACAGCACCATCGTTCAGGTCAAGCACGACATCGACCGTCTCAACCAGCGCCGCAACGACCTCGCCGAGCAGCTCGACATTGCGCTCCTCCAACTCGCGCCCGACAACTCCACAGCGCCCCTCCACTCCGAATCCCCCGGCCTCATCATCGACCGCCTCTCCATCCTCGCCCTCAAAATCTTCCACACCCAGGAGCAACTCCATCGCTCCACCCCCGAGCATCAGCAGCGCAACATGGACCGCCTTCTCGTGTTGAACCAACAGCGGGCTGATCTCGTATCCTGTCTTGCCGATCTATGGAACGATGTCCTCACCGGCCGTCGCCGCTTCAAGCTCTACCGCCAGCTCAAGATGTACAACGACCCTACCCTCAACCCCGTTCTCTACACCCGCTCCCCCATCTGACGCAACATCCGGTACACTCTCAGTTGACCTCTATCCACCAACACCCGTATAACCCCAATTACCATCGAAGTACTCTATCTTGAAATCCCTAGCCGTCTAACCGAGAACACCATGGCAACGAAGCCAGCAACATCGACCTCCGAATCCAAAACTCCCAAAGTGACTGCCACGCTCAAGACCCCGCGAACTCTCGCCGGAAATCCTCAACACGCCAACGACGCTACCCGCAGGTCCACGCTCTCGCTCTACGAGAGCGCGCTCAAGCTCATGCAGTCCGGCAAATATGAGAAAGCCCACGAAGCCTTCACCGCGATGCTCGAATCCGCACCGCAGGACCTCGCCGACCGCATTCGCATGTACATCTCTGCCTGTGTCGGCCAGATCCACAAAGGCACCACCAACTTCCAGACACACGAAGAGCGCTACGACTACGCCATCTCCCTGCTCAATCAGGGCAACTACGAAGATGCCCGCGAGCACCTCCAGGAGATTCTTCTCCAGCACCAGTCCGCAGACTACGCCTTTTACGGACTCGCCCTCCTCTCCAGCCTCACCGGAGACGCCGACGGCTGCATCGATCACCTCTCCGAGGCTATCCGTCTCAACGGCCAGAACCGCCTTCAGGCCCGCCTCGACTCCGACTTCGACGGCGTAGCCGAAGACCCTCGCTTCACCGAACTTCTCTACCCCGAAGTCTGACCCCAGGCGAGCAAGGGCGCCCCAGGCAGCTCCAACGACCCACCTGACGAAGCTCGACCACGCAGCAGCCCACGCTCAAGCAGTGTCACCCAATAGCTCCATCATCCTGAGCGAAGCGAAGGATCTCCATATTTGCTGTTGCACTTGCTAAAAGCCAGCAGCCGCGCGTATGCGCTCTGTTTCGTCCCACCCCCAGCAACGAGCCAACTTCGTCCCAACTTTACTTTCCGCACCCATCACCCCGCATCTCCCTCATCCGACTACACTGTTACCTGACGTATGACTAACTCCCGCCAGCTTCGAGTCGTCGCCATCGGCGGCGGAACCGGTCTCTCCACGCTCCTGCGCGGCCTCAAGGCCTTTGTCGCCGCTCCCGCCAACGACTCCGACCCCACCCATCCGCATCTCTCCACCCTCATCCGCGAACTCTCCGCCATCGTCACCGTCACCGACGACGGCGGTTCCTCCGGCCGCCTCCGCGAAGACCTCCACATGCTTCCCCCCGGCGACATCCGCAACTGCCTCGTCGCTCTCTCCCAGGACGAGCACCTCCTCTCCCGCCTCTTCCAGTACCGATTCCCCCACGGCGACCTCGAAGGCCATAGCTTCGGCAACCTCTTCCTCGCTGCCCTCACCGGCATCACTGGAGACTTCGCCCAGGCCGTCCACACCAGCTCTCAAATCCTCGCCACCCGCGGCCGCATCTTCCCCTGCACCACCGCCAACGCCACCCTCTCCGCCCGCATGGACGACGGCTCCATCGTCGACGGCGAGACCAGCATCACCGCCTCCAGGCGTTCCATCGCCGAACTCATCCTCACCCCCGCCGACGCGCGCCCTCTCCCCGAGACCCTCACCGCCATCGCCAACGCCGACCTCATCACCCTCGGCCCCGGCTCCCTCTACACCTCGCTCATCACCAACCTCCTCGTTCGCGGCATCCCCGAAGCCATCGCCCACAGCAGCGCCACCCGCGTCTACATCTGCAATCTCATGACCCAGGCCAACGAAAGCCTCGGCCTCACCGCCTCCCAGCACATCGAAAAGATCCTCGACCACGCCCGCGCCTTCAGCCTTCGCAAAGACGCCCAGATCTTCGACTACGCTCTCATCAACACCGCGCCCATCAGTCCCCAGGCCCTCGCCAGGTACGCCCGCGAAGGCCAGACCCCCATCCTCGCCGACCTTGACCGCATCCGCTCCCTCGGCGTCGAGCCCATCACCGGCAACTTCGTCCACGAAGGCGATGTCCTCCGCCACAACTACGATGTCCTGGCTGAAACCGTCCTGCAACTCGCCCTGCAAACCTCCGCCGTATAAGCTTCCACCCGAGGACACCAGCCGAGCCTATGCCCAACTCCACCGCATCTCCCCTCATCACCCTCGGCCGCATCTTCTATGCACTCGCCATGCTCGGCTTCGGCCTGCAATACGCACTCTACGGACATCTCCGCCGCGGCATTCCCCTCTGCCCCGCCTGGCTGCACCCCAGCCACATCCTCGCCTACGCTCTCGCCGCGCTACTGATCGCCGCCAGCTTCGCTCTTCTCACGGCCTGGCGAGTCCTCGCCGTCAGCCTCACCCTCGGCCTGCTCCTGCTCGGCTCAACCGCTCTGTACCTCCAGCACGTCAACTACGTCCTCCACGACGCCGACGGCCGCACGCTCTTCCTCGAGTGCCTCGCCCTCGCCGCCACAGCACTCGTCCTCCACGGCCTCTCCGCCGGCGCCCGCGGCAAATTCACCCTCATGCCCGGCCGCATCTTCTTCGCCTGCGCTATGGTGATCTTCGGCTTCCAGCACTTCCTCTACATTCGATACCTCGCCACCCTGGTCCCCGCCTGGATTCCCTACCACAACCCCTGGATTCTCCTCACCGGCTTCGCCCTCATCACCGCCGGCCTCTCCATCGCCACCACCATCGAAGACAAGTACGCCTCCTACGGACTCTTCCTCCTCTTCTTCGGCTGGCTGGTCCTGCTCCACGTCCCCCGCATTCTCCACGCCCCCTACTCCGCCAACGAGTGGTCCAGCGCCCTCGTAGTCCTCGGCCTCAGCGGATCATCCCTCCTCCTCGCCGCCGCCTCCGCCAACAGCAAATCAGTCCCGCAGCAGAAATCGGGCACAAGAACCAAAGTTCGCAAGTGGCGCACCTCCTAGCCATCACAACACCGGATGCCGCATGTCTCGCTCCCACGACATGCGTTCGCCGCATCCCTGCCTACGCGGAGATCTCCACCAACCCCTGCGTCCCGCCCTCTTCCGCAACGGTCCGTTTCAACTGCCCACAAGCCGCATAGATATCCCGCCCCCGCGGCCGCCGGATATATGTCGCAATCCCACCCTCGATCAGCATCGCCTGAAACACGGCCACATCCTCCGGCGTCGGCTGATGATACGCAATCCCCGGCCCCGGATTCCACACAATCAGATTCACCTTCGCCCGCATCCCGGCCAGCAGCGCCAGCACCTCGCGAGCATGCACCGGCTGATCGTTCACGCCACCCAGCAGCACATACTCAAACGTCACCCACTCTCTGGTCCGCAGCGGAATCTTCCCCACCGCCTCCAGCAGCGCGGCAATATTCCACTTCCGCGTAATCGGCATAATCTCTTCGCGAACGCCATCATTCGACGCATTCAACGACAGCGCCAGCTTCGGCCTCACCGTCTCCTTCGCAAACGCCTCAATCCCTGGCAGAATCCCGCTCGTTGAAACGGTCATCCGCGACTCCGGAATCCCCACTCCCTTCACCAGTAACCGCACGGCCTTCATAAACTCGTCGTAGTTCAGAAACGGCTCGCCCATACCCATAAACACCAGGTTGATCCGGTCCTTCCCAATCTGAATCCCATGCCGATTCAGCACCGCCGCCACCTGTCCTGCAATCTCTCCCGCGCTTAAATTCCGCCGAATCCCCAACTTCGCCGTCAGGCAAAACTGGCAGTTCACCGCACACCCCACCTGGCTCGAAATACAAATCGTAGCCCGCCGAAACCCCTTCTCCGCCAGCGTCCCAAAGTTAGCCCGGTCCCGTCCATTCCCCCGCCGATCCCAATACCCATCAGCCAGCTTCTTAGCACCGCCACCACTTTCAAAACTGTCATCCTGAGCAACGCGACGGACCTGCTTCTCGTCGTTGTCATTGCCCTTGCTTTTCTGGTTGTCATTCCGCAGCGCAGCGGAGGAATCTGCTTCTTCGCCCAACACCGCCTCCGCCGCCGACTCCACCTCCCCCGCCTCTTCCGCGGCAGCCTCACTCCCGTCGCCGCGCTCTCCACCATCTCCATCCGGCATCCACACCGTCTCCACCGTCTCGCCATCGGCCATCCGCATCAGGTACCGCTCCGTCCCATCCACACTCACCGCAGTCTGCGCCATCACCGGCAGCCCCGCCTCCCAACCCTCCTCCGCCAGCTTTTCTCTCAGCGCCACCGGCAACGTCATCACGTCGTCCAACAAAGAAACCCGCTGCTTATACAGCGCCTCAAACATCTGCCGCGCGCGATAAGGCTTCTGCCCGAGCCCCGCCATCAGCTCCGTCAGCTCCCCCAACCCCATCCCAAACAGCGCTCGCGTCTCCATCCCACCAGTCTACCGCCCGGCTCATCGCCGACGCCCGAGCGCAATCATGAAACAATAACCCCAATGCCGATCTCAGTTCCAATAGCCGAAAACGCCTCCCTCAATGCCCCCGCCCCACACCTCCGCGATATCCGCACCACCACCCTCCCCAACGGTCTCCTCGTCCTCACCGAGCGCATGCCTCACCTTCGCTCCGTAGCCATGGGTGTCTGGATCGACTGCGGCTCCCGCGACGAATCCCCCGCCGTCAACGGCATCTCCCATTTCATCGAGCACATGGTCTTCAAGGGCACCACCAACCGCTCCGCTCAGCAGTTTGCCCGCGAAGTCGACGCCATCGGCGGCAACCTCGACGCCTTCACCGGCAAAGAGACCATCTGCTTCAACCTCAAGGTTCTCGACGACAACGTCCCCGCTGCTCTCGACCTCCTCACCGACCTCGTCCTCCACCCCACCTTCTCTCCCGACGACATCGCCAAGGAACAAGGCGTCATCCTCGAAGAGATCAAGATGGACGAAGACAACCCCGACTATCTCGTCCATGAGCTCTTCACCCAGAACTTCTGGCCCAACGACGCCCTCGGCCGCCCCATCCTAGGCACCGCCAAAACCGTCTCCAGCTTCGACCAGCAAATCGTCCTCGCCGAGTACGCCCGCCGCTTCACCCCCGCCAACATGGTCTTCACCGCCGCCGGCAATCTCCACCACGAGGAATTTGTAGAGCAGGTAGCCGCAGCCTTCGCCTCGCTCTCCGCCAGCAGTAGCGATAAAATCGCGCACCCCAACCCGCCGCAAACCAACCCCCACATCACGCTCAAGAACAAGAAGTCCCTCGAGCAGGTTCAGTTCTGCCTCGCCGTCCCCGCGCCGCCCGTAGCCTCGCCCACCCGCTACGCCGCCTACCTCCTCAACAGCATCCTCGGTGGAGGCATGAGCTCCCGCCTCTTCCAGTCCATCCGCGAAGACCGCGGCCTCGTCTACAGCATCTACTCTGAGCTCAACCCCTTCCGCGACACCGGCACTCTCGCCGTCTACGCCGGTTGCGCAGTCTCCAACGTCGAGCAGGTCCTTGCGCTAACCCTCGCCGAGCTCACCCGCATCAAGCAGCAGCCCGTCACCGCCGAAGAGCTCGACCGCGCCAAAAACCAATCCAAGGGCAACATGGTTCTCGGCCTCGAAACCTCCGGCTCCCGCATGTCCTCCCTCGCCCGCCAGCAGATGTACTGGGGCCGATTCTTCTCCCTCGACGAGATCACGGCCGAGATCGATCGCGTCACCCCCGCCGACATCCAGCGCCTCGCCAACGAGCTCTTCCACCCCGATCTCCTTGCCCTTACCCTCCTCGGCAACCTTGGCTCGCTCAAACTGACCCGCGCCCACCTCACCTGCTAGGCACTGCCATTGCACTTGCCGTTGCGTCTCTCATCCCGAAGAAATCAGCATCCGCCTCTGCTGATTCTTCTCGCCACCCTCCATACCCTTGGCCTCCCCAACCGTCTATACTCTGAACTGTAAAATTCGAGTGCCATTCCCGCGCTCCGAGGTACGCATGAAACTACCCAAGCCCCATCACGAGTCCGGCTTCACGCTCGTCGAACTCCTCATCGTCATGTCCGTCATCCTGATCCTCATGACCCTCGCCATTCCCGCCATGCAGTCGGTCATCCGCCGTGGCAACGAGACCTCCGCCATCAGCTCGCTGCGCATGCTCAACGAGATGGAGGGCCAGTACAACTCCACCTATCCGCAGCACGGATTCGCCTGTTCGCTCACCGCCCTCGGCGGCAAAGTCGGCTCCGGCCCACCCACACCTGAGGCCGCGCAGCTCATCCCCGACGACCTCGCCACCGGCAACAAGGCCGGCTACACCTTCACCATCAGCGGCTGCGCCAAGACCACCATCAACAACATCGACCAGTACAACAGCTACACCATCACGGCTGTTCCCAACTCCGTCGGCCACTCTGGCAACCGCGGCTTCTGCACCGACGAAAACGCCCAGATCCACTACGACCCCAAGGGCGGCACCAACTGCACTGACCTCCTCCAGTAGCCAGCCCCTCAATCTCCACCAAGAACGAAGGCCGCCCACCAGGCGGCCTTCGCTTTGCTGAGAGCCACAGGCTACAAGCGTTCTTCCTTCTCCTCCATCCCCAACTCCCGCACAAATCCCACCACGGCCTCGGCGCACGCCGCAGGATCACACTGCAGCAGCATATGCGGCCCCTCGATCCTCACCGTCCGCCCCGCCTTCACCGCCTGCATCTCCTCCAGGCAGGCGGCGTCCACCAGCCGATCTTTCGTCGGCTGCAGATACAGCACCGGCACTCTCACCTGCGCCAACTCCGCGCGCACATCCACATGCAGCGCCTCCCGCAACCTTGCGCCCAGCACCTTCGGCGTCAGCCAACCCACCGCGTCCCTCACCAGATCCACCAGTGCCCGTGGTGCCTCATCTCCCACCATCAGATACCGCACCACCATCCCCGGCAGCGGCACGTGCGACAGCAGCGGCATCAGATCCCACACCAGTGTCCGCCGCCATCCCCTCAGCGGGCTCGTCGCAAACCCCGCACTCAGCACCATTCCACGCAGGTTCGGCGGCTCCAGCGCCGCAATCTGAATCGCCAGCGGCACCCCAAACGACTCCGCCACCAGCACAAACGGCTCATCCACCGGAATTGCTCCCCGCAGCGTCCCGGCCAACTCCCCATAGCTCATCACACGGTCCGCCGGATACCACAGCGTCTCGGTCTCCAGCTCTTCCGGCAGCACAGCCGTCAGCCCCCGGAACAGCTCACCGCTGCCATCCATCCCCGGCAGCAGCACAAGTTTTCTAAGCGAAATATTCATAGTCAGACAAGTCATCCTACGACAACCAGTCCCCTCAAACCACCCCCCACCCGGCCGTCTCCACCAATCCTGCGAAATCCCTTACCGCATCCCCTCAAACCCGCCCTTCCACAACGCGGCGCCAACCCTCTGCCAACTCTTCCTACCTCCACCGCTCCCACAATGCTCTAATATCCTCAGCGAGTCCCGTGCCGCACAATCGCCGCCCGCTCGCACACAGGAGAGCAAGCTCAATGACCGATCGCATCGCCCCTCTGGCCTCCCGCCCAGCCTGGACCGCCCTTCAGCAGCACGCCGAAACCCTCCGCCCACAGCACCTCCGCGACCTCTTCCACACCGACCCCTCCCGCGGCACCCGCTTCACCGCCGAAGCCTGCGGCCTCTTCCTCGACTACTCCAAGAACCGCATCACGAACGAGACCCTCACCCTTCTCTTCGATCTCGCCAACCAGTCCGGCCTCAAGCAGCACACAGAAGCCATGTTCACCGGTCAGAAGATCAACACCACCGAGAACCGCGCCGTCCTCCACGTCGCCCTCCGCGCTCCCAAATCGGAGTCCATCCTCGTCGACGGCGAAGACGTCGTCCCCGAAGTCCACGCCGTCCTCGACAAGATGGCCGCCTTCGCCGACAAAATTCGCTCCGGCAACTGGCTCGGCTACACCGGCAAGCCCATCCGCAACATCGTCAACATCGGCATCGGCGGCTCCGACCTCGGCCCCGTCATGGCCTACGAGGCCCTCCGCCACTACTCCCACCGCGACCTCACCTTCCGCTTCGTCTCCAACGTCGACGGCACCGACTTCGTCGAAGCCACCCGCGACCTCGACC